>NZ_OMPF01000008.1:0-103014 GCF_900312735.1 Aquimarina sp. AU119 | reverse complement strand
AAAAGAGAAGGGATTATCAATGTTGACGAACTGCAATGTTCTACGTGTATATTAATCTTATTCCTCTCTTTTGTTCTTTCTGATTAAACCTTAAAATTAAGAGATTGTAAACTTAAGACGTGTATAACAAATTGCGGTCGAATTCCTTAGCGGAATTCATTGCAGATTTGCTACCTTAGTGACTTATCAGAATGTTTCCTTCGGAAAATTCCGAAACAAGCCATACGCAGAACGTTGGCAACAATTTAAATGAAAGAGAAACTAATCAATTCCATTTCAAAATACATTAAGTTAAGTTCCGAAGAAGAAAATTCAATTGAGACTTTTTGGACAGAAAAAACCCTTGAAAAAGGAGATTATCTTTTGAGAAATGGGGAAACTTGTCGAACTGACAATTTTATTGTTAAAGGAGCATTAAAGGCTTTTTACATAAATCCTGAAACAGGAAAGGAAGAAATCCTATATTTTGCAATTGAAAATTGGTGGGCAACTGATATTGAAAGTTTTCAAAAACAAAAGGCTTCTATCTATAATATTCAAGCAATTGAAAAAACTGAACTGCTTCAAATTAACTACCACTCATTTCAAAAAATGTTACTTGAAATCCCGAAACTTGAACGCTTTTTTAGAATCATCCTTGAAAATTATCTTGGCAGTTTACAAAAAAGGTTAATTACAAATATCACCTTAGATGCCGAACAGCGTTATTTCAGCTTTATTGAAAATTACCCAAAAATTGCAGATAAAGTGCCTCAATATTTAATCGCTTCTTACTTAGGTATCACTGCCGAATTTTTGAGCAGAATTCGTAAAAAATACAAACCATCTTAAACTAGGTCAATATCTTTCTTCTTCTATTTATAGAACTTTGCTTCTTTATTCAAAAATTAGAAAAAAATGAACAAAGTACTTATCATTAATGCAAGTGTCAGAAATAAAAAATCACACAGTAGAAAATTAACACAACTTTTTGTAGAAAATTGGAAAAACAAAAATCTAAAAGATAGTTTTTCTTATAGAGAGGTCGGACTTACTGAAATTCCATCAATAAATGAAAAATGGATTGCAAGTGCATTTATCAAACCTAATGAAAGAACAAAAGAAAATCAGTCGGGAGTTGAGTTTAGCGACGAATTGATTAAAGAGTTTAAGGAACATGATATTTATGTTTTAGGAACCCCGATGTATAACTGGTCAATTCCAAGCGGACTAAAATCTTACATCGACCAACTCATGAGAATAAACGAAACTTGGAAATTCCGTTCAGGAGAACCAGACGGAGATTATGTTGGACTTCTTGAAAACAAAAAAATGTTCATTCTATCTAGTCGTGGAGACACAGGTTATGGAGAAAATGAGAAAAATGAACATATGAATTTCCAAACAACCTACTTGAAATTCGTTTTCGGGATTATGGGTATAAAAGACATTTCTATAATTTCATTGGATAATGAAGAGTTTGGTGGAGAAATATTTGAGAAATCAAAAAAGAAAACCTATCAAAGGATTGAACACATATGAAAAATATTGTCAACACCTTGTGTAATTAATTGCTTAGTCATAATCTACTTGCAAAAGTCTTCACGGACTTTCTTTCTGTGATTTATTTGCTAACTTTAGTGCATAAAACATCCAACTAATCATACACAACCCCATTGTGCAACATATAAATTACTCTTGCGAAAGAATTTACAATGCTAAAAACTCTGACTTTAATTTTACTATTATTATATCTACTCTCTTGTAAACGAAGAGAATGCCCCTTGCCGATTGTTGAAATTGAAATGATTAACAAAGCGAAACACTGTTATGGAGGAAAAAGCTCTTTGACAATTACAGATAAAGAAAAAATCAATAAAATTGAATCTCTTTTAAAAAAACTCAAAACCAATATTTCTAACAAAACTTCAGCGAAAAATAATTTTGGATTTATTGAAATTTTATATTCCACATCTGACTGTAAGAACGTTGAATATTTCAATATAGTCTTTACGAAAAGTTCTGGAGATTTAATTCACTATAACTCAGATAATGATTTTGATTACGAATACTTCAAAAATGATGAAATTGTTCAGTACGCAAAAACTGAAATGATGATGTTAGAAGATAGAAAAAGTAAATAAAATACATTCCACAACACTATATATGTGATCATAGCAGCTAAGTGATCTATCGAAAGGTTGTTGTATTTTTGGTAAGGCGCAATGCTTGCAAAAAGTAAAAGTTAGCAATCAATGCGCAGATAATGTCGATAACTGGGTAACATTTTGCACAGCTACCACACATATGTTAAACGTTACCTGCAATAATGAAGAAACACCTGTACATATTATTAATTTTCGGATTTTCGATTTTAGTTTGTGCCCAAAACAAGCAATTGAATTTTGAAAAACAGCTCGTGGATTATTTTCAGAAACAAAGTTGGGATGAAATAACAATCACTCGCGATAGTCTCTACACAAGTCTATTTAAAGAAAAATTCAATGTTTCTGTCAGTAAAAATTTTATAGAATTCGATACAACTCATATTGTAGTTAAAAATCCATATTTCGCAGAGAAATATGAAGAAGCTGAAGAAGATAGGGATTACGTTAAAAATTTCCCCAAATCATTTTCAGTTATCTATAAAAACTCACTTGTTTCCCTATTCGAAAATGGCAAGTTTTCTTGTTTTAAACTTGATAGCTTTGAAAGAGATACAAAACTTGAGAATAAACTAAATACTAAAAAGTTCAAATACCATTGGATAATCGACAAACAGTTAGGAGCATCATCTGGTAATTCAATTTATAAATGGAATGGAAATAAATGGATAAAGTATAAAGGCTATTTTCCTTTAAAAAATCAACCTAAACTATTTGAAGATAATGAGTTCATAATTTATGGAGATTGTCACGGAGAATGGGGTGGAACAGTTTATTTTTATGAAAAAAAATCTTCAAAAATATTTTTTACCGAATCTACTTGTGCCAATTCTGTTATTAAGGACAAAAATGGATATAATGTAATGGCTCATTTGGGACACGGTGGAGGTTCGGCTGAAATAAAAACGATAGCTAACCCAAGAAAATTAACCATAGCAAAACCAACTGAAATCAGAAAAACAGTAAATGGAGAAGCTTTAGGTTATGTTGACAAATCCAAAGCTTACAAGAAAAAGATTGATTTTTATGGAGTTCAAATATTTTCATCTTTCAAATACCAAGACAAAGAGCTATTTATAGTTCATCTTTCTGACTTGACTTTTCTCGCAGAAATTAAAGGCAATGAAATTGAGATTATAAATCCTTTATTTTTTAGTGATTTATATACGCACGACCCGATTACCAAACAATATGGAAATTACATTTTGATGAATTTAGACCATTATGGAACAGGGCTTTATAGAGAGATTTCTGTTCTGATAATAGATAGAAATAAAATAATAAAAGTAGACTGGAATGAAAATCACAACCGCTAACATGGTGTATAAAACATAACTAATGAGTGCTTAACCGATAGGTTTCTGTATATTTAGAAAGTCCGCCAAATTTTTAATTTGGCTTTTAAAAAGTGAAAATTAAAACAAAATATGAAAATTTGGCTCAGTACTAAATCGAAATATAGAGTCTCTTTACACGCTACGTTTCATACACTTAGCCATTGTAGTCAGTTGCAGAAATGACAATCCGAGAGATATTAAATACGGTTGATCACAGACCTTGGAAAATGCCAACTGAAAAGTGGAAATTTTATCAAGAGTGGAATAATGCAATATTTCTTCATTGGCAAGTGGAATTATCTGAATTGAAAAAGTTTGTCCCAAAAGAACTTGAAATTGACCTTTTTGATGGAAAACCTTGGATTTCTGTTGTTGCTTTTACAATGGAAAAAATACGACCAAAAAATCTACCTTCTTTTTCACCAATTTCGAATTTTGATGAAATTAATATCAGAACTTATGTGAAATTTAATAACAAAACAGGAGTGTATTTTTTGAGTATCGAAGGCGGAAAAAGTTTGTCATGTAAAGTTGCAAAAGGAATGTCTGAACTGCCATATAGATTTTCAAAAATAAAACGGACTGAAAATCAATACGAATCCAATAACCAGGAATTTAATGACAGATTGAATATTCAGTTTGGGATTGGAAATGAAACTACTGAAAAAACAGAATTGGAAAAATGGTTGACTGAAAGATATGCTCTTTTTCAAAATACAGAAAAATCTATTAATGAATTCGAAATTCACCATTTGGAATGGCCTATTAATGAACTTGAATTGACGAATTTTGAGTTTAATTATCCAAGATTTAAAAACCTGATCAAAAATGATCCTGTTAAAACTCAATTTTCTAAAGGTGTGAAGGTTCTTGCTTGGGGGAAAAATAAACTGACTACAACACCATATATGTGATCGTAGCAGCTAGGTAATTAATCGAGCGGTTATCGTATTTTTGGTAAAGCGCAATGCTTACAAAACTGAAAAAAATAGCAATCAATGCGCAAATAATGTTGATAGTTAAGTAACATTTTGCCCTGCTACGACACATATATTAAACGTTAGCAAATATTAGAACAAAACAATAAAATCTTTGAAAAACATCAAATTATATAAATGAATTTTGATAATCAACTATTATTTTTCTTTAGTGCATTAGGGGCATTCAATGGGCTTTTTTTGAGTACTTATTTCGCGTTTTTTATAAAAAAGAGAAACCGCTCTACTTATTTTTTAGCTGGTTTATTATTTGTAGTTAGCGTTCGTGTTACAAAATCAGTATTTCTAACATTTTACGAGAATATTTCTACACATTTCATTCAGATTGGTCTCTCTGCATGTTTACTCATCGGGCCATTTTTATATCTTTACATTAGAGAAACAACTCGCTCAAAAAGTAGCAATTCCTATGGTTGGCTTATTCATATTATACCAATTGTAGTTATAATGATTCTACTTGGTTATTATTTTCCATATAGCGAACATCGTTATTTGTGGCAGCGCTCTTCAGCAGGCTACTTGTCTTGGTTCATGTTTGCGCAATGGTTTGTTTATATTGTTTTGTCGCTTGCTTTAATTAGATCACAATTGTACAAACTAATCTCAAAAACTAAAAAATTAAATAGTAAAGATATTTGGTTAACTACAGTTACAATAGGAGTGTCTATTATTTGGCTGGCGTACTTTACAAGTAGATATACATCTTATATCGTGGGCGCTTTATCGTTCTCATTTGTACTTTATCTTGCAATTCTTTTGGTGATTTTAAAGCGACGAAATAAATTGTTATTTTTTGAAGAACCAGAAAAATATGCTTCTAAAAAAATTAAAAATACTGAAGCAGAACAACACATTCAAAAGATGAATGATTTAATGATTGAAGAAAAATTATTTAGGGATAGTACTGTAAAATTGAAATTATTGGCGGATAGATTAAACGTTTCAACACATTATTTATCCCAACTGCTTAATGATAATTTAGGGCAATCCTTCGCTCAATATATAAATACGCTCCGTGTGGAAGAATCAAAGAATTTAATTAAAAATAACAATCAGTTTACACTCGAAGCTATTGGTTTAGAAGCTGGCTTTAGCTCTAAATCATCCTTTTATTCTACTTTTAAAAAGATTACAGGCGCTACGCCAGCAGCTTATAAAAAACAGATGTTATAAAGTTTTTTGTCCAAAATTATAATTCTGTACTTTTCTATTATAACTCCGGATTGAATTTCAAAAGGATTTGTCGAATTTTGATAGCATCATCAAAAAACGATAATCATGAAATTTAAAATCTTATCGATAATCTTAAGTTTTTCCCTAGGATTATCAAATCAAGTACATTCAGAACAAGAAAGTAAAGGCAACATTTTGTTCATCATGTATAATGCCAAAACCTATGGCGATTCAGATATTGAAACAGGTACAAGTTTTGCCGAAATTGTTTATGCTTACGATGTTTTTGTAAAGCATAATTACAAAGTTGATTTTCTGACTCCAGATGGCGAAAGCATTCATTTAGGGGATTACTACAAAGCCAAATACCCTTTACAATATCGCTATTTTAATGATAGTGGTTTTATGATACGTCTTAAAACAACTTTAAAACCATCTGAAGTTAATCCTAAAACTTATAAAGCCGTTTACTATGTTGGTGGTAGAGCGGCTATGCATGATGTGCCAGATAACGAAGCTATTCAAAATATAGCGATGGAGATTTATGAAAAGAAAAACGGTGTTATTTCCGCAGTTTGTCATGGAACTGCTGGAATAGTCAACTTAAAAACTAATAATGGTGACTTTTTAATAAACGGAAAAAAGGTCAATGGTTACCCAGACGCTTTTGAGAGAAAAGAGAAACCTTATTATGAAGAATTTCCTTTTTCTATTGAAAAAAAAGTCAACAAACATGGAGGTCATTTTACATACTCAGCTAATGGTTGGGATAGTTATGCCATAGCTGAGAATAGACTTATCACGGGACAAGCCCCTACAGCTTCTGCAAAAGTGGCGGAGTTGGTTGTTGCCAAACTTCAAAAAAATCAAAATCAATCTAAAAACAATTAAAATGAAAACATTAATCACTACATTATTACTATGCCTAAATTTTTTTACAATTTTAGCTCAACAATCTGATTATTTACAAGTTGAGAAAACAGTTTCTTATTACCTAGATGGTGGAACAAACAACGACTTTGAAATGCTAAAAAAAGCATTTCACGAAACCGCAACCATGAAGTTTATCCGTAATGGCGAATACAGAGAAGTCAATGCTTTAGAATTCTTTAAAAAAGCTGTTAAACCTGGATCAAAACAGAACCGGAAAACGCATATTTCTTACATCAACGTTACAGGAAACGTAGCAAGTGCAAAACTTCAAATAGATTATGAAACCTTCAGTTTTATTGATTATATGAATCTTATTAAGATTGATGGTGAGTGGAAAGTCGTGAGTAAGATATTTTATAGAAAGTAGAACTAATGAAATTGATTTAGCCATTGAAAACTATAAAAAGCCCTTAGAATTGAACCCAACTAATACTAATGCGATTGAAATTCTAAAAAAACTAAACCAATAAATATAATTCTTATCCTATTCATAATAGATTAAGGAGCATTGTGCCTAAAAAGATTAAAAAAACCTAATTATAAAATGAAACATAAAATAATTCAACTCTTAATATTAGTATTAACCTTAACGTTTTCTGCCTGTAAAAACTACAAAAGTGTAGAAGCTTATGTCGATGAAATAAATCAAAAAGGAGAACTCAATGGTAATGTTCTCGTTGTAAAGAACAATGAGGTTTTATACGAAAACTCTTTTGGTATTGCTCATCCTAAAACCAAAGAGCCTTTAACAGCGTCTCATCGTTTCGCTATTGGTTCTATTTCTAAAGAATTTCCAGGAGTGGCCGCAATGCAACTGTACGAAAGCGGAAAACTGAAGCTTGAGGATAAGGTAAGTAAATACCTTAAAAATTTACCATCTTGGGCTTCTACAATAAGCATTCAGCAATTGTTTAAATACACAAGTGGTTTGCCAAGAGTAGCATGGGAGCGTTATGGAGAAAACGAAATGACCGTTACTCACGACTTGTTACTGAATGATTTAAAGAACATAGAACAGCTTGCTTTTGAGCCAGGAACAGACTATCTCTACTCAAACTACAACCCTATATTACTCATGCATATTATAGAAGAGATTTCTGGTCAATCTTTTGAAGATTATGTAACTCAGAACATATTTAAACCTGCAAAAATGAAAAGTAGCTATTTTGGAAAAGCTACGCCTTGGAAAAACGAAACGTTACCTGCTCATCCATTTAACAAAGACAATAATCTTGATGCTTTTAAGATGGATGGCATTAAGTTTTTGATGTTATTTACAGCACAAGATATTTACCAATATCTCCAGCACTTGCACAGTTATCAATTACTGTCAAAAGAATCCATAAAGCTTCTTTCTGAAAGAGAAGGCTCACAATCGCCTTTAGGTGTTTTAGAATGGGACGATAGTAAATTAGAGGTTCACCATCATCATGGCGAACAAGGAAGCTATGAGTCTGTAATTAGATATTTTCCTGAAGAAGAATTATATATTATTATCTTAAAGAATCAAAAGTTTTTTAATGTAATGGATATGGCAGATGAGATACACGATATAATAATCACTAATAAATAGTAAATGAAATTTATAACTAAAATAATCTTAGCACTTACAATATTTAGTCAAGTGCAGGCTCAAACATTAAAAGGGAATAAAGAAGACATCAATCAAATTATAGAAAACGCCAAGGCATTTTCGCGCTATGTTATGGCATCGGATTATAAAATGATTGCTTCATCTTATACCGAAGACGCAAAAATCTTCCCTAATTACACTATAATATTAGAAGGTGAAGACATTATAAAATACTGGACACTACCTAAAGGAATAAGTACTAGTTTTCATAAAATCACCCAAACAGAAATTACAGTAGTTGAAGACACAGCTTATGATTATGGTTATTACGAAGGAAAAACCAAACAAAAAGATGGTCAAATTTCTTCTTGGCAAGGAAAGTATGTCATTGTTTGGAAGAAAGTAAAGGGTAACTGGAAAATGCATTTAGATATTTGGAATAATATATAAAATTGTAATAAATCAGAACCAAGGTAATGTTTATGCTATCTGATAAGATTTTTGAAATAGTAATTTGGAAAAATAACATTTGCTAACACGGTGTATAAAGCATAGCCAATAAGTGCTAAATCGAAAGGTTTGTGTATATTTAGGAAGTCCGCCAAATTTTTAATTTGGCTTTTAAAAAAGTGAAAAATTAAAAACAAAATATGAAAATTCGGCTCCGTGATAATCCGAAAAGTTAGTGTCTTTTTACACGCTATGTTTCATACACAATACCGTTAGCAAACATATCCAATGAATATCAGTTTTGATCTTGACAGTACATTAATTCCGAATGGAAAAGAATTTGAAACCGAAAAGAGGAACGGAATTGCTAAACTATTCGGAATTGAAGAAATACGGAAAGGAACGAGTGAATTGATTTCTGATTTACAAAATCAAGGACATAAAATTCATATCTATACAACATCATTTCGAACTAAAAGAAAAATAAGACTGACTTTAAAATATTATGGAATAAGAGTAAACCGAATTGTAAACCAAATGGATAATCGAAAAGTTTTAAAATCTCGGAATATTAATTCATCGAAATATCCACCAGCTTTTGATTTTGATTTGCACATTGACGATTTAAAAGGTGTCGGAATTGAGAGTGAGAGATTTAATTTTAAAGCAATTATTGTTAATCCGAGTGATAAAAATTGGATTGAAAACATAAAAAGTGGAATAGAGCGAATATTTGAATTGAAAATACTCAAAAGACTATTAAAGGAACTTTGGCTTCAATCGGATGACTGTTCAGAACCTATTGAAAATATGTGGTTCTCTATTCAAGAAGTCGCCAAATCTACTGGAAACAAAAGAAAGGAAATAAGAAAACATTTGAACTTATTAATAGATAATAAGTATATTGAGATTACGTCAGAAGAACCTTTATTGTTTGAATTTACCGAAAAAGGAAAAGCAATTAAGACAGATTTGGAAATAGAAAAAATAATAAAAAATGTTGGGTAACAAGGTGTATAAAATCATAGTGGCTTTGCCACGACGATTCATACACGCAACGTTATAGCCAATTAAAAAGAAATCAAATTGAATTTAGATAATAAAAAATTTATAACTACGGAGAATAAAAGTGGATTATCATCAGGTGAAACCATCTTCCATTATTTCCAAAATGGAACAACTATTACAGGAAAGTATAAAGGAGGGTCGATTTTGGAGGGACTTTTTATTGGAAAACAAACTCAAGACTCAGAAATAGAACTCTTGTATCAGTGCTTAACAACTGAAGGAGAATTAAAAGCTGGAGAATCTAAAGGCAAAATTTCAGAAACAAAAAGTGGAAAACTGAAATTGGAATTTGACTGGAACTGGTTGAATGGAGATTTATCAGGCGGAAAATCGGAATACAAAGAAATTGAATAAAAAACTGGCTACAACTTTATATATAAAATCATAACAAAAGTTTAGTGCTATTTCCTTGTTACAATGGTGCTAGATTTTTATAAATTAAACAAAAAATAAAAATGCGCAGATAGATCAATTGGTTCAGGCTTGCCTTGCCTTGCTAGGACAAATATATTTAACGTTGTACACAATACCGAAAATCGTTTTGAAAAATAAATCGAACAATAAAAATCGAATTGAAGAGGACTTTATTGATAGCTGGAATTTAATTGAGAATTTCTATCAAGAATATCCTGATGATAGTCGTCCGTTCACAAATGATGCTCTTAGATTGATAAAAGAAATGAGAAATTGTAATCTTGATAAAGAATTAAGAGCTGGTCAATCTCTATGGTTTTTCCTTTTATCAAGAAACAGATGGCATGGTTTGGACAAAGAGCCACATATTCGAATTACTTTTCTAGGTAAGAATAAAATGGATATCAAGTCAAATTTTGATGGAAAAGAAATAAGCAAAGAATCTGAAGTAAATTATAGTGAATATTTAAAAAAAATGATTAGTAAATTATTAGAACAAGAAATAATCCTGAATGAATATGAAGATGACGACCTTGATACGTTTTTTGCTTCTATTGATAATGATTAATGCTAATTAGAATTTAAAAAATACTGTGTACGACAACATATATGAGATCATAGCAGTTAAGTGATGATAGACCCAACAGTTCTTGTATATTTGGTAGGGCGCAATGCTTGTAAAAAGGAAAAGTTAGCAATCAATACGCAGATAAATCTAAAAGCAAGGTAACATTTTACTCTGCTACGACACATATATTAAACGTTGTGCACAAGCCGATAAAAAATCGAAAAACAAATGAAAAAAACGCTAAATGATTTAACCAAAGAAGATTGGAATACACTTTTTCCAATTGAACTGGTAGACCATAATCCTGAATGGAAAAACATTTATGAAAATGAAAAGCAGCGAATTATAGATAATGTAGGACAGGAAAAAATAGTAAGGATTGAGCACTTTGGCAGTTCATCTATTACCTCAATAAAATCCAAACCTTATATCGATTTAATGATTGAAATTCCTAAAGGTTTATTGTTTGACGAACAATTAATCGATCAATTTACGGAATTAGGTTACTCTCATTTTAAAGTCCCGGAAAGAGAAAATATAGAGGAATACTCATCATTTGGAAAAGGATACAATGTAGACGGAACAAAAGAACAGATTTTTCATATTCATATGTGTCCAAAAGAGAATTTGATGTGGAAACAAATCGACTTTCGGGATTATCTGAATGCAAACTACAAAAGAGCAAAGCAATATGAGGATTTAAAACTCGAATTAGCGTCTAAATTCAAAAATGACCGAGGTTCATATGTGCTTGGAAAAACCGACTTTGTAAATGAAACGCTGGAAATAATTAATAGAAAAGCCAACGCACAACATGGTATATAAAACATAGTTATTATAGGATTTTCAAGAGGTAATTACTTATCACGTAAGACCACCAAATTTTTAAATTTGGCTTTTAAGAATGATAAATAAAAAACAAAAAATAAAAATGCGCAGATGCATCAATTGGTTTAAGTATACTTGCCTTGCTCTAATTTATATATTTGGCGTTGTAGATAATAATTAAGGATAATGTTTGACGAGATTTTAAAACATATTGAAGAAGTTATCGAGCTTAATGAATTGGAAAAAGAACGTTTCACCTCTATTCTGATTAAAAAGAAATTACGGAAAAGACAATTTCTTATACAAGAAGGTGATTTAGTTAAGTATGAATACTTTGTTGCAGGTGGTTGTTTAAAAGCCTATGAAGTAGACGATAATAGAGATGAACATATTATACAGTTTGCAAAAGAAAATTGGCGGATAAGTGATTCAAAGCTTTTTTTGAAGAAGGAAAAGCCTCATTAAACATTGATTCTATTGAAGAATCAGTCGTTTATGGAATAGAAAAGCATTGACATACAAAATTAACATGACTTAATATTCTATAATTTCTTGTGAAAATATTGTTTGTTACAATGAACTTAAAAAGGATGATTATTTGATATCTAAAGGTTTGTACAAACAATGTAAAAAAACCTAAATAGAATTAATAGAACTTGAAATAAGAAAATAAAAGTGCCTAACAAATGTATAAACTACATTAACATAACAGTTTATATGAAACGTTGACAAACCATTTGAAAAATTAACGAAATGAATGAAGTTACATTTGGAAAAGCAAAATTGTCTGAAGCTTTACAAATATCCATTTTAATGAAAACGGTTAATGTTCAATCATATGCTACAGATGGAATAAGACTTGAAATGGCTACTTATATTGATGAAAGGTTTTCACCTAAATATCTTGAGAAAACCATTAAAAACAATCCAAACAGCTTAATCGTTGCCTATATTAATGAAAATCCAATTGGAGTAGCCGAAATTATATTTGATACTTCTTGTCCAATTAGAAAAATTCAAATTCCTGAATTGAGTAAACTGTATGTTTTGGAAAGATTTTATGGAAAAGGGATTGGATATAGATTACTTAAAGAAGTCGAAAATGAATTGTTAGAAACTGGATTTAAACAACTTTATCTTGAAGTATTTACTGAAAATCCAAAAGCAATTTCATTTTATCTAAGACAATCATATCAAAAAATAGGAAAAGTAAATTTTCCAATGCAAGATAATACCTATAAAAATTGGGTTATGACTAAAACCTTGAATCAATAGTAATGATTGAAATTAATAAGACACAAAATAGAAGGGATTATAGAATTATCGAAAAATTAGCGACTATAATTTTGCACGAAGTTTATGACCCAATAATTCCTGCTGAACATACCGATTATTTTTTAAAAGAGTTTCAGTCAGAAAATGCAATTGAAAACCAAATTAAAAACGAAAATTTCAACTATTTTCTCTTAAATTTTGACGCTAAAAATGTTGGTTATTTAGGAATTCAAATACTGAATAAAAAATTAATTTTAAGTAAACTTTATATTCTGGAATCTTTTCGTGGACTAAAAATCGGAAAAAAAGCGCTAGAATATGTTAATGAATTTGCAACGAATAACAGAATTGAAAAAATTGAGTTAATTGTTAACCAACAAAACCAGAATACGATTGATATTTATCTGAGAAACGGATTTAAAATTATGGAATCGATTGTAAACTCCTTTCCGAATGGACATTCTGTTGAGGATTATAAAATGGAAAAGATAGTTAGTTAAAAATAAAAGCCGATTTGCCAAAAACGTATAAGAAAACATAGTGTGGTTTAAGAAAATTTGATAGGTTCGTGTTTATTGGCAAATCGCCAACCCTATATTTCTTATACTAGATGTTAACATTAATTTAGCTCAGAATAATGAATATTTTTAATAAAATCAAAGATATAATTGATAGACGAAAATCTATAAGCAATATCTACGATGATATTCAAAATTTGGATGAAGTATTACTTGAAAAACGGATTGAAATATTCGCAAAAGTAGTTACACCAAGATTTGCAGAAATTGGACTCAATAATTGGAATGGAAAATATATTTGGTTCAGTGATTTCAATGATGAAGGGATAAAACATGTTGTTGAATACAATGTACTTAAAGGTTTTGGCGGTTCTTTCTCTTTTGGTAACTGTTTTGATTTTGTTCCCACAATATCAGGTAAAAAACTAATTAATCACCGAACAGATAAATCAACAAAAGTTATTTATTTCAATCGTTTAGAAAGTTGGCAAGAAAGTTTTAAAAAAAACAGACCTATTAACCCTGATAGAATAAGCACTGTAAACGAACAAAAATTTAAGGATAGTTTAAACCGTGTATTATCAAATAACATCCCTAAACTAAAAAAATGGTTTAATGGAAAAACCACAATTGAGAAAAATATTTCAGCGTTACTTAAGGATATCAAAAATCCACCTTTTGAAATTGGACAAAGAATAATTTCTTTCGAATATATTTTAGCTTTTCTTCATAAAGAAATAAAAGATTATGAGTTAGCTAATTATTGGATCAATAAACACTTTGACAAAGGTTTGAATAGTGAAAATGAGAAAGAACTAATTTTAAAACGAATAAAAAATTAATGTTAACAATAATGTAAAGATTGATGGATAAAACATATCAAGACAATGTAGCTTTCTCTTTTATCAAAGTTCTTACAATTATTTTTTTATTTACTCCACTTATAGCTTTTATTGGTTACATAGCAATTCAAAATTTAGAGGGACATTACTACTTATATGCTTTTATATATGGGCAATTATCAATTTTATTTGTAAAATTAATCTTCGAACATAGTAAGCGAGCTTTTATTTCAGATATTGTTGAAAAAAGACTTGAACCTATATTAAAGTTTGAATATGAACAAAAGGAATGGAACAAATTTATCAAGAAGGTTTTAAAGAAAAAGATTAAAAAGAACTCTATTATTTCAATAGTGATTCTTTTAATTTCAATTACTTCAATAATTGCAGGGTATAACTTAAAAAATGATGGGGAATTCGCCTTGGCTGTTGGATATAATCTCTTGATGATTTCATTTTTTTGGGGACTAAATTCTTACCTTTATGTTCTTAATCCAATTTATAATGCTTTGGATAACAATACTAAAGAAATACAATGTTTTAAGTATGGTATAGTTTTAATAAGTAATTATTATATTTTAAAGACCTTTAATTATATGGTTAATATAGAATTAGAGAAAAAAAATAACGAAATATACATTTGTTTTACTGATGAAACTAGAAGTACAAGTGTCGATGGAAATGATGCAAATGTGATAACAAAAACACATATACTTATCCCTCAAAAAAATAAAAATGATTCAGATAAAATATACACAAAAGCTTTTAGAAAGTTAATGTGATTTTATAGGTTGGTTATTGAAGCTTTTAATTAATAAACTATTTTTGTAAAGTATATTCTAATAAATAATGCTAGTGTTAACACCGTATATATAGCAAAGAAGGCGTTCATTAGTTTACGAAAGTTCAGTGCTATTTACCAATGCCGCCAAATCGTTGATTTGGCTTAGTACAAACCTAAATGTTTATTACTTTCTATTACCCTACTTGCTATATATTTAACGTTATCTATAATTTGGAATGAAAATCTTGATAGAAACAGAAAGATTATTGTTAAGAAAAATTACTCTGGATGATAAAGAGAAATTATTTAGGTTGCACTCTGATCCAGATGTACAAAAGTATACAGGTGAACCTATAGTTGAATCTATTGGAGAAATAGAAAAGGCAATACAAACAAGAATTAAGAATTATGAGAAGTATGGATACGGGAGATGGGCTACTTTTCTAAAAAATGAAATGCAATTTGTAGGATGGGCTGGTTTAGCATATCTACCAGAATTTGATGAAATTGACCTTGGCTATAGATTCTTACCAGAATTTTGGGGGTCAGGTATAGCAACAGAAGCTTCTCGTGCAATTTTAACTTACGGATTTGATAAACTCAAATTAAAAAAGATAATTGCGATTGCAATGAAAGAAAATAAAGCATCGATCAGAGTAATGGAAAAAGCCGGAATGGAATTCGAAAAATTTGCCCCCTATGAACCTGGGAGTGAAGATGCCGTCTGGTATTATTGCGACCAAAAGCTTTTAACAACAAATAAATGCTATTAAAACGAGTGTTTATTGAGAACACTATGAGCAAGCTACAAGTTAAAAACACTCGAATGAAAATTCTATTTTTTACTATCATTTCTGTTTTGCATAGAGTGAAAAAACAAATCTAATTGTCAAACAGCTAAGAAATTTATATCATAAATTTATTTCTATTTATGTAAATGGACTTCCAAAAAATAAAAAAATCACATTCACGTTGAAAGCAACAAATGCTAAAATCATAATTGGAGTTAAAAAGCGATAGATATTTCAGACTCGAACGGTAATATTAACTTATCTAAACAACCATCTATTGGAGGCAATTCTTCGAGGTAAAACCGTTTTATTATATTTACCGTCGTCATTAATTATAAGAATTATGTGTAGATACGGAATGACTACATACAAACAACATTATGCTTGTTTTGAATGTCGAAAAACATTTAAACGTAAATTATTGGTTGATATTGATAAAGGAGCAGCCTATTCAAAAGATTTTGAAAGTGTTCCTTCAAAATGTCCTGAGTGTAGTGCATTAATGGCAAATATGGGTTTGGATTTCGAATCTCCCAAGAAAAATGACTTAAAAACTTGGAGCCATATGAAAAACTTATACAAAAGCGGAATTACTTTCCACTCTTGTGGTTGTTCTGGACCAGGTTATATTCCAAAAAACAAACCTCAACTATTAGAGTTTTTAAATGAGAAAAGAGAAGGGTTTATTAAACATAAAAGATTCTGGTCTAATAGAATCGAACCAAAGACCAATAGTGAAAAAAATAAAGATTTAGCCAACAACAGTCATTACATATATAGCATACCTAATAAAATAAAATCTGGTACAAAAAAGAACAAAAAAGCTGATAAAGTTTTAGCAGTTCAATATTGGGCTGAAAAAATTGAAGAAATAGAACTTCAGATAAATAAACTAAACTATTGACAATAATACCTATATTGTTATAGCAGCTAATTGATAAATCGAATGACTATTGTATTTTTATAAAAGTGCAATGCCTAACAAAAAGAAAAGCTAGAAATCAATGAGCAGAAAAATCCAAAAAGCATGGTAATTTTTTGCTCTGCTTAGATACATATATTTAACGTTGGTTACAATTCGAATGAGAAATTTTATATACATATTAATCGGATTTCTTGGTTTAAATACAAATGCTCAATTAATCAATGATGAATCTTATTTAGATTTAGAATTTTTAAAATTTAAGACAGAACTTTTGCACTGTGTAATCCAAAAAGATAAAGAAAAACTTAAAGGTTTTCTTGCAAATCGTGTATTAGAAAGTAAAAACACATGTGGATATCCCGGTTGTACTAAGGATGAATTTATCAAATACTATTTTGAAGAAAATTCTGAAGAATCTTGGAAGAATATGCTAACTATTTTAAGATTTGGATTTAGTAGAGTTGAAGATGAAAACCCCAACAATATTATCCCTCATGACAAAATAATATTTCAAGGACCTTCATATTTAAAAAAAGTAGATAGAGATAACGAAATAATCGTAATTGGAGAAAATGTAAATATAAGAGAAAAACCAAGCTTGAAAGGAAAAGTTATAAGACAATCATCTTTTGAAAAGTTTAGTTGTGATTGTAATATTATTACAATGAAGAAAAGTACATATCAAACGGTTGACGGAATAAATTGGCTTGAAATAAAGCTAAAATCCGGACAAGTTGGATATATTTCAGCAGAATTAACTTCTTATTCCCTAATAAAAGAAATGATCATTGCAAAAATAGATGGAAAGTGGAAAATAATATCTTTTTTTAACTCTCCAGGTTGTTAAAAAAAATGTATCCAATATTATACCTAAAAATCAGAGCAAAGTTAAGTATCAATCATAAGGTCATTTCTTTTTTTGCTGTGGCACTAAATTTTTATAACTTAAACAAGAAATAAAAATTGTGTAAATAGATCGATTGGTTCAAACATACTTGCTCCTCTCCTATTCATATATTTAGCGCTACCATTACTACCAAAAATGAATCTAAACTATAAACTTACCAACTTAGATTTTTTAGAATATCAACTATACGCATCTTCAAAATCTAAATCCCATAAAAAGAAACGTCAAAATAGTAGAATTATAATTCCAATTATTTTTTTGATATATGGATTATACTTGACTCTTAAGGACAAAAATTACATTGGAATTTTAGTTTTTGGAATTACAGCAATTTTATGGTTTGCCTTCTACCCTATTTATTCAAGCTGGAGATACAAAAGGCATTTTAAAAAATACGTTGAAGAAAACTATAAAAACCGTATTGATACGTCCGTAGAAATTATCCTTGATGAAAATTTTGTAAGGGCAAAAGACTTCACTTCTGAAACTAAAATAAACGGAACTGAACTTAAAGAATTAATTGAAACAAAAAACCATTTCTTTATAAAATTGACAACCGATTTATCACTTATAGTTCCAAAACATTCGATTAAGGATAAAGCTGAATTTAAAAGATGTCTGGCAGAATTGGGAACCGAATATATTGACGAACTAAATTGGGAATGGAAATAAAAAAGTACTAAGGATAATATACCGTTAGAATGAATCAAAGAACAAGCAACATACTTTTCAATATTGGAATTGCATTTCTCATACTAGGTGGAATTGGATTGACCTTTATGGCTTTTTTTACTTTTATCGGATTACCCATTTTTATTATTGGGATAATTCTCATTTCATTGAGTAAAAAAAAATTAAAAACAAAAATCATATGGATTTTTTCTATGATTACTCTTGTAATTTTATTTTGGCCCATTTGGATTAAAATTAATACTGAAAAACCAGAAACCTACCTCATACCAGAGAATTATTCTGGAAAAATAATAATAGTTTACGGAGAAGATTGTGGAATAGAACCTTTAATAGAAAATGGACGTCGAGTTTTAGAAATACCTAATAACGGAATTTTAATTATTAAGCCTGAATTTGAAGGCGGAATTATTGACCACAAATACTACTTTGTCAACAAAAATAAAGAAAGAACAAAAATTGAACGATATGAGAATGATTCAGATAGAACTCAACATGTTCCGGGAATTCGATTGATCGGTTCTGGAGGAATTGGCGGAATCATGATTGATGGAAGTTCTTCAACAGAATCACCTTTAGCAATACGTTATACAGAATTTGAAGTCTATCAAGACACTCTAACTGATTATAATTCTAAGGAAGAACAAAAGTTTGATTCTTTAATGAAAGATATTGTAAATGAGTGTCGAAACTAAAAAAATAGCGATAACAATACCACATGTAATTAATTATAGGTTCTGTGTATGCTAGTAAAATTCTACGTATTTGCCTCTGGCTCGTCTCGTTTGCTTTTACTAACTTAGTCTTTGCTGATACAACTAACCTTTCATAATCATGTTAGCAAACATAAATTCTAATGGCCTATTCGAAATTAAAATATTCTGAATCTCACCCTTTAAAAGCCGAATTGGTAAATAAAAGATTATTATCTAAGGAAGAATTTGTAAATAAATATGAAAAATTCCCTTGGAAAGAATTGTTAGAGGAACAACTGAATGCAGATGACAAAAACATTCATTGCTCTCCTTCTCTAAATGTTGAAAATAATGATGGAAAATTAATATCGGTTTCCATAGTTGGTCAATTAAATGATTATGAATTTTATGTTTGTTTCAAAAGACCAATAACTCGAAAGAGGAAAAAGTGGTTCGGACTTATCGAATATGATTATTACGATAAAGATTTCTGTAGTGTAATCCCCGAGCAAACAAAAAATGACGGGCTTGAAGCTTTTCTACTCTTTTATGAAGGTAATTTTGAGAAATTGGAAGAAAGGTGGTAAAACCAAAGATTCGTTAACATCAAGAAGTATGATGAAGTAATAACTTATTAGCTCTAGTATATTTGATATGTCATCAAGTTTGTATGAAGTATGAAGAAAAAGTTATAAAATCCGCGTAGATTTACAGATCGTATTATGGTAACATTTTGCCTTGATACAATAAAACCTAATAAACGTTGTACATTATGTGAATTGGATATTCATGAATCATAAAAAGATTTACCGATATACTAATATTGAATTGTTTGACCTCATCAAAAATGGAGTCAATAAAAATGACGTTAAAAAAGCTGAATTAGAATTAGAAACTCGGAATCTGACTCAAAAACAGTTATCAGAAGTCGAGACTGAGTACATCAAGTATAAAAAATTCCAAAATAATCGCAAAACTGCTCCTTTGACAACGAGAGAATGGATACCCCTTTTCTTTTTACCATTTTTTATTCCTATGCAAAGATGGAGAAAGTCTGATCATTTTTCAACGTCAGAATTTGAACGATATGAAAAGTATGGATATGAAGAAAAGGCACGAGAAGCTAGAAAAGTTCGATGGTATGGAACTTTATTCTGGATTTTAATTATAATAAATATCGTGTTTATTCATAATTACCTCACAAGATAAAAAGAGGTAAAAAACACATAATATTGTCGCCAATTAAGTAACAATTTACACGACTACGACACATATATTAAACATTACCTGTACGCCATAAACCATTAATAAAGTTAAATGAAACAAGCAATTATATTATTTACATACTTAATTATTTCAATCTCATTTTTATCATGTAAATCAGAATCAGAGAAAAAAGATAATCAAATAAGGCAATATACTCCAGCGAACAAGAATTTATTCAATGAAATATTAGCTATGGATAAAGAGTTTTTTGACGCCTACAATACTTGTGATTTAAAAAAGCAAGCAGACATTTATAGTGATGATATAGAATTCTTTCATGACAAAGGTGGATTAATGACCTCAAAACAAGATATTATTGATGGAACCAAACGTAATATTTGTGGAAAAGTAACAAGAACACTATTAAAAGAAAGTGTTGAGGTATATCCGATTCACGATTATGGAGCAGTACAAATAGGTTTTCATAAATATTACAACAATCAAGAGCCGGATGCTGAATCAATACCTATGAAGTTTATATTAATCTGGAATAATCAAAATGGAAAATGGAAAATTAAGAAAGTAGTAAGTCTTCATTAAGAAAACTAATTTAAAAAAAAACAGTGGGTAACAATGTATCAAAACACATAAGGTTTTTATACTTAATCTAAAATATATGAATAGAATTATAATCCTATTATCGTTTTTGACAATTGCATTTATATCCTGTAAAACTTCTAAGGAAGAAATTGATCAACTTGAAATTGCAAAGCAATACTTTAAGGTTCTTGACAATTCTGATTATACTGGAATAAAGATTTGGTTTGCAGATAGTTTAATTACCAAAGAAGGAGAATATAAACAGGTTTATTCTCAAAACGAATACCTGGAGTTTCTAAAATGGGATTCTGTTTTTGATCCTAACTATGAAATACTAGAAATAGAGCAACAAGACGGAATTATTAAAGCAAAGATTTCAAAAATGGATAAAAGAATCTTTTTCCTTCATGAAGAACCATTTATAACTAATCAAAGTATAAGGTTTCAAAAAAATAAAATAGTTACTGTAGAAATAGATTACGTGAATTTTAATGAAAAAACTTGGGAGAAAAACAAAACTAAACTCTTAACCTGGATTGACGAAAATCATCCTGAATTAAATGGATTCATATACGACCAAACAGAAACTGGGGGAATAAAGTTCTTAAAAGCAATTGAGCTGTACAAAAACAGAAAATAACGTCCTAAATTACTAGGTGTTATGTCATAGCGATTAAGGGATAGCTAGATGTTTTTTGTATATTTAATATGATACTATGCTTGCAAAATAAAAGCTAGTGAGTAGAAAAATCTACTAATCTTACAAGAGATCGTTGATTAACAACAAAAAATAGATTCTAAATAAAAACGATTAAGAAAACATGACAAATTATATCGACGGATTCGCCCTTCCCATTCCGCAAAATCATCTGGACGAATACAAACATGTTGCCGAAACTGTTGCAAAGATTTGGAAAGAACATGGTGCACTAGCATATTTTGAGTATGTTGGTGAGGATTTAATGTTTGAAGGGACACGTACTTTCCCAGAACTCTTAGATGCAAAAGAAGATGAAGTCATTGTATTTGGATGGGTTGTATTTGATTCAAAAGCAACACGTGACTTAGCAAATCAAAAGGTCGCTAAAGACCCGAGAATGAATAACTTAATTTCCCCATTAACAGATCCTTCAAAAATGATCTTTGATGCCAAACGAATGGTATATGGTGGATTTCAACCTCTCGTCCAATAGATTAACAAGGGGTCTTGATCAGTTATTGACAAAAAATTACAACCGATTTTCTATAACTCACCATGAACAAACTGTTATGTACATCGTCTTAAATTAACTGGTACTAAATGAATGATTTCACAAAAATTGATTATTTAAAATCTGGAAATAAACGTCAACGACAAGCTTATAAAGTGTTGAAAAAAATTAAGATTTTAGATCACCTTAGAAGTTATAACCCAATTTTAACAGGAACAATTCCAATTGATATTGATTTAACCAACAGCGACCTGGATATCATTTGTGAATGTAAAAATTATGAAGAGTTCTATATACTTTTAACTGAATTATTTGCAAACGAAAAGGATTTTCAAATCAGAACCATAAATTGTAATAATGTGAAATCAATACTAGCAAAATTTAGAATCGAAAGTTTTGAAATCGAAATTTTTGGGCAGAATATTCCTACTCAAGAACAAAACGCATATAAACATATGATGATTGAGTATAAAATTTTGAAAAAAATGGGAGCAAAATTTAAGACTGACATTAGGAAACTAAAAAAAGAAGGATTAAAAACTGAACCTGCTTTTGCTAAATTACTAGGGTTAACTGGTAATCCCTATGAAGAATTGTTAAAGGTTCAAATATAAAAACAAAGTATACAATAAGGAAAGTTTATAACCCCTAAAATAGTTCAGGATATTATTTCAAATTTTGTCACTCTTTGTCCTTTTTTGCTAACTTAGTTCACTAGCGTCATATGTCAAACACGAATATCTCATAACAACTTAATGAATACCTTAATCAACCACATCGTTGAACAACTAATTGAAGTCCAGAATGGAAAATTATGGATTGGGAGTAATTTTAATACTAAATTGAATCAAATTGATGAAAATTTGTTTTTCACAAGACCAATAAAAGGTTTGCATAGTATAGCAGAAATAATTTCTCATTTAACCTTATGGAGACAAGAAACCATATTAAAGATTCGAACCGGAAAAGGAAGTAAAACAGACGATTGTGAAGAAAATTGGCTGAATAATCAAAGATTAGAACCAATGGGTTGGCAAAATATCATATTAAAATATAACAAAACCCTAACCGAATTAATAAACCTGCTAGAATCAAAAAGTGATACGTTTCTTGAGGAAGAGTACTATGATACAGATTTTAAAGATTATTATAAATATAGCTTTGTAATCAACGGAATGTTACACCACGATTTATATCATTTAGGCCAATTAGGAATAATCATCAAATATTTGAAAGAAAGTTACAACCAATGACTCATTGCATGTTGTTTACTTGTATGGGACTAAACCTTTATAAATTGAATTAAAAACAATAAAGTAAAAAAATAAACGTCATATTAATTAGAAAAAAATGACAAAAAACATCTATTATGTTAGTGGATTAGGTGCAGATGAAAGAGTCTTTACTTTTTTAAAAATTGAAAATGCTAATGAAACTTTTATTAAATGGTTAGAACCAAATAAAAAAGAGTCACTTGACTCCTATTCAAAAAGGCTGATTGATCAAATTGATAGATCAAAACCAATTATACTTATTGGAGTTTCTTTTGGAGGAATTGTTGTACAAGAAATAGCTAAACATATACAGGTAGAAAAACTTATAATAATTTCAAGTGTCAAAAGCTTTAAAGACTATGGACTTAATCTAAAGCTAGCTAGTTTTACCAAAATATATAAGATTATACCTTCATTTATCCTCAAATGGTCTAATAAATTAACTGCCGATTATTATTTTGGTACAGAGTCAAAAGAAGAATCTAAACTATTAAGTGCAATTATTAATGATACTGATGAAAGATTCATGGTGTGGGCTATTGATAAGATTATGCAATGGAAAAACTTCTCCCAGGGAAAGTATAATATCATACATATTCAAGGTAGTAAAGACAGAATTTTTACAAATAGAAATATAGATAATACAATATGGATTAAAGGAGGTGGTCATTTTATGATCGTAAATAAAGCAAATGAAATATCTGATATTATTAATCAATCTCTAGCTAAGATGTAAAAACACGGTAAATATTAAGAAGCAAATGGCTAAAGATTGAAAATAACTAAAGAACAATTTTATCTAAAAAAAAAGAGATAAATCTAATAGAGATACCTCATTCTATTTCACTTTGGTGAATGTGAATAAACAAGAATTATCTTATTTAGTAATTTAAGTCAATAGGAACAATAAAATGGATTACAAAAACATTGCAAAAAGAATAATTGAATTAAAAAATGCGGACCTTGAACTTAGGGACAAGCTGATACAAACTGGACAACTCGATGAAGGATATAACAAAGAAATGGAGAAATTGCACAACAAAAATGCTGAAGCTTTAGATGAAATAATAGATGCAATCGGTTACCCTACAATTGATAAAGTAGGTAAAGAAGCTAATGAAGCAACTTGGTTAATTATACAACATTCGATCGGGCAACCTTCTTTTATGAAAAAGTGTGAGAAACTATTAGAAAAGGCTGTAAATGATAATAAAGCAAATCCAAAAAATCTAGCGTGTCTAACTGACCGAATAGCTGTATTTGAAGGTAATCCACAACGTTATGGAACTCAATTTGATTGGGATAAAAACAAAGAGTTAAGTCCATATAGTTTTGACGATTTGACCAAAGTAAATCAAAGAAGAAAATCAATTGGACTTAATACACTTGAAGAACAGACAGAAATTATAAGAACACAAGCTAAAAATGAAAATCAATCACCGCCAATTGATTTTGAAAAAAGGAAACAAGAAATTAAAAAATGGCAAAAAAAGGTTGGATGGACAAAATAAAAACTATCAATAACCAACCTGTTTGAATTGAAAAAAGAAATAAGAGAAAATTACTGTTATGGTTTTAGAAGTAAAAATATAAAATCAATGTATAATTGTAAATACCTAGGTAACATTTTGCTCTATCATGACATATATATTAAATGTTGACATTAATTAAAAAATAGGTTAAAGTATAAAAATGAATAAACTCTGGAAGCTTTCTGAAGCTAAATCTGACAAGTTAATTTTGATTAAAAATCAAACCATTTACAAAGGGAATCTTGATCCTGAAAAAATAAACAAATTCAATTATAATATAGAAACTTCCACAAATAATGAAATTGAAAAGGAATTATTCAGTATACCCTACAAATACATAAAAAAAATAATTAACCAAAAGGGGATTAAGCATATAAAGATATTCTTTGGAAAGGACTCAGAAGAGGAGCTCAATGTGGAGGATGAAAAAATAAAAAACGAAATTTTTGATTTTTTAAAAGATGATATTAAAGGATTAAAATATAAATCTGAATTACCAACTTTTTTAAATTATTGTAAAGCTCAAATCTTTGCCATACTAATTTTAACCGGAGTTTTTATATGGAGTATGTATTATGCAATTGAAATCGATAACGGAACCGTTTTTGAATTACGTGGAGGAGGTCGTATCGGATTAGCCGGGCTAGTTTTTATATTAGCCAATCTAGGAAAAGTGAAATTAATTATTGGATATTCTTTATTTTTAGGAATTACTCTTTTATCCCTGTTTCGAAAATTAAAATCTAGAGCAGAAAGACAGATTTTACATAGGTAAAAACTGAAGGCAATACCAAGAATTATTGTACATAAGCTATAGTATTGAAAAGTTTTAGTAGTAAAAGATTAAAAAGAGTACAGAAAAATCACTGAATGAGTAATGTTTTGCTTTGTTATTATACCTATTTATTATGAAATCTAAATTATATACGAAAAGATATTTTTTATTGGTCATACTCTCGTTGGGGTCCTTTCTTAATGTATCATGTCAAGAAACCACATATAAACCCGTTAAGTATCCAAATAATTATAAAGCCCAAATTGACGTAGTCTATACCAAAATAGAGCATTGGGAAGGTCGTATGGATATATATACTAATCCGATTTCAGAAAAACCAACTCCCATTGTTATTAATATTCATGGCGGAGGATGGAATCATGGTGTTAAAGAGTCACAAACTGGTTTTGGATATTTTTTTAAGAAAGGATTTGCTGTTGCCAATGTAGAATATCGTTTGGTAGACGTTTCTCCAGCCCCTGGAGCGATTGAAGACCTTCGATGTGCGCTAATATATTTGTATAAACATGCTAAAGCATTAAACATTGATACTAACAAGATCGTTGTAATGGGAGGTTCTACAGGAGGTCATTTGGCTCTTATGACCGGTTTATTGGGTAATAATAGAAAATTTGATACGAACTGTGAATATGATACTAAAATTAAAATAGCTGCAATTATTGATAAATACGCACCATCAGATTTAACATTAATGATAAAGGGATCTGTCAAAAGATGGCTGGGTGATGCTTATAAAAACAAAGAATTTATAGAATCTGTTTCACCATTTTATTATGTAGATAAAAATAGTCCCCCAATACTAATTATACACGGTAACAAAGATCCATATGTTCCATATCAACAGTCTGTGCTTCTTTATGAAAAATTAAAAGCAAATAACATTAAAACAGAATTAGTAACTATTGAAGGAGGAGGTCATGGAAAATTTTCAAAAGAACAAAGATTAATGTTAAATGAAAAAATATGGAGATTCTTAAACGAATTAGAATTGACAAAGGACTAAGTGTAAATTAAATTTTAGTTGATCTCATAAATACAATTAAAAGTTCACTGCTTTAATCCTGTGCTAATATCATCGTCGAAATGTTATAGATAATTTTAAATCTAAATAAAATTGAATATACGCAAAGCAACAGAGCTTGATTATAATCAAGTTTGGGATATCTTTTCAAAGGTTATTGCAACAGGAGACACATATGTTTTCGATCCAAAAACACCTAAATCTGATTTAAAAAAATATTGGTTTGCAGATTATATGCAAACTTTTATCATTGAAGAAAATAAAACTATTCTCGGAACATACGTTATCAAACCTAATCAAATAGGTTTGGGAAATCATATTGCAAATTGTAGTTATATGGTAAGTCCTAATGCTCAAGGAAAAGGAATTGGAAAAAAACTTTGTGAACACTCTATAAAAACAGCTAAAGAAAGTGGATATAAAAGTATTCAATTTAATATTGTTGTTAGCACAAACAAAGGTGCTGTAGAATTATGGAAACGATATGGATTTAAAATAATTGGAACTACTCCAAATGGATTTAGGCACTCAAAATTAGGATTTGTTAATACTTATATTATGTATAAAGATCTTAGCTAAGAACGAAAAGAAGCACATAAATATCAATATTAAGTGAAATTTAAAAAATTTTATAAAGTGTAGTTACTATACGTCCTTTATTGTCATCTAAAATAACAGACAATAATTGTTTTTCTTCTATTACTTTAAGATTAAATGGTGGAGCCAATAAGTCTAAGCCACTTTGCTTCTTCAGTCTAATTCCTTGTCCAGAAATAATTTCTTTATTAGGCACAAAATCTCCTTTAGGTAAATGTTCTGTTACAATAACATATTTATAATCGATTAATTTATTTACTATACTTTGTACTTCAGTATTGGATAAATGTTGTAGTACTTGTCTTAATAAAGCACAATCTCCAGAGGGTAAATCATCTTCTGCAAGATCTAAACAATAGAATTCTAAATTCGCATCCTTAAATCTTTCTTTATTATATTCTATGAGGTCTTCTACTATATCTACCGCAATATATTTTTTGGTATGCTTTACCAATTCTTTTCCTACATTAAAATCTCCACAACCTAAATCACATACCACAAGGTTTTTTTTGAAGGATGATAAGAATGATGTCAAAACATCAATATATGGATGTACCAATTCGGGATGATGTGACCCTATACCCGAGTAAAAATTAGTTTTGTTATCACCCCAAAGCTTCATTTCATAAACCTGCTCCATAACATCTTTGGTTGGCCAGGGTTTCTTTATTCTTTTAGTCTCATTTTCTTTCTTCTTCATAAACACTCTATACAAGTTATAAAAGTATGATGATATGTATTCAGATGTAATTATAAAACAAACCTACAAATTATATGTAATAACAGATATTCAATTCTCTTTAGCAATCTAATGTGATTTATCCTTTTTGAAGTCAGCAATCCGAATTTATTAGTATTTTAGATTATATAACTAACTATATTGTTTTATGTACGGTACAAATTCTTACGTTAAGTTTTCAAACCTGAATAGATATGAAAGAACAGCAAAAAAATATGATTGAAAACTATGTTACATCATATAATGAGTTTGACATAGATGGAATGTTGAAAAATTTAGACAGAAAAATTGTTTTTGAGAATATGTCTAATGGAAAAGTGGATTTTAGAACCGAAGGAATACTTGAGTTTAAAAATCAAGCAGAATCGGCAAAACATTATTTTAAAAAGCGTAAACAAATCATTAAGTCTTGGAAATTTGATAAACAAAATGTTACTATTGAAATTGACTATAAAGCAATTTTGGCTATAGATCTACCCAATGGATTAAAAACAGGAGAAATTTTAGAGGTGAAAGGCAAATCAGAATTTAAGTTCGAAAATGGAAAAATTAAAAGTATTACAGATAAAAGTTAAATACAAAACACAATAAAACGTATTATTAATTATAACAACGTTTTCATACTACAACAAGCTAAGTACAGTATCAAAAACTAACTGATATTAAGTATCTTTATCCCTGATAAAATATTCTCTTATTTCCATTATTGATTCAATACAAATAGTTAAAATCGTATACAAAACATAGTTTTACTCTAAATGCAACACACAACACTTATAATCTATTCCATCATCTTAATTGTAAATCTAATTACTCTAAATGGTTTCACCCAAGAGATGAATCATAATGCATTGATGGACTCAATTACAAGATCAACAAAAAATGAAACAGAAACCCAGAAAATTGCAGTATTGATATATCAGGATGTAGTCTTACAAGATTTTGCCGGACCGATTGAGGTGTTTTCCAAAGCAAAAAAATTGACCAAAGGAAAATATGAAATATTTACAATTGCATTAGATACATCGATAATTCGAACAGAAAATAATACCATTAGATTAAAACCAGATTATAGTATTAAAGACATGCCAGATGCTAATTACCTAATAATTCCAGGAGCTAGTATGCCTGTTATTAATACTTTAGTCCAAAATAATACATTTACTAATTTTATAGCAGATTGGAATGCTAAAGAAAAGACAAAAACGGTCTCCATATGCACTGGTTCTTATTTATTAGCAAATACAAACGCCTTAGATCATAAAAAAGCTACTACTCATTATTTTGTAGCAGATGATTTTTCTAAACAATATCCGAAAATAAAGTTGATTAAAGATGTACGATTTGTAGATGAAGGTAAGTTGATTACTTCTTCTGGAATTACCTCAGGAATAGATGCAGCTTTACATATTGTTGGTAAGCATAGTGGAGAAAAGATAAAACAAATGATTTCAAGAGCTTTGCAATATAAATTTCACGAAAAAGAAGATTGGCCAATAGCACCAAATGGTATGAAATATAGAAGAAAAACCAAAAGCATGAATCACTAATAATCGATTAGAAAATCTATGATGGGATTGAATAACTGAAGGTTGTCCTGTTTTCGTTATGATTTAACAAAATTGCTCGTGATAGGGTAACATTTTTCTAAGTTGAGATACATACTTATAACGTTAGTATTAATAAAACACACATGAGACAAATTATTTACTTAATTATTGCGATAACAACTCTAAGTTGTACAAATCAAGAAAAGAAATTACCAGACAACTTTGATTTTGGAAAAACCGAAAATGGTTCATATAAAAATGAATATTTTGATATGGAAATCTCATTTGACCCCAATTGGATTGTTCAAGACAAACAACAGATGAACAATATTATAGAAATGGGTAGTGAATTAACTACAGGAGAGGACAAAAACTTAAAAGCAATCGTTAAAGCATCACAGGTAAATACAGCCTACCTCCTAGCCGTTTTTAAACATGAAGTTGGTTCGGCAGTCGAATTTAACCCTTCATTCATGGTTGTTGCAGAAAATATCAATAATTTCCCTGGGATTAAAAACGGAAGTGATTATCTATTTCACGCAAAGAAGTTATTGGAACAATCTCAAATGTCATATTATTTTGAAAAAGAAGTGTATGAAAAAACAATCGGGAAATCTACTTTTTACATTATGGAAGCTAAGCTTGACCATATGAATAAAACAGTAATTCAACATTATATTTCTACAGTAACAAAAGGATTTAGTCTTTCGTTTATTGTTTCTTTCGCAACTGATAATGGAAAAAATGAGTTATATGAAATCATTGAAAAAATTAAAATATAAAGTGAATACCGTTGTATGTAGTAAAAAATCATTCTATGGTTTGGAAGAATGTATTGCTGTTCACAAAATTTGTTAAACCTAAAAACTTATCGTCTTCTATTACCCTACTTACTACGTACTAACTGCTATCAACAATTAAAATGACACATCCTCTTAGAAAACATATCGAAGAAATCATTAGCCTTACCGATGAAGAGTTTGATTTTGTTTTAAGTCATTTTGAGCAAATCAAAAAGCGTAAACATCAATATATTATTCAAGAAGGAGAGTTCGTTAATAAAGAATATTGGATTATTAATGGTTGTCTGAAAAGCTATTTCGTTGATGATAATGGAAAAGAACACATTATCCAATTTGGAATGGAAAATTGGTGGATTACGGATTATGAATCTTTTGTAAAACAAGTCGCATCTAAAACCTCTATCGATTGTATTGAAGATAGTGAACTTTTATATATCACATATGAAAATAGGGAACGATTAACTGCAGAAATGCATAAGATGGAACGTTTTTGGGCCAAAAAAAGTAAAATTGGTCGAATTGGACTTCAGAATAGAATTTTATCGCTTTTACAAAACTCTGCAAAAGAAAGATATAACTTACTTCTAGAACAATACCCTACCCTTTTACAGCGTGTTCCTAAAAAAATGATCGCAGCCTATTTAGGAGTTTCCAGAGAGACACTTAGTAGGTTAAACTCATAATTTTCTTTTCTTTTCACCTTCAAAATGTGATCTACATCACTTTAAAGAAGTGACATACCTCCTGTGTACTATTCTCATTACCTAGCACCTTTGTATGACTATTAATTTAATAAAAAAATTATGCCATACATTAATATTAAAGTTACTGATGAACAAGTAACATTAGAACAAAAACGTCAATTAATAGCTGGAGTTACTCAGCTACTGGTCGATGTTCTCAACAAAGATCCCAAAACCACTCATGTAGTTATTGACGAAATACCCATCCAAAATTGGGGAGTTAATGGAAATCAATATTTAGGAACCAAAAAGTAAAGAAAATGAAAAATAAAACAGTAATTATAACAGGAGCATCTACAGGAATAGGTAAAGCAATTGCAAAGCACTTTATAGAAAGAGAAAGTAACGTTATTATGAATTCTTCTAATGAAGAAAACTTAAAAGCTGCGTACAAAGAACTTGGTTCTCCTTCTAATGCAATGTATTTATTTGGTGATATCAGCAAACAAGAAACAGGTAAAAAACTCATTGCTCTGGCATTAGATAAATTTAACGCTGTAGATGTGTTGATTAATAATGCGGGAGTATTTTCTCCAAAACCTTTTTTAGATGTTGAAGAAAAAGATTTAGACCTTTATTGGAATGTAAACCTAAAAGGAACTTATTTCACCTCACAAGCTGCTATTGCAGCAATGTTAAAGCAAAAAAGTGGTTCGATTATAAATATTGGAACTGTTTTGGTAGAACATGCTATAGATGGATTTCCTGCTACAGCACCATTAACAAGCAAAGGCGCAATACATTCTTTAACAAGGCAATTAGCTGCTGAATTTGGGAAAAAAAATATAAAGATAAACACAATCGCTCCAGGAATAATCAGAAGTCCCTTGCAAGGAAAAATCGGAATTGAAGATGCTGACAGTTTAGCTGGATTACATTTACTAAATAGAATCGGAGAAGCCAATGAAATTGCCGAAGCTGCTTACTATTTAGCTACTTCAAATTTTGTAACAGGAGAAACAATTAATGTAGCAGGAGGACATACCGTTGGCCACGCTATCTAAAAAAAACAAACGATGTATAAAGAAAATATAAAACAAGTCGAAACTCTAATCGATAATTACTTTCAAGGCATTTTTAACGGAGATGTAACCAAGCTTGAATCTTGTTTCCACAAAAATGTAAATATATATGGAGATATCAATGGTGCTGATTATCTAAAAAGTATAAGCGAATATCTTGAAGGTGTAAAAAATAGAAAAAGTCCTAAAGATTTAAATGAAAGTTTAAAGATGAAAATCATAGGAATTGACATTATTGGTAAAATTGCCATGGTAAAACTACACGTTCCTATGTTAGGTTATAATTATTATGACTATTTATCTTTGGCCAAAATCAATAATGATTGGAAAATTGTAAATAAACTATTTACTCATGTAGAATAAATAAGAAATTATCAATATTTATAAAAAATATAGCGGTTTGGATATTAGTTCAAACCGCTATTTTATCTTAATTTTCAAGCTTTAACATGAACTCTTTAATCTTTTCACCTATCAAATCAGGATTATCCTCCTGAATAAAATGAACTCCCTTACCAATATTCACAGACTCTAAATTTGGTATATTTTCAATAATCCAATTACGAACAGGCTCTGGCATAAATGCTCCTGGTTCTGCATAAAAAAAGAGTTTAGGAATTGAAGATTGTTGTAATTTTTCTCTATAATGTTGTACGATCGAAGCTGTCAATTCAGGTTTTCCGTTTAAGGGGACTTGGGATACAAACTTCCAAATTGGTTTTCTGCTTTCTACAGTCTTAAATGGAGCTTTGTATGCCTCCAACTCCTCTTCTGTCAAAACCCTGGATACCCAGGTAGGTAAAACTTCATTTAAGAATAGGTTATCTTCTGCAATCATTTTCCATCCTTTTGGACCTCTTAATGTATTGAAAAACTCAATATTCTCTTTTGGAAAAAATGTTCCTATATCTTGGATTATCCCCTCCATAAAAACAATAGCTTTTACATTTTCAGGATGGTTAGCAAAGTAATTAAAACCAAGTCCAGAGCCCCAATCGTGTAGTACCAAAGTAATATCCTTTAGATTCAATATCGAAATAAGCTTTTCTATATAAGTATATTGCTCCATATACGTATAATCAATAGCTGGTTTATCAGATTTTCCCATGCCGATTAGATCTGGTACAATAATATGATATCCTGTTCCTTCTACATATGGAGTGATGTTTCTCCATAAAAAACTATTAGAAGGGTTGCCGTGTAGAAAAAGTATTGGACTTCCCTCTTCTTTTCCAGATTCGAGTACGTGCATCTTGCTACCATATACTTTATAATAACTCGATCTTGTTTGACTTTGTTGTACCATTATTTGGATGTTATAGATTATCACTCAAAGGTATAATTCTTGATTATATGAAGAAAATGAATTAATTTTATCATTTCCATAAATTTACTGCATAATGGGTATTTCTTTAAGAAATTTGAAACTAGTTAACGTGATTGTAAAAGAAGGTTCTGTGACCAAGGCTTCAGAGAAATTATTCCTTTCCCAACCTGCACTAAGTCACCAGTTAAAAAAACTAGAAGAAGAAATTGGTTTAAAAGTATTTAATCGCCTGAATAAAAAATTAATACTCACAGAGACCGGACAAGTAATATTCAAAACCTCAGAGAAGCTATTAGCATCTATCGATCTACTTAACTCTGAACTGGATGAAATCAAAAAAGGTAAAAAGAAAAAAATCCGTTTGACTACAGAATGTTATACCTGCTACCATTGGCTTCCAAAAGTCGTTCAGGAATTTAGAAAGGATAACCCCGAAATCAATGTTCAGATCAATATTGAAGCTACAAAAGAACCTCTTCAATATCTCATAAAAGGTAAGATTGATATGGCAATTGTAAGCAATACAGCAAATAATCCATCTATCCATTTTGAACCATTGATTACTGATGAAATGGTTGTAATTCTTTCAAAAGAGAATGATTTGGGTGATTCTGAACATCTTGAATTATCCGATCTTAAAAATCAAAATTTAATTCTCTATGATATTCCCGAAGAGAAAAATTATGTTTTGACCAACATTTTACAAAATAATATCAGTTTGGTAAATTCTATTCAAAAAGTTCAACTAACCGAAGCCATCATAGAATTGGTAAGTGCTAATTTGGGTATTTCAGTTATGGCAAAATGGGCAGTTACTCCATTTTTACAGAATAAGCAGTTAAAAATAATTCCTTTTGAAGCAAATCAAGGGCAAAGAGATTGGTTTATTGCAAGTCTCAATAAAATTTCAGAAACAGAGAGTTTGTTTATCGAGCAAATCAAAAGAGATTTTAAACAATAGAAGTATTCTTAAACCGAAAAGAAAAAATTATAAAATCGGTTTAGAGTTGTAGATGGATAGGTAACATTTTGCCATGTCATGACACATATTTATAACATGTCTGTAATATTTGAAATATGAAAAATATATTTTATACTCTTTTTTTAATTACTTCTCTTGGATATTCTCAATCAGGATTTATAGAAGTTGAAATCCGCGATTCGATTAAAATTAAGCCTTTAAGTTTTGAATACAATGTAACTATTGATGATTCAAGATTTCTTAGGCTTTCGCAAGATGGAGAAAAGAATGAAAAAGAAGCAAGAGCAAAAATGAATCAAAAGTTTAATGAACTTGGAGTCTTTTTAAAAAGCAAAAGTTATCAATTTAGAATATTACACAATGAAAATTATGAAATACATAGCTATATTGGATTTATGAAATCTGGATATGCCGTTAAAATCAATAATATTATAGATTTGAATACATTGACTGCAGAATTAAAGACAATGGATTACATTATAGCTTCAATTGGTGAAATGGAGTACGAAGAAGAGTTAAAGTCTGAAAAACGTTTATTTAAGAAGTTGATAAACAAAGCTAAGGAAAAAGCAGAAACAATAGCAGAATTATCCGGTTTGAAACTAGGGAGAATAATTGAATTTAAAGAGGTGCCAGAAATTCATAATATCACTTTTAACATAATGGACATTTATACTACTAGTCAAGAACGCAAAGAATTTGGTATGGAAAAAGGAAACCTATTCGGGCAAAAGTGGAAAGCAGTAATAGTAAAATTTGCAACTAAATAATTTAACAATTAAAAAACATCAAACATGGGAATGATTGGAAATATCGTAAGAGTTAGTCAAAATGAATTAAATACATTTCTTGAAAACTCTGAGTTATTTGAAAACAAAATATATAGCGAGGAGAATTATGATGCAGAATGGAATCTTGATTTAGATAAATCCTGGGAAGGAATACAATATTTACTAACAGGAAAAGGAATGGCAGAATTAGAAGAACCAAATATCTTAACAAGAGCATTTTTTAGTTTTCAAATTTTGGATGAAGAACAAGATTTAGGTTATGGACCCGCTCAATATTTGACTTCTGAACAAGTAATAGAAACAAATTCTGAACTTCAAAAACTTGACATCGATAAACTTAAAAATAAGGTGAGTGGGACTGATATGATTGAAAAAGGAATTTATCCAGAAATTTGGACCGAAAGTGAAGCAATAGAATTCTTATTTGATAATTTTAAAGATTTTTTAGATTTTTATAAAAAAGCATCAGAAAATAACGAAGCTATTTTGTCATTTATCAATTAAATTACTCCACAACCAGGACCATGCTACAGCACTGAAGAAACAGTGTTGAAATATTATGATATCATGAAAAAATCCATAACATTTCTAATACTCATCTCTTCTTTTTTAGGATTAAATGCCCAAAATGAATATGATATTTTAATCAATCAAACATTCATTTCAAATATTGGATCTGTTTGTGAAGAAACTCCAGAACCTGATCCATGTGCTGGTCTAGAAGTCTATTTAATTCTAAAATTCACTAAAGAAAACATTTCAATAGTAGAAAAAGAAATCTCAAGCTGTGGCTCCGAATATATTACCTCTAAGCTTGATTATCATTGGGAGTTAATTCAAAATTCTGAAATTAAGGTACATAGTATCCCTAAAGAAATAGAATACAAATTCTTAAAAGATCTAGTCTTAAAAATTGAAGATGGAAAAATCATTGGATATAAAAAATTATGGAACAAAAAAACCAGCAGAATCGAATTTAAGAACACAAAATTGTTATGAAATAGACTTTATTTCTAATAAGAAGAGAATTGAAAAAATGGAAATAATTAATTTACCCGATGACTTAAGGCTACAAGGTTCCTCAACCTTTAAAGTATTTGATTATCAAACTTCCAAAGAATGTTTCAAACAAATGGTATCTCTACAACAGAATACATTTAGTTTTTTAATCGAGGGGAGTAAAGAGGTCTTTTCGGATACGACATCAATTTCAATAGAAAAATCAAACTTCTTATTAATGAAGATGGGGCACTGCTTAATGACAGAAAAACTTCCTAACGCTATAGACAATTATAGAAGTATTCTATTTTTCTTTTCAGATGAATCCCTTTTAGAATGTATCCAAAAGCATAAAATAGAAAATACTGGTAACTATAATCAAGAATCTATTTATTCCTTTCAATATGATGATTTTTTAAAAACGTTTGTAAAAGGGCTCATTGACATTAGTAAACTTAATCTTCAAATTCAGGCAAAACTGCTTAAAATAAAATTTGAGGAATTAATATTATATTTAATTCATATCAAAGGTCCTGATTTTGTTTTTTCATTAATTTCTGATGTTGATAGTCAACTACAACACTTTATTGAAATCGTAGAAACTAATAAATTAAATAAACTCACCATAAAAGAACTTTCATTTTTATCAAATATGAGTGTATCCACATTCAAACGAGAATTTGAAAAACATTTTCATAGTTCACCAAGTAAATGGTTTCAAGATAAAAGACTAGAGTATTCTGCTTTTCTCTTAAAAAACAAATCAAAACGACCATCTGATATATTCGAAGAAATTGGTTATGAAAGTTTATCCAATTTTATACAGGCATTTAAAGCTAAGTTTGGAATCACACCAAAACAATATCAATTAGATTGACCTTTTATCAATACTTTTTGAGCTTAATTACACACAGCATCTTTTATAGTTGTCAATAAATTTGTACTCATAATTAATTAAAAAACATTATGAAAAAAACAACTATTATTTTAGGAATCATATTGATGATATCGAGTTTCATGTTTGCTCAACATACGTTTACCTTAACTAGTAAGGACTTAGGCGGGGAAGCAACTATCAACGAAGAGTTTAATGGTTTCGGTTGTACCGGAAAAAATCAATCTCCTCAATTATCTTGGAAAAATGCTCCAGAAGGGACAAAAAGTTTTGCTATAACAATGTACGATCCAGATGCTCCTACAGGAAGTGGATGGTGGCATTGGATTGTATTTGATATTCCATCTAATAAAAACGAATTGGTATCAAATGCAGGAAACCTTAAATTGAATTTAGCTCCAGAAGGTTCAATCCAAAGCATTACAGATTACGGAACAAATGGATATGGTGGACCTTGCCCTCCAGAAGGTCATGGTTTGCATCAATATATAATCACAGTCTATGCTTTAAAAACCAATAACCTTGGGCTAAGCAAAAGTACTAATCCAGCAGTAGTAGGATATTATCTATGGAATAATACGATAGCAAAAGCAAGTATAGTGACTTACTACAAAAGAAGTAAAGTATAACCTATTACTAACAATTATCAAATTAAACGCAAGTTCTTATTACTTGCGTTTTTTATATATTTTCTATTAAAACGTTAACTCATATAAAAAGTAAAACCAATAAAACTTTACATATTCAGATGTCATGTTTGAATTTCATAACTTTAGGATATGAATAAAACGCTTAAACTACAAGAATTCTACTCTAAAAACTTAAATTGGATTCCTGATAATTTAAAAACTGAAATCGGACATTTTAATGTGTTTCAGACAGAAGAATTTTCTGGTCCAAATCCTAAACCTATGCCCTACAGCAGGAAGGATTATTATAAAATAAGCCTGATACTTGGTAAAAGTAAAGTACATTATGCTGATAAAGTTATAGAAATCAATAAACAAGGGCTACTCTTTGCAAATCCTCAAATCCCGTACAATTGGGAACAAGTAGACAAACAACTAAAAGGATACTTTTGTGTTTTTACAGAAAGCTTTTTCAGCCAATTTGGTGACCTAAATAAATACCCTGTTTTTAAATCCGATGGTAACCCTATTTTTGACTTAACATCTGATAATATTACTGAATTTTCAAAAATATTCGAACGAATGTTTACTGAGATAAATTCTGATTATGAATTTAAATATGATGTTTTGAGAAATCTTGTCTTTGAGCTCATTCATTCTGCCATAAAATTAAAACCTACAAACCTTTCAATTAACTATCAATCCAATGCATCCGAAAGAATATCCTCTTTATTCTTAGAACTTCTGGAAAGACAGTTTCCAATAGAAAATGTAAGACAACAAATTAAACTACGAACAGCATCAGAATTTGCTAACCAATTAGGCATACATGTAAATCATCTCAATAGAGCATTAAAAGAAATTACAAATAAATCTACCACTACTATAATTGCTAACAGACTTTTGCAAGAAGCAAAAATACTTTTATCACATACTAATTGGAATATTTCGGAAATAGCAAATTGTCTTGGTTTTGAAGAGACGGCTCATTTTTCAAATTTCTTCAAGAAACATACAACATACTCACCTATTCGATTCAGGAAAGAGTATATTATTTGATTTTTGCAAATATCTATTTGAAACAGGTAACTTTTTCCTTCATATACTCTTGACCTTTGTACTATTAAATAATTAAAAAAACAGTACAAAATGAATCAAAGTAAAATAGCATTAGTAACTGGTGGAAGTAGAGGTTTAGGAAAAGATATGGCGATAAACCTTGCAAAAAAAGGACTGAACGTTATCCTTACCTTTCATTCAAACAAAACAGAAGCAGAAAAAGTAGTTGCTGAAATTCAAAAAATAGGTCAAAAAGCATTTTCTATACAATTGGATGTGTCAGACCACTCCCAATACAAAGCTTTTTTTAATGAAAAATTAACTTCAGTATTACGTAAACAATTTAATACAACCAAATTTGATTTTCTTATAAATAATGCTGGAACAGGAGTTTATGAACCTTTTCAAACCACAACCTTAGAGAATTTTAAAGATATGGTTCATATACATTTAATGGCTCCTTATTTTGTAACTCAAAGTGCTTTAACATATTTAAATGATGGTGGAGGAATCATCAATATTTCATCTGGTTTGACCCGGTTTACTCAAGATGGATTTTCGGCATATGCATCAATGAAAGGGGCAGTTGAGGTGCTTTCAAAATATCAGGCAAAAGAATTAGGAAGTAGAAAAATAAGAGTAAATATAGTTGCTCCAGGTGCTATAGAAACTGATTTTGGAGGTGGAATTGTAAGAGATAATAAAGAATTAAAAAGTTACATTTCGTCAACAACTGCATTAGGAAGAGTCGGTTTACCAACCGATATTGGTCCTGTAGTTGCCTTTTTGTGTACGGATGATTCTAACTGGATAAACGGACAAAGAATTGAAGTCTCTGGTGGAGTTAATCTGTAAAGTTTAGTACCACAGTCAAGAAAGTGCAAGCTTACTAGTTTAGCACTTTTTTAATATATTTATATGATCTGAAAATTTTACATTTATTAAATTTCATTTACAAAACCATAATAATAAGCTTGAAAAATAACTTATTTGGATAAAACGATTAAGAACTTGCATTTAGGTTTATCTGCTACTGTTGTTTTTGGAGCAGCTTTACTTTATGGTTTCAACCCTAATAAGATTCTTCCTTTGATTTTTGAATTTAAGGTAGATAATCTAGAGCTGAAAAACATTTTCAGAGCAATTATGGGACTGTACATTGCATTTGCCATATATTGGGTTATCGGAATCAGAAAATCAGAGCATTGGAGAAATGCTACACTTACTAACATTATCTTTATGGGAGGACTAGCGTTTGGAAGGTTAATAAGTACGATTCTGGATGGAATTTCAATCCAATATACCATCGGCATGATTTTGGAGTTAATTGTAATGATATGGGGAATATATAATCTAAAAAATGAAAGCTACAATGCATAATTAATTATCTATGTAACAATTATGATCTTTTCATCTTTATGAAAACAAAAATGAAATATAACATATTGACCTGTAACAATTTGACCTAAAACAACTCTTATATTTAATAGAATCTCTAAATATATAAGAATATGAATTCTTCAATCAAAAAAATCAAATCACCATCTTATTTACACTTATTTCTTTTCATCTTCTTAATTGCCTTTTCCACTACTCTTTTTGCTCAAAAAGAAGAACTTTGGTTTGGAACTTATACTGATGACAATGGAAAAATACTTCAAGGAAGGTATAACATCATCAAAAAAGGTAGAGCATTAACAAGTATCGTTCTGGCTCCATACGGAAAATCCCCTATAAAATTCATCGTAATCAAAAATGATACAATTCAAAGATTTGTCGAGATTTCGTGGCCAAATAAGCCCCATAGAGTTGCAACGCTTATTCAATATACTGATGGGTATTATGCCGGAAATTTTGAAGATGGAACAAAAATACTACCAATAGTCATTAAAGAATTTAACTTTCAAGATGCTCAATTACAAGGAAATTGGTTCAAACCGAATGAGATTGAAGTAAAAATTATTGATAACACTATTAAATTACTTGACTCTAATGATGATTGGAATAAAAATGATAATAGAATATGTAACTCTAATGACTCCTATAGTCTTTTCTGTGCACTATATAAATCATCTATGACTATTGATGGAGAATATCGGCACTTAAGACCTGCTGTAAAATTTGTTAGGGAAGCTATACAAGAAAAATATCCAAAAAAATACGATCATGTGCTTGTCGATTTCAATAACGCTAAAGAAATTACGCTAACAGAATTACATGGAGTTTTAGAATCAGCAAAAAAAAATCTGATTGCAGCAATGAAAAAAAATTAAAGTTTTAATTTATACTCACCAATAGAACTGCCAATCATAAAGTTATATTGTACACAAAATTTAGAGTAATTTAGTCATAATTAAAAACTCATGGAAATTGTATGTAAAGAATATAGCAATGAAAATATTTCTGATATCCTTCAAATGATGAAGGATTTCAATACTATAGATGGTTACCCTTTTGACGCAAAAATTAGAGAAAAAAACCTAATCGAATTTACAAACAAGCAATCATTAGGGAGATTATATCTAATTAAAAATAGATCTAATATCATCGGATACATCCTTTTAATATTTGGATTTAGCTTTGAATATGGAGGACACGATGCATTTATCGATGAATTCTACATTAAAGATGATTTTCGAAATCAAGGCATTGGTAAAATGGTATTAGAATTTATTGAAAAACAATCGCAAAACCTTAAAATTAATGCAATTCATCTGGAAGTAGAACATCATAATAAAAGTGCAAATCATTTATACTTAAAACAAGGGTTTAAAGATAATCAACGTGCACTATTAACTAAGAAAATAAAAACTAGTACTATTAATAATTAGAACCTTTAGATAATCAAAAGTAACATTGAGAGTAATAACAAAGAAATCTGAAATTAAGGAACTCCTTCAAAAATGTCTGTTAGAATATCACTCTGATGGATTAACACAATGTATTTCTAAGCTAAATACTCTAATTCTTTCAAATAAAGTTAAATTTCCATTGTTAGAATACTGCGCAGAAGAATTTTATAAAGAAGTTCCTCAAAATAAGCAGTTATCTTTTTGTGATAAAATTCAATCCCTAAAAACCGAAGGCGGAAATGTAATTTTAGGAATTATGTTACAAAAAAGGTTACAGGAAAATTTTACAGAATCCATTAGTAAAGCCACTGCATACATTGCAGATGCAGACATCTGGTATGTTTGTGATATTATTGGAGAACGCGTTTTTGGGTTTGCTTTATTACATCAACCAACATCTACAATATCTCAAATAAAAAAATTATCATCTCATGAGTCTAATTGGGTTATACGTTCCTTAGGAGCAGGCATTCATTATGCCATTAAAAAGGGATTAGATAAAAAGAATGTAAAAACCGTTTTTACATTATTATTATCAATGGCAAATACAAAAGACAAAGAAATAAGACAAGGAGTGGGCTGGGCTGCGAAAACCACTGCAAAATTTCATCCAGATATTATTAAGTTTTATAGACATGAAATTGATAACCCCAATCAAGTGGCGCATTGGTTTAGAACCAAAATTTCAATAGGCTTAAACAGAAATAATTATGCCAAGAGAAATTAAAGTAAAATCGGTTTTAAACAAAACTAAGAGACGAGACTCTTGGTTTTTAGATGACTACACACTTAATCTATATAGTAGTTGTTCTTTCAATTGTTTATATTGTTATATTAGAGGAAGTAAATACGGGACAAATCTTGAAGAAAGCTTATCGGTTAAAACAAATGCAATTGAAATATTAGACCGTCAATTATTTAATCGGGTAAAAAAAGGTCAATACGGAATTATAGTACTCTCATCAGCAACAGACCCGTATCTTAAAGTAGAGAAAGAGTATCAATTGACCAGAAGCGCTCTTAAAATAATTGCTAAGCATAAGTTTCCTGTACATATCATCACCAAATCTGATTTAATTGAAAGGGATTTTGATCTTTTACATCAAATAAACAAAACCGCTATTCTTCCCAATGATCTCACTCATCGTTTAGATCATGGCGTCATCGTCTCTTTCTCCTTCTCTACACTTGATGATAACGTATCTAAAATATTCGAAAAAGGAGCTCCCAAACCTTCTAATAGACTAATTGCTTTACATAAAACAAAAAAAGAGAACTTCCTAACAGGAGTCAGTTTAATGCCTTTGTTACCATTTATTTCAGACACCACAGCACATTTAAACACAATGTTCTCTACCTTTAAAAAAAGTAACATCGATTATATTTTACCTGCAACGATTACTTTGTTTGGTAATAACAAGGCCGATAGTAAAACTCTAGTGTTAAATGCTATAAAAAAGCATTATCCCGAATTAGAAAATCGATATATAAACTATTTCAAAAAGGGTTCTGAAATGCCTGATTATTATAAAAAAGCTTTTTCAAAAAAAATGAATGAACTTTGTAATGAGTATGGCATAAAGAATTGGATAACAAGTAATAATCGTAAATAAAGATGAGAATAACCTTAGATCTTTGTAAAAAATAATGAAATGAACCAATATGTCGCTTTTTTAAGAGGAATTAATGTGAGTGGTTATCATAAAGTTCCTATGATCGAACTTCGTGAAGAAATGCATAAATTAAATTTCAAAAATGTAGCGACAATTTTAAATTCGGGGAACGTAATATTTAACTCTATAAACAATGACTTAAAAAATCTTGAAAAAACAATTTCTGAACATCTAGAAAAGGTTTTTGGGTTTCCTGTTCCGACAATCATAAGACAATCGGAAAGGATATATCGTTTGTTAGAGCGTAATCCATTTAGAGATATTGTAAATACAAAAGATATTCGATTGTATATTTCATTTTTGAGAAAAGATATTCAAACTGAATTAGATTTTCCCTGGACTAATAATGACAAATCTTATACAATCCTGGAAAAAAGTAACAAAGAAATAATCAGTATCTTAGATCTTTCTATAGCCAAAACTCCTAAAGGAATGGAAGCTTTAGAAAGGTATTTTGGGAAGGATATCACTACAAGAAATTGGAACACCATTAAACGAATAGAAAAAAAACTCAGGGCCGATTTAAACTAAAGTTATCATAATTTAAAAAACTTAAATTAACCTTAGAATATTACATATAAAGTATTATTACATTTAAAAAATGAATCCAATTTTACTTCTAATTACAGAACTCAATACCCAAAACTTGTGGGATGGAGAAATAGAATTGAAAAGAAATGAGTATTTAAAAGTAAAAGGAAGTATTGATACTAACTGTTATCTGGTTATCAGTGGTAGTTTAAGAATATTTGTACTGGATGAATTTGAAGAGCATACTATTCGGTTTGGGTATAAAAATAACCTCATTGCCGCTCTTGACTCATTTTTAAATGAAAAACCATCAGATTTATATATTCAAGCCCTAAAAAAGACAACTTTAAAAGTAATAAGTAAAACAAAACTCATGAATTTAATATGGGCGTCTTCCCAAAATATCAAAACATGGAATATCATTCTTGAAGATTTTGTTTTACAACAAATGGAAAGAGAACGAGATATTCTAACCATATCTCCCTTAGAAAGATACAATCGTGTATTAAAACGTAGCCCTCAACTCTTTCAGGAAATTCCTAATAAATATATAGCATCATATTTGAGAATGACTCCAGAAACACTTTCCAGAATCAAAAAATCTTAATTTCGATCAATGTTTTAAGAGTTTAGAATATAGACTTTTGTAAAAAAAACAATGGAAATAACATCAAAAGACTTAATACAGGACTTAATAGAAAGAACCCGAAAAAACATAAACGAAGTAGAGAAATTTAATCAGTTATCAATCGAAGTACTTAACTGGAAAAAAACATCTGAATACTGGAGTATATTAGAATGCTTAGAACATTTAAATTTATACGGAAATTTTTATATTCCTGAAATAAAGCAACAAATAGCAATCTCTAAGCACCATGAATCAGAGAACTTTAAAAGTGGATGGTTAGGGAATTATTTTGCAAAAAGTATGCTTCCTAAAGAAAAACTAAATAAAATGAAGACATTCAAATCAATGAACCCTGCTGGGAGTATGCTAAATAAAGATGTATTGAGCACATTTATCAATCATCAATATATGCTCCTTGATGTATTAGATATGTCTAAAAAGGTAAATCTTATTAAAACAAAAACCGGGATTTCGATTTCTAAATGGCTAAAGCTAAGATTAGGCGATACTTTTAGAGTTGTAATCTATCATAATCAAAGACATATTTTACAAGCTAAAAAGGTACTGGAAGAGGTCAATAGAAGAAAAACATTATAGGCATATCAACCTAATTAATTTATTCTACATTATACAAAACAGAAAAGCCTCACGTAAAGTGAGGCTTTTTGTTTAAATATTGTCAAAACATTACTGAACTACTATTTTTGATGAAACCGAACGGGTACCATCATTAAGTTCTATACTATACATACCTGATTTTACATCATTTAATTCTATTCTATTTTTTGTAGTTTTTCCAGATTTTATAATTCGACCACGCATATCAGTTAATTTAAAACTAATTTCACGGTTATCTCCAATACCTAAATTGACATAACTGGATGTCGGGTTAGGATATACTTGAGCTGAAAATATCTGGTTTTCATTCTCTAATTTACCATCAATACTAACCTCTGCTAATTCTTTGGTTTTAGAAGCTGAAGCTCCAATATTTACTGTATAATCTTCTACTTCACCATAACCAAAAGTTTCACAAGAGGTTGGCGCTCCATTCCATTTCATAGAAACTCGCATTCTAGTTGTACCAGAACTGGCAGAAGTTGGAATCGTAAAATTATATGACAAATTACCTGGGTTCGAAGTAGAACCTGTAACTACTTGTTCTGAAGCTTCAAAGGATCCATTTTTATTAAAATCGATCCAAACTGCCCAATGTTCGGTATAAGAAGCACTCACAAATCCAACACTTAACACAATTGTATTATCACCATAATTGAGGTTTCCTACCCGAGAAGTAAAATCACCATAACCTCCATTAGCTTGAGTAGTATTGGCAATACCTCCTATTCCAACATAATCAATAAACTCATAATTTATTGTATTTCCTTTTGATTCACAATAGGATACTATAATATCTTGTGTAGTTACAGTTATCGTATTACTTGATACAGAATTATTTCCTGCAGCATCATAAGCCTGTACTGTAAATGTATATGATGTTCCTGTTGTTAAACCAGACGCAATATATGTTGTTGAACCAGTAGTTGTTAACAATGTACCATCTTGAAATATAGAATATCCTTCTACACTAATATTATCGGTAGCAGCAGTCCAGGAAAGGTTCACACTATTTTCTGTGATATTAGAACCACTAAGGTTTGTAGGAACAGATGGAGCTTCTGTATCAACACTATTACCTCCTCCATTAAAAGTATGCTTTCCCAAATCATCAGTTGTATTTTGAGGAAAAGAATCCCATTCGATAGATTTATACGTAGACGAAGGAGATGAAATATCTGCTTTTCTTCTTAAGGTAGCATCTTTTGCAAAATTCGATGATCCTCCATTAAAATTTCCAATAATATCTATCAAAACATTATTTTTAAACAGACCTACAGGGTCATTACCATTAAAAGTCATCTCTGAAGCCCCAGAAGTTAAATCTGCAACATTTTTGATTGTATTAGAAGCTGAACTATTTGCTATCACAAAAACATCATTATTGGCTATACTTCCTGATAAATTTAATCCTCCAGACCAAGATCCAGAACCGTTAGTTTGTCGTTTTATTGTATATCCAGAAAGATTAACCGATGCTCCTGTATAATTTGCTATTTCTAATGCTTTATTATTTGATGATCCCTCTATATATTCTGAAAAAAATAATGCGGTTGCGTTACCTCCAGAAGAAGCGCTTTGAGTAGTTACCGTTATGGTGCTACTAGAAGCTGATATATTACCAGCAGCATCTTTTGCTCTTACAGAAAATGAATACGTTGTATTTGCTGTCAATCCTGAAGCACTATAACTAGTCGTTGTAGCCGAGGCCAAAAATGTATTGTTTCTATAAATATCATACCCGGTAACACCAACATTATCTGTAGATGTATTCCAAGATAGTACTGTAGAAGTTTGCGTTGTAGAATTAGATACTAAGTTACCCGGCACACTAGGAGCTTGAGTATCATTACCTCCCCCTACATTTCCGAACCTATCTTCTGCTTGTGGTCCTCCCCAAATTTGTGTCGCAAATGCCGGGTTATCGATAAATGGATTCCGGTTTCCTTGAATTCCTTCTAAGATTGGGTTACGCTGTAATTCTAATTGTGATACCGGATCTTCTGCATTCCACTCAAGAAATAATTGAAGCATATTACTATCACTTGCCGCAGGAGAACCAACACCAACATTTTTTGGTAGACAACGATTACCATAATGAATATACATATACATCATCATACGCGCTACGTCACCTTTAAATTCATCTCCAGGATACCAATGTCCTTGAGCCGTGGTTCCTGAGTTTCCAGAACCGTCTGCAAATTTTCTATTTCCTCTGGATGAATTACGTTGTACATCAGAAGGTCTTAGATGATGAGCATCAGAACCTGGGCCTGAAGAACCAAGATTTGGGTTTCCTAAAGATCTTGGATAGACATGTTCTCTATTCCAATCGGTAGATCCTCCTCCGTTATTATTCACTCCTCGAGTTCTGTCTGTTGTCGTATTTCCATCGGTATCACTAAATCCATAAATCAAAATTACCTTAGAAGCGTCAGAAGGATCCAGGTCTGTTTGTTTTAGAGCATCCCAGACTCCTGGAGTATATGTAAGAAAAGTGGTATGTGTATTTATAACTTTATTACCCAATTCATTTTGTAGAGCGTTTCCAGATAAATTAAGATTAACATCATTATAATATGATGGTATTTGACTATAACCAATAATTGGAATAGCCAATAATAAAAGAATTATTTTTTTCATTGTGTTGTGAGTTAGTTTATTATGTGTGATTATGCGGATTCGAAACTAAAGTTATTTTCTTAGACTTACTATAGTCAAACGTTATCAAAACGTTACCTAGTATGTTGACAATCTAGGAATTAAAAAAAACATTTAATTCAAAATATTAAAAATCAAACCTTTACAAACCTTAACACTTGTTAATAAGTTATTTCTTACAACACAAAACCAATAAGAAGACCTTACATATTCGGTGGTTTTTATGTAACTGTTATTCAGTATTTTAAACTAAATTTAAGTACTAACATTTAAATATACACATCATGAAAAAAATCTTAAACCTAACAGGAGTTCAGAAGCTATCCAAGGAACAACAACAAGAAATAAAAGGTGCTTTTGGGCGTGCTACTTGTTGTCCTAATGGACGAGGATGTCTTATCAGTTTTGGTAACCAAAGTTTTTGCGAACCAGGATATTGTGATCGTTGGGGGCGATGTATTTTTGCCTAATCTCGATACTAATCATACAAAGAAGACAAACTTTAGGTTTGTCTTTTTTATTAGTAAATAATTCTAATTGGAATATCATTATAAGTCAAAAATTGAATTATTAACTTTTAAATATACACATTATGAAAAAAATCTTAAATCTAACAGGAGTTCAGAAACTATCTAAAGAACAACAACAAAATATTAATGGATCAGCTTCGAGAGGAGTTTGTTGTCCAAGTGGCAGAGGTTGTCTCATTGCCGGACGTTTTTGTGAACCAGGTCGTTGTAATCCTTGGGGAGGATGTGTCTTTTACTAAAAACATAAACAAAACACACATAATCAACACCTTAACCTGTTTAACCCTTTTAATTTAATACCCCAAATTTATAAATATCATGAACATAAACTTGTATTCCCAATAAACGTCTTATAACTTTAGAATACATATTTATACCTGAATTTTAATTACTAACTTTTAAATATTTACACAATGAAAACAATATTGAAGCTAACAGGAGTGCAAAAACTAAGTAAAAAAGAACAACAGGATGTAAATGGAGCCAATTTTTCCAGACCTTATTGCAATGGTCCTAATAGATGCTGTGTAAGAACTCCAAGTGGAATAGAATTTTGTGACTATGGATACTGTGTTAGTGGCGGATGTATCTGGGCATAATAAAATATAAATAATGAAAAGAGGATGACTTTATTGCATAAGGTGATCCTTTTTTGGTTAGAAAGCATATCTCAATTCGTATTAACTTTAAATTAAATATATAATGAAGAAAATCTTAAATCTAACAGGGGTTCAGAAATTATCCAAAGAACAACAAGGTCAAATTAAAGGTGCAGCTTTCGCTGGTTGTTGTAGTCCAAACAGGTGCCGAGTAAGCTTTCCAGGAGGAAGTTTTTGTGAGCCTGGACGTTGCACAAGTTTTGGTTGTATCTTTTACTAAGAACGCAATTAGTATAAAAAGACAAACTTTAGGTTTGTCTTTTTTATTAGTGAATAATTCTAATTGGAATACTATTCTAAATCAAAAATTGGATTATTAACTTTTAAATATATACAAAAATGAAAAAAATTTTAAATCTTTCGGGAGTTCAGAAATTATCTAAAGAACAACAACAAGAAATAAAAGGTGCTATAAGAAATTACGGTTGTTGCAATAGTCAACAATGTCGTGTAAAACTAGCGGGTGGTGCTTTTGGTTGTGAATATTCACTTTGTATTGATGGTTTTTGTCAATACTTGTATTAAACACTAATCGTAAAAATTATTCTTGTTAAAAAAATCTTAGAATTAAGTAGAGTTCAGAAATTATCCAAATGAACATTAAGGAAGAATTAAAGGAACCAGAAGAAATCCAGGATACTTTAATATTCAATGTGATCTAATAGGTATAGGTAATTCTCTTTGTCTCAATAGTACATGTGCAAATCTCTATTACAAAATTCTAAAACAACCTCTTATTTCAAAAAACAAGAGGTTGTTTTTAAGTCATTATGAGGACAGCACTTCAAATGATTGCTTAGCAATCTCTAATTCTTCATTTGTTGGGATAACCAATATTTTTACTTTTGAAGAAGGTAAGTTAATCTCTCGGATCTCTTTTGATCGTATCTCGTTTTGTTTTGTATCTAATTGAATCCCAAGGAACTCTTGATCATTACACACTAACTCTCTAATAACACTAGAGTTCTCCCCTATTCCTGCAGTAAATACAATAGCATCTAAACCGTTCATTATCGATGCATAAGCACCAATAAATTTTTTGATTCGATATGCATTCATCTGTAATGCCAATTTACAATCTGAATTTCCTTTTTCTGCTTCGGCTTCAATATCTCTTAAATCACTATATCCTGTTAACCCCAGCATTCCACTTTCTTTTTGTAAGAGGTTATTTACTTCATCTAATGAATACCCTAGCGAGTTTACCATATAAAAAATAACCGCCGGATCAATATCACCGCATCGTGTCCCCATAATTAAACCATTCATAGGTGCAAACCCCAAAGTATGATCAATACTTTTACCATCTTTGATCGCTGTCATACTACATCCATTCCCTAAGTGAATCGTAATAATTTTTGAGTTCTTTTTCTTTTCCAAAAACGCTATCGCTTTTTCTGAAACATATTTATGACTAGTTCCATGAAAGCCATAAACCCTAATATTATTCTCATCCAAAAATGTATTGGGAATTGCGTATTTATAAGCATCAACAGGCATGGTTTGGTGAAAGGCTGTATCAAATACTGCAACTTGTTTTGCCTCAGGAAAAATTTCTTCAGCTACCAGGATCCCTTCAAGATTAGCAGGGTTATGCAATGGAGCTAATACTGATAGTTTTTCTATTTTTTGTTTTACTTCTTCAGTAATTTCAACTGTTTCAGCAAAAGTACTCCCTCCATGAACCACCCTATGCCCTACGGCTTCAATTTCTGAAGCTGCCTGAATAACGCCTATTTCTTTATCCATTAAATAACTTGCAATAAATTGCAAACCATCCTTATGATTATTAATTATCTCTGTCGCTTCAATTTTATTGATATCTGACCGATAGTTAATTTTTGCATTATCCAATCCAATACGTTCTACCAATCCAGAGCAAATAACTTTTGCCTCTGGCATGGTAAATAATTGAAACTTTATCGATGAACTTCCTGAGTTTAATACAAGTATTTGCATGATCTTCTTTTCTCTTTTTTTATAATCCTTGAGCTTGAATTGCAGTAATAATCACCGTATTGTATACATCATCTACAGTACATCCCCTACTTAGGTCATTTACGGGTTTATTTAACCCTTGTAACATTGGACCTATTGCTAATGCACCTGTTTCTCTCTGCACAGCTTTGTATGTATTGTTTCCTGTGTTTAAATCTGGAAAAATTAAAACACTGGCCTGACCTGCAACTTCGGATTCCGGAAGTTTACTTTGTCCTACTCTCATGTCTACCGCAGCATCATATTGTATGGGACCTTCTATTTTAAGATCAGGACGCTTCTCTTTAACAATCGTAGTTGCAGTTCTTACTATTTCTACATCCTCACCTTTACCAGAATTCCCTGATGAATATGACAGCATTGCAACCTTTGGTTCGATCCCAAAAGCAGCAGCAGACTCTGAAGAAGAAATTGCTATTTCTGCTAATTCTTCGGCGTTTGGATTTGGATTTATCGCACAATCACCAAATACCGAAACTCGGTCTTCGAGACACATAAAAAACACAGAAGAAACCACTTTTACTCCTGGTTTTGTCTTAATAAACTGTAGTGCTGGACGAATAGTATGCTGAGTAGTATGAACTGCTCCCGAAACCATTCCGTCGGCATGTCCCATATAGATCATCATTGTACCAAAATATGACACATCTGCCATCATATCTTTAGCCATATCCAGGTTTACATTTTTATGTTTTCTCAATTCATAAAATGTCTGTACATAATCATCATAATGAGGAGATTCTGTTGGGAAAACAATATTTACTTTACTAAAATCAATTGGGATATCGAGTTGTGTAACTTTATTTTTTATTTTTTTTTCATTTCCGATTAAGGTAATGTCTACAACTCCGGAAGCTAATAATCTTGAAGTTGCCCTTAAAATTCTTTCATCGGATCCTTCAGGAAGAACAATATGCTTTTTATGCTTTAATGCACGTCTTAATAAATTATACTGAAACATACGTGGTGTTAACCCCTCTGATTTAAAAGTAATCATTCTATCTGCCAGGCGATCTTCATTAGCATATTTCTCGAATGTACTTATAGAGGTGTTTATTTTTTGTAAATTATCCAAATAAACTTTTGATTTAATAGCTCCTATCCTATTCGCAATAGAAAATGTGCCACTTGGAACGGCTATAATCGGGAATGATAAAGAAACCCCTTCTATAAGTTTAAGAATTGATTGTTCAGGAATTATTCCCCCTGTTAATATAATTCCTGAAATCTTAGGGTAGTTATCAGAAATATTTGCCTGTAACACTCCCAAAATAATATCTGCACGATCCCCAGGTGTAATCACCAGACTATTATCCTTAAGATGAGTTAAATAGTTTCGTAATTGCATGGCTCCCACTCCAAAACTACCTGCTTGATTATTTAAATATTCTTTACCAAACAAAACATTTCCATCTAACTCATTGACAATCTCTTTGATTGTTGGATTTAATAAAGAATTGATCTTAGGAATTACAATTCGATCTACCTCATTAGTGAAATCATTTTCAAAAACACGTTCTAATCCATCTTCATTCCCTTGGGTAACTTTGTTTGCAACAACGGCCAAAACTTCAACATCTTTACTATTAAAAGTATCATAGGCGAGCTTTAAATTACCTACAATTTCTTTATTGGTCTTATCCAATCCACTGGCTACTATTACTGCCGGAATTCCTAAATTTTTTGCTATAACAACATTTATGTCAAACTCAATAATACTACCTTCATCAGAAAAGTCGGTTCCTTCTACAAGGACAAAATCGAATTTTTCTTCAAGATTTTTATATTTTGTTATAATACCATCTATAATCTCTCCTGCCTTACCTTCATTATACTTCTGAAGCACTTCACTTCTGGTATACGCATATGCTTTTTTGAAATTAATATCTAACTCAAAATGAGAAATTACAGTATTGATATGATTATCTACTTCTCCTGCTGCAGGATCGTCAATTATTGGTCTAAAGTATCCTACCCGGGCAACCTTGCCCAGAAGCATACGCATCATCCCTAAAACAACAATAGATTTACCACTATTCGGTTCGATAGTAGCAATATAAACGGCTTTGCTCATGTACATAAATTTGGTGTATACAAAGATACGGTAATGCACTAATGTACCATAAAATCATATGATATTAAAACTGTTTTCTACGATAGTATTATGTTATTAACAGTTTGATTTTAATTTCAATAAAAAAAGGTTTAGAAAAACTCTAAACCTTCTTTAAAAAACTATAAATTTTGATTTTTTTTAATTTATATCTTCTCCTTTTTTAAGTTTCTCAAGAGCAGCCGTTAACCTTGGCTTAAATCTTTCTGGTGCTTTTGTCATTGCTATATTTAAAGATTTTACGGCATTTTTATAATCTCCCTTTGCAGAATATGCCCTTGCCAAACCAAAATTTGAAGGCCATGCACCGTTATTATTCTTTACATTATCTTTTAAAATAGCTAACGCTTTATCATTTTGTTTTTGGCTAATCAATCCGGTTCCTAATTGAAAAACCTGACTTGCATTACCTAATTTAGCTGCTTTATCAACAAGTGTCATAGCATCATTTGTTTTTCCTTGTTTTACTAAGATCTGTGATTTAAGAGATAAATTTGAGAATGTTTCTTTGCTAAAAAAGTTCCCGCTAATAGAACCATTAATCCACTCTAAAGCTTTATCTAATTCACCTGCATTAAAAGCATAATTTGCTGCATTATCCCAATTTGATTGAGTAAACCCTGAAGTATTACGAAGGTCATTTTTAATTCCCGCCATTACTATGCTCTTTACATCTACTTCTATTTTAAACGGAATTTCTTTTTTCTCCCATCGTAGAGCCGCTACGGTACTATTGGCTTCAATTATAGGGAACGAAAAGCTCAAAATTTCTGTGTGTGGCGCCTCTTTAGTTTTGACATCTACTCTTAAAGCATCTTCTTTTTCATCATAAAAATAACTTCCCCAAGAAGTAGAATTGTTAGAAAATATTATGGTAGCTCCTCCATCTTCTTTTAATGCTATATGTAAACCATAGATTCCTGCCTCAATATCTTTTCCTTCTACCTTTACGTCATTTGTAAATTCAATAGTTGTATTAAGATTAGCTCCAGCTCTCCAAGGTGCTGCCTTTGATGTACCAAAACCAAGGTCATTATAACCATAAGGTACTAATTTGCCCCATATTTCGCGTTCTTTTACACTAGGTCTTCCATAATCAATTGTAATATTAGTAATTCCCACACGTTGCATTACCTGTGCACGTTGGCTTCCCTCGGGCGTCTTTAATTGTGCCTTCGTATCAATTGTGAATAGCATCATTGCTGCCGCAATACATGCGATAATAAGGTTGGAGTTTTTCATGACTGACTTTTTGATTTAATAATTATTTATAAATAGAAATCGATCTCGATTTCTACCCCAAAACAATGTAAGAGGTAATTATTAATCCTAATGTTACGATAGTGTTAAACTCAATAAAAAATTAATAATAGATTGTTAAACCACTCTTTACTTAACAACTAATTAACAAAACTATATTGCTATTATTTTTAAGGACATGCTTTAGCTTCTTAAAAATTAACCCCTAATTCCAATTCAAAACCAAAATCTGTTTTATATACTTTGGATGTTTGAACTTGTTGAAATATATTGGCTCCCATAACAATCCCAAAGTCTTTAAAAGGGATAAGTTTTATCCCTTGTTTTGCGTTTATACCTATCAAAAAATTAGTCCGTTTCCTGTTTTCTGTGTTTCTTGTAACTTCAACACCTATTGGCACTCCAATACCTAAACCAACATATACTCCCGGGAACATTTTAAAATATCCATCAAAACCTGCTCCTAGTGCAAAATAATCAACAGATTTGTATCCTTTATTCCTCAATGACTCTGGCTTTATTTTATAGGTACTATACGATAATACAAACGGTAAAATAAAACGATCTTCACTATCTGAAAATCCTATATAACTAATGTTATACCCTTCTCTATTTTTACTAAAAAGTTGTTTATATGTAAAAATATCAAACCACTTACCCAATTTGGGTACTGTAGCCAAAGAAATTGGTTCTTTGGATGCCCTAAATTCTAATGTATCCTTTTCAGAAGTTTTATTTTCTTTATAGTTTTTTACAAAAAGTTGCATGCAATATTCTAATGTTGCTCTAATATTCTTTTCATGACTTTCAAATATTCCAGATGTATTCGATATGTCAAAAATCTGATCTTCGTAATGATTAATATTAAAAATTTCTTTTAATGAATTTTCTTCTTTTTCAAAGAAAATTAGATGCGCATATGCTCTTGTTGTTACAGTATTTATAGCACTTTGTGATTGCTGTATTTCTAATGCTTTAATTTTAATATAAATTGGCGTAGCTTCTTTTGAAAAAGGAAAAGAAACATCCATAAATTCCTGAATTGCTTTTGACGCATTTGGATTTAATATTACTGTACTTTGTTTTCCTGAGCTATTATCTACATTACCTAATGACTTTTCTTTTCTTTCGTCCCTTATATCCTTTACATATATTGATATATTATCTGTTTCAAAGAGAACTGTATTAAGACGAATCCTTTCTTGAGCGAATGTTGTAAAGGATATAACTAAAAGCAGTATTGTGCATTTATATTTCATAATCACTCAATTTTATAAATGACTACTATACACAACTTCGACTTCTTTAATCTCTGCTACGTCAAAGCGCAGTATTAAATTCTCAAAACTTAAACTTACGATATAGGCTTTTATCGTTTCATTGTTATCATCGATCATCAAAATATAACCACCATTATTATTTAATATCCAAGTTCCGGTTTCTATTGTATTTTCTGACTTAGAAACAAATGTTCCATCTTCCTTAAAATGTATATAATCATTCTTTTCTTTTTTGGATGGTGAATACTCTTTGCTCTTAATTTTATAACTATTCAAATGCCAGATTTCAAACAAATTAGTCTTGTCTATTTTTTGAGCATTGATAGTATTGATAAAAAAGATTAATCCTATTCCTATTAAAGCAAAGGCCATTTTGATTTTATATTCCATATCGTTATTCTAATGTTTTGAACAAAAATATAGATCGCAAAAAGTATGGTGTTTGTTCTTTTTGGACAAAAACAAAAAATTGATTTTGTTAAGAAAACTTAAGTTTAAAATGGATCAGAAAACTATAAGGTTACTTTTATAGATAGTAATGTTATGCAGAAAATTGAGCCTTAATGTATTGTATCTTTAGCTATGTATCAGTAAAACTCTACCAGCATGATACTATCACGATGGTAGAGTTTTATCTATTTAATATACTTATTCTTTTGATAATTGATCAACAAATTCTTCAAATTCCTTTTTGAAATCAACATATTTTTGACCTGTCGCGGGCCCATTAAAACCTGTATGGATTTTACGTACTTTCCCCTTTTTATCTATAAAAATGGTCGTAGGATAGGATAACACATGATTAAGCATAGGTAATTTCTCTTGTGCCTTTTGTTTGTCTGAGGTACCATATTGAGCAAGAAGAATTGGATATTCTACATTTAATTTTTCTTTCAGTCTCTTTATTGACTTAAAGGCCTTTTCTTCAGTTTTTGCATATTCAAAAGCTAAGGCGACAAGCTTTACATCTTCAGAAGTGTTACGATTATAAAAATCTACATAGTACTTAGTTTCATCCATACAATTTGGACACCAGGTACCCATAATCTGCACTACTACTACTTTGTTTTTAAACTGTTCATCCTGAAGTGAAACTTCTTTTCCATTGGTATCAGGAAAACTAAACGTCAAACTATCATACCCTTCTTTTAAGAACGTTAATGAATCTTCAGACGGTAATTTAAAGTGCTCATTTCTTTTGGCAACAAACGGTTCTTTCCAATGGTTTCCAGAATAGAAAGAGCCATTAAGGGTACTATCTGTTACTTGCGCTGTAAACAGAAATGCATGCGCACCATCAAAAGTAGATAATTGCAACTCATTATTATTCATTACTCCTTCTAAGTAACGGTAGTCCCCGGTGGTTGTTCTAAATGTTCCTGTAACAATATTTCCATTTTGTTTAAAAATCCCTTTAGCAATATATCTATCTTCTTTATTGTCTTCACTAAAAACAGCCTCCCAATTCCCTGTAATATTGTATTCTTCCTTTGATTCAATATCAAATCTATCCTGTTCTCCATATTTTGCTTCAAATGGTACTACTCTATCCAAACTTTCTTTAATAAAACTACCCGAAATTGTCACAGAATCTACAAATTTTGCTGCAACATATCCTTCAAATACAGGAAACTTGATGGTAATTGAATCTCCACTGACCACAACTTCATCAACATTTATAGTTTCTTCTGCATTAAAAATCTTTAAAGTATGATCTTCCATAACCTCCATTAAAAAAGGCAGTTTTTTATTGTCCTGAACTTCTAACGTTGCTCTCCAAGGACCACTTTTAAGATGCATTATTTTGTTGGTTTGATCTTTCTTACAAGAAGAAACAATAACTAAAGAGAATAAGATAAGTGTGATAATTCTTTTCATTATAGAAATTTTATAAAGAGTCCGGAAAGTTACTTAAAACTTACCGAATTATTTCAGTTCATTTTATATAAACATTTTGGTATCTGTTTATTTTAACAGGCAGATTCAATATATTATCTTTACCGACTGAATTAAGAAAGATCACAAATGAAGATTTCATATAACTGGCTAAAACAATTTGCTAACCTAGATTGGGATGCAGAAAAAACGGGCGAACTCCTTACTGATTTAGGACTAGAAGTTGAAGGAATAGAAGCTTACCAAAGTGTAAAAGGAGGTTTAGAAGGAGTTGTTGTAGGGCAAGTTCTTAACTGTGAGAAACATCCAAATGCAGATAAACTAAAAATCACAAAAGTTGATTTAGGAAATGGAGAACCTGTTCAGATTGTATGTGGAGCACCTAATGTATCTGCTGGCCAAAAAGTACCAGTTGCAACTATCGGAACTAAGCTTTATGACGATAAAGGTGAAGAATGGACTATAAAAAAAGGAAAAATCAGAGGCGAAGAAAGTCATGGAATGATTTGTGCCGAAGATGAATTAGGATTAGGAAAAAGTCATGACGGAATCATGGTTCTTAATTCTGACATTCCTGTTGGGACAAAGGCTGCAGAAATATTTGATATCGAAAATGACTATGTTTTTGAGATAGGACTAACTCCAAATCGTGCTGATGCAATGAGCCACTGGGGTACAGCAAGAGATCTAAAAGCTGGTCTACTTCAAAAAGATCTTAATATAGAACTTATTACTCCGTCTGTGAGTAATTTTAGAGTAGAAAATCGATTAAAGAAAATCGATATCGAAGTTACTAATCAAGATTTAGCACCTAGATATTGCGGTTTAACAATTTCTGATATTAAAGTAAAAGAATCTCCATCTTGGTTACAACATAGACTAAAAGCTATCGGAATAACCCCTAAAAATAATGTAGTCGATGTCACCAATTATGTATTACATGAGCTGGGGCAGCCTTTACATGCATTCGACGCACATTATATTGAAGGTGATAAAATTGAAGTAAAAACAGTAAAGGCAGGAACAAAGTTCACAACTCTGGATGAAGTAGAAAGAGAATTACACGAGGAAGATTTAATGATCTGTGATGCTGTAAAACCTCTTTGTATTGCAGGAGTATTTGGAGGAATGAACTCTGGAGTTTCAGAAACAACGACTTCTATTTTCTTGGAAAGTGCATATTTTAACCCCGTTAGTATTAGAAAGACGGCAAAAAGACATAGTCTAAATACAGACGCTTCTTTTAGATTTGAACGCGGTATTGATCCCAATATTACAGAGTACGCATTAAAAAGAGCCGCACTACTAATACAGGAACTTGCTGGTGGAAATATCTCTAGTGAAATACTAGATCTATATCCTAAAAAAATTGAAGATTTTCAAGTGTTTTTGTCTTTTGAAAACGCAACCAAACTTATTGGAGAAGAACTTCCTCAAGAAACTATAAAACAGATTCTAACCTCGTTAGATATCAAAATTAATAGCGTTACAGAAAGTGGGATTGGTCTTACCATTCCTTCTTATAGAAATGACGTACAAAGAGAAGCCGATGTTATAGAAGAAATTCTAAGAGTATACGGGTATAACAATATTGCATTTACTCAAAAATTAAATGCCTCGATCTCTAATATTGATAAATTTTCAGATCATAATGTGCAAAACATAATATCAAATCAACTGGCAGGGCAGGGATTTAATGAGATGATGGCAAACTCGCTTACTACACCAGAATATATTCATTTAAGCGAACAGTTAAAAACTGAAAATAATGTAGAAATGCTTAATCCGCTTAGTAATGATTTAGCAGTAATGCGACAGTCCATGCTCTTCTCTGGTTTAGAAGCTGTATCTTATAATAGTAACAGAAAAAGAGCAGATCTTAAATTTTTTGAATTCGGTAAAACTTATCATCATTATCAAGAAGATAGTAGAATAGAAAACAAGCATTTAAGTATCATTATTACAGGAAACCGGTCTAAAGAAAGTTGGAGAATTAATAACAGCTCCCAAGTTAGCGACTTCTTTTATTTAAAAGGTGTTGTATTATCTGTATTGGAACGCCTAGGTATAAACAGATTAAAAACAACTCCAATAAAAAACGATATATTTTCTGAAGGGATTTCATTAACTGTCGGAAAAGCTAAAGTTGTTGATTTTGGAATTATTAAAAAATCAATTCTTAAGCATTTTTCTATTGCTCAAGAAGTACTTTATGCTGATTTTAATTGGGATGCTGTTTTAGAGTATGCAAAACATAATAAAGTAAAGTATTCTGATATTTCAAAATTTCAAGAGGTACGTCGGGATTTTGCTCTTCTTTTGGATAATGATGTAAAATTTGAAGAAATTCATACCATTGCCAAACAGACCGAAAAACAACTATTAAAAGATATAAATTTGTTTGATGTTTATCAAGGTAAAAATCTACCTAAAGGTAAAAAATCATATGCAGTAAGCTTTACTCTACTTGACGAAAAGAAAACACTTACAGATAAACAAATTGACAAAATTATGAACAAACTACAACATAATTTTGAAAATAAACTAGGTGCAGAACTTAGATAAAACAACTTAGGATGCGCTTTAAAAATGCATCCTAAGTTGTTTAGAACTTCTAATTTGATACGACAAATTTGTGGATAATCATATTTTGTTGCATTTTTGGCGTGCCTAAACTTATTTTTTCTAACTAAACACTCAACCAAATGAAAAAAATCTATGTCATTTTTCTGGCAATTTTATCAATTAGTTTTGGATATTCACAAGACAAACTTTGGGAAGTTGATCTCAAAGAAACACTATACGAAGTAGGTTGGATCAAGCAATCTAATGATGGTCTTATTATCGCTTCTGGTGCAAAGGGTTTATTAGCCATGAACAACACCACTGGAGAAACCGTATGGCATAATAAGGAACTTAAAGCTGTTGATAAAAACACTTTTCTTACCATTGATGGTTTACCTCTTTTTTATGTTGAATATATACCACTAGCTGGTAAAACAAGAGGTATTATTATTAACTCTAGTAATGGAGACATTGTTTTTGATACTAAAGATGATGGTTATAGAATAAAAGACTTTACCATATTACAAAATAATGGTGTAATCCTTTTTGAACTGACTAAAGACAAAGAACGCTATCTTATGAGTTTCAGTCTAAAAACTTGGAAAAAAGAATGGATAACAGCGCTTGGAGAAAGTAAGGGCTTCATTAAAAGCCTTATTTCAAAAAGAAGTTTTATAGATCATGGACCATATTTTAACAAAGAGAATAATTTGATTATTGGTATCAAAAATCAAATATTTACTATAAATGGTACTAATGGAGAAATTGTATGGAAACACGAAGCTGATAAGCGAATTAAAGCATTAGTATATTCTGACATTAATAACAGCCTTTATCTTGGTATCAAAAAATCCAATAAACTTACAGTACTAGACCCTATAAATGGAAGTGATATAACTCCCGGTAAATTAAAACTACGAGGTACACTAATAGATGTACGTCCAGATGAAGCTAACAATCTAATTGTTGTAGAAACAGAAGGTTTTAATATTATTGATCCAAAAACAAATGTGTTTAAATGGAAAAAAAGCTTCAAAATAGATTTTCTAGACGAAGTAATTCCTCATCCAAAAGGTTTTATTGCCATTGGTAAGCATGAAAAAGATGGTACTATAGCTCTAGTTAATCCCGAAGGAGATAAAATCTGGGATAGTAAAGTTAAAGGGTATGCATATTATGTGACTCCTACAGAAAAAGGTATTATGTATGTATCTACTGAAAGATCAAATATTCTTGATTTTGTAAAAGGAAAAGATGTATGGGATAAAGATGTGAAATTTAAATCAATCCCGGCAGTTACTTATGATGAAAAGGAAGAAAAAGTAGTACTTTTTGAGAATAAAAAGGGATACAAATTTGATTTAAAATCTGGACAAATAGAATTATTTGCAGAAGATATCGCTCTAGAAAATGTAAAAAAGAAAACCCCACTTGTTGCAGAATATGTAAAAGATGGCGGATATCTATTATTTACCGAACAACATATCTCCTTGTTATCTCCTACAGGAACCTTAAAGTATACTCAGTATTATGAACCTGCATCTAGTCTAAAAGGTTTTGCACAAATGGCTGAAATAGGATTAGCAGTGGCTGGTGTAGATCTTGATATTGGTGGAGCTTTGGAAAATATTGATCAACTTTCTGCCTTGTCTAGTGGTGTTTACAGAAGATCAACAGATCAAAATGATGGTACAGCTACAGAATCTATGGTAGCTGGCTTATATGTTGGAGACGGTCAAAATATGGCTACTGTTTTTGAAATTACAAAAACCAGATACTCTAATTCAAAAAGTATTAAGGACCATCAATTTATAGTAGCAAAAATAAAAAGCGACACTGCTCCTACAAAGCATTCTATAAATATGATTAACAAAAAAACCGGAGCAATCGATAAACAAATTGATCTTTTAGATAAAACACCAAACTATCTAATAGATGTGATCGATGATGTTATTTTCATTAATGAAAAAAATCATTTGATTTCTTCTTATAAGTTTTAGAGATACTAAAATTTAAAACTTAATTTCAAAAGAGGCTGTTTTATGAAACAGTCTCTTTTTTTGATTTATTTGTATTTTACTTTTTTTGAAATTAATCACCATCCTATCGTACACAAATTAGTTCTAAAACTTATATCTTTATCCTAAAGCAGTAGATAAACTAATAAATGACATATAGGTGACATAGATATGTCGTAACAAAAATCGTGAGCTCTTGATAGCTTTGTTCTAAACAAAAATCAAAATTATGGAAGATCGATCAATAGCAAAAAACTTAGTATATCAACGTAAGTTAAAAGGATACACTCAAGAAGAACTCTCAGAACGAACTCACGTTACCATTCGAACTATTCAACGTATTGAAAAAGGTGAAGTAAATCCACATTTACAAACTGTCAAACTTCTTGCTACTGCGTTAGAAATCGAAGTTGATGACCTATTAATCTTAGAGGATCCAAAAGAAGAGACGATTCAGAAAAAATGGCTATTACTAATGCACGGAATTCCTATTTTAGGATTAGGTATTCCCTTATGCAATATATTGATTCCTTTATTTTTATGGATTCATAAAAGAGAGGATCATAAAATTTATGATATTCATGGAAGAGCAATTGTTAATTTTCAGATCACCATTACGATCCTATTTGTATTATCTCTTATCGCATTAGTAACCATACCTGGTGCCTTTTTCTTTTTTATTGCGGTTATCCCATTTAGTATTATTGTAATGATTAAAAATGTAATATCTGCTATAAATTCTCAAAAATGCTATTATCCACTCTCTATTCCTTTTATTAAAAAATAAAAAAATCAATAAAAACACTAAGCATTATATTTCTTTTGTACGTCATAAACTTCCCTAATAGTCTACTATACGAATCTCCTTATGAATTTGGAGTATTCAAAAAAATCCATAGTGATCGTCTCATACCCATTTGATCGTATTTCAAAAAACAGGAAAAGGAGTGATGATAATACTAGATAAATTATTCTTAAAGAACTTCTTAAAATTGTATTACATGACATTTATATTCCTTGGAAAGGAATATAAAATTATATGATATACAAAAAATAAAACACATATAATATTCTAATAAAAAAAGCCAGAATCGAATGATTCTAGCTTTTATATTTTCATAAGCTTTTAGTAATCTAGTTACCTCCTTCTAAAGCTTTTAATTTACTTTTCATTTCATCAGCTTTTGGATTGTCAAGCTGATAATAGATATTCATCAAAGTACGGATAGCCTCTACATTGTCTGGCTTACTTTTTAAGGCTCCTTCAAGATAAGGGACAGCATTTTTGTATATATTCTGTCTTTCTACCTTAAGTTCCTCATATCTTTTATTGTCTTTTGAAGATGTACCCAGACCATTCATTTCATCAACAATCTTAGTTTCTCCACCTAGGATAATAGAAGCAATATTAATTTGAGCTGCAGTATAATCTGGCTTCAATTCTAATGCTTTTTTATAATATCCTAATGCTTGGTCATTATCTCCAAGACGAGATGCACTAACACCTAAATTATAAAGTAAGTCTGGATTCTCAGGATCATTAGCAACAATCTGCTCCATAATTTCTTTATACTTAGCGATGTTTCCTAACTTATAATATACATCAGCTTCAGCTTGCATTAAAGCTGCATCATTAGGATTTTCTTTTTTTGCATCACTTATAGCAGCTACAGCTTCTTCATCTTTTCCTTGACTCATATAGATCAATGCTATATTTTTAGCAATCTCTCCTTTTTTAGATTCAGAAGTGCGAGTTTCTGGTTTGATGTATGAACCAGATTTCACAGATGCATCTCTAATCAATTTTGAATCAAAAGGCTCTACTTTACCTGTTGCTTTATCTGTTGCAACAAATTCAGTTTTAATACCACTAAAATTAAGTTCTTTTAACTCTTTGTAGTATAATAATGCTTTATCATAATCTTTTGCATTAACAGAATTACCAGCAGCATAATATAAATATGTTGTATCTGCTTTATTGGTTTTATATCCTAAATATAATTTTTCTGCTGCACCTTTATAGTTTTTAGCATTTTGATCTTTAATTGCATTTTCTATTAAAGCTTGACGCAATAACTGCAATTTTTGGCTAGCATCTGCAGTATACTTAGATCCACCTGCCGTTTTTTCAATCTCTATTGATTTATTATAAGCATCTGCAGCAGCTTCTACTTTCTCTAAAGATTCTCCAGACGAAGATGCCAAGACCTGACCTTTAAAGAAATAAAATTGAGCTTTCATTTTTTCATCAGCCATATCTAACTGCCCCTCTGCAGCTTTCAATGCATCACTAGCAACATCCATATTTCCGGATTTAAGCGCCTTTGCAGCAGCTTTTAATGCTTGTTTTTGAGAAAATCCAATAGCACTAACTGCTAAGAACAGTACTACGATAAATTTAGTCTTCATTACTTGAGTTTTTAAAATGGGATTTAATTATTGTTTCGTTTTATCATCAATATTCGTGCCATCTGAAGCATTATCAGCATCTGTCATAGGAGAATCTACATCTTCTACAATTTCTGCATCATCTATATCGTCTTCATCATGCATAACTTTTGCTACTGCCGCAATAGAATCTTTACCTTTTAAGTTAATTAAACGTACTCCCTGAGTTGCACGTCCCATCACCCGCAAATCTTCTACGGCTAACCTAATAGCTATTCCTGATTTATTTATAATCATCAGATCATCAAGATCAGTAACATTTTTAATAGCTACCAGATTACCTGTTTTGTCGGTTACAGAAATAGTCTTAACTCCTTTACCTCCTCTATTCGTAATTCGATAATCTTCTAGCTTTGAACGTTTTCCGTATCCGTTCTCTGAAACCACTAAGATATTACTTTCCATCTCATTTACAGCAACCATACCAATTACTTCATCTTTTTCATCTGCTAATCGTATACCTCTTACACCTGAAGCACCACGTCCCATAGGTCTCGTTTTCTCTTCTTCAAAACGAATAGCCTTACCTGATCGTACTGCTAGCATCACCTGACTTTTACCATCTGTTAGCTTAGCCTCTAGAAGTTCATCATCATCTTTAATGGTAATTGCGTTTATACCATTTGTTCTTGGTCTGGAGTATTGTTCTAAAGATGTCTTTTTGACCTGACCTTTTTTCGTTGCCATAATGACATAATGAGAATTAATGTACTCTTCATCTTTAAGATCTTGAGTACAAATAAAAGCTTTCACTTTATCATCACTATGAATATTAATCAAGTTTTGTATCGCTCTACCTTTTGATGTTTTACTTCCTTCTGGTATTTCATATACTCTCATCCAGAAACATTTTCCTTTTTGTGTAAAGAATAACATATACTGATGATTAGTCCCTACAAACAAGTGCTCAAGAAAATCTTCATTACGTGTAGTACTTCCTTTTTGTCCTACTCCTCCTCTATTTTGTTTCTTGTATTCATTAAGAGATGTTCTTTTGATATAACCTGCATGCGAAATCGTAATTACTACTTTTTCATCAGGAATCATATCTTCAATACTTAAATCTCCTCCAGCATATTCTATCTGAGAACGACGTTCATCACCGTATTTTTCTTTTATTTCAGCAAGTTCTTCTTTGATAATTGTCATTCTACGATCTTTCTTCTCCAAGATATCCTTAAGATCTTCGATAGTCTTCATCAAATCTTCATACTCTGCACGTAACTTATCTTGCTCCAGACCAGTTAACTGACGTAATCGCATCTCTACGATTGCTTTAGCCTGTATCTCAGATAGCTTAAAACGTTCAATAAGCTTTTCACGAGCCTCATCAGCATTAGAAGAAGCACGGATTAAAGCAATAACTTCATCAATATTATCAGAAGCAATGATTAAACCTTCTAAAATATGAGCTCTTTCTTCTGCCTTTCTTAATTCATATTTTGTACGACGAACAACAACCTCATGTCTATGTTCTACAAAATAATGAATCATTTCTTTTACATTCAACAACTGTGGCCTTCCATTAACAAGTGCAATATTATTAACACTAAAAGAAGACTGTAATGCGGTATACTTGTATAAAAGATTTAAAACGATATTAGGTATAGCATCACGTTTTAATACGTATACAATACGCATCCCTTTTCTATCAGACTCATCTCTGATCGTAGAAATACCATCTATCTTTTTGTCATTAACCAGATCTGCAGTCTTTTTAATCATATCTGCTTTATTGACCTGATAAGGAATTTCAGAAACAATGATACATTCTCTACCATTTACTTCTTCAAAACTTGCTTTTGCCCGGATAACAATACGTCCTCTACCTGTTTTAAAGGCTTCTCTAACCCCATCATATCCATAAATTGTACCTCCTGTAGGGAAGTCAGGAGCCTTTATATGCTGTATTAACTCATCTATTTCGATGTCGTTATTATCGATATAAGCTACCGTACCATCTACAACTTCAGTCAAATTATGAGGAGGCATATTTGTGGCCATACCAACCGCAATACCAGAAGCTCCATTAATCAAGAGTCCTGGAACCCTTGTTGGTAAAACTGTAGGTTCTTGTAGTGTATCATCAAAATTAAATGTATGATCTACGGTTTCTTTTTCTATATCTGCAAGCATATCTTCAGATATCTTTCTCATTCTTGCCTCTGTATAACGCATAGCAGCAGGACTATCTCCATCTACAGAACCAAAGTTACCTTGACCATCAACTAACATATACCTTAAACTCCATTCCTGAGCCATACGTACCATTGTGTCATATACCGAGGTATCTCCATGAGGGTGATATTTACCAAGTACCTCACCTACAATTCTTGCAGACTTCTTATGGGCACTACTGGCTTTAACACCCAGTTCATACATACCATATAATACACGCCTATGTACAGGCTTAAGACCGTCTCTAACATCTGGAAGTGCACGAGAAACAATAACCGACATTGAGTAATCAATGTAGGCAGATTTCATCTCATCCTCGATGTTGATGGGTATAAGCTTTTCTCCTTCAGCCATAAAAAATTTATTTTATTCTAAAATTGATTAATTAAACGGGCTAATTTAAGTAAATTAAGACGGTTTTAACAGCTATTGACCTATGTAATATACGTAATTTATTAACAATGATCAGGATGTATATGGTTAATAAGTCTACTATCTTAGGTTTTGATTATTAAAGCTTTTTTTGTCTATTTACCATTAGAAGTAAAAAACATTAACAAAAACTACTTGTTTGAGTGACTGTTTTTGAAAGAAAGGAATTACATGACAAAATTTCCTATTCAGTATAGATATATGTTAATCATCGATTAAAAGGAATAGTTTTTGTCAATGTAATTCTAAAAATTACTATTTTAGTTATAAAGAAAAAGAAAGAGTATAATTTATGGATGATAATTTTTCACCCAGAGTTAAAGATGTTATTGCTTACAGTAAAGAAGAAGCTCTTAGATTGGGGCACGATTTTATTGGTACAGAACATCTTATGTTAGGATTATTACGTGATGGAAGTGGGAAAGCAATTAGTATCCTTGATGCGTTAGATATAGATTTGACTAATTTAAGAAGAAAAGTTGAAATCCTTAGCCCTGCAAATCCTGATATAGCGGTGGCCTCAAATGAAAAAAAGAATTTACATTTAACTAGACAAGCAGAAAGAGCATTAAAAACTACTTTTTTGGAAGCAAAACTATTTCAAAGTTCTTCTATTAATACTGCTCATCTTCTGTTATGTATTCTAAGAAATGAAAATGACCCAACTACAAAGCTTTTAAATCGTTTAAAAGTGGATTATGATAACGTTAAAGACCAATTTAAGTTTATGATAACGAACGAAGAAGAATATATAGATAACCCAAAAGCAGAATCTTTCTCTGAAGATGATGATGATTTGACAGGGGATGCGTCTAAAGAAAACCCTTTTAATTCTCCATCTGGAGGAAATAAAGCGGGTAAAAAATCAAAAACTCCTGTTCTAGATAATTTTGGAAGAGACCTTACTGCAATGGCAGAAGAAGGTAAATTGGATCCCGTTGTCGGTCGATCAAAAGAAATAGAACGTGTTTCCCAGATTCTTAGTAGACGTAAGAAAAACAACCCTTTATTAATAGGAGAGCCTGGAGTTGGTAAATCCGCTATAGCCGAAGGACTTGCCCTAAGAATTGTACAACGAAAAGTCTCTAGAATATTATTTGACAAAAGAGTAGTTACTCTTGACTTAGCTAGCCTTGTTGCCGGAACCAAATACAGAGGTCAATTCGAAGAACGAATGAAGGCTGTTATGAATGAACTAGAAAAGAATGATGATATTATTCTTTTCATAGATGAAATTCACACTATTGTAGGTGCCGGAGGAGCAACCGGAAGTCTTGATGCTTCAAATATGTTCAAACCTGCTTTAGCAAGAGGTGAAATTCAATGTATAGGAGCTACAACTTTAGACGAATATCGACAGTATATCGAAAAAGATGGAGCTTTAGAAAGAAGGTTTCAAAAAGTAATTGTAGAACCTACTAACATAGAAGAAACTATAGAAATCCTTAATAATATTAAGGAGAAATATGAGGAGCATCACAATGTTAGCTATACACCAGAAGCTATAAAAGCTTGTGTGAAGCTAACCAATAGATATATGACAGATCGTTTTCTTCCAGATAAAGCTATAGATGCTCTGGATGAAGCAGGCTCCAGAGTTCATATTACTAATATCGACGTTCCTAAGAAAGTTTTAGATTTAGAAAAAAAATTAGAGGAAGTTAGAGAACTCAAAAATAGCGTTGTCAAGAAACAGAAATATGAAGAGGCTGCGAAACTTAGAGATGATGAGAAAAATCTTGAAAAAGAATTAGGAGTTGCTCAAGAACAATGGGAAAAAGAATCGAAACTACATAAAGAAACAGTAGATGAAGAAAATGTTGCTGATGTAGTTTCTATGATGACAGGAATTCCTGTAAATCGTATTGCCCAAACAGAAAGCAATAAACTAGCGGAGTTACCAAGCCTTATTATGGGTAAAGTTATTGGGCAAGACGAAGCTGTTACTAAGGTCGTAAAAGCAATACAACGTAATCGTGCAGGACTTAAAGACCCAAACAAACCGATTGGATCCTTTATATTTCTTGGACAAACAGGAGTTGGTAAAACTCAATTAGCAAAAGTATTAGCTAGAGAACTTTTTGATAGTGAAGATACACTCATTCGTATAGACATGAGTGAATACATGGAAAAATTTGCTGTTTCAAGGCTTATAGGAGCTCCTCCGGGATATGTTGGCTATGAAGAAGGTGGACAACTTACAGAAAAAGTAAGAAGAAAACCATATGCTGTCATTTTATTAGATGAAATCGAAAAAGCACATCCTGATGTTTTTAACATGATGCTTCAAGTTTTAGATGATGGATATTTGACAGATAGTTTGGGTCGTAAAATCGATTTTAGAAACGCTATAATTATAATGACCTCTAATATTGGAGCTCGTAAATTAAAAGATTTTGGACAAGGAGTAGGATTCGGAACTACAGCCAAGAAATCTCAGGCAGAAGATTATGCAAAAGGAGTTATCGAAAATGCTTTAAAAAAGGCATTTGCTCCCGAATTTTTAAATCGAGTAGATGATGTTGTAGTTTTTAATGCTTTAGAAAGAGAAGATATTCATAAAATTATTGATATCGAACTTGATAAGCTATACGGAAGAATCAAAAGCCTTGGATATGATTTATCCCTTAGTGAAAAAGCTAAGGATTACATAACAGAAAAAGGGTTTGATAAACAATATGGAGCAAGACCACTAAAAAGAGCTATTCAGAAATATATAGAAGATGCTTTGGCTGAAGAGATTATAAATGCTCAACTACAGGAAGGTGATAGTATTTTCATGGATATGGATGATGATTCTGGAGAACTTACAATAACCATTAAGAAAGCTGAAAAATCAGCTGAATCTTAAAAACAAACTGAATTATAATTAAAAAAGACTACTATATAGCTATAGTAGTCTTTTTTTTACTTAATCTATTGACGACTAAAAATTTATAATTTTTTAAGTTTATCTTTGTTAGACTAACAAATCAATTTAATGATTACATCTTTTGATTTCAACTTTGGTATAGTTGAAGTACATAATGACTATATTTTGTCAGTCATGAAAGAAGGAGTCACTGTTTTCTCAAAATACAATGACCTTCTAAAAATGGGAGCTAATCAATACTACAAAAACAAGCCTTTTGTATATATAACAAATAGAATAAATTCATATTCTGTAGATCCCGCTATCCATATGGAGATGTCTAAAATAAAAAATTTGATTGGAGTTGCCGTAATATCCAGCGATCCTAGACAAAAAATGCAAACCAAATTAGAAAAATCACTTTTCAAAAAAGAATTCAAATTATTCGAAACTCTGGAACAAGCTTTAGAGTGGAAAAATGAAATTTTGAAAAAGCATATTCGTGATTCAAAAGATCTTAATTAAACAAAAACTCTACTATTTTTAATATATTCGTCATTCACAATAAGGGAAAAACACTTTTTTTTCATCTTATTTAAAGATTAAACTCATATCTTTAAAAAGCTAAGGCATACTAAATGGTTACTTCATATAATTTTGATTTTTGTCATATAGAAATTTATAATGACTATATAAAAGCTGTAATGAAAGCTGGAATTACAGTTTCTCCTGAGCACAATACCATTTTATTACAAGTTGTAGAAAAACATTTTAAAAATAAACCTTTTGTATATCTTACCCATAGGATTAACTCCTATGCTGTAAATCCAACCATATATTTAGAGACGGCTAAAATCAAAAACTTAGTAGGATTTGCTGTTGTATCAAACGATCCGAAACAAATCATGCAAACTAAAGTTGAAAAAATATTTTTCGGAAAGGAATTTAAACAATTTGACACTATAGAAGCTGCATTAAACTGGAAAAATGAAATCATTAAAAAATATAAGGATTAATCAACCCCTATCAAAAAATATATAAATACAAAAAGAGCAGTTATCTATAATGACTGCTCTTTTTTTATATTAGATTTCAAGCTTATTTACTTAGCTATATTTACCGCTCTTGTTTCTCTTATCACTGTTACTTTTACCTGACCTGGATATGTCATATCTGTTTGGACTTTTTGAGAAATTTCAAATGAAAGACTAGCTGCTTTTTCATCATTTACTTTTTCACTTTCTACAATTACTCGTAATTCTCTTCCTGCTTGAATTGCATACGCTTTTTTAACTCCATCAAATCCAAAGGCTATACCTTCTAAATCCTTTAGTCTTTGTATATAAGAATCTAACACCTGACGTCTTGCTCCTGGTCTTGCTCCACTAATCGCATCACAAACCTGAACTATTGGAGAAATCAAAGAAGTCATTTCTACTTCATCATGGTGAGCACCAATCGCATTACAAACTTCTTTCTTTTCACCGTATTTTTCTGCCCATTGCATTCCTAATATAGCATGCGGCACCTCGGTTTCAGTATCAGGAACTTTCCCAATATCATGAAGCAACCCTGCCCTCTTCGCTAGTTTAGGATTTAATCCTAATTCTGCAGCCATTACTCCACATAATTTTGCTACTTCTCTAGAATGCTGTAAAAGATTTTGCCCATAAGAAGATCTGTATTTCATTCTTCCTATAGTCTTAATTAACTCTGGATGTAATCCATGTATTCCAAGATCGATTACGGTACGTTTTCCTACTTCGATGATTTCTTCATCAATTTGTTTTCTGGTTTTTCTTACAACCTCTTCAATTCGCGCTGGATGAATCCTTCCATCGGTTACTAATTTATGTAAAGATAAACGAGCTACTTCTCTCCTTACAGAATCAAAACATGATAAGATAATAGCTTCTGGGGTATCATCAACTATAATTTCTACTCCGGTTGCAGCTTCAATTGCTCTGATATTTCTTCCTTCTCGACCTATAATTCTACCTTTTACATCATCACTTTCGATATTAAATACAGAAACACAGTTCTCTATTGCTTCTTCTGTCCCAATTCTTTGAATTGTATTAATAATGACTTTTTTAGCTTCTTGCTGTGCAGTTAATTTAGCTTCTTCTATGGTGTCTTGAATCACGGCCATGGCATCAGTTTTTGCCTGTCCTTTTAAAGATTCTACCAACTGTTCTTTTGCCTCTTCTGCAGACAAACCTGATATCACTTCTAATTGCTGTACCTGGCTTTTATGTAATTTTTTAAGTTCACTTTGTTTCTTTTCTAAATAATCTTGACGTTGTTGTGTCTCTTTTATTTTTTCTTCTAACTCTGTGTTTAGCTTTTTACTTTTTGATAATTCATTAGAAACTTGAGATTCTTTATCTCTAGTTCTCTTCTCGGCTTCTGCAATTTTTTTATCTCTGGATAATATTACTTTTTCATGTTCAGATTTTAACTCTATAAATCTTTCTTTAGCTTGTAAAATTTTATCCTTTTTAATGGTCTCCCCTTCGCTTTTTGCGTCTCTTATTATGCTTTCAGAAGTTTTCTTAGCACTTTTAATCATTTCTGATGCTTTGCTGCGCTCCAAGACTTTAGCGATGATAAATCCTATCACCAATCCTGCGATCCCGGCAACTATCAAAAATATAATATTATTATCCATAATTTGTGTTAGTGTTTGTATATAAAAAAAGCCTGCACTAGCAAAGGTTCTGTATAAACTCTGTAAAAACAGGTTTAGGGCTAACAAATTGCTCAAGAATCCGCTCTATGGCGGCGCGCTTTTACAACTTAAACTCACCCTTTTTAAATAATTCTTGTTGAGTTTATCAAAATAACAACTAGTGCAGGCAGTAACCTTTATTTATTTTAAAGAACGTTATGATAAATGATCATGTAGCAAATCGTTTAATTCATTCAATCTATTTGCCACATTAATCATATCATCATCTTTATCTATAGTCTTTTGTTCTACTTGTGCAGCAAATTGCAAAGCACACATTGCTAATACATCTTGCTTATCTCTAACCGCATAACTTTGCTCAAATTGCTTAATCATAACTTCTATCTTTTTTGCAGCCTTCCGTAAACCTTCCTCTTGATCAGGGTTAATTGTCAATGGATACACTCTGTCTGCAATAGATAATTTAATTTTAAGCTTATCTGCCATACTTTATTTACTCGGAGAGTTGAGCAATACACATATCAATCTCTCTTATTAAAGCGTTTATTTTGAGCTTTGTTTCTCTTTTATGTTCGTCACTGCCTAGCATTGCATTAGCATTTTTGAGGGCACTGAATTTTTCTTCCCAATGCTTTAATTGATCTGCCTGATCCTCTGAATTGGACTCTAATGCAACAATTTTCTCTTTTAGATCTGTATTTTGTTGTTTCAATAATTCATGCTTATGAAGCAACTTACTTATTCTATTTTCAAGAGAATCAATAATTTCAATTAAATCACTCATTGATAACTTTTACACAATACTTCGTTACACAAAGTTAACATACCAATTGAAAAAACCCAATAGTTTTTAAACTAATTTTAATGCTATCCCTTATTATACTTCAATCTTTAATATTTCTTCTACTTTAGTCAAGGATGATGCTATTATCTGATGCATATCATAGTAACGATATTCTGCTAATCTTCCGCCAAAAATAACATGTTTAGATTTCTTTGATTCTTCTTTGTACTTCTTAAACACATCTTGATTCCTATCGTTATTAATTGGATAATATGCTTCTTTACCTCTATCCCAACTTTCGGGGTATTCTCTTGTTATGATTGTTTTATCCTGTTTTCCAAATTCGAAATGTTTGTGTTCTATAATCCTAGTAAACTTGTACTCTGAATCATTATAATTAACAACTGCATTTCCCTGATAATTTTCTACATCATGCAATTCATGCTCAAATCGTAATGACCTATATTCTAATTGTCCATACTTATAATCAAAAAACTCATCTATCTTACCTGTATAAACCACTTTATCTGCCAAAGATTCTAACGCTACTCTATCTTCAAAAAAATCAATGTTAGTTTTTGTTTCGATACCTTCTAATAAACCATTAATGATAGTATTGTAACCTCCAATTGGTATGCCTTGATAAATATCATTAAAATAATTATTATTATATGTATATCTAACTGGCAACCTTTTAATAATAAAAGCCGGTAAATCTGTGGCTTTAGTCCCCCATTGTTTCTCTGTATACTCTTTGATAAAGGTTTCATAAATATCTTTACCTATTAATGATAAGGCTTGTTCCTCAAGATTTTTAGGAGATTTCACACCATATTCCTTTATCTGCCCATCAATTATCTCTTTTGCTTCCCGAGGTGTTTTGGTCCCCCATAATTGATAAAAAGTATTCATGTTAAACGGTAAGTTATATAACTTTCCTTTTGACAATGATAGAGGAGAATTTATATAATTATTAAATGTTGCAAATTGATTTACATAATCCCAAATTCGCTTATCATTTGTATGAAAAATATGAGCCCCATACTTATGTACATTAATTCCTTCTTTTTGTTCACAATATACATTGCCTCCAAGATGTTCTCGTTTATCAATTACCAAACATTTTTTATTGTGTTTGGTCATTTCGTGAGCAAAAACACTTCCAAATAATCCTGCCCCTACAATCAGATAATCATATTTTTTTTCTTTCACTCTACTTGTTTTTTCTTAAGAAGCTTCTATTTCAATTTCAATTTTCAAAACTAATACATTTATAGCTAATTTACGTGCATATTTATAAGATGAAAAAATCACAACTTGATAATCCTTATATGATAGGGTATAAAAAATAAAATGTATGTATCTTTCAAGCCACAAATCGATATATTTATATGATGGGATATTTTATTTCCAGAAATTACAAATCTCTTTTTAATGCTGCTGGAAAAGCAAAAACGGATTGTGAGTCTATTCTTGCGCAAATGGGATTCAAAAATCTCGGATTCAAACAATCTTCAATACCTAATTCTGCAATAGGTACTATCAAAAACTTTTTAGGCATAACATATGCTTTATTAAGATTACCATATAAAAGCACATTATGCACTCAATACCCGTTAAATAAATTTAGAGGGTATGTCTTATTCATGGCAAAGCTCAAAAAGTGTAAAATTATTACTATAGTTCATGATGTTCGATTTTTAAAAGGAAGAACTGGTAATGCAGATAAAGAATTAAAGAAAATTATTACATCCAATGCCATTATTGTTCATAACGATGCTATGAAAAACTGGTTTCTTGAACAAGGTGTTAAAATACCTATTATTGTACTCGGTATCTTTGATTATATTCTCAAAGATGGACTTCCTGATCAAAATGACAATAACCAGGGAGAAAAACCTCATGAAATAGTGTATGCAGGCGGATTTGGTGAAGGTAAAAACTCTTACATATACGATCTTGATACTCTTAATGAAAAGAATTTTAAGATGAACCTATATGGTATAGGTTTTGATTATCAAAAACTCAAAGTTTCTAAAGAAGAATCTGTTCTATCCTATGAAGGTGCATTTCCTTCTGATGTCGTGGCCTATCATATCAAAGGTTCATTTGGGCTAGTCTGGGATGGTATTTCAACAGAAGAATGTAGTGGACAATATGGACAGTATCTCAAGTACAACAATCCACACAAAACTTCCTTGTATATCTTATGCGGATTGCCAGTTATTGTTTGGGATCAAGCAGCTATCAGTTCATTTATTAAAGAAAATAATATTGGCTTTACGATATCTAATTTAGATCAATTGAGTGATATTCTTGATAATTTATCAGTAGAAGAATATAAAGAAATGAAAAGTAACGTTAATAATGTTAGAACCAAAATCATTTCTGGTGGGTATTTAAACGACGCAGTTAATCAAGCATTAAAAATTACCTAACCTACCAAAAAAATAAGTAGTTTTATAGACAATTGACAAACATTCATATATTTTCCCCTTATATGTATAAATTTTTAATTTTCAGTTTACTAAGTTTCTCCCTTTGTTATGGGCAAAAAGATCTTCCAAAAGATTATTTCATTCACCCATTAGAAATCCCTATTACAGCATCAGGTACGTTTGGAGAATTAAGATCCAATCATTTCCATTCTGGACTAGACATGAAAACCCTTGGAGAAGAAGGACTTAACGTTTATGCATCTGCGTCTGGTAGAATAAGTAGAATTAAGATTTCACATGGAGGATATGGAAAAGCTTTATATGTTGTTCATCCAAATGGATATACCAGTGTATATGCTCATTTAAAAAAGTTTTCACCAGAAATAGAGGCTTTTGTAAAAGAAAGACAATACGCTAAAGAATCTTATGAAATAGAGCTTTTTCCCAAATCTGGTTCTTTACTCGTAAAACAAGGCGATATTATTGCATATAGCGGTAATACCGGAGGAAGTTCTGGACCGCACCTTCATTTTGAAATTAGAGATCCAAGATCAAGACCAATGAATCCTATGATTTTTGGCATAGAAGTAAAAGACACAAAAAAACCCATTATAAATAGTCTATGGGCATATAGTTTGGATAAAAACACTCATATTAATGGCGCCCAAAAACCCGTAAAATTAAAATTAACTCCACAAGAAGATGGAAATTTTAAAGCAGAAAATGTAAATGTTTTTGGAAAAATTGGATTCGGAATTTCTACCATTGACAAACAAGATTTGGCAACAAATAGTAATGGTATTTATGAAATTGTAACAGAAATTAATGGAGAAAAGAATTTAAGATTAGAGATGAATCGATTTTCTTTTGCCGAAACACGATATGCAAATCGACTTATAGACTATGCTTACTATAAAAATCATCGTAGTAGAATAACCAAACTATTTATTGAAAAAAATAATCCTTTAACCATTTTTAAAAGTAGTATTAATAAAGGTATACTTACAGCTGAAGATGGATTGTCCTATAATTATAAAATCCATGTAAGAGATTTTAAAAACAATAAAGTAACCATATTAGTTCCCCTACAAGGGAAAAAAGTTGACTCTATTATCAAGAAAGAGATCATTACAACGCCAGACTTTGCTAAAACAAGCGAAAATTTCACTTATAGTAAAGGTATTTTTGATCTATTGATTCCAAAAGGCAGTCTGTATGAAGATACCTATCTTGATATTTCGGTTAATGGCGAAAAAGCAAAAATTCATAATAACGCGACCCCATTACATAAAAATATGACATTAGTTTTTGATGTATCTCGTTATACTGAAGAAGACAAAAAGAAACTTTATATCGGAAGAATAAATGGTTCTAAGAAGCCATACTATTCCAGAACTTCAAAAAAAGGAAACCGTTTTTCTATAAGAACAAGAACTTTTGGGACGTATTCCTTATTTTCTGATCAACAAAAACCAACAATAGTCCCCATCAATGTTGCCAATAAGAAATGGATATCTAAGGCAACTCACCTTAAAATAAAGATTAATGATTCTGAATCAGGAATAAAAAATTATAGAGGAACTATAAATGGAAAATTCATTTTATTAGAATATGACTATAAAACAGGAATGTTGGTTTATGATTTCAATGATAAAATTATCACAGATTCAGAAAATAATTTTAAACTTGTGGTGTTAGATAATGTAGGAAATAGAGCAACATTCGAAACCACATTTTTTAGAAAACCTTAAAACCTAAATACTTTTTGAAAAATCAATTTTTCTTCCTTCTGATTTCGCTGATTTTAATCAGTATTTCAACTTCGGCTCAAAATGCTACGATTAAAGGTGTAGTTCTAGATGAAAATAATATTCCAGTTCAAGGTGCTAATATCACTTACGATAATTCGGGTACTCAGTCTGATAAAAATGGGGTATATCAACTTAGAATACCTGCCAATCAAGATGTTGAAATCAATATATCGCACATAAGTTTAAAAAATCTTCTGTTCACTATTAATCTCCAGGAAAATCAGGAATATGAATTAAACCCAGTACTAAAGACAGATGTTGAACAAATCAGCACGGTAGTTATCTCAGGTAGGGAAAGAAAAGTAGTGGAAGGAATCACTACATTAGACCCAGAGACCATACGCTCTACCCCTTCTGCTAATGCAGGTGTAGAAGGCCTTCTTAAAAGTTTACCTGGTGTAAGTTCTAACAATGAATTAAGTACACAATACTCTGTTCGGGGAGGAAATTTTGATGAAAACCTGGTATATGTTAATGAGATTGAAGTATACAGACCTTTTTTAATTAGATCAGGTCAACAAGAAGGGCTAAGCTTTGTTAACACAGACTTGGTTCGTAATGTAGATTTTTCTGCCGGAGGTTTTCAGGCAAAATATGGAGATAAACTTTCATCTGTTCTAGATATCACTTACAAAAGACCTACGCGATTAGGAGCAACAGCCAACTTAAGTCTATTGGGGGGCAGTGTTTCTGCTGGCGGAATTTCTAAAAACAAAAAATTGGCTGCTATTGTTGGTGTTCGATATAGAGATAACAGCCTATTGGTAGACGCAAGAAATACCGAAACTAATTTCCAACCGAGATTTGCTGATGTACAAACGTACCTTTCCTATAATTTCTCTGATAAGTTTGAACTAGGTTTTTTAGGCAATGTAGCGCTTAACACCTATGATTACGAGCCTTTACGAGAACAAGTGAATTTTGGAACCTTGCAAACAGTACAAGCTTTAACAGTGCTTTATGACGGACAGGAAGAAGATCGATACGAAACTTATTTTGGAGCGTTTAAAGGAACTTATAAACCTAATGACAATCTAACATTAAAGTTAATTACATCAGCTTATCATACACAAGAACAAGAGCATTATGATATTTTTGCAGCTTACGCTTTAGGGACTGTAAATACTGATATTGGAAGTGAAGACTTAGGTCAGGTAGAATTTAGTGAAGGGATCGGATCCCAATTAACTCATGCCAGGAATGATCTGGACGCCTTAATTTTCAATATAGAACATAAAGGAACCTATACCGCAGACAAGCATCAATTTGACTGGGGTGTAAAATACACATCAGAAGATATCAGAGATCGATTACAAGAATTTGAAATCATTGATTCTGCTGGTTTTTCTATACGTCCACCAATTTCTGACTTTATAAATGATCAACCTTATACTCCATTCGTTAGTCCAATTGTTCCATTTACTAGTGTTAGAGCAACAAATAAAGCAAAAATTGATCGCATTTCGGGATATGCTCAATATAGCTTACGTTCACATATAAAAGAAAATGAAATTTGGGCAAATATTGGCATACGGTCTCATCACTGGAATATTTCAGGAAATACAGTTAACAGTAGTGATTCTCAAATTGTATTTAGTCCAAGAGCACAAATTGCAATTAAACCAAACTGGAAAGCTGAAATGATTTTTAGAGCTTCTGGCGGGTTATATCATCAACCTCCTTTTTACAGAGAGCTAAGAGATTCTTTGGGTGTAGTTAGACCAGAAGTAAAAGCCCAGCAGTCTATACACATCGTTTTGGGTAATGATTATAGCTTTTCTATGTGGAAAAGACCTTTCAAACTTACAACAGAAGCCTATTATAAAAAATTGACTGACGTAAATCCATATACAATCGAAAACGTAAGAATACGATATCGAGCAAGAAATAATGCAGAAGCATATGCTTATGGGCTAGATCTTAGATTAAATGGAGAATTTGTTCCCGGAACTGAGAGCTGGGTTAGTCTTGGGTATTTAAAAACAGAAGAGAACATTGATAATCGCGGGTATATATCAAGACCTACAGATCAAAGGTTAAAAATCGGAGTGCTGTTCCAGGATTATGTACCAACTATACCTAGTCTAAAAATGTACTTAAATATGGTATATCAAACAGGAGTACCAGGAGGATCTCCTAGTTATGCTGATCCTTATGATTTTCAGACCCGATTAAGAGACTATCGAAGAGCTGACTTAGGAATATCATATGTTGTAGTAGATAAAAATAAAAGACTTAGAAAAGGGCATTTTCTTAATACGTTCAGAGAATTAAGTCTTGGGTTCGAAATTTATAATATTTTTGACAATCAAAATTCAATAACAAATACCTTTGTAAGAGATGCTTCAACTCAGCGCCAATTTGCAATTCCAAATTTTCTGACCCCAAGAGTTTTTAATGTTAGACTCGGAATGAAGTTTTAAAATGATTGTATTAACTCTCAATAAACTTTTTTAACACATCTACCGTATAATCTACTTCTTCTTTAGTATTATATTTCGAAAAAGAAAAACGCACAGAGGGTTTTTGCATATCATCTTCAGAAAGAATTTCAGTTAGAACATGTGACCCTTTACTACTTCCACTCTGACAAGCACTTCCTTTTGAACTGGCTATACCATTAATATCTAAATGAAATAGTAATATTCCTGCCTTCTCATTAGAAACCGGGAGACAAATATTGATTAATGTATATGTACTATGCCCAGCAGTGCAGCAGTCTGCATTAAATTTTACTCCTTTAATATTATGTTTTAACGTTTCTACAAAGTATTGTTTTAACTCTATTATGTAGCTCTTTTCTTGTTCCAGGTTTTCATAAGAAAGTCGCAGTGCTTCATCCATTCCCACGATATTATGTACACTTTCGGTTCCAGCTCTATACCCTCTTTCTTGCTCTCCACCAAAAATCAATGGTTTCAGCCCAGAATTTTTTCTTATATAAGCAAACCCCACTCCCTTTGGACCATGAAATTTATGCGCACTCACCGCTGTAAAATCCACATGTATCTTGTTAAAATCAACTTCATAATGTCCAATTGACTGTACCATATCACTATGAAAAAGCGCATTATACTTTTTACATAAATCCCCAACGCGCTCTATGTCAAGCATTGTTCCAACCTCATTATTAATATGCATCAGACTTACTAGAGTTTTATTATTTGATTTATCAAGTAGAGATTCTAAGTGCTCATAATCAATAGCTCCATTTTTTTGTACGCTTACATAACTCACTGATGCCTCTGTACGAGTTTCGATTTCTTGTACAGTATGTAGTACTGCATGATGCTCTATTTTTGAAGTAATTATATGACGTACTCCAAGATCTCTTACTGCACTATTTATTACAAGATTATCAGCTTCTGTACCTCCAGATGTAAATATAATCTCTGAGGCACTAACCCCAAGACGACTGGCTATATTTTTTCGTGCATGTTCTATATGGTTCTTAGCAGAACGTCCATACCCATGGGTAGAAGACGGATTTCCAAAATCCTCTTCTAAAACTGAAACCATCTTTGTGATAACTTCTGGTCGTAATTGCGTAGTGGCTGCATTATCAAAATAAACCTTTTGCATAAAACAAAATAATTAAATATATAAACTGATTATTGGAGAAATTTTAAGAATACAAAATTAGTTTAAATAAAATTATTTTCGGCCAGGCTCGTTATAATCTTTCAATTCCTTTACTTTTGTCAGAAATTGTTAAAACATTATAAAATCAGAACATTTTCTATTTTCATTCGTCCTTAAGAGTAGAAATAAATGATTTTAATACATATAAATTTTAATTAGGTGAAAAAGCTATTTTCTTTTCTTTTTTCAATGGTACTGTTGTCTTCTTGCGACGATGGAGATATAATAATTACAAGTTTTGAGTTTGATGATGTTGATTTACAATTTTGCGAGGGAGCAAAAGAAAATGAATTTGTCTTTTTTAAAATTAACGAAAGTAACAATGAAGCTATTTCCTATAATTTTATAAGCGAAATATTCTCTGACACTATACCTACGACATCTTCGATAATAATCGACCTTACTGATGGAACTAATGATTTAATTTACAGAACTTTTAACATCCCTGTCACCGCAACATATTATTGCTCTAATGTACCATCTAGTGACATTAGGATTATTGAAGAACTAATTGGATCCTCTGGTACTGCAGAAATCACAAATGAAATCATTACCGAAGATGATGATGATGGTGTAGACCCAATTGATGAATCTGGAGGTATTGACCCCTTAGGAGATATAGACAATGATCAGATCCCAAACTATCAGGACAGTACTGCTAATGGAAGCCAGGCCGGCCCCACCTGTCCTGACACCAATGAGGATGGTATCTGTGACACATTAGAATCTATATTTGATACTGATGGAGATGGTATCCCTAATTATAAGGATCAGGATGACGATAATGACAATATCCTAACGAGTGTAGAGTTGCAAAATGGTATTCCTAATGATGATAGCCCTAGAGATACTGATGGAGATGGCATACCAGACTATCTTGAAGAAGATGATGATAATGATGGTGTTCTGACTAGAAATGAGGATGCAGATCAAAATGGAAATCCTAGGGATGACAGAGATGCTTCTAATAATTTATATTACTTAGACAATACTATTCAACCTCCTGTTGTAACTGTAGAACCTGCTCTTGATAATACTGTGCAAACTACTTTTAGAGCTACTTTAGAAATAAACAATCTTATTCTTAATGGTAACACAGATAATTTCCAGGACGGAGAATTTAAATTTGGTTTTAGAGATCGCACTATTCCTAAGACTACAAAAAAAATGTAGAATACACTAGAATATAATTATGAATAAAGTATTTTTCCTTATTATTTTCACTCTTTTGATTAGCTGTAGTGAAGGAGATATTATCGAAAATGATATTAGTAATTTTACTGCTCCTTTAGAAAATTGTTCTAATCAAAGTAATGATACTTTTGTTTTTTTTAAAACAGATTCTGAGATCAATCAATCCATATCGCTTAGTTTTACAAGTACTGTTTTTGAGTTAAATACTATCCCAGACAATGAAGAGTTAACATTAACCATAACACTTGATGGTACTGCAAATGTTTTGATCTATAGGCAATTCGATACTGCCATTAATGGCAGTGAGTATTTTTGTAGCAGTGTACCTCCTGGAGACATCACGGTAACTCAGGAATTAATAAGCTCTAATGGAAATGCAGAAATTAAGTATACTTTACTAAGTGAGACTATGACTGAAGCTACATATACCAGAACCTTTACTCTTAACGACATTACTTTGGAAGGACCTGATATTGCCATACGACAGGAAGTACTAGAATTTGGCAATGATGAAATTACTATTACCAAATAATTTATTTAGGATTTTGGACGATATAAATCTCCATTGCACCTAATCCATATTTTTTATAATCGGCATCTGAGATCTTAACATTATCATATCTGCCTAACAAATAAGTAAGCTCTTCTTTTAAAACTCCTTGACCTACTCCATGAATAAATACCACTTTTGGTATACGTTTATGAATTGCAAAATCTAATTGTCTTTTTGCTGTATCTAATTGCAATGTAACCATATCGTAATTAGTCATTCCTTTTGTTGATTTTGTTAATTTATGGATATGCAAATCCACTTCCATAGGAGGAATATGACGTTCCTTTGGTTTTACCATAGGTCTTTTAGGCTTCTTTTTAAAAACCTCTTTCTCTTGTAAATTTCTATTCACTTCTTCATATGAAGGAATAATTATATCTTCAGATTCAATTTTTACTACTTCTTTTATTAAAAAAGTCATATCAAAACCATCTTCAGTTTCAATAGTCACTTCCTCCGTAGTTAGCCCAACAACCTTTCCTGTAATAGGTTCATCCAGCACCGATACTATATCTCCCAACTTTATCATATCTACTCTTCTTCTTCTTCAACATGTTGATATGCATCAACTTCTGTTTTTGATTTCACATTCGTATTGACTAGAAATACTCCAGACATTAAAAAAACGACTCCAATGATTTGAATATAATAATTCTTTACTGAAGAAGAAATTTCACTAATAACTGCTATTGTTCCTAAAACAATAAAAAGTACACTTATAATCTTTTTAAATTTATTATAATTCATACCTGCAAAAATATTAAATAATAGATTTTTAATCCTCTAAATATTTTAAATAACTTAATTATGTATATTGCACATAACAAATAGTAAAATATTGCCCTTGGAAAAATACATGCTTCCTTGCTTAAATAAAAAGTTATTTGGTGTTGATTGTTTAGGCTGCGGTATGCAGAGATCAATCGTACTGTTATTAAAAGGAGAGTTCTCTGCAGCTTTTCATATGTACCCCGCGATATATCCATTAATGCTTTTACTGGCATTTATTGGTTTCAACTTTTTTATTCAATTCAAAAATGGGAAATCTATTAAGGTAGGTTTAATGATTTTTACGGCGCTTACTATGATTATAAGCTATGTTATCAAAATGAAAGTTCATTTTAACTAATCAAACTATGGAAAAACAAACATTACCCAACTCTACCCTTATTCTTGTTTTTGGTATTATATCGATTTTTGGTTGTTGTTGTTATGGGGTTATAGGTATAATTTTTGCAATTATCGCTTTAGTACTAGCACAAAAGGCCACCGCGGTATATTCAGAAAATCCAGAAATATACAGTGGTTATGAAAATGTAAAGACTGGAAAAATATTAGCGATTATTGGTTTAGTGCTATGTATAATCTCTTTTGTTTATGGTATAGTTCTTCTAGTAATGGGAGGAGCAGATGGATATATGGATATGTTAGAGGAAATCAGAAGATCAACTGGATCATAATTTTATAAATAATAATTTAATTGTTTGGATAAAAATATATCCTAACAATTCCCTTAATCTTTCTTGTATTAACAGTATTGTTACTACAAATAAACTTTTTTTATAACTAAAATCAAATTTATGGAAACTAGTCAAGCAAGACCAAAAAATTACCTAGTAGAATCTATTTTAGTAACTCTTTTCTGTTGCTTACCACTTGGAATTGTTGCAATCATTAACGCAACAAAAGTGAACTCTGCATTTGATGCAGGTAATCATGCAGAAGCACAAAAAGCATCAGATGATGCAAAAAAATGGATGAAGTATGGGCTAATTGGAGGCGTTGTAATTTTAGTAATTTATATACTAATGTTTGCTTTAGGAATGGGAGGAGCAATATTAGGAAATGGTGGATACTAAATGAAATACAAACATGTATTTATAGGGATAGGAGTATGTATACTCCTATCCCTATATTATTTCTCTAATCCTTGTGATGTAAATTACTTCCCAAAATGCCCATTTCATACATTAACAGGCTTTCATTGCCCTGGATGTGGCAGTCAACGTGCCTTACATCAACTGTTGCATTTTGAAATTATGGAAACCCTTAATTATAATGCACTATATATTTTGGGACTAGGTACCATTATATATAACACCTCTGTAAATACCATTAATAAGTATTGGAATAAGAATTATTACAACATTTTATACCACCCTAAAACTCCTATATACATAGGGATCATAATAATTTTGTTTTGGATATTAAGGAATATAGACATTTACCCTTTTAATATTCTTGCTCCGTAATCTCTGATGAAAAAAAGTTATTATCAAAAAAATGACTTTTATTTTACATGAAAGAAATTATTAGTTTTCTTGAATCCAACATATTACAATGCCCTACTAAACAGTTGATTGGAATTGATTGCCTTGGATGTGGTCTTCAGCGTAGTTTCATTTTACTATTAAAAGGTAATATAAAGGCTTCTTTTTTAATGTATCCTGCTCTCATTCCTATGATATGCATGATGATATATTTAATAGCCCATCTTGTTTTTAACTTTAAAAATGGCGCCAAAACCCTAACCTATTTTTATATCTTAAATAGTATACTTATCATTGCACATTATTTCATTAAATTCTAATCATTTAATATGCAAACTAAACAACAACTGCCAAATGCTACTTTGGTCTTAATATTCGGTATCGTTTCAATCGTTACCTGTTTTTGCTATGGAATTCTTGGTCTAATATTTGGAATTATAGCTTTAGTAATTGCAAAAAGATCTATTGAATTATATAATGCTAACCCGGAACTATATATGGGTTATGAAAATCTAAAAGCCGGAAGAATTTGTGCAATCATTGGTACTATAATGAGTTCTTTATACCTTCTTATAATTATAGTATATATCATATTTATGGGAGCAGCTTTAATGCCTTGGTCAGAAATAATGAATCAGTAGACTATATGTTAAATTAAAAAAGGAGATTACTAAGTAATCTCCTTTTTTAATTTGCACAATACTTATTTCTTTACTCAAATTCTTTCAATGTTTCTGTAATAATATTTACACAATCCATCAATTCCTCTTTATTCATTATTAGTGGCGGTGCAAAACGAATGATATTTCCATGAGTTGGTTTTGCTAAAAGACCATTTTCTTTAAGTGCAACACAAATATTCCATGCGGTTTCACTCTCTTCATCATCATTAATTACAATAGCATTTAATAATCCTTTACCACGAACTAGATTAACTATTTTAGAATTCTCTATATACTTGTTTAATTCTGATCTAAATAGTTTTCCCATTTCGAAAGCATTCTCAGCAAGCTTTTCATCTCTAACCACTTCTAGAGCAGCTACTGCTACAGCAGCAGCAATAGGGTTTCCTCCAAATGTACTTCCGTGATTACCTGGTTTTATTACTTCCATAATATGATCATCAGCAAAAACAGCAGAAACAGGATACGCCCCTCCACTCAGTGCTTTTCCTAATATCAAAATATCAGGTTTTACATTAGGCTCTCCAGAACAATTTTTATCATCACATGAACAATTTCCACAAGTAGCTAATAATCTTCCTGTTCTGGCAATACCAGTTTGTACTTCATCTGCCAAGAATAATACATTATACTTTTCACAAAGTTCTTTTGCTTTTGCCAAATACCCTTCAGAAGGCACATATACTCCTGCTTCTCCTTGTATTGGTTCTACTAAAAAGCCTGCTACATTTTTATTGTTTTTTAATGCATCTTCTAATGCAACAAGATTATCATATTCTATTTTAATAAACCCTGCTGTATATGGTCCAAAGTTTTTCCTGGCTACAGGATCATTTGAAAATGATATGATGGTTGTTGTTCTTCCGTGAAAATTATTTTCGCATACTACAATTTGAGCTTCATTCTCTGAAATACCTTTCTTTTCATATGCCCATTTTCTACAAAGCTTCAATGCTGTCTCTACCGCTTCTGCACCAGTATTCATTGGTAACAGTTTATCAAAACCAAAAAATTCGGTAGCAAATTTCTCGTACTCTCCTAACTTATCATTATAAAAAGCTCGAGATGTCAACGTTAATGTTTGTGCTTGATTTACCATTGCACCCACAATTTTAGGGTGGCAATGTCCTTGATTTACCGCAGAATATGCACTTAAAAAATCATAGTATTTTTTTCCTTCTACGTCCCATACATATACACCTTCACCTCGGCTTAAAACCACGGGTAACGGATGGTAATTATGAGCTCCATACTTGTTTTCTAAATCGATTGCTTGTTGTGAATTTAACTTGTCTAAAACAGCCATTTTTTACTAATTTAAATTTATAAAATAACCATTCCTTCTATACCTTTATCCTTTCGATAAGTCTCGAAAATTCAGCGTGGGAGAGAAATCATCCCTAAGAGAGCCGCAAATTACTAAATCTTTATCAAATTATCAGAAAGGACGGGGTACTTTTAAATAAAACAAGAAAAACACTTAGGATCAGAGGTATATATTACGAATTCAGTTAATTTCTATTTTAAAATCACCAAGTATGTTGCCTTATTCTATTAAGGTTTTTCACCTGCCAAAGAGGACACTTGTAGTTCTAATCTTTTAATTTCTCTTAATAATGCATTTTTATCCATTTGCATCCAAGAAAATAACTTCAATAATGCTGTTATCATAATACAGAAAAAACCTGCGCTACCCCATTTGATAAGTTCATTCGTATTATCAGTATTTAGAAACTGAATAAGACAATAAATGAAAAGTACAAATGCAATAATATTCACAATTATCATCATTATCATAACCCATCTATGCCTGGTATTAAAGAGCCCTCCCACCATATCAATAAGGTTCTGCTCATCTAGTTCGTCATAAAACTTTGCCTCTTCCTGAGTCAATGTCTCTTTAATCAATTGATCAATATCTTTCATTTTATTATCCATGATTTCTATTTTTTAGAATTAATTTCAATTTTTCTCTAGCGTTAAACAAACGCGATTTAACTGTACCTGCCGAAACGTTTATAATCTCGCTTATTTGCTTGATGCTATATTCTTCTAAGTAAAAAAGGTGAAGTACTAACTGTTGATTATGAGGTAACTTTTTAATCAACTTCTTTAATAGAATAGAAGGATCTGAATCATTATGATCGTATTCATTTGTTGAATTTTTATGATCATAATGGTAACTATTTAAACTCTCTAATTCTTTTTTATGTTTACGTAACCAATTAATAGCATTTCTAGTCACAATCGTCAATGCCCAACTCCCAAAACTATTAGGGTCTTTCAGGCTACCAATTTTTTGCAATATAACACTCCAGCTATCTTGAGCAATATCCTTTGAGTTTTCAATATCATTGGTATACCAATAGGCTTGCTTGCATAATTTCACATGCCACCTTTTAACAAGAATTGCTGCAGCTTTTCTGTTTCCGGATTGGCATTGTAAAACCAACAAAGAATCGAATGTTTTATTGGTATTTGTCATACTAACCTTTATACTATAGACGTAGAAAAATGAAATAGGTTCATTTTTTTGTTTCTTTTTTATAAGATATCCCGAATAATTAATAAGTATATCTTTTCTATTCTTATTTTTGCGCCATGGCAAGAAAAAACAGAAGACAAGTCTTTGAAAAGATAGAGGTTATTGACGCAGGTTCAAAAGGCAAGAGTATTGCTAAAGCTCCTGATGGAAAAGTTATATTCATTAATAATGCAGTACCAGGAGATATTGTAGATATTCAAACTACAAAAAAAAGAAAAGCTTTTTATGAAGGCAGTGCAACTGTTTTTCATAAAAAATCAGATAAGCGTGTTGATCCAACCTGTAAGCATTTTGGTACCTGTGGAGGGTGCAAATGGCAATTTATGGGATATGAACATCAATTAGCATATAAACAACAAGAAGTAGTAAATAATTTGACTCGTCTGGGTAAAGTCGAATTGCCTGAAGTAAGTAACATTCTTGGATCAGAAGATCAGTTTTTCTATAGAAATAAAATGGAATTTTCTTTTAGCGACAGTAGATGGCTAACTCTTGAAGAAATTCAAAGCAATACTGAAATTGAAAATAGAAATGCATTGGGATTTCACATCCCGGGAATGTGGGATAAAATCCTCGATATTGACACATGTTATCTTCAAGAAGATCCAAGTAATGCTATACGAAATAAAGTAAAAGCATTTGCCACAAAAAATAACCTCTCCTTTTATAATGCAAGGAAACAACAAGGTTTTCTACGAACTTTAATGCTTCGAATTGCATCAACTGGAGAAATTATGGTTTTAATACAATTCTTTCATGAAGATGTTGAAAAAAGATCACTTTTATTAGATTATATTGCATCCGAATTTCCTGAAATTACTTCATTACAATACACAATTAATCCAAAAGGTAACGATACTATATATGATCAAGATGTTATTTGTTATAAAGGGAAAGATCATATTGAGGAGGAAATGGAAGGTTTACGTTTTAAAATCAATGCGAAATCTTTTTATCAAACCAATTCAAAACAAGCATATGAGTTGTATAAAATAACTCGAGATTTTGCTAATCTTACAGGAGAAGAATTAGTATATGACCTATATACAGGAACGGGAACTATTGCTCAATTTGTTGCAAAAAAAGCTAAAAAAGTAATTGGTGTAGAAGCTGTTCCTGAAGCAATTGAAGATGCCAAGGAGAATGCAAAACGTAATAACATTAACAATACAGAATTTTATGTTGGTGATATGAAAAAAGTTTTCACCAAAGATTTTATAGCATTACATGGTCAACCAGAAGTAGTTATTACAGACCCGCCTAGGGATGGGATGCATAAAGATGTTGTTGGCCAACTACTAAACATTTCTCCAGAAAAAATAGTGTATGTTAGTTGCAATAGCGCAACACAAGCTAGAGATCTGGCATTATTAGATGAAAAATATAAAATAAGTAAAGTGCAACCCGTAGATATGTTTCCTCAAACATATCATGTTGAAAACGTCGTTTTACTCGAAAAACGATAATTCAAAAATTCGTTAAAATTCTACCGTTAGTTTTATTTTAAAAACTAGAGAATATAAATTTTTGCACGCATTTCATCTATTTTTTTAATCATTTCATATTTTATTAAAGAATTATTCATTAATTTATTAATGAATAATGCCATAATTAGTTATAATCTCATTTTCTTTAACAAAAAACAATTAAAAATCTGAAATTCAATATCTTGAATTCAAAATAAAACTAAATTACGTTTAATATTTCGATGGTTTTACCGTAAAAAGTTAATGGTTTGGCTGTATTTAATATTATGCGTTATTTCCTACATTTGTACTCGAAGATTGCTACTACAATAAATTTATAGTCAAACCAGAAGTTTACTTAAACTAACAACTATGAGAAATGTGGTAAAAATCCCTCTTATCTTCATTCTTCTAATTTTAATTTATTTCGTGTTTACAACAGGTTCTGACGAAACGATTCATCAACAAATTAACGAAACTAAAAATCAAGTTGTACAAGATGCTATAGAACAATACAATATTATTAAACGAAATGGATCTGATCTGGAAATCTCTATGCATGCTGGTTTTGTAGCCGATGCTTTTCTTAAAGTTGGAGATAAAGAGAATTATTCCAAATGGAAAAAAATAGAAAATCAAAAAGAACAAAAAGCTAAAAATGCTAATGTTCGTTTACCATAAACCTTTCTACACACAAATTATTTTACTTTTTCAAGGCTACCCCCATGATAACACCAAATTTTAAAAAAAGAGAGTTGGTCACAAGACTCCTTATATTTTTTCTAACTTGCATTTTATTAACATCCGGAACCGTATTACTTAGTTCACACTCAAATGACAAAAGAATATTATTCAATTCTGGAATAAATAAAAAAAGTACATTTTATTTTACTAAATCAGAGGCATTAATTGCATCTCATTCTATCATTAACAGAAGATTAAGATCCTCTACTATTACATCCTTTGGAAATAATGATGAAAATGTAAGAATCATTAATGACACCACTTTTACCGTTGTAAACTATGTTGAATGGATTGATATAGAAGGAAAAAACCAAAGAAATTATTATAGTTGTACGGTTACTTTTAATCAAGATTGTACCACCAATGCAAAAAATTTAGTTTTTCTAGAATAGTACAAATACACCCTTTAGATTATGGCAACTTGATGTAGCAATCTTCTACATTTTCTATTGCGGTTACCGGGAACTGCAACATGTTCCCGGTTTTTAAAATAAATTACCCCCAACCCCTTTTTTTACTTGAGATAAAACACGGTGGAAAGATTCGGGGCTTTTCTTTAGAAGCAAAATCAATTTTTCGTTTTCCACTAGTGTTTATACCGGGAATTTACCTCATAGTTCCCGGTTTTTTTTGTACAATAAATTAAACAGTCAAACAATTAAAATATCTTTAGATTTTATTTAACAAAGCAACATTAGAACTTTATTTGAGTCTTTTATTTTTGAAAAATAACTAATATGAATTGGTTTATCTTTTATATTTTTGGTCATTTAAATTATGATTTTTATAAGTATAATAATAAAAGTCTAAAAAAACATTTTGCAAACAAACACTAAAGCTCTATTTAAAAAATGATTTTGCTAGAAAAAGATGCTATATGAGAGTACTTAAATATTTATTATTTACACTAAGCTCAATTTTTATTTTAGGTTGTGAGCGAGATGACATCTGTGCAGAAGGTACTCCTACGACTCCACTGCTTATTATTAAGTTTATAGATTTTGATAATGGTACCGAAATAAAAGCTCCATCAGAGCTACAAGTAAAAGCTGTAGCTGTTGATATGGACGTAGAAGACCCATTCCCACTAGGAAGTGTTACTGATTCGATCTTAATACCCCTTAGAACTAATTCTTCTATTACTGATTATGAACTCACTATAGATTCTAATACGACCAACGAACCAGAAACACCCGCTAATACAGACGTCATAAGCATTCAATATACAACTGTAGAAGAATATGTAAGTAGTGCTTGTGGATTTAAGATTAACTATGAAGGATTGACTATATCTCCTCCAGTTGCTGGAGATGATGGGAGTTGGATCAAAAATATAACAATACAAAGAGAAGACGTAACCGATGAGACAACTGCACACGTATTTATTTTTCATTAGTCTATTAATAACCTGTTGTTTCTATGGACAAGAAGAACAAAACACTAAAATCAAAGATACACTTCCGGTTAAATCTAATGATACTTTGCCTCCGGCAGAAAAATATGGTTTTAGAGCAGGTGTTGATCTTGGAAGAATAATTCGTTCTGCAGTAGACAATAAATACTCTGGCTTTGAGATTGTTGGAGATTACAGGTTTTATAAAAATTTCTATATTGCTGCCGAGGTAGGTAATGAATCTTTAGTTAGAGATGAAGAAAACATTGAAGTAGAAGGTTCTGGAAGCTATATTAGAGCAGGAGTTGACTATAATATCTACGATAACTGGTACGGAATGCAAAACAATATCTATGTAGGTGTACGCTATGGATTTTCAACCTTTGATCAGACTCTTAATGAATATACAATTTTTACTGGCACAAATTACTTTGGTCCCAATACAATAACTGATAAAATTGAAGTTAAAGACCTTAATGCTAGCTGGGCAGAACTTGTACTGGGCATAAAGGTAGAACTTATCAGAAACCTCTATTTAGGAGCTAATGTATCTTTAAGGACCTTAATAACCGAAAAAAAACCTGATAGATTTGATAACCTTTACATTCCTGGATTTGGAAGAACAAATGATTTTAGTAGTATTGGTGTAGGTTATGGATACTCAGTAAGCTACCTTATTCCATTTTTTAAGAAGAAGAAATAATCTTTATTATCTCTTATTTCTTATATTGTTTGAATATTTTATAATATTCTCACACATGAAATTATCTATAGGGCTTTGTTTTCTACTTTTACTTTTTGTTAATATTACCTCTTCTCAAGATCGAATTACAGGTAAAAATTTTACTACCAGATCAGAAATAATTGCAACTCACGGTATGGCCGCAACCAGTCACCCATTAGCTACACAAACTGCACTTGACATACTTAAAAATGGAGGAAACGCAATAGACGCTGCAATCGCTGCAAATGCAATGTTAGGATTAATGGAACCTACTGGAAATGGTATTGGAGGAGATCTATTTGCAATTGTTTGGGACGCAAAAACAAAAAAGCTTCATGGTCTTAATGCAAGTGGAAGGTCTCCAGAAAAACTTACTTTAGAGTACTTCAAGAAAAACAACCATAAAAAGATACCTGCTCACGGTCCGCTTCCTGTTTCAGTTCCAGGATGCGTAGATGGTTGGTATGAATTACATAATAAATTTGGAAAATTAAGCATGCAGGAAATTTTAAACCCTACAATTAATTATGCCAGAGATGGTTTTCCTGTTACAGAATTAATAGCCTATTATATGCACCGTAGCTCTGCTTTCTTATCAAAATATCCAGGCTTTTCTGATACTTATATGCCTAATGGCGCTACTCCCAAAAAAGGAGAAATTTTTAAAAATCCATTTCTGGCAAATACGTTAGAGAAAATTGCAAAAGAAGGTAGAGATGCTTTTTACAAAGGTGATATAGCAAAAACTATAGCAAAATACATAAAAGATAATGGAGGGTTTCTAAACTATAACGACCTCAAAAATCATACTTCAGAATGGGTTGAACCCGTCTCAACCAATTACAGAGGATATGATGTATGGGAATTACCTCCAAACGGACAAGGAATTGCTGCATTACAAATGCTAAATATTTTAGAAGATTATGATATTAAAGGAATGGGGTTTGGAACTCCAGAATATCTTCATATCCTTACTGAAGCTAAAAAATTAGCTTATGAAGATCGGGCAAAATTCTATGCTGACCCAGACTTCAATACCATTCCTGTAACGCAACTTATATCTAAAGAATATGCAGCCAAAAGAAAAAAATTAATTAACGTTGATAAAGCCACAAAAACCTATGATGCAGGAAACCTTAATGATGGAGATACCATCTATCTAACTGTAGCAGATGAGGAAGGCAACATGGTTTCTCTAATACAAAGTAATTTTCGTGGTATGGGGTCCGGAATGACACCTACAAAGCTTGGGTTTATACTACAGGATAGAGGTGAATTATTTTCATTAGAAGAGGGACACTTTAATACTTATGAACCTAAAAAAAGACCTTTCCATACTATTATTCCGGCATTTGTAACCAAGGATGGAAAACCCTTTATGAGCTTTGGTCTTATGGGAGGAGGTATGCAACCTCAAGGTCATGTACAAATTATCGTTAACATGATCGATTTTGGGATGAATCTGCAAGAAGCAGGTGATGCTCCTCGAATAAATCATATGGGGTCTTCTCAACCAACTGGTGAAAATATGATCAACGGTGGCACATTACACATAGAATCAGGTATTTCTTATGAAACCATTAGAAGTTTATTATCCAAAGGTCATAAAATATCATATGCCTTAGGTCCATATGGAGGATACCAAGCTATTATGCTAAAAGATGGTGTGTATTATGGAGCTTCAGAATCCCGAAAAGATGGACAGGCAGCGGGTTATTAATTCACTTAAATACTGAACATAATATTGTTCTTCTTCTCAAAGAAAAGATAATACATTTTAAATACATGCTCCTTTAGTTTATCAGGAGCATGTATTAAACCTTATACCATGTGTACTAATCTTCAACAAATGGTGCTCCTGCTTCTTCTAACACTTTTAAAAGCGCAATAGATTCATTTTTTATTAGCGCGAGTTTTGAAGTAATCATACCTATTTGATTATTGATAATCTGCATTGTTTCCAAATGCGTACTAGTTGGTCCATATGTAGAGCGATCCACTCCCCTATATATTGCAAATACCCTATTTCCAATAGTGGGTTTAGTTTTCTCACCTACTTGTTGCTTAGAACTGTTTCCATACAAATCTCTCCTTAAGTCCATCATACGTTTTTCTAGTGTATTTAAACGGTTATCGAGATCTCCAGGAGTACTATTAGCCCTTTGTAAAGCTATCTTCAGCGCTTTAATACGTTTTTCTTGTCTATTCACCTGTATATCCAAAGCAGAAACTTTTCCAATTGTTTTTTCAAAACTCCTCCAAAATTCTGCAACTTTTTCTGGTGTTGCCCCTTTTAAAGCACCATTATTCATACGTTTCACTGTAAATGTGATCGGTGTTGATAATTGAGTTACTTTTCCATCTTCTATCTTTGATAAAGTAGCAGTATACACTCCTGGTACTGCCATAAAACCTTGAGAAGTATTAGAAGAGTTTCCTTCTGTTTTTAAAGGAATTGCTTCAGAAGAAGGATATCGTAAATCCCAAGCTATTCTATGAAAGCCTGATTTCACCGGTCCGCTAATTCTCCTAATCACTTCCCCAGTGTTATTTGTTATAGTTAATATGACTTCTGGTATATTTTCTGTGCGCTCTGCTTCTACTTTATCCCAACCTGGAAACGCAATATCTTTTCCTTTATTTTTTTTCTCGATTTCTTGTCGTTTTTCTTTACTTGTTTTTAAACTATTTTTTAAATAGTATGTAAAAACGGCACCAAAATCTGGATTAGGCGCTACATAATGTGAAGCTCCTTGACTTCCTTTTTCGTCATCAAAACTTAAGTTGGGTCTTGGAATATACCACCATGCATCTCTAGTAGGGAACAAAACCGCTTCTTCTTTCAATTTAGATTCTGAAATCGTTCGCAAAAATGAATAATCATCAAATACAAAAAACCCTCTCCCAAAAGAAGCACCTACCAGATCATTCTCCCTACGTTGAATAGCAAGGTCTCTAAATGATATGGTAGGCATATTTCCTTTTAATTTTATCCAGTTATCTCCCCCGTTTATTGTGAAATAAATTCCAAATTCGGTAGCAACAAACAAAAGATTAGGTTGCACATGATCTTGTACTATACGCCAAACTAATGTTCTTTTAGGCAAATTACTTTTAATAGATTTCCATGTACGCCCATTATCCATACTTTTTAATAGATAGGGTGTAAAATCACCATATTTATGATTATCCAAAGCTACATACACCGTATTAGCATCAAAAAGATCAGCTTTAATATCATTTACAAAAGCTGTAGCTGGTACCCCAGGAAGTATCCCAACGTTAATCCTTCTCCAATTACTTCCTCCATCTTCAGTCACCTGAATAATTCCATCATCAGTACCTGCATAAAGTATCTCTTCTTTCTTTGGAGATTCTGCTATTGATGTAATTGTATTATAATTAGACATTGCCAAAAAATCCCAAGGAGCATCCCAGGATTGTTTTTTACCCATAATAGGCAGCTCTATTCTTTCCTGATCTTTAGTTAAATCTCCTGAAATTGGTGTCCATTTATCTCCTCTATTATCAGATCTCCATAGACGTTGAGAAGCAAAATAAATACGTTTTGGATCATGTGCACTTACCAAAATAGGCGCATCCCAGTTAAAACGTTCAAAATTTTCATTTGCTCCAGGTTGGGGTTGGATATCCACAACTTCTCCTGTTGTTAAATCAACTCGTGATAAATTACCTTGCTGACGTTCTGCATACATGATATTGGGGTTACCCGGTTCAGTTGCAGGTTGATGACCATCCCAATTTAATACAATCTTCCAATCAGAATTCTGAATCCCGTGTAAATTATCAGTTCTTGAAGGTCCTCCTTGAGTACTATTATCCTGTGTACCACCATAAATATTATAGAACGGCTCAGCATCGTCCACAGCAACCTTATAATATTGCGTTACAGGAAGGTTGTCTACAAATTTCCAATTTGCAGTAAGGTCAAATGTTTCATATAACCCTCCATCGGTTCCAACCAAAAGATAGTTTGGGTCTTCTTTTTTAAAAGCAATAGAGTGATTATCCCCATGCTTATGTTTTGCATTCATTCTTGTAAATGTTTTTCCTCCATCTTCAGAAATTTGCATCCGTGAATCTACAAGATATAATCTTTCAAAATGATGTGGAGAAGCATATAACTCTTGATAATAGTGAGGTCCTGTAGCACCTGCTACTGCATCAGAACGTTTCTCCCAAGTTGTTCCACGATCTGTAGAACGATATACTCCTCCTGTTCTTCTATCTAACTCTATAGCGGCATATAAAATATCTGGTTGTTGTGGCGAAATAGCCAATCCTATTTTACCCATCCAGGACTTAGGAAGTCCATTCTTGAGTTTTTCCCAGGTCTCTCCTCCATCAACACTACGATGTAAGCCTGAACCTGGACCACCTCCCATGTAAGCAGCAACAGTGCGATGTCTTTGCCATGTAGCTGCATAGAGTTGATCAGGGTTCCTTGGATCTATTACTACTTCTGTTACACCAACCCATTCATCATCTCCCAAGGTTTTTTTCCATGTTTTTCCACCATCAACAGATTTATATAATCCCCGTTCTCCTCCTTTTTTCCATAATGGCCCTTGAGCAGCAACCCAAATCACATTAGAATCTTCTGGATGTATAATTATTTTAGAAATATGTTCAGAATTCTTTAGCCCCATATTTTTCCAGGAAAGACCTCCATCTTCACTACGATAAACCCCGTCACCATATCCCATGTGACGACCTCCAACATTCTCTCCCGTACCTACCCATATAACATTATGGTCTATGGGGTCAATAGTAACACATCCTATAGAATATGAAATTTGATCATCAAAAATAGGCTTCCAGGTAGTTCCTGCGTTTACAGTTTTCCAAACTCCTCCCGAACCTACAGCAACATACCATATACTTTCATTTTCTGGATGAATAGCCACATCAGCAATTCTACCAGACATAAATGCAGGACCTATATTTCTTAACTTTAATCCAGAAAAAACTGAATCTGAGAATACTGATAACACTTCTTGTTTCACTTTAGATCGCTGCGCGTCTATTGAAAAGGTAAAGATGAACAAGAATGCTATGAAAAATAATTGTGTGAATTTTGTTTTCATATCAAATAGGATGATTAGTTAATAGCCAAATTGTTATCAGAAAATTATTGTTATTTCAATAATAATCTCTTAACAAAAACATAAACTATTAAAAAAAATCCTAAGAAGAAAAATCAGAAGATATATAAGGGTAAAATCATATTACTTTTGATACTTTGCCTTTTTACTACCTGCATACATTTCATATTTTACTAGCCTGGCTTCTAACTTCCCGTTAAATACTTTTATCTTTCGAGAAGGTCGGAGTCCAACATATTTTAATGCTTCAAGATTTCCAGTAATAAACCATGCATTAGTACCTGGGTAATTTTGTTTTAATGTATCCCCTATTTGTGAATAGAACTCTTCTATATCGATTTCTAAACGTTCATCATAAGGTGGGTTAAACACTATATGAAGTTGTCCCTCTATTTCTTTAGTTGTTTCAAAAAAATCTCCTTCTCTTATTTTAACAAAATCAGTAAGATTTGCATTTTCTACATTGACATTTGCCTTTCTTACTGCAGAAGGAGCTTTATCCATCCCAATTATAGAATGATGAAAATCTCTGGTTTTATTGAGACATGATTCTTCTATTTTTTCGAATAAATCCATATCCCAATCCAGCCATTTTTCAAAAGCAAATTCCTTACGATTTAGGTTTGCCGGAATATTACAAGCGATCATAGCTGCTTCTATAGCCATGGTACCACTACCACACATCGGATCCAAAAAATCACATTGACCATCCCAGCCAGAAAGCAATAACAATCCTGCGGCCAAAACTTCGTTAATTGGCGCTATATTAGTCGCTGTACGATACCCTCTGTGATGCAATGAGCCTCCAGAACTATCCAAAGAAACCGTACATACATCTTGCTGAATATGAACATCTATAGAAAGGTCTGGATGTTCTATATCTACATTGGGTCTTTTGCCTGTTTCTTTTCTAAATTTATCTACTATCGCATCTTTGGTTTTTAAAGCTATAAATTGTGAATGAGTAAAGAGAGTAGAATTGACAGTAGCGTGAATTGAAAATGTATCATCTATACTTAAATATTCTTTCCATTCAATAGTTTGAATAAAATCATATAAACCTTGTTCATTCTTTATTCTCCTAGAAGTAATTGGTTTTAATATTTTAATAGCAGTTCTACAGCATAAATTTGCTTTATACATAAATCCTGTATCGCCATAAAAACTGACTACGCGATTCCCTATTTCTACCTTTTGCGCTCCTAAGTTTCTAAGTTCTCTTGCAAGAACTTCTTCAAAACCAAAAAGGGTTTTGGCTACCATTTTAAATGAATTACTCACTATCCAAGTTTTCGATATAAAGTCGTTTAATTTTTCTAAGACGAGAGATAAAACTTTAAACAACTTCTATAATTAAACCGCAAAAATACATTAATTTTGCGCCCTATGCTAAAAGATTCAACAATGTGGTATGCATCATGGTTTGATACGCCATACTATCATATCCTATACAAAGATAGAGATGATACTGAAGCTCAAAATTTTATGGATAATCTAACTCATTATCTAAGTTTAGAAGCTGATGAAAAAATTTTAGATTTAGCCTGTGGTAAAGGCCGACATAGCATATATCTTAATAAATTAGGATATAATGTTACTGGAGCAGACCTCTCTAAAAACAGTATAACCTATGCTTCTCAATTTGAAAATGAAGCATTAAAGTTTAGAGTTCATGATATGCGTAAACCCTATTCTGAAAAATTTTCTGCTGTTTTTAATTTATTTACAAGCTTTGGTTATTTTGATAAAGAAGAAGACAACCTCAATACTATTAAAGCCATTAAATCAAATCTAAACAATAAAGGCTTTGGAGTTATTGATTTTATGAATGTCGATTACATTATAGATAATCTAATTGAAGATGAAATAAAGGAAGTTGATGGAATTTCTTTTAAAATCAGAAGATATCATGAAAATGGATATATAATAAAAGAAATAAGATTTAGAGATAATGATGAAGATTTCTTCTTTACAGAAAGAGTAAAAAGTATATCCTTAGCTGATTTTGAGAATTATTTTAAAGAAGCAAATGTTGACTTACTAGATATTTTTGGTAATTACCAATTACAAAAATTTAATAAAAATAATTCACCACGACTTATATTAATATTTAAATAGTGTACAATTATATACTATCCATAGTCGCCGTATTTATAGGAGCATTGTTGGTTTTTATATTCAAGGCATCTAATCAGAAAAACCTAAAATTACTTCTAGCTTTTAGTGGTGCTTTTCTTCTTGCAATTACAATTTTTGACTTACTTCCAGAGATTTTTGAAAATAATCCTTTTGCAAAACGAACAGGTGTATGGATAATGATTGGTATTTTGTTACAAAAGGTATTAGAATATTTTTCTAAAGGTGCGGAGCACGGCCATATTCATTTAGATAAAGAAACCCATCGAGTACCAAAACTACTATTCATCAGTTTAGGATTACATGCTATATTAGAGGGTTTTCCTATGCATCATACCGATGGAATTTTAATGGGTATAATAATTCATAAGATTCCGGTAGCAATGATATTAACTACCTTTTTATTACATACTAAAATAAAAAGATTCATTATTATTTTATCATTAACAGGTTTTGCACTAATGACTCCGTTAGGCACTTTTCTTTCTGAGAACTTCACATTAGCTCAAAATTATTATAAAGAAATTACTGCTGTAGTGATTGGTATATTTCTTCATGTATCCACAACTATCCTTTTTGAAAGTAATGAGGGGCATAAATTTAACGTTACAAAACTTTTAGTTATTCTTGCGGCAACTGCGGCGGCATATCTCATATAAAAACATGTTTAGCAAATCTGAATCAAAAATAATTCGACAAGAATTCTGGACTAGTTTTGGAAAAGAATACTCCCGTAAATGGTTACTATATAACACCAAAATCAAAGATGTAACTTTAAAATTTACATTTACTACAAAAAAAGCACAAGTATCTATAGACATAGAACCTTATGACAAAATAATAAGAGCGTATTATTATGAAAAATTAGTGAGTTTAAGAAATATTCTAACTTCAGAATATATTCCAGATATTGTTTTTGATGAATATTATGAATTAGATAATGGAAAAACTATTTCCAGAGTTTATACTGAATTAACAAATGTTAGTATCCATAATAAAACATGTTGGAAAGAAACTATGAAATTTTTGAATGAAAAAATGTCTCAGCTTGAAATATTCTTTTTAGAATATAAAGATTATATTAAGGACTAGAAAAATAACAATTCTTTTGTTTTTTAGCTAATTTTTTATATTATCAATAATTTTAAGTGTTTTTTGTAAATTAGTTAGCAATAATACAAACTCACTATTTATGAAAAATTATTTTAAGATAATAGCAATACTGCTATTCGCGTTCATTTTCTCAAAATGTACTTCTGATGCTGTTATTCCTGATGCAAAAGAATTGGGATTAGAACAGCAAGATTCAAATTCTTTTATTGGTAAAATTAGAATTCAAAACTCAGAGATTAGATATTCTGTAAAAGCCAAATCAGAACTTGTATTTACTGTCATCATTGAAATCAACAAAAAATCCATTCAGGCAGATATTAACTATCAGAATGAAAGTTTATTTATCGATGGTCATAATATTATTTTAACTGAAAAAGAAAAACAGAGTATTCTTACCTTAGGTGGTACAATTTCTAATTATCTTCTGGAAACAAAAAAAGGAGAAATCCTAATGACAGAATACACACTATTAAGTCTTATGGAATATTGGGCAAAATCACCTCCTGATTACACCTATACTAAAAGAGTTATTGAGGCAGAAGTAAATACAACTAATCTCAAAAGTAGAAACGAGGGTATCACCTGCATTAGGAAGAACACTTATGTAAATGCAGAATATGACGACTCAAGAGGAAATCACTCTGATCGAATAAGAGTGGGAAGCAAAGCAAGAGATAATTATGGATGTATGGGAAGATGTGGTGGTGATTGTGGTAGATGGTGGATACCAAGCGCATGGACAAAAGATTGCTTAGATCATGATCAATGTAGTAATGTGAATTTCTCTAGTGGTGGCGGTAGTGATCGAAATTGTGGTGATGAATTTAATGAAGCTGCAGACGATTATGTCTTTGGAGTACTTCGAGGATGTAGAGGATAAAAAATTATTATAAAATAGGCATTAAACTTCTTTTGATGTCTATTTTTTTATCAAATCACATACCTAAGAATAAACATATAATGAAAAATACTGCCTGCGAGTACAAAAAGATGCCAGATAACATGTCCAAAGGGTATCTGTTTTAATGCATAAAAAACTATACCAATAGTATATGCAGCCCCCCCTAACATCAAATATGTAATTCCCTCATCACCTACCACATTAGATAATGTATCTATATCTAATACAATCAGCCACCCCATGATAAGATATAGGATAACTGATAAAACATCAAATCTACCAGTAAAAAATATTTTTAATATTGTTCCGATAACAGCCAAAGACCAAACAATTATAAATAATGATATCCCCTTACTATCTATTAAAGATATTAGAGTAACTGGTGAATAGGTGCCTGAAATTAGCAGATAAATGCTTATATGATCTAGTACCCTAAATTTTCTTTTTAATGTAGCATCAGAAGTATAATGATAAGCAGTAGAAGCAAAATACAGAATTAACAATGAACTTGTATAAATTATTATAACAAACGTACTATATAATGTTTTATTAGAGTTTGAATTGAGCAAAATAAAAAAGCCAATTATAGAAAGAATGAACCCAACTCCATGCGTTATCCAATTCCAACGCTCTTCTATTTGTGATTGTATGTTACCCATAAATAATTAAAAAGAATCACGTTTTAATTTATAAAAATAAAGACTAAAAAATAATAACAAGCTATTAATTAAAAACTTATTATCAACATATTAAATATGAGTCGTCCTAAAATAGGTTGACAATTTTACGATATTTAATTTAGTCCTGTGAAGCTAGCTTCACAGGATTTTTTGTTATGTATAAAATTAGGTGTTTTTAAATTAAGACTCCAATGTGGTCTTTTATTATTATAAGTTTCTATGGATTGTTCTATTAA
>NZ_OMPF01000005.1:0-110397 GCF_900312735.1 Aquimarina sp. AU119 | reverse complement strand
CTTAGTAGGAAAAGAGAAGGGATTATCAATGTTGACGAACTGCAATGTTCTACGTGTATATTAATCTTATTCCTCTCTTTTGTTCTTTCTGATTAAACCTTAAAATTAAGAGATTGTAAACTTAAGATGTGTATAAGTAATAGCGGTTTGAGTGCTAACTCGAACCGTTTTTCATTAAATTAAAGTATATTGATATCCGAAATGCAGTCGCTTAAATCCGCTACTGCTCATACACGAGACGGTATAACACACAGTTATTCCCCTGTAAGAAATAGGGTTTTTGACCCCGAAATATTACATAACTCCTTCATTATCTTTACTCCATCCTTAAACAAACATAGTTTGGTATAAAGGTTAGGTTGTTTTAAAATCGTCAGTTCGAGTGTTTTTGTAATAAAATTGAGGAAATTATACTTGGACAAGCTCAGCAGAACTATTGAGAAGCTGTTTTTAGTCCAGAATATCAAAACTATCCTCTACATAGATATAATATTTGAAATGTTTTATCACTCGAACTGGTACGATTTTATAGTCCAAACCCTATATCTACAGAACTACGTTGCATATTCTTGATAAACATTCATTTTTAATTGAATTTACTTGTCATTACCCGTATTTATTGGGGATAGTGAACTTATATAATTGTTGCTTTTTGGAGCAACCTTCATTTTATTAACACTTAATTAACACAATACTTAAACAAATGTTAATTAATTCATAAAAAATAAATGTAATTTTTACGGTTTTCCGTACACACATATACCTTTCAACATACTACAAACAAAGGCATTAAAATATAAAAATACGGTTCTATACACCTATATAATAGAGTTTTACCATCAAGACCATGAGAATTTACCATAATTCAAAGATGAAGTTATTTCCTAAATTTACATCAGAAGATCGCTACAAAATTTTATTAGTAAACATAAGTTTATAACACCAACCATCATGAACCCTGTAGTTAAAACCCCAATGATTTTCTATATGATAAGTTTGGATTGTTCTACTTCTAACGAAAAGAAGCAAAATCAAATGTATCATATCGAAAATAATATTGTCCTTAAGACCAATCACCATCTAAAATCCATAAAAGAAAACCACCAGTTATCTGCACTATAATATTTGTAGATGCTATATCTATGAGTATAATGATACATTATGATATCTATATACTATAGACCAAGAGCTTAATGAATGCTATATCAAAATTTGCACACTTATATAAATGAAATTACGAATTAATGAAAACCAATACTTAACACATTATCACTGTTCACACAACATAGTAGAAGTATTTTACGGGGGGCTGTAAATACAATGTTAATTTGTCTTCTACTTGTTACCGGGAATCTTGTTAGAGTAGATTTAGGTTCCCGGTTTAAAAGAGAATCATTAACCAGCTTTTTTTAAATATGATTACGCATCAAAACACATGTAGAAATTGCATGTAAAACATGTATCTTTTCACACTTTTCTATGGTATGTTTTACCAGGGTTCTCTTTGAGATTCCTGGTTTTTTTATTTACACTCTTCTTCATTTTATTTATACATTGAGTTGTTTCTATTGCTTCACTCCTATGGTAACTGTGTTTCCAGAAATCCAATGTTTGTAGTCATCGGCATAATATTGATAAGTACAACTTGCAGGAGCTTTATAAACTCCAGGGATATCGGCTTTTAGATCTAGATGAATTGTCTTAGATTCTGAGCCCGTAAACTCTCTCCAATAAAAAATCAGGTAGTTTTCAAAAATTTCATAATACGCTACTTCTTTATGCTCTACTAATTCTTTAAGTTGCCAGGGCTGTGGTGTCGTTCCAGACGGTATCCCTACTATTGCCATTGGCATTGCTATTCCGCGTGTAGATTGATTATTTACTTCTATTGTCATTCTTACATTATCTCCAACTTCATATCGCGTATTCATCAGTGTAGTTTTTAGTTGCAATTTACATTCATCAGAACTATCTGGTACAGGGCTATCCCATTGTATATTCATTTCATAAGGAAAAGTTATATCTCCATTGTTAAACCGAACCGTCATTTCTTGTTTTCCTTCTTTGATATAACTTTCTAAACCATCAATAACGACTTGTCCTTTTTCATTAATTTTTAATTTCTTGGAAATTGTATTTCCATTGAGATTTAAATGTACAGATTCATTATTAGCAATTATTTTATTTCTTTGTGTTCTTGTATATCCAATCAATGCTTTGAGTGCCATCGACGTTGCCTGTGTAGATCCAAATCTTCCTCCATTTCTTTTACTAATAATATATTCAATCCCCTTTGTAATCAATATATCATCTCTGTTTTCTGCCTTTAGCATTGCTAAAACAACAAAAGCCGCTGTTTCTACATATTTTGAATCTCCATAGGAACGTGTAATTGTATTTTCTACAGGTAAAGCTTTAAAATTGTATTCCTCGATATTTTTGGTAATTGCATTTAATAGCATATTACCATTATTATTTTTTCCGAAATTAAAACTAGCAGCAGCTAATAATGCCATACGATATGTATCATTACTTTTTAATGCCTTTGTATAAGTAGTTTGATATTCCTTTTCTATATCCACTTGTATACCTGCTTCACTAATCGCATAAACAATATAGGCATCAGCAACCTCTTTTGGTGAACTGGCAAAACTATCATACCCTTTTTTACTTTTTCTAAATCCTCCATTACCATCTCTTCTGCTCATAAGCCAATCTACGGTTCGATCAATCATTTTCTGATTCACCTTAGGATAGATCTCTTTCATTTCTGTAAACTCTAATACTCCATAAGCAGTTAAAGTTTCATGCGGTGGTGTATGACCAAACCATTCGAACCCTCCTTCTTTGGTTTCAAAACTAATCAGTCTTTTGTATCCTTCTTTAATGTACTTCATTGCCTTAGCAGTGATCTCAGGATTACTTCTTCCTGATTCTTTTAGGTATTTTAATACCATAATATTTGGATACGTACTAGATGAAGTCTGTTCAAAGCATCCATGGGGTTGACGAATAAGAGATTCTATCCCATTCATCACATCTCCTACAATATCAGTGTAAATAGTGAAATCAGCAGTAAGGCTATTGGGTACTATTGAATTTACATCAAAAGTATATGCCTTGTTTTGCGATCCCGACACAGAAACTTCCGTTGGAAAATATGGACTTATTACTGTGACTTCTTTATTTACAGTATCACTATACATTTCTGATTTTACAGAACATACTATTCTGTTATTTGCTCTTACTGAAAGAGGAACTACTTGAACATATACTTGTCTTACTTCATTTGGTTGAAGTTTAATTTCTGAATCAAAAGATGATATTTGTTGTATCCCTTTTGGAAGATGAAGATCGACCTCTGCCTCTAGTACATCTGAAGATTCATTTTTAATAGTCAAAGGCAACCTTACAGTATCCTGAAGTGCCATATAATTAGGAATCTTAAAATCAATAGTTAATTGTTTCTTAGTGCTGTATTGCTTTTCTTTTCTTCCCACTAATCCATTATACCCTATTCCTTCTGCAATGATATTAAATGATGTAATCGCGTCAGAATTATAAAAAGACAGGTTTGCTTCTCCTTTATCATTCGTTTGCACAACTGGGTTCCAATAAATCGTTTTTCTAAAATCTGTACGTTCTTCTGGTAACATCTTACTATCATATACAGGGGCATAGAACACTCGGGGAGTATAATTTGTTAATGACCTACCTTTATACAAATAATGGTAAGCATAATTATTAAATTTTGCATTATTCAATTTTTTCTTTCCCCAGTTATGGAAGTATTTTTTATGTTTGGATGAAATTACAATTACTCCATTAGCTCCTCGGCTTCCATACAGTGATGTTGCTGCTATATCTTTTAATATGGTAATTGATTCTATAACATCTGCATCCAGGTTACCTACTTCATCATTTGCAACCGGGATTCCGTCAATCACAAACAACGGTTGATTATTACCTGATATACTACTCGTGCCCCTTATCATTATTTTTGAGCTACTTCCATAAATACCATCGGCATTCACTATATTTACTCCTGCAACTCTTCCTTGTAATGCGTCTACAAAGCTTCCTGCCGCCTGCCCTTCTAGTTCTTCGTTTTTTACAGTACTAATAGATCCAGAAATCATTCTTTTTTGTTGTATTCCATTACCCACAATTACAATTTCGTCCAATTGTGACTTATCTTCAGAAAGTTCAATTGGTGCAGGTTTAGCTTTCTTTCTAATAATCTTTTGTACAGGAGATTTCACTCCTCTAAAAGACTTTACTCTACTATTATCTTTGATATCCTCTAATCTATTTCTTGCTTGCGCATCATAGCCCTCTTCTGTAGTCGCTTCTATAATACGTAATGACTTATGATCATCGGTGTAAGCAATCATAATATGTGTATTTGCTTTTCCTAGCTTACAAGAGAATTTTCCATTCTTATTAGTATCAAATACTAATACTTTATTTCCTTGTTGATCAAACAACAACACATGTGCTTTTACAGGATTTCCTTTTGTATCAACAACAGTACCACTGTGAATCGCTTCTTTTTCTGGAAGGTATAATGCCGGGTCCTCTGTCGAAGTATTTGGTTTTATATAATCTCTCCAACCATGTGTTAGCATTACATAATCCAAAGCTTTAATAGCTTTAGGTTCTTCTGGATCAAAATAAAATACAGGTTTATGTATTTTTCCTTTTAACTCTGAAGACATCAGTAAATAAGATAGTATATGATCTTGTTTATCATCTGCAAAAGAAAGTAACTTATGATCTGCTACAGCAATGGATAAATTTGCAGGAATAGGATTTCCTTTATCATCAGTAGTTTTAAGCTGTACCTCTACCTTTTCTCTGGTTTCATAATGTTCCTTATTAGTAGTAATTTCAACCTTTAGTTTTTTATGTGAATTAATAAATACTAATCGTTCTGCTATTGGTATCTTCTGAGCATCATAAAAGGTAAATCTTGTAATTCCCATAGGTAAATCTGCCGTAGGAATCATTATTTTTTGCTGATCAGACTTTATATTTTGTTTCCATAACACTTTATTCGCATTAGCAACCTCAAGATGCATGGATTTTTTTAATGTAGAAAAAACTGTTAATGTGGTTTGTATACTATCCGTGATTGCAGAAAATCGTAAGCCATTTTCATATACTTTGGGTAATTGTATTTTCTTTTCAGAAATAAAAGGTGCTGTAATTTGTGCATAATACGAAGTTTCATGAATAGCATTCATCATAAAACTTCCCATACCATCGTGATAGCTACTAAAATTGGTTACAATCGCACCTGTATCATCTATAATATTACCAGATACATCAACGGGTTTACCAAACTCATTTAATGCCTTTAATGCTATTTGATTTCTGGTTCCAGCAATGATTTTTCCACTTTCAGGAAAAAATTGAAGATCAATTGTATCAAGAACCACAGGAATACTGCGTGATATAGATTCTGTTGAGCCGTTATAAGAAATTAATACATTAAGAACAACGTCTATCGTAGATAAATCCTTAGGTAAATTAAAAGTTGGTTTTGCTTTACCATTTATATCTGCTTCGACAGTATCTGATAAAATTTTCTTCCCCTTTACTGCAACTTCATATTGAATTTCTTTATGAGATAGCGGATTGTTCTTAAGGTCTTTGACTTCAAAATTAGCAATTACTTTGGAACCTTTTCCGTATCCTTCTTTTTCAAATTTGAGTTTAAGTAGTAATTCGGGTTGAATTACCTTTTGAATCGTAACTTTTTTAGTAAAAAAAGAGGTTTCGCCAGCATTACGCATCCAATTAGTATACATTTTTAAGGTGTATATTCCACCTACCCAATCTTGTTTTGTATCAAAATTACCATAGGCATATCCTTCATTTATTCTGATCTTTAATTGCTTTACCACGGTCCCTTTAGGTGAGATAAGTTCGGCATACATAGCATCACTTATTGTTGTAATTTTATGTTCACTATCTACAACATAAGATTTAAACCAGATCGTTTCTCCAGGAAAATAAAATGGACGATCAACATGAGTATAAATATCCTCAATAAGCTCTTGATTATCTGAATGGTTAACAAATGAAATTGAAGCTATGCTTAATATTAAAATCAAGATGCTTTTTTTTATGTTTTGTTTATATGTACGCATAATGCTATAATTTTATTTTGATTTGTATTCCTATTTCACTCACAATTGGGGTATTAAAAAACTGAAGACCTTGTCCTGATGTATGATCAAACAAACTACTATACGGTGATGCCCCTCTAAATCGTGAATAGGTGAATAAGTTATTTCCATAAACCCCTATATCAAACTCACGTATAAAATCTCGATCATCAGTTTTTTTTATAGAGTAGGAAAGGTTAATTGATTTTAGATTGAGGTAACTACCGTCTACAATTCCCTCTTCTCCGACACCTTCAAACCCATACCGTACAAATCGATTCTCTGCAATAGTATTGGATGGATTAGCAAAGTCCACAGTTATTGTATTAGGTTGCCCTAGCTGATTTACTCCTTCAAACAAAAAACCTGTAATCTCTCTTTCTTCTGCAGATTGCTGAGAGGTTCCTAAATAATTCAAGGCACTCTGAGTACCATTCCACACATCTCCACCTTTTTGAAAATCTATTAAGAAATTGAGCTTAAATCTTTTCCAGTTAAATTGATTAGAAAAACCGATTGCAAAATCTGGTGTAGGATCACCAATAACTTGTAAGTCTTGAGCTATTAAAGGGAATCCATTATCATCTATAATAACATTATCCTGCGCATCACGTTGATAGGCAGTACCGACCAATACGCCTGCAGGTTGTCCTTTAATCAGGTTTTTTGATATGGTTGTAAAACCTGCAATAGGAATACGCTCCTGATTTCCTTGTATTTTTAATACTTTATTTCTGTATAATGAAAAAACAAGTCCGGGAGCATAAGAAAAGTCATTATATGTATTTACAAATACTTCTAAATTTGCTTCGAAACCATAGGTTCTAATATCTGCAATATTCTGAAGTTGAAATCCTTCTCCCTCTAACACAGGAAATACACTTTCATCAATCGTATTGTTATAGTATGTTAGTCCAAAATTTATAGGCTTATTAAAAGCATCGGTCCTAATCTGAGTAGTTATAGAATAGCTTGTTTTTTCTTCTAGCTGTAAAGCATCACTTACAAACAAGTCATTATTTGCTATTAAACCTTGACTTTGAAGCGGGGTTATATTTAAACTATTGTGACTTTGATTATTATAATACAGAGGAGTATCTTTTACACTAAAATCTGCGCTTGTGGAAATTTTAAACTCTCCAACCCCATTCATATCAAATAGATCAGCGAGATCTGTCTCTAACGCTATACTTGGTAAAAACCATTTGTTATTTTGAATAGATGATACATAGGAAGTATTACTCAACTTTATGGTTGTATCCCAATCTGATATGGTATAACTTATTATATTAAATAATTGAAGTGTATTTCTAGTAAGTTTCTGAGTTGTAATATTGCTATCTGTTGGGTTTTGGAAAGAAAAAGGATCAAAACCACTGCGCTCTGATAAGTTATATCTTAATCCTTTATAAGAATAACTTGCTTTCGAAGTAAAATCAATATCTGATTCATCAAGATATTGATTAAGTTTAAAGGTAGTTTCTGCATTAAAAGTATTCGTATCAAAAGCCTTATCACTACTAAATCCATCATTATACCCAACTGTACCTGGAATCAATCCAAAACTTTGTTTATTTGAGACATAACTATGATTTATATTGGTATATAACGAGGTATCTTCTCCTAATTTAAAACCATTTTGAATACTTGCAGAAAACATGCTATTAACAGACCTATTCCTATTATTTTTTAATAACCATAAGGGATTATTAAAATGCTCCGGACTAAAACTACGCTGTGTATCTGTGATAAGTCTACTCCCTTGTTGATTTTCAAAACTGACTGGGGTAGCCCATGTATTAAGTAATAAAGTATTTAAAAATCCATTAAGGTTAGGTTGATTATCAATTCTTTTGGCATACTTAATAAAAGTATCCCATGTTACTTTTTTATCAGAATTTTTAGGATTGTTATGTCTTAATTCTATCTCCTGAAAACGACTTCGTTCTGTATTGAAGATATCTTTGTTTCTTTTATCCCGGTAAGTTACTCCATAAAAATTCTTATCGGTAGTGATATTAAAAAAAACACTATTACTGGTTTTTGTAATCGTTTCAAATATACTGTTATCATAGTCATTAGCTTTTTCACCCCCGGTATCTGATAGAGGAATTAATCTCCCATTCTGATCAAATGGATATGCAATCTCATCAAATTGTAAACTGTTTAGTCTTGGTCCATAAGAAAATACTACTCCGCTTTCTGGTCCAAAAAAAGTAGATTCAGCATTAAAGGGCTGTCCTTGACTAAACGTGCGTTGCAGATTAGGTAAATTATTTTGTTTTACAAACTGTAAACTGGTAGTCGAATTCCATCCAACTTCGTAAAAAATATCCGGACTAAAATAAGTAAGGTCAACTTTATTATTTTCTTTTTCAATGTCTATCCCTTTAATCCTGTTATATTGAAAATAAGATCCCCTTTGATTAAAAGTATACTTGCTTTCATTAAAGTTAGGGACATTAAAGCGTGTATTAGTCTTTTTTTGTATAGCATCAGAATATGCAGTGCTTTGCATTGGCAATACAGCTTCTTTTTTGGTCATAGCAATAGTTTCTGTTTGCCCTAACAGCTCTGCTGTTACTATAACCTCTTTAGAAGAAAACCCTACATAGCTAAATACTAAGACATCTCCCACATTGCAATTGATACTATAATTACCATCAAAATCAGTCTGAACACCTACATTAGTGCCCTTTATCATAATATTAACCCCTGGAAGCGGCAATCCTTCATTATCTGCTAATACTCCAGTTAATGTTCCATCTTGTGAGAACACTGTTGAATAGCAAAGTAACATCAGTACAGTTATAGTGATACACTTAAAAAGTAGTGAGTTTTTCATAGTCGTTAGTTTTTAGTTACACTTAAAAGTACTTTACCAATAGGGTTTTGGAAATCACAAATGAGGGAAGTATACTTTTCGATTAGGCAACTCATGTTTTAGAAAAACCTAGTGTAAAACGTACCTGATTCTGCTTTCTCAATAAATCATTATAGTATTGATCATTGTAAACTTTAATTAAACCTTCACATAATCCTTTTTTAGTTTTGCCTAAATTGTAACCTATTAACTTTTAAATTTTAGGTCATAAAAATTTAAAAATATTCAACATGCTCGATCAGTTATATTTTAAAGTAGCCACAATATCTGACCTTCCTGCAATGCAAAATGTTGGCACACAATTATTTGATCTCCCAATTAAAATAAATCGTGCCAAAGAATTTCTAAACGACCCTAGACATCATTTGATACTTGCATATTATAAGAAAGAAATTATCGCCATGGCATCTGCATTTCACTACATTCATCCGGATAAGAATCCTTCTTTATTTATAAATGAAGTGGGGGTTATAGAAACATATCAAAATATGGGCATAGGAAGAAAAATTACAGCTTATTTATGCGAATATGCAAAACAACTAGATTGCAATGAGGCATGGGTAGCTACAGAACACTCTAATGTCGCCGCTAGAAAAACTTATTATGCTGCAGGAGGTATAGAAGACAAAGATCCTATTGTTGTTTTTAATTTTGATCTTGATAAGAACCAGTCATCATAGACAGGGATGTCTCGTGATAATATATACATAAGGCTACTTTTTATTTAGTAACTTTATCAACTGTCAAACATACTCATCAAAAAAGTACATACAATTCATAAATCAAAAACTAAAATCACACACAAAATCACACTGTCATGAAAAAAATTCTTTTCCTTTTTTGGGCTCCATGTTTTTTTATTTCCTGTTCTACTCCAACCAAAACTACTACTCCTCCAGACTATATTAAAATGGTAGAAACTGGTCTTGGACACCCGGTTCATATAGAAGGAGACTCTACATGGACTATAGAAGAACGTATGGAACATTACGGAGTACCAGGTGTTAGTATTGCTGTGATTAAAGACTATAAGATTGAATGGGTAAAAAGTTACGGTATTGTAGATAAAGAGAATGCAAAACCTGTAACATCGCAAACTCTTTTTCAGGCTGGATCAATTAGTAAACCTGTAGCGGCATATGGTGCATTAAGGATGGTCGAACAAAATAAAATTAATTTGGATGAAGATGTAAATATCTATCTACAATCTTGGAAACTACCTGATAGCGAATTTACTAAAGATAAAAAAGTAGCACTCAAACACCTTCTAAATCATTCTGGAGGAGTTACTGTACATGGTTTTTTAGGATATAGTCCTGATCTTCCTGTACCAACAGTTGTTCAAGTACTTAATGGAGCGCCCCCTGCTAATTCTGCTCCAATATTTGTTGATAAGGTCCCGGAAAAAAGTTTTCGATACTCTGGTGGAGGATACACAATAATGCAACAAATGATGATGGATGTAGAAGGTAAATCATTTCCGTCCTTAATGAATGATTTGGTATTGCAACCATTAAATATGAATAATAGCACCTATAATCAGCCTTTAGAAGGAGAACAATTACAAATGGCAGCAACAGGATATTTACCAGATGGTTCAATGACAAATGGTAAACGACATACTTACCCAGAAATGGCTGCTGCAGGATTATGGACAACAGCAGAAGATCTTGCGAAATTTGCAGTCAATATCCAAGAAAGCATAAAAGGAAATAGTAAAATTGTAGTATCGCAAGAAATGGCTACTAAAATGCTTACCCCTTTTGTAGAGAAGTTTGTAGGCCTAGGTATTTTCATTACAAAAAAAGGAAATGAAATATACTTTGGTCATGGTGGATGGGATGAAGGATTCTCTAGTGAATTAATAGCTCATAAAGACAAAGGATATGGAGTCGTTGTACTCACCAATTCTAATCATCCAGATTTTATTAGTGAATTAATTAGATCAGTGGCCAACACCTATGCATGGGATAACTATGTCCCAACATATAAGAAAATGGAAATAGATACAACAAATCTTTCCAAAATTAGTGGTCGTTATCAGATAGATCAAAACAGAATAACGGAAGTATATTACTCTAACCAGCATCTGTTTAGAAAAAGTATCGGCGAAAAACCTGTTGAATTATTTAAAATTTCTGACAGTACATTTATAAGTAGAGATAATGAACGACCGATTCAATTTAAGATGGATAAAGAGAGTGGTGAGTTTCAGGCGTTGCTTTTAAATCCTGACGATGGCAAAATCGAAGCCACTTTAAAACGATTAAATGAAGATCAAAAACTTCCATTAGAATTTCTAGCTTCTGGTGACTTTGAAAATGGATTAAAAGAGTATAAAACCTTAATACAGGCCAATCCAAATAATCCTGTTATTGCAGAAAACAATTTAAATGGATTAGGATATCGATTAATGAATACTGACAACCTAAAACTTGCTCAAGATGTGTTTAAAGTCAATACACTACTCTACCCTGATAGTTCTAATGTTTACGATAGTTATGCCGAAGCTTGTATGAATATTGGCGAACTTGATCTGGCTATAGAAAACTATGAAAAATCGTTGGAATTAAACCCTCAAAACACTCATGCCTCCAAAATGATTGAAAAAATGAAGGAGAAAAAGGAAAATGAACTTTAATTCATAACATATATTGTAGTACAAATGAACAAGCATATAATCATCGTATTCGTTATATTTCTAACAAGTTGTGGAATACCTCAGTCTGAGTTTGACCTTGTGAAAAATGAAAATAATGCTCTAAAAAAACGTATAGACTCTATAGAACATCAGCTTAATACATTAGAATATTTGGTTGATAATTCTGAAGTTGTTCTAGCAAATACAAAAGTCAAAGAATTAACATCAACATATAACGGACATAACTATAAAATCAAGATTAAATTCCCCAAGGGTTATGAAAATGGATCAGAAAAATATCCTGTACTCTACGTTTTGGATGCAGAAACAAATTTTGGAGGAGTAAGTTATATTGTTCAGAGATTAATAAAAGATAAGCTTATTCCAAAAGTCCTGATTGTTGGTATTGCCTATGGTACAGACTACGATGATTTTTACAAATTAAGAAGTAGAGATTTAACTCCTGTCGAAGATAAAAACTTAAGAATTGGTGGTAAACAATATGTTGACCCAACTGGTGGGGCTCCAGAATTTACTAATTTTTTAGAGTCCGAACTTTTCCCTTTTATCGCAAAAAACTATAGAGTAAAAGAAGAAGAACGAGCTATTTATGGACATTCTTATGGTGGACTTTATGGGTGCTACGTAATGCTTAAGAAACCTCATTTATTTAACAAATATCTATTATTAAGCCCATCCCTTTGGTTTAAAGATAATTTATTAATTAAAGAAGCAAAGGAAACAGAACTTAACCTGAAACCGACTAAGCTTTATATGGCTTCAGGAATGCTTGAAACACGAATTCAAAATCTACAAATGGACTTTGTTTTTACTCTTAATTCTAAAAGACAAAAGAATCTTGAATTAAAAGTAGATGTGATGAGAAATGAAACTCATAGAACCGTTTTTGGGCCTGGCTTTACAAATGGATTGCGATATTTATATTCTGAAAAAAAGGAACAATAGTTTAAGTATTAAAAAATGCAAGTCAAAAAATATGTTAGATATCTGTTTGGAATAGCTTTTTTGGTCTTTGTGCTTAATAAATTCTATCTAAGACCATGGGTCTTAGATAATAACTTTTACATGGTTTTTAAAGTCATTGTGCTCTCAATTCCTAATACTATCGAAGCTATATTTGGAACACTTATTATTACAGCGTTATTATTACGATTAAGACATTATTTAAACAAGACACATAGTATTAAAGATGTTTATATCTATTTGATAGCGGTTAGCATAGCATCATTATATGTCATATCCCAAGAACTAAAATGGCATAATCTTGGAGGAAATAATGTATTTGACATTAATGATGTTATAGCTTCTGTAATTGGATTAATTGGCACATACGCCACCATAAATACATTTGGTTTTACAGAACAATTAGAGTAAATCAAACCATTCATTATATGTACATTACCTAATTCTTGTGTCGAATTGCTAAATAAAAAAACATGTCAGTAAAAACTAATCATTTTGCCGAAGCTGCAATGCTTATTCGTAAACCAATTTCAGATGTTTTTGATGCATTCATAGATCCAGAAATTACTTCTAAATTTTGGTTCACAAAAGGCTCGGGAATACTTAAAGAAGGTAAAACAACCGACTGGACCTGGGAAATGTTTAATCATACCGTTTCAGTATTAGCAATTCTCATTATAACTAATGAAAAAATCCGTATCCAATGGGGAGATGATCCCGAAGCTATTGTAGAATGGACATTTAAATCTTTAGGAGCATCTAAAACATTTGTTACTATTACGAATACTGGATTTAAAGGTACTCCAGACGAATTAATAAGTCAAATCAGGGATGCAACAGGAGGGTTTACCTGGGTGTTAGCGGGATTAAAATCGTACCTGGAGCATAACATCGAACTCAATCTCATTGCAGATAGGTATCCTAAAGAGCTAAACTAATGAATAACAGCACTTAACCCATCACGATAACTATCTAACTTATGAATATCATAAAAATAACCTGTTGCACTTTATTTACTCTATTTATGTTTACATCATTGCTAGCTCAGGATTGGGCAAACCTTAAACGATTTCAAAAAGAAAATAGTGAATTAAAGTTGCCTACTACCGGAGAACATCGAGTTGTATTTATGGGGAATTCTATCACTGAATTCTGGTTACAACAAAGGCCACAATTTTTCAATAATAAACCTTATATAAATAGAGGTATTAGTGGGCAAACTACTCCTCAAATGGTATTACGTTTTAGGCAAGATGTTGTTCATTTAAAACCATCAATTGTTGTAATTCTGGCTGGTATAAATGATATTGCTGGCAATACAGGCCCTTCAACACTACAAATGATTATGGATAATATCATTTCAATGACAGAGTTGGCAAAATCTAACAACATCAAGGTCATTGTATGCTCTGTACTTCCCGCAAATAATTTTCCGTGGAAAAAAAAGATGAAACCAGCAGAAAAAGTAATAGAACTTAATACAATGATAAAATCATATGCAGACCAAAATAACATTACTTATGTAGATTATTTTAGTGCTATGGTAAATACATCTAATGGTTTACAGAAAGATTTAGGGGATGATGGTGTACATCCAAATGCAAAGGGATATGCTATCATGGAACCAATTTTGGAAACCGCTATTGAAATAACATTGAAAAAAATTGATGACTGATAGGATATCTCTCCCCATATAGACAATACTGAATGAATGAAATTGATAAAAAATATACTTTAGAGCTTACCGAACATTTTTTTAGAAATGAATATGGAAAAATAGTCTCTGTAGTTACTCGATATATTGGAACTAACAATGTTGAAACTGCTGAAGATATCGTGCAGGAGACATTATTAAAGGCTGTAGATCATTGGCAACAGCACGGAATACCAGAAAATCCTCAAGCATGGTTATATACCACTGCAAAAAACCACACACTTAATATTTTAAAAAGAAAAAAGTATAAAGTTCAATACGAATCACTATTACAACAAGAGGGAAATCATATCGCACTAGAAAAACTTGAAATTTCTGAGGATCTTATTAAAGATGAGCAGCTAAAAATGATGTTTGTCTGTTGTCATCCTGATATTTCAGAAAATTCTCAAATTGCACTTATATTAAAAATACTTTGTGGTTTTAGTATTCAAGAGATAGCCAATGCTTTTTTTACTACAACAGAAACCATTAACAAACGGTTAGTTAGAGGTCGAAAACAGCTAAGAATTTCTGAGATTTCCTTTGAAATTCCTAAGAATATTTCAGAAAATATAGATATTGTGCTTAAAACAATTTACCTTCTTTTTAATGAAGGATATAGTCCATCACAACAAAATAAAGTAATACGATATGATCTCTGTTTGGAGGCCATAAGGTTGGCAGAAATTCTTGTATATAATACCCATATTCAACTCAAATCTGATGTGTATGCCTTATTAGCATTGATGTATCTAAATGCTGCTCGTTTTGAAGCCCGAAGTGATACAGGTACTATTATAGAAATGCATAAACAGGATAGAAAAAAATGGAATACTTCATTAATAAATACAGGAATTCAATATTTAAACCAAACGACTAAAGAAGATACAATCTCTATTTATCTTATTCTGGCAACTATTTCTGCTCATCATTGTATTGCTCCCAATTTTGAAGCTACAAACTGGAGAGAAATACTTTCTCTTTATGATAGTCTTCTAGAACTAGAAAACACACCTCTTGTGCGCCTCAATAGAAGTATTCCTCTGGCAAAGGTTAAAGGAAATACCACAGCAATTAATGAATTATTACAATTAGAACGTAACTCTGATATCAGTAATCATCATCTTTTTCATGCGACATTAGCAGAATTTTATATACAAGAAAACAAAAATAAAAATGCTATAAAACACTTACAGCAAGCCATTATAGCATGTAACAATCCAAGAGATCTCCAACAACTAGAAAAAAAAATAAAAATAATGTCCCTATAATATTTACTCGATTGTTGTAAGGGTATAATCTAAAAAATAGAACAATGAAAGAATTCATGTTATTTATCAGAAGTGAGGAGAGTCCAAAAGCAAACCTTTCTCCAGAACAATTACAACAACATATCGAAAAAGTTGGTGGTTTTATAAAACGACTAACTGAAGAAGGTAAAATGAAATCTGCTCAACCTCTCGAAATGGAAGGTCGTATGTTATCGTATAAAAATGGAAAAATTATTGACGGACCTTACAATGAGACCAAAGAGATTATTTCTGGTTATTATCATCTTATGGCAGAAAGTCTGGAAGAGGCAATCGAAATCACAAAGGAAGACCCTCGATTCGAAGAAGGTATCTGGCGCATAGAAGTTCGTCCGGTTAAACGAGTAGAAGGAATCAATTAAAACTAAAATAATGTAAAAGGGCATTAAAAGATGCCCTTTTACATTTAATCTTTTTTACAATTCATTCTAAGCAAATTTTAATATGCTCAAAAAGTTTATTGTTTTATACTTTCAATCTTACTGATCATTACTCGGGCATTTTCATTTGTTGGATCTAGTGCTAATGATTTTTTATAATTCTGAAGTGCTAAATCGTATTGCTTATTTTCAAGATACCCTTCTCCTAAACTATCATAAGGGTTAGAAGCAGAAGGAAATACAGAAACCGATAGTTCAAAGATCTTGATCGCGTCTTCAATTTTTCCTCTATTTAATAATGTATATCCCACACTATTAAGTTCAAACTCATTCTCAAAATTATACGTTTCTAATTGGTCTTTTCTTAATTGTTTGTAATACGCTATACCATCATCGACATTATCCAAACATTTTTGAAAAATCGCTCTTCCAATAGATTTTTTACCAAATGGTTTTATATCATCCAGTATTCCCTCTACCACTCCCCTAATATTACCAGTTGCACCCGGGCTACTAGAATTTGTGCTCACCGCAATTCCCATTTCAAAATGAGGATATACAAAGAAAAATGTATTGGTTCCGAATGCTCCTCCATGATGACTATAGTAAATCCCTTCACTGTCTTTATCTATTGGCCAAAAATATCCAATCCACTCATTTTCATCGAGCATTAATATTTTACTATGAGATTCTTGTACTACTTTTTTAGTAGAATCTAGTTGAAACTTCATATATGAAATCAAATCAGGCATTGTAGATTTTAAATGTCCGGCAGCTCCCAATAATGTTTCTGGTAAAGGAAGACTTGGCATTAAAACTCCTTTATTATATCCTCTTGCTAGTCGTTTTTTTTCTTCAGCATTAAGTCGCATCTTGGTCTGCGTCATTCCTGAAGGTTTAAAAATAAATTGCTCTAACAACTCTGGATATGTTCTTTCATAAGCAGTTTCTAAAATATGCCCCATTAGATTAGCTCCCAAATTAGAGTATCCATATTTTTCCCCAGGAAGTGTATCCAAGGTAATTTCTTTTAAGTGATTAAATAGCTTTTCTTTTGTATACTCCTTCTCTATTTCATGTACTCTAAAAGCTAAACTATCGTCTCTGTTCTCGAATAATTCATCAATTCCTTTATTATTTTTTGGTAAACTCGAAGTATGAGTAATTATATGTTTTATCAAAATAGGATTACCATTATACTTGAGATTATCATAATCCCCTTTCAAATATTTTCTAATATCATCATCCAAACTTAATTTACCATCGAGTACTGCTTGTGCGACCAAAGTACCGGTAAATGTTTTAGTCACTGAACCTATTTCATAAAACGTTTGATCGGTAGGTGGATTTGCTTTTCCTTTTTCTAATTCTCCATAATGTGCTGTATACTCTTTTTCTTTTGTATACACAGCAACAGAAAGGGATGTAATAGAAGAATCTTTTAAGGCTAAGGCCGCATTAGTATCGATTGATACCTGAACCGAATCAACTTCTTTGTTTTGAAGGGATTCACTTTTTACTGGGTCTTTCTCATTTTTACAACTTATAAAAACAATAATAATGAGTAGGGAAATTATTTTATTTTTCATTTTTGTGAGTTAGCGTGCTTTTAAAGATAGCTTTTTAAAAAAACTGTTACAGTCTTTAACCTAAAATATTTTAACAATATCTACATATATCTGATTCTATGATAATTATCATTTTAATCGTTTGTTCTAAGCTTTATTTTAGTTTTCAATAAAAACGTACCTAATGCTATCTACTCCAATAAGAGATTATTAAAGAAAGAACAACATACTCTATGAATTCTGATCAAACCTATAATCACCTGGTATTAGATACCTGGAGACATTCCAGAGATAAAATTGATAATAGACAGGATATCATGCTAGAGTTAGTTAGGTATGCTACATTAGCAGCAAATAGCCATAACACCCAACCCTGGCGTTTTAAAATTACATCTGATTGTATTACTATCTTACCAGATTTTACCAGAGAGTGTCCTGTTGTAGATCCAAATAATCACCACCTATTTGCAAGTTTAGGCTGTGCCACAGAAAATATGCTATTAGCTGCTGAAGCTTATGGGCTTAAAGGGCATGTATCTATAGATATGAAAAAAAGTAATTCGATATTCATTAATTTCGAACCTTCTCCTGTATCCAAATCTATTCTATTTCAAGCAATTATCAACAGACAATGTACTCGAACCCTATACAATAACAAACCTGTACCTATTGAACAATTGAAGACACTTGAGAATATTTCACAAAGTAATAATGTATCTATATTTTTGTCAACCGATCAAAAGGATTTGAAAAACATTTTGGAATATGTAATTGAAGCTAACACTTTTCAAATGAAAGATAAAGCCTTTGTAAAAGAGCTAAAAGAGTGGTTACGCTTTAATACATCTTCGGCAATATCACATCGTGATGGCCTTTTTTCTGCTGCTACAGGTAACCCAACTCTCCCTACATGGATTGGTAATGCTTTTTTTACATATGGATATAATATCAAAAAAGAGAACAACAAATATATAGATCACATAAAGAGTTCCTCGGGAGTAATTGCATTCTCATCTCAAAACAACACCAAAGAAAATTGGATTAATACAGGCAGATCTTATCAACGTTTTGCACTACAAGCAACTGCATTTGGGTTAAAACATGCATTTATCAATCAACCTGTAGAAGTACCAAAAATACAAACACAATTAGGAAGTTATTTAAATATTGAAAAAGGACAAATAAGTCTATTGGTTCGTTTTGGTTATGGCCCTAAGCTCCCAAGATCATTAAGGCGTTCTATTGATCATGTTATTATTTAAAATATAGAATATAAAAATTTAAAATTAATATATTATCTATAAGATGTAGTTTATAATCTAGGTAATTAACTTATTACATCTTTTGTTTATTAGCTATATTAATTCAAAGTTGCACAATGGTAAACGTAACAATAAGCAGCAAAAGAAATCCCGAAGTTCAAAACATCATATTGCATGATATCAGAATAACCTCTTGGGGAGCAATCCAGGTAAATAACTCAGATTTTTTTCCTTCAAGTTTTCAAATAAAAACAAAAGAAAAAATAATTTATATAGACCCTGTAGAAGTAACTAATGCCGAGAAAGCAGATTATATTTTTATTACTCATTCTCATCCAGATCATTTCTCTTTAAAAACAATAGAACAAATAGCAACTTCAGAAACAATACTTATCTGTTCTAAAAGCGTTTTTAAAAAACTATCTAAAAAAAAATATTTGGTTAAACAAGTTAAACCAGGAAGCGTTATTATTTTAGATACTATAACTAGTGAATCTATAGCCGCATATAATACCAAAAATGTGTTTTTATGGATCAAAGCACATCCAAAATCCAAAAAGAATGTTGGTTTTATATTGACTTTGGAAAATGGTATTCGTATCTATCATGCCGGTGATACTGATTATATCCCCGAAATGAAAAACTTAAAGAACATTAACATCGCAATGATTCCTGTTGGGGGAGATAATTTGACTATGAACATTGAAGAAGCTGCAAAAATGGTCAATACCATTAAGCCCAATTTTGTGATACCAATGCACTACGAACTTGGGAATTCGAATGATGTAACCACTTTCAAAAATCTTGTTGATAAAGAAATTAAGGTGAAAATTTTTGAATAATCAACGAATCATATATAGAATATAGCAAGGCTAACTAATCAAATTTGTTACCTTTTTTTTCTTTAGTATATTGCATATAAACCTCTCTATTTTTGTAATAAAAAGAGATTGAAGTAAGTATATACAAATGATTAGAAGTGATAAAGAGTTATTGGATTTCTTTTCCAAATTATCCATACCTATTGCTGAAACCATAATAAAAGAGAGGAAATATTCTTTAGGGGAAAAAATTATTACTCAAGAAAAGCATGTTTCTTCTATTTTTATTATCAAACATGGTATTGTAAAATGCTATGTTAATGAAGATAATGGAAGAGATTTTATTCAGGAATTTTTTAGTAAAGGAGAGATTTTAGGAGAATTAGAAGTATTAAACGACATTATCAGTTTTTGTAATGCAGAAGCAATGACAGAAGTTATTGTTTATCAAATTGATCAAAAGGATTTTTATACATTACTAAAGGATCAACCAGAATTTAATTTATTATTATTAAAAGCATTGTCTAATAAAGTTCGAGATACAGCTATAAGAGCTTCACAGCAGCAATCTCATTCTATTGCATATAATCTAGAAAAATTAATTTCCTTTTCTTCTGAAGAATCCAAAATGCTCTCTAAACAAGATTTAGCAGATTATTTAGGCATCACTTTACGCAGCCTCAATAGAGCCATGAAAGATATAATCATACATTAATATTGGTGTATTACTGACTAGAACTCTAATCTTACTATATTTTGATTTGGATTTATTATGGTTTATTCTACTTTATGGTATATTTGATCTCAAGAAAAATTTTCTATCAAAAAATCACAGAGATAAATAAGTAAGTTGTAAATGGATAACTATGCCATTCTAAGTGTTATTAGTTTTATGATAGTCTTTATATCATCCCTGTTTTCTATTTTCTTATTTACAGTAAAAACAGAAAATAAAACCAGTAACCGCCTTATTGCTGCTTTTCTTATTATCATTGCCATTGATATTAGCTCTTTTTTTTACCATAGATTTATTGATATGCCAATGGTGTTAGAAATGTTAAGAATGGATCTTCCATTACTTTCTAGCCCACTAGAGTATCTTTTTGTATTATCAGTAATCTATAGTGACTTTAAAATTAAGCGCATACACTTATTACATGCTATTCCTTTTCTGGTAAGCACTTTGGTTTTTATGCCGCGATTTTATTTATCAAATACTGAAGCTCGAAATTCTTTTTTTGAAACTTATCTTGATAATCCAGAAGTTTTATTTTCAATAATAATAGGTCATATTCAAGTTATAATTTACATTGTTGCCATCTTCATTGTTTTGAAAAAATCCAAAAAAGTGATGCTTGAGAATTTCTCTAATGCTACTACCGCAAAACATAAATGGTTATTTCAATTAAATATCATTTCTATAATTTTATTTGCTTTTAGTACAGGAAAGACCATATTCAAATTTATCAATGATGATTTTGATACTGTAAATATAGTGCGCATCATCATGGCTTTTCTGGTATTATGTTTTATATGTTGGTTGATTTTAAAAGCACTTTATCATCCTGAATTTTTTAGACGAATTGATTCTAAGTTAAAGCCCGTCGAGAATATAATCGCCAAGGAAGAAATACCTATTGAACATAAAGAGGGTGAAGAAGTCAAACAGCAAATACAGAGATTAAGAGCACACATGCTTGACCAAAAACCGTATTTAAATCCTACGTTAACTATTCAAAATTTGGCAGATGATTTACAGCTTCCAGTACGAGAAGTTTCTATTTTGATTAATCATCATCTTAATCAACATTTTTTTGATTTTGTAAACGAATATCGCATTCAACATGCCAAAGATATTTTACAAAATCCTACAAAAAAACAATTTACTATTCTGGAAATTTTATACGAAGTAGGTTTTAACTCCAAATCATCTTTTAATACAGCGTTCAAAAAATATGCAAATGTAACTCCAACAGAATATCGTAAAAAAACAAATCATGTATAGAACCAAATAATCTAAGGTTTCAAAGTCTATGAACTATTTATCATCCATAACTTTAATCATTATTTTTATTTCTTTTTTCTTTGCATTCTTTTTATTTACAGTAAAGACTACAAATAAATTAAGTAACGTTTTTATTGGGTGTTTTTTAATAGCTATTGCTACAGAAATAAGTGTGTTTTTCTATGAATTTTATATTGATACTCATCCTGTAATTGACGTATTAAGAGATAATATTAGCTTTTTACAGAGTCCATTCCTTTTTTTATATGTTCTTTCTATGTTATATGCTGATTTTAAATTACAATACAAGCATTTATTACATAGTATCCCATTTGTTCTGATAACCATTCTTTTTTTTCCGAACCTCATTGATCATCAAACTATAGTATCATATCTGGGAGGTGAAACATATGAAAAAGGAATTTTTATTACCGCCATTCATATTCAATTTTTAATATATATCATAGCAATATTTATAATACTATATAAAGCCAAAAAGATATTTTTAGAGAATTACTCTCAAGCAAACACCGATATCTACAAATGGTTGTTTCAGCTTAACATATTGATTAGTATTGTTCTTGGTTTTGGGATTTTTAAAAATGTATTTAGAGCTTTTAGTACAGATATACAATCTCTTCATGTTACGAAAATTATCATAACATTGCTCTTATTAGGTTTTATATGCTGGATTATATTAAAAGGGCTTTATAATCCCAAAATTTTTAGAGGAATTGATTCTAATCTAAAATCTGTAAATAACCTCATTACTATTAATGAGTCATCTTCGACAATCAATAAAATTATCGATGAGTCTATACAAAAACAGATTAATCTTCTAAAAACATATATGCTCGAAAAACACCCCTATCTAAATCCTACGTTAACCATTCAAAATTTAGCAGAACAAATACATATCCCTTCCAGAGAATTATCTGTATTAATTAATCATCATCTTAACCAGCATTTTTTTGATTTTATAAATGAGTATCGCATACATCATGCTATGAATATTCTAAAAGATCCTTCAAAAAAACAGCTCACCATATTAGAAATTTTATATGAAGTAGGTTTTAATTCTAAATCATCTTTTAATACGGCATTCAAAAAATATGCAAATGTGACTCCAACCGAATATCGCAAGAGAGCAAATCTTATATGAATAAAGAAGAATACATTTTTTAAACCTATGGTTTATTTATCTTCAACTACATTGGCTTAAAACCTGTTTTTAAAACAGTTATACACTATCACATAAAGTTTATAAGACAACCTATAAAACTTAAAGGCTCTTGTAAATTTTTAAACCCTATGATCAGAAAAAAAACTCTATAGATAAATCTATTAATTTAGGATGTAGATCACTATCAAAATTTTATACAGAAGACTTGTTTTTTGGTAATATGAGGCAGGTATTTGTTGATTTGTTGTATTTGTTATATTAATTATTTGGTAAAATTGTTAATACTATTCACAAACTTAAAAACAAAATGTATGAATAATTTTTGCAAAAAAATCTTAATATTCATCTTCATACTAAATACACTTAATCTTTTTTCTCAAACAGTTAACGTTTCAATAGATCTGGAAAAGCAACGTTTTTTAGGCGAAGAATCAAATCTTGATCGATCTAAATATTTTAATCTCCACAATGCAAGTGAAGAGCCCGCTTTTCCTAATTTTCTAAGAAATAATAATTTTGGATTCGGTCGTCGTTTTTTTGATCCTCATTCTGATCGAAGTTTTGTAAATCCTGTAGGAAATTATCCAAATACCCCTCCTACTTCTGATGGTATCGTAAGACCCGTTAGAAGGTTTATAGCGACTAGTAATCCAAAAAATTCCTGGAAAGCGGACTCAGACCCGGTTACCGGAGCCTTATCTGCAGCAAGATATTTTGTTGATGAAGTCGATAATCAAAACAGACCAGAATATTGGGAGCCGTTTAATGAGCCTTTTATTAAAGCTAACAATTTTATTGGACCAAGCGCACCTACAGGTCAAGCTGTAGTAAGAAAAATGAGTGAATGGTTTCGTGATATGGCCAAAGGTATTCATGATACCCCCGAGTTAGCTAAAATGAAAGTAATAGGATTCTCTAGTGCTTTTCCGTCTTATGCAAGGAGAGATTTTTCTGAAACCTGGCAAAATCATATGAAACTTTTTATAGATGTAGCCGGAGCAGAAATAGACGCACTTTCTGTCCATCCTTATGATGGAGTTAATCAAATTGGACAATCCAATGGAAGATCAGGAAGTAATTCTGAAGCCATACTAGATTTGTTAGAAGCATATACAAATGAGACTTTGGGTGCTCCAAAAAAACTAGCCATAACAGAGTTTGGTGTTATCGAACGAGGATTTCCTCCGGGTCCTGCTCCAGGCTTTTATAACGAATCAGCTTCTGCCATTACTATAAATGGCTTAAATAGTATGTTGTTTAATTTTTTTGAAAGACAGGATAATATCGAAATCTGTATCCCTTTTATAACTGGTCGAGCAGATTTTTGGTATCAAGATTTTATGCAAGACGGTGGGGATGGAACGGTAAGACCATATACACCAGCTTATTTACGTCCTACAGAATTACTAGATACTCCAGATCCACAAACCGGTTTGCGTAGAAATAATGAATTTGTATTAACATTTAAAGAAAATTTCTTTAAATTTTGGAAAGATCTTAAAGGAGATCGAGCAAAAATCACAAGTGATAACCTTGATGTTCAGGTTCAAGCATTTGTTGATGGAAATAAGGCATATGTGGTCTTGAATAACCTGGATAGTAATGAAAAAACGGTAAATTTAGATTTTCTTGGTAACCCAGGTACAGTTCTCAACGTAAACACTTCTTTCTTGGTTATAGATGGCCAAAACACACCTATTTATGAATCGGGCACAAATAGTAATTCTATACCTTCTAATGTTACACTAAGAGTGGGAGAAACCCGAATGTTTAAGATTATCTACGATTCACCGGTACAATTTACAAGTAGTATTGTAAGGAAAAAATACTATGCTACTTCTAATCAAGCTTCTATGGATAAAGCACCAACAGTGGTCATAACTGCTAATCAAGCAAAGACTTTTATCTTAGAGAATATTGTTAAAGGCGCTTCGGGTAATGCAACCCTACGTCTTGGTGTGGGTATTCCATTAACTACAGGTGTTGGTAGTACAACACCAACTAATTTAGATCGATTACCAAGTCAAGTTACTTTTAATGGAACATCACTCCCCATTCCTTCGAACTGGAAAGGTTATGATCAAACTGGGCGTATCGACTTTTTTGGGGTTATCGAGTTAGATGTCCCCCATTCTATAATTAACAATGGTACAAATACAGTTACGGTTACATATACAAAAGCGGGAGGAAGAATTGCTTCGGTTATCCTATCATTAGAAACAGACGAAGCGGCTTGTACTCCTACAACCCTTTACGCAGACGAAGATGGCGATGGTTTAGGAAATCCTGCTGTCACTATACAAAGTTGTGGTCCCGTAAATGGTTTTGTTGACAATAATAATGATCAATGTATTGATGATGTAGAAAACCTTTGTATAGCGGCTGAGATTCCTGGAATTATACAAGCCGAAGAATATACAGATAGTAATGGAGTCAATATAAATGGAAACGTAATTGATGCTATCAATGATGGAGATTCTTCTACATATAATACAAATGTTATAATTCCTGGTAGTTTTGATATTTCAGTAAGAGCTAGTACCCCGTCCGGTGGTGGTGGTGTGGTTACAATATTTAATGGTACAGATCAACTTGCAACAATTAACATAACCGATACCGGAGGTCTTTCTACTTTTCAGGATTTTCAGAGTACTGTTACAATTAGTAAACCTCGTTTGAATAGACTTCGTTTTGAATATAGCGGTGCTACGGGTATTGATTTGTTTACCATTGATTCTTTTGAATTTACAACTAATGAAGCTTTTGTTCGATATGACACTCCTGAGTCCAATAATATTGCTTTAACTATAGGAGATACTCAAACTTCTTTTTCTATTGATGTAAATTATGCAACACTTAAATCAACCCAATCTGTTGATCTAAATCTTAGAACAGGATCAACAGGCGTAACTGGTGGTTTTGCTTCTATTCGTCCTGGTGCTGTTATCACAACTACAGGTACTCTTAATGTAAATCTGAGTGGTCCTTTACCTATTGGAGAATACGAAATGCTGATTTTTATTAACTCACCGGGAGATGACCCTCAATTTTTTGGCGGTCCATCTCCTCAACTAAAACTTAAAGTAATCGGACCTCCAATAGCAGGTAACGATCAGAGTACTAATAATAATCCTGGTAATGTGTTTGTTAACATTTTAGATAATGATACCGATAGTAGTGGAGCTACTCTGGCATCTAACAATGTCACCGTAGATTTGGATCCCAACACAGTAGCTATTGAAAATACGTTAAGTGCTGGCTTTTTGGGGGATTGGCGATACGATCCATCATCAGGAGGTATATTATTTATTCCAAATTCAACATTTTCTGTAAATCCTCCTGCTATTACCTACAAGGTCACAGAAACAGGAACAGGTCTAAGTGATACCGCTACAGTTACTGTCACTTATGCAGAATTTACTTTGGCTGATTTTACAGTTAAGAATATTGGAGAATCCTGTGCTTCTGAAAATAATGGAAGGATCGAAATTTCTACTCAAACAATCGGAGATTATTCCTACCAACTCAATGGTTCATCTAAAGTAAATTTCACAGGGGTAACTGCAATTGAAAACTTAGATGCAGGCAGTTATAATCTTGTCATCACAGATAATAATTCTCAAGACATACTTAATTTTGATCTGGTTATATCTGAACCGGAAAAATTAGAAACAAAAACAAAAGTTTTGGAATCTGATCAACTAGTAGTTTTAGAACTTTCGGGAAGTGATACCTATAAAATTAACCTTAATGGTAATACGTTCACAACTGAAGAAAATAAGCTAACATTACCTTTAGAAAATGGTACTAATACTATAGAGGTCGTTGGTAAAAAAGAATGTCAGGGTAAATTCACCCAAAAAATTATAATTGGAAATAGCGTTATCGCATATCCAAACCCCGTACAAGACAATCTTACAATAAAAACAAATACTACTGATAATACAAATATTAAAATATTTGATATTTCCGGAAAATTATTGATCTCACAATCTTCTGTTTCCGCAAGCGGTATTTATCAAGTAAATGTACAAGATTTAGCCTCTGGTATATATTTTGTAAGTGTGAATGCTACGGATTTATCATCAACGTTTAAAATTATTAAATAATGAAAAAGATATTTATATATATATTTTCCAGTATAGTATTAGTCGCTTGTAGTTCTGATGACAATCCTGCTCCTCAACCCGAACCACCTGTTGTCGTTTCACCACCTACAGCAGCTAGTTTAGTCTTTCCTGAAAATAATTCATTATGTACAGAAGCCAAAAACTTAACAGGAAATCCTGGAGAGGCCAATAGAACGTATACCATAAGTTTCCGTTGGACAGGTGTTGTAGATAACATATATGAGATTTCACTTACAAATGAAGCGGATAATACAGTACGAAATGAAAGTATTACTGCAACAACCACTGATGTAGTTTTGGATATTGATGGGATAATCCCCGGAGCAAAATACAACTGGCAAGTGGTTGCTTCTAAAAGTGGAACAACAGAAACTGCAGAATCCAATGAGCAAACATTTACTGCAGCTGGAATCGCTGAAATATCTTTTGCGCCTAACCCTGCGACAGCAAATAACCCAAAACAAAACGCTGCTTTAGCTGCAACTACATCAGTAACATTAGACTGGACAGGTAAAGACGATGACAATGATATTAGAGAATATGATGTTTATTTTGGAGAGGATAATCCTCCTGCAACTAAAATTGAAACAACGATAGATAACACTATAACCACCAAAGATGTTACAGTTGCTTCAAACAAACTATATTTCTGGAGAATTATTACTCGAGATGAGGCTGGAAATGAATCTAGCTCGGCAATCTTTAAATTTGCAGTTCAATAAAAAATTCAAAAATTCTTTCAAAAGGCTACTTTAACGGGTAGCCTTTTATTTTTTTAGAGCTTACTATATTGTTTTAAATAGGTTTTAATTCTAAATCTTCTTTAATACTACATTTTAAAAACATACTACCCTCCCCTACTAAACTCCGCAATAACAACTCACAATCAAGTAATTACAAAAAGTCGAACGTTTGTTTGTAAAAAGTCGAACTCATTTTTTACTATAAAAATGGTTCGATTATTTTAATCGGTCGCATACCCAATATCCAAAAATGATATTTGTCTCATCATAATCTAAAAACATAAAACTATAATGAGACCATTCTTTATTTTATTCTTCTTTTTAATTCCAATACTAAGCTTTTCTCAATACGATATAACAGGAAAAGTAATGAATGAAAAAGAACCCATACCATTTGCTAATGTAATTTTAACTCAGGAAGATGGCAATATAGTCAATGGGGGCATTACCGATGAGGACGGTAACTTTAGTATAACAGCAAAAAAAGGAAAATATAAGCTAATCATAAGTTTTATAGGATATGTTGATATGAATCAGGATATAGAACTCCTTGATACCATTAATTTAGGAACCATAACCCTTACTGATAGTACAACCAGTTTGGACGAAGTAGTTATAAAAACTACAAAAAAGGTTATTGAACGCAAACCAGATCGTCTAATTTTTAATGTTGAAAATAGTATTGCCGCTAGTGGCGGAGATGCTATGGACGCACTAAGAGTAGCTCCTGGTATCGCATTACAAAACAATGCTATTACTATGATAGGAAGAGGTGAATCCCGAGTAATGATTGATGGTAGACTTTTGCAACTATCAGGAGAAGAATTAGTAGATTTCTTGGCTTCTATAGCTGCAGATGATATCAAGAAAATAGAAATTATTACCAATCCACCCGCGCAATATGAAGCTGCCGGAAATGGTGGACTTATTAACATTGTATATAAAAGAGGAGCTCGTAATTCATGGAAAAATAATACTTCTCTAGCTTATAATCAGAATAAGTATCAATTTACCACCCTACGCAACAACTTTTTTTATAATAAAAACCGATTGCGATTCTCATTAAGTACTAATGGAACTCTTGGAAACAGAAGAGAAGATGAAGAAATAGACGTATTATATCCAGATGGGCAATGGTTATCAGATGCAAATGTAAAAGCCCGTAGAGATAATATTTCTGGCCGTTTATCTATAGATTATGACATCACAGAAAAAACAACTATTGGAGCACAATATCTTGGAAACTATAGCACTCCAGATTATGACATATTAGCCAATACCCAAATCTTCAATGCAACTAACCAAATAGACTCTACACTCATTAATAATAGCCTTTCTGGTAGAAGTATAAATAGTCATCTTTATAATGTACACATGACTACCAAATTGGACACTTTGGATAGAAAAATATCTTTTGACCTTGACTACTTTGACTATGATAATAAATTAAAACAAAATGATTTGGTAAATAGTTTTTCTCCAAACGGTGATTTTATCGGAATCAATCTACAATCACAAAATTTGGGAAATCAACGTATAGATAATGTTAGTTTTAAAGTAGATGTAGAGCATCCTTTTTCAAATATCAATATTAATTATGGTGGTAAAATTAGCTTTATAAAAACAATAAATGATCTACAAAACCTAACAATACAATCTGCAGCTCCTTTGTTTAATCCAAATTCATCTAATGAGTTTGAATATACAGAAAAGATACAGGCAGCATATATAAACGGATCAAAAAAGATAGGTGATCATTGGGAGTTTCAGGCTGGCTTAAGATTAGAAAATACAGATACAGAAGGGTTTTCTAAAACTTTAAATCAAAAAAACACCAATCAATATTTAAAATTATTCCCTACTGCTTATATATCGTATCAAAAAAATGATAATCATACATTTTCTTTTAATTATGGAAAACGAATTAATCGTCCTAGTTTCAGAAATCTGAATCCATTTAGAATCTACATCAATAGTAATGCCTTCTCTGAAGGGAATCCGTTCTTACAACCTTCATTTACTGATAATTTTGAATTTAATCATACCTATAAAGGTAAATTAACTACAAACGCATTTCTTAATATTAGATCTGATGGTTTCGGAACCATATTTAGCGCAGATGAAGAAACCGAAGTTCAATCGATTATTAGAGAAAATTATTATACGAATTATAATTGGGGAATTGGAGAAATACATTCATTTGATACACTTTCCTGGTGGAAAAGTCAAAATCAAATATATCTATTAGGTAGTAAAACAGTTGTTGATGACAATGTAGTAGGTGTACCACAAAATGGTACTCAGTTATATTTTGCAACAAATAACACATTTTCATTAAGTAAAAACACAAAGTTACAAGCTAATTTTTGGTATAGGTCACCGAGTAAGTTTGTCTTGTTTGATATTAGTGAATCCTATAGTTTTGATTTGGCTATAAAGCACAGCATGTTTAAAGATAAGTTACAGTTATCTTTAGCATTAAATGACATTTTTGATAAAGCAAATGATGGAAAACTAACTTCTATAGTAAATAATGTAGAAACTGTTTATGCTCAAAATTACAGCACTCGTTTTGCAAGAATATCAATCTCCTATAGTTTTGGAAATTCTAAAATCAAAAACAAGCAACGCAATTTTGGAAATGATGAAGAAAGAAGAAGGAGTAACTAATTTATACCCCTTCTTATTGGTCCATTTTTTAATAGTTCATTAAGGATTAATAATGTTGTTGGATCACCATGTCTCGATAAACGATTAACGACTTCCTCTAGATGATTACTATTTTTTACATGAAATTTCATAATTAAGCAGTCTTTACCAGTGACTCTAGTACATTCTACCATTTCTGGATATTTGTTACTTAGGTCATTGGTAAAAGATTCAAAATTAACTCTATTTACACTCATCATAATAATTACAGATAAAGACCATCCTAATTTCTGAGGATCTATCTGTGTAGTATACCCTGTAATTACTTCTGTATCCTCCATCCGTTGTACGCGTTCTGCAATAGCAGAAGGAGAAAGTCCTACTACTCTTCCTATTTGAGCAAAAGACATACGTGCATTTTCTTGTAATAACTCTAAGATTTTCCAATCTAAATCATCTTTCACCATAATCAACAGTTTTTAATTATTAAAACCCTATATATCCTTGAAAAAACAAATATAGACGATTGATTCTACTTTATAATTTCTTTATTAAACTATAATTTTGATATCTTAATCTTAACAATTTAAACGCTATGTTTGGCATTCTTAATTTTGGTACTTTTATTTTAGCAGGAATACTTCTTAATCTCACTCCGGGTGCTGATACCATGTATATTTTGGGACGCAGTATATCACAAGGTAAAAAATCTGGAATAGTCTCTGTTCTTGGAATTACTTCTGGTGCTTTATTACATTGCCTTTTTGCAGCTTTGGGGCTATCTATATTATTAGCAAAATCCGCTATTGCTTTTAACGCTGTCAAATATGCTGGTGCTGCATATCTTGTATATCTTGGTATTAGATCACTAGTATCAAAATCTTCACAGGTAGCCACAATTATAGAAGAAAATAAAGTAAAGCAAAACTACTTAAAAGTGTACTTATCTGGCACTATGACTAACCTTCTAAATCCAAAAGTTGCTCTTTTCTTTTTAGCTTTTATACCTCAATTCATTGATCCAAAATATGCTACAAGTGCTTTGCCTTTTTTGATTTTGGGATTGACTTTTATCACTACTGGTACAATTTGGTGTTTATTATTAGCTCTTTTTTCTGCAAAAATGGCTTCTAAAATAAAAGGGAATAACAAAGTCAAATTATGGTTAGATAAATCCTCTGGTGTTCTTTTTATTTTCTTAGGAATTCAATTAGCTTTAAGCAAAAAATAAGAACGACAATGAATATCCAAAATTCTACTTTAGATGATATCTCAGTGATATTAAAATTGTATGGTTATGCCACTTCTTATCAAATTCGTATGGGTGCTATTCCGTGGCCAAAATTTGAAAAGGAAATGATTCAAAAAGAAATTGATACAGAACAACAATGGAAAATCATAATTGACAATCAAATTGCCTGTGTCTGGATGACTACTTTTGACGACCCTTATATCTGGGAAGAAAGAAATGAAGATCCATCAGTATATATCCACCGTATTGCTACAAACCCTGATTTTAGAGGACATCACTTTGTAAAAAGCATTATTAGCTGGGCATGTAACTATGCCAAAGAAAACAACAAATCTTTCATTCGAATGGATACAGCTGGTCATAATGATAAATTGATATCTTACTATACAAATTGTGGTTTTACATTTCTTGGAGCAAATACACTTAAAAACACAAAAGAATTAGCTGAACATTATAAAAATGCACCTATTAATCTTTTTGAAATGAAAGTATAAACTTAATTTAATAATTATACTAAAACTGCGTAGTGTATAAAATAAAATCCAAAACTATTGGTTATTAACACATAGTACTTCCTTACTTAAAAAAAATACTATGAAAACAATATTCAAATTTATTGGTATTGCACTATTTTCATCTCTATTTTTTTACTGTTCTAGTGATGATAATAGCACATCAAACCCTGATCCTGATCCAGATGGTGAAGAACCTAATGAGGCTACTACAACCTTAATAAGTACGTTAAGTATTCCTTGGGAATTAGTATGGGGTCCAGATGATTTTCTTTGGGTAACAGAACGAAATGGTAAAATAAGTAGAATACATCCTGATACTGGAGAACAACAAGAGGTATTAACTATTAGCAATGTAGCTCAAGTTCAGGAAAGTGGATTACTAGGTATGGTTCATCATCCAAATTTTGACACCAATCCATATGTTTATGTAGTATACACCTATAATGGTTCCAGCGGATTATTAGAGCGATTGGTTCGATTTACATTTGATAATAATACATTATCAAATGAGACTATATTATTAGATCAAATTCCGGCAAATTCTATTCATAACGGATCTCGTTTACTTATAACTTCAGATTTACACCTTCTTATGACTACTGGTGATGCTGGAAATACAGATCTTTCTCAGAATATGAATTCTCTTGGAGGTAAAATTTTAAGATTAAATCTGGACGGCACTATCCCTGTAGATAATCCTTTTACAGGGAGTTATGTATATAGTTATGGGCATAGAAACCCTCAAGGACTTACATTTCATCCTAATGGCGGTTTATACAGTTCTGAGCACGGCCCAAATTCTGATGATGAAATCAATCAAATTATATCAGGAAAAAATTATGGTTGGCCAGAAGTAAAAGGAGTTATTGATACTCCAAGTGAACAATCATTTGCAGCAGGGACAGAAGTAATAGAATCTATTTTTAACTGGACTCCAACAATAGCACCTTCTGATCTTATATTCTATACAAGTGATCGAATTCCTGAATGGACCAATAAGTTTTTAATGACAGTTTTAAAAGATCAAAGGATAATTGCACTCACATTAAATGGAGATGGAACCTCTATTACACAAGAGGAGATATTTTTTAACAGGGAGTTTGGGCGTTTACGAGATATAGTAGTCTCTCCAACCGGAAGAGTTTTTATTGCAACTAACGGGAACTCATATGGAGATACTAGTGCGACACATCGCATTATAGAAATTAATAGAATCGAACCTTAATTTTCTAAAATAATAACTCCTATATCAAAAAAACAATATCTGCAACTATCCAATAGGATATATTGCCTGTATTAGTATAATACAAAGACAACAGTACAAACTAAAAGCCCACTAATTAACCAATTACTCTAACTACATTTTACTGTTTTTCAAGTTTTTACCGGTAAAAACTTGCATATATTACGGTTTTTCCGTAAATTTAAATCACCCTAAATTTATAAAATTGATAGCTTATGCGCAAAATTACCATGGAGCAACAATTCAATGCTCGTCACTTAGATCTCAAATACAGAGATATTTGGGATAAAGGAATCCACCTCTTTAGTGTAAACGATAGAAATCGTGATTTTTATTATTCCATTTTTTATGTAGACTTATTATTTGTAGAAGTAATTTATAATAAAATTAATGGAGAAATTCTTACAATCAAAAGTTTTAGTGATAAAGGAAAATTAATGTTTTATCTTAGAGAAGATTTCTCTTGATGATCATCAGGAGAAATTATCTAATTTAATATAGTATTGTTATAATTACCTACGATACCAGATATTGAGTATTAATCCGGTAATCACCAATAATGTCCCAACAATACTAAATAGAGGATACGCATCACTAAACCAGAATACTCCCGCAATCATAGTAAAAATAACTTCTACATATTTAAGGGACACTACCCTATTGGTTGCTTGTGATTGGAAGGCTTTAGTCATGAATAATTGTCCAAAATATCCAAACACTCCAAGGCTAAGCAGTAATACCCATTCGAGACCTACTGGTGTTGTCCATTTAAATATAGATAGGATACCTCCTACTATAATTGAGATCCACATAAAGTAATTCACTATAACTACCGGATGATCTCCCTGACCTATTTTATTAATCAGTACATAAACTACTCCACTAAAAACTGCAGATCCTAAGATCAATAAGAATCCTAAAGAATCGATATTAGGATCAAACCCCTTTATCATTAACACTCCTATAAACGCCATCAGAAAAAATAACCACTGTAATGATTTTACTTTCTCTTTTAGAAAAAACACAGCAAGAATAGTAGCAAAAATAGGAGATAAATATCGTAACGAAACTGCTGAACCTATGGGTAGATAACTAACAGACATAAAAAACAATCCCATAGAAGTCACTCCGGCTAACCCTCTATATATCAATAATTTCTTTTGATTCCCCAAAATAGGGATCTTATGCCATAACAAGTAACTTGTTGTAAAGAACAATGATCCAAAAGCTCTAAACAGTACTAATTGCCCCCCTCCAAAATGTGCTAAATACTTTATAAATAGATTCATTACTGTAAAACATACAGCACTAAGTAACATGAAGTATATAGCTTTTTTCATCGAGGCGTCAAATATACACACTATAGCCTTAATCGAAATACCTTCTTTAATTTATCTGCTTGAGATTGCGGAATCCCTGATTTTTTTGCATAAAAATCCCAATTTGATAATACTTCAATCACTCTTTGTATGGTATCTTTATGATTCTTATAACTAATCTTATCCCCCACTGACGTTAAATCTTTCATTGTAAAATCATCTCGCTTACCATTTGCTGACATCTGATGCATACTGGTCCATATCCCCATAGGATTATAAGAATATGTTATATCATATGCAGGAGAAAGCCTCCATTCCCCTTGTTTATTCATCAAGAAAGAAATATTCTTAGTATGATCATCCTGATTACGAGAAATAATATTGAATACCATTCTTTTATATAGTTGAATGGCGTCGGTATGAGGTAATCGCAATTGACGCATCACCTCAAAAGCATTTTCATAAGAATAGGTTCCGGGAGACTTATAATCAAAATGTGCTATTGAGCATAATGTCTGCATATGCACTTTTTCATTATGATCAAGACGATCAAAACGTTTCGTCATAAAATGAGCTCTATCATGCTCTTCAAAGAGCAAGGAATGCTCCATATCGATTCCACAATCGATCGCCATAAGATAATATGCATACTCAATTCTACCATATCCCTGAGGATCCCCAAGAGAAGCATCATTTACTCCATCAAATTTGAAGATATAATGATCAAATCTATCAGGAGCTTTTGCTTGTCCAGAACGTATTTCATTTGTTTTTGGATTATAGGCAATTATGGCTTTTGCTCTTTGCCCTCCTGCAGAAGTCCCAACTTTGATTAACTCATTAAGATGTTCGGTTTCAGAAAGGTTAAGTGTTAATTTTTCTCTTGTATTTAGCACCTTTTCGGCTAATTCTGTAAGTTTATCAACTTCTAGTGTTGTTGTTTGCGCCTGACCAATACTTTTTGCTGGCTGAAATTCTAAAGCTCCCATTCCTCTTTTACCAATGTAACACAGTCGATCTAACGGTGTAAATTCTGATTTAGGAATATTATTAAGTATTAACCATTGATCAATTAAGCGGTTTCCAAAGTCATCTGGTAATACATCTGATAACATTCCTGGTAATCCTTTATACGTTTCCTGATTTAAATTAGGAAAACTATATATTTTCTTAGCAGAAGATCGTATCGGCATATGTATTGGTGATACATCCAGGTTTTTATTTAAAAATGAAGAAAAGAATTCGAAAGAAGCAAAATTCTTAGTACTATCCCAACTTAATGCTCCTAATTCTTCCCCCCAAAGTGTAATTTTAATAACATCTACCATGATGGATCTTCATTTTGATTTTTAGAACTACGTGATGCTCGCTCCCGCTCTTTGCCTTTAAGTTTTAATAATGCTATTGGACTGATTCCTGGATCTGGGAACAATGTATGTAATGCATCCAAATCACCAAACGCTCTTAATATTTGTATAAAGGTTAACAAAGTAGTCGTTTTACCTGATTCAAAATTTTTAATCGTTTGCACATGTACTCCTGCTCTTTTTGAAAGCTCTTCTTGAGTAATATTAAGATTAAGTCTTCTCTGTTTTACCCTTTGGGTTAACTGAGTTAAAATTTGTTCGTCTGAAAGATTATTTATATCCATAGCCTAACTTTAAATTAAAGTACATAAAAATATACCTTAAATACTTTTTTATATTTATTATGTATAACTTAATATACTTTTAAGACAACATATACACAAATATACATAAAGTATACTATTATATACCTAGATATTTATAACATATTTTAAAGTATACAAAAATATACTTTAAAATATGTTATAAATATTCTTTTGAAATCCAAAAACAAAACACACTATTATTAATCAAAAAAACAGGTAAATCCCCCTATTATATTGTTTAAAATATCGTTAATTTTAATATTTTATCGGTATACCCCACTATATCGTCTGATTGCCTAAATACTAAAAGGCATGATAAAACATTCTATTCAATTACAAAGCACTTGCATTATGCTAGCAATAATGCTTTGCTGCTCAAGTTGCATGACAACAAAAGTCGTAAGTATCTACGATAACGACTCTGTAGTAAAAAACACCAAAACAACATGGAGTTTTGCCTGGGGACTAGTATCTCCCAAAGATATTGACGCCGATTGCGAAACTAAACGAATGAGCTCAGCTACTAACTCCACTAACATAGGACACATCTTATTATCCGCCATCACATTAGGCATTGTAGTACCACAAACTATAGAATGGGAATGCGCTCCGCCAGATCCAGGTATTGAGGAGTTATAACACTCAACACCCTACTTTACCTAATTGCACTTAGGTAAAAAGCATCAAACACACATAAAAATATAAAAAAAACAGTATCATGGTACTACCAAAAGGCATTGAAATACTTCCTATTCAGAAATGGGAAAATAAACATCAAAACTTCACGCAAAAACTCACTCCAAATGCTTCTTTTAAGGTTCGTAACGATAACGCCCTTGCAAAAGGAACTGATAGATATATCGCTACCACTAAAAACTTACAATGGTTGATTGGACATGCATCCGACAACAATACACGATTAAGAGCAATGGGGAGTGGATGGTCATTTTCTAAAGTTGCCGTATCAGAAGGGGGCATTTTAGACACTAAATCATTACGCCTCAATTTTTCTGTCAGCAAACCTAATATTTCTAACACATATTTAAATAAAGGAGGATCAGCGGATAACTTATTCTTTGCACAATGCGGGGTATCCATGCTTCAACTTAACTCAAAATTAGAAAAAGAAAAACGACCAAATCGATCTATAAAAGCATCCGGTGCCAGTAATGGACAAACTGTAGCTGGAGCTCTATCCACAGGAACACACGGAGCCGCTTTTAATGTTGGATCAATTCAGGATTTTGTAACAGGAATACACCTAATTGTAAGTAAAGACAGACATGTGTGGTTAGAACGCGATTCTAATCCTGTTGTATCAGATAAATTTATAAATTGGTTAGGAGCAGAACTGATTAGAGATGACACTATGTTTAACGCCGCACTAGTAAGTTTTGGTAGTTTCGGAATTATACATGGCATTATGATAGAAACAGAACCTAAGTTCTTGTTAGAAGAACATCGAATAGAAGGAATAGCATATGATAACAATTTAAAAAACACGATGAAAACATTAGACTTTTCATCAATAAACAACACCCTCCCCTTTCCACAATTCTCCCCAGACCGAGAATTGTATCATTTTGAAGTAATTATCAATCCTTATGATTTTGAACCTAATAACACAGAAAAAGGAGTGTTCTTAAAAGCATCATACAAACGTAGCTATAGAGAGAATTACATTAGAAGAACTACTGATGACAAAGGACTTACCTATGGTGATGATTTATTAGGTCTTATACAAACAGTAATGGACAGTCTTGGGGGATTATCAGTTTTATTAGTTCCCAAACTGGTAAACATATTATTTCCTTTAGCATACAAAGAAGTCCCTCCAATAGAAGGCACAATAGGAGAAACGTTTAGTAACACAAAATTTAGAGGTAAAGTAGCGAGTGCAGCTCTTGGTATTGACATTAAAGATAGTGTACGTGTTGTAGAAGAAATTCTTAACATTATTGAAAACGGAGATCCTTTTCCTGGAGGAATATCATTACGTTATGTAAAAGGAACAGAAGCTCTACTAGGCTTTACAAAGTTTACAAAAACCTGTGTACTAGAATTAGACGGAGTAGATGCTGATGTTACTCGTAAATTCTATGAAAAGGTATGGAATCGATTAGAAGCTATAAACATACCATACACATTACACTGGGGGAAAATTAATTTTAATTTAAACTTTCAACGAATTCAAAATATGTATGGCTCTGCAACAGTACAACACTGGATCGACACACGTAATGAATTATTAAGCCCAGAGGCAATGCAAGTGTTTACTAATGGCTTTATCGAGCGATGTGGTCTTGATAAAAAAATTGGAGCTATTGTTTAAATAAAAGCATTTAAGTTATTAAAAAATAAATAGTTATGTTTAAAAAAATAAACAATAAAACTTAAATCTGTATTTATACTCTTTGGCATGATAATAGCTTATTATAAATATATTTTATTATTTTAGATTTTTAATCCCCAATCACACAATGAAAAAGCTATTCCCCCTACTATTGCTTTTTTTAGCTCAAATAGTCTGCTCTCAGACCTATACTGTGCTGGATTCTGTGCAAAAGACCCCCATATCTTATGCCACAATATCTTTTGGCAATGGTAATGGTACTTTTGCAGATGCAGATGGTCGCTTTCAGTTTTCTAAAAAATGGTATTCTGATATTGACTCCTTATACATTTCTGCAGTAGGACATAAAGAAAAAACCATATCCACCACATCCTTAGATAAATACATACTCTTAGTTGAAGATATAGCCGAACTAAAAGAAGTGTATATTACTGCAGAAAAGAAAAGAAAATACAAAACAAAGAAGATTGCTTCAGAAGTACATAACGACTATTTTAAAAGTTGGCTCCCCACTGTAGAATCAGAAATTGCAGTTTTCTTTCCTAGAAATTCAGAAAAATCTACAAAAATTGCTTCTGTATACCTCCCGATTAAAACAGAGTCATCCAATAGAAATTCTAATAGTACTGGATCATTCTCTACATTATTTAAGATGCAATTCTATGAAAATGACAATGGTTTTCCCGGGAAAAGATTATCCTATGAGGATATTATATTTAAGGTTACAGATAAAGACAAATCTAATTTTGAACTGAACGTTTCAGAATATAGGGTTTTCGTACCCAAAGAGGGCTTTTTTGTATCTATACAGGTACTTGGTTATACTGATACTAAAGGAAAGCTCCAACAAACAAAAAAATATAGCGAGATCGAAACCAGAAAAGGCATTGTAAAGGTTTCTACTACTTTTAGACCATTACTCCCTTTTACTGATAAGATTAGCGGTTACAAAACTTTTACAAGAAGAATATTCTTTAAAAATAGAGCCTGGCAACGTTTTGATAAAGAATATAGCAATAATAATAATCTTATCAAAAATAACAACACTAATTATGGAATGGGTCTAAAATTACATTTATACGAAGATAATTAACTTATAAAATTTAGACTTAAAAAAACACTTTACACTTCTAATCAAGAAAAGATCTTCGCTTTTGATTAAATTGTACTGCAGCTTCATGAATATCTTCATGCTCCATTCTATTCTCAGCATAATCAACAGCGTTTGAGATTGTAAGGTAATAATAATCCTTTCCCAATTTATCGGTAAATCCTGACCTCTTTAGAAAATCTCTTACTGGACCAATCGTTCCAACCATTAATAGTTGTATATCAAGATCTTCCAAATACTGATGAATATCCTCCAAAACGTGTAAACCTGTACTATCAATATCATGCATGTTTGTATTATCCAAGATTAAAAATTTTGGATGCACATCACGATGTGACACATATTTAAAAATAGTATCCTTGAAATATCCTGAGTTCCCAAAATACAACTGATTATCAAATCTAATAATTAAATATTCCTTAGACTGAACAGCATCAGGAAATCTATTAATATTACGATAATACATAGTCCCTGGAATATTTACCAATTCTGCTATATGAGGACGAGCACTATAATATTGAAGGAAAACAAAAGACAGAAGCACTCCAATAAAAATCCCATTCTCTACCCCAAAAATTAAAGTTCCTAAAAAAGTTATAATCATTACAATAAAGTCTCGTCTCCTTAAGCTAAAAAGATATTTAGCCTCACTGTAATTGATTAACCCAAATACAGATACAAGAATAATTGCAGCAAGAGTAGATTTTGGAATATAATAGAAAAACGAAGTAAGAAACAACAATGAAAGTATAACCATTATTGCGGCAATAATAGAGGACACCGTAGTCTTCGCTCCTGCTTCATCATTAATTGCCGTTCTACTATAACTTCCCGATGAAGGAACTGCCTGAAAGAATGCTCCAATTACCTTTGCTATTCCTAAAGCCAATAACTCCTGATTAGGACGTATAATATGATCCCTATTTTTCATCTCCATAGATTTAGCAATACCAATACTTCCAACATATCCAATAAAAGTAACTGTAAGCACCGTAGGGATTAAAGTAACCATAGTATCATAATTCATCTCTGGAATACTAAAAGATGGTAAGCCACTAGGGACATCTTGAATAATCGCCAGTCCTTTTTCTTTTAGATTGAAAACATAGGTTAACAGGGTTGTAATAACAAGTACCGTAAGTGCTCCTGGAAAAGAACGCTTCCACTTCTTCAGTATTACAATTACGGTAATCGAACCAATACAGATTGCTAAAGTGATCCAATTTACATTAGAAAAATGACCTATGACATACCCAATAGTCTGATGTGTATATTTATAATCTGGAATAGTCATTCCTAAACCTTCTTCTAACTGAGAAACAATTATAATTATGGCCGCAGCAGAGATAAAACCAGAAATAACCGGCTGAGAAATAAGATTCACCAAAAACCCCATTCTCAATACACTCATAATAATCTGTAACACACCAATGAGAAAACCTGTAAACAGAACTAAGGAAATAAATTTATCTGAAAAAGGGTCAGCTAACTGACCAACTCCGCTCATGACCAAAATGGCAGTAACCGCTACAGGGCCTATACTTAATTGTCTTGACGTCCCAAAGAAAGCATATAGCAGTAATGGAACCAAACAAGCATACAGCCCATAAATAGCAGGGACACCCATTAATAATGCATATGCAATAGCTTGAGGTATCAATATTACTCCAACTGTAATACCTGCTAAGACATCTGATTTAAGAATAGCACTATTGTATTCTTTTTTTTTAAAGATTAGAAGAAACGGAATTATTTTTTGTAGTGTTTTGACTTTTTATTAAAATTTTAGTTGATACCGTAAATCTACAATAGTTTGAGAAGTTATCCCTATTTTTGAATATAAACTATCTTACATTTTCTTATATATTCATAAAAATAGATGAACGAAACTTTACTTCTTCTCCTTCTTGCTGTTATTGGATTTGTAGCTGGAGTTATTAACACCATAGCAGGAGGAGGTTCACTACTCACGCTACCTATGCTCATTTTTATGGGACTCCCTCCTGCTGTAGCCAATGGCACAAACCGTATCGGTATTTTTATTCAATGTATTACCTCAGTGGCTGGTTTTAAGAGCAAAGGAATCAAACCTACAGTTTTTGGAGTTTATCTTGGTATATCTGCTTTGATTGGATCAATCATTGGAGCACAGATAGCGGTAGATATAAAAGGAGACAGCTTCAATAAAATACTAGCTATTGTAATGGTAATAGTAGTCTTTTTTATGGTATTCAAACCTAAAGTTAATCTTAAAAACCTGGCAGAAAGAACAGAAGGTAAATACCTATGGCTACCTATTATTGTCTTTTTCTTTATAGGAATTTACGGAGGATTTATTCAAGCTGGTGTTGGAATATTTATCCTATTAGCCTTAACCTCTATCAATTATTTAAGCTTAGTTAAATCCAATGCTGTCAAAGTATTAGTTGTTTTCATTTATACAGTAGGAGCGCTTGCTATTTTTATTTATAATCAACAGATCGATTATTTATACGGTATTATCCTTGCTATTGGTAACGCTACAGGAGGTTGGATTGCAAGCAGGTGGTCAGTTAAAAAAGGAGATGGTTTAGTAAAGGTTTTCTTAGTGATCATGGTTATCGCAATGGCAATAAAATTATGGATAGATAGTTAACTCAAAAACGTAGCACATATTTAAAAGATATCTAGTTTTTATTTCCCAATATCACAACTTGTTATACTAAATCTAGTTTGAGAATCATTTTTATAATAGCAACACAACATTATAAATCTCCCATATCTCAAGCATTATTCTTATCTTTTAAATCTAAAAAAACACAAAAATCATCATCTCATGAAACTTTCCCCCTTTTATATCACGTTTATTTGTTTTCTATTTTTAAACTGTAAATCTCAAAAAAAAGAGGATATTGAAGTTACTAATGAAACTGTTACTGAAATACCTGAAGAGATTCAGAAAAAACCAATAAGCGATATTACTATTGATCCAATCATCCATGCGACAGCTATTCTTGAATGGAAAGAAAAAACAATTTATATCGATCCAACAGGAGGCGCCAAAGCTTTTAAAGGTAAAAAAACTCCAAACCTAGTACTTATTACAGATATCCATGGCGATCATATGAATATTGACACTTTAGACAGCTTGGATTTATCGAATGCAGAACTCATAGTACCTCAAGCCGTAGCAGAGAAACTTCCTGCACAATATACCGATCAATTGATAATCCTTAACAATGGAGAAACAAAAGAAATACAAGGAATTTCAATTGAAGCGATACCCATGTATAACCTACGAGAAGAAGCTTTAAAATTTCATAATAAAGGAAGAGGCAATGGATATGTAATTACCTTAGGAAAAAAACGGTTGTACTTCTCTGGAGATACTGAGGATATTCCTGAGATGAGAAATTTAAAATATATAGACATAGCCTTTATATCCATGAATTTACCATATACAATGACCGTTGAAAGTGCAGCTGATGCAGTGCTCGAATTCAAACCTAAACAAGTATATCCATATCACTATAGAGGAACTGAAGGATTAAGTGATGTAAAAAAATTCAAGGAACTAATAGCCAAAGATTCAACTATAGAAGTAGTACAATTGGATTGGTATCCAAAAATATAGAATTAAAATAAAATCAAAATTATCACACAATATTCATCTTAATCTATTCAGAAAATGAAGTTTACATTAAAAACAGTCTTTCTTTTTTGCCTATTTATAAATATCATAGGGTGTAAAAAGGAAAAAGAAGAACCTAACATCGACACAACAGAAAATACTTCAGAAGTGGTTTCTGAATTTAAAGTTCCTGTTGAGTATTACAAATTAGACAACGGTCTTAAGGTAATCCTTTCACAAGATAAAACCTCTCCAACTGCAATAGTTGCTGTGTATTATAATATAGGGTTTAGAAATGAACCAAAGGACAGAACCGGATTTGCACATCTTTTTGAACATATGATGTTTCAGGGATCAGAAAACCTTGGTAAAATGGAATTCATTCAATTGGTTCAAAAAAATGGTGGAATCTTAAACGGTTCTACCCGATTTGATTTTACTAACTATTTTGAAATTGTGCCTTCTCATAAGTTAGAAACTATGTTATGGGCTGAAGCAGATCGAATGAAAGGTTTAGCAATAACACAAGATAATCTAACCAATCAACAAGGTGTTGTGAAAAATGAAGTTAAAGTAAATGTACTTAACCAACCCTATGGAGGTTTTCCTTGGTTAGATATGCCGCAATATGCAAATACAAATTGGTATAATGCCCATAACTTTTATGGAGATTTAAAAGATTTAGATGCAGCTAATCTTGAAGATGTAGATACATTTTTTAAAACTTTTTATGCTCCTAATAATGCCGCAATATCTGTAGTTGGAGATTTTGACACCGAACAGGTAAAAAATTGGATTCAAAAATACTTTGGAAATCTTTCTGCTTCTGAATTACCAGATACACCTGATATTTCAGAACCAAGACAAGAAGAACAAAAAGAATTTACAAAAGACGATCCTTTAGCAAACAAACCTGCAATAGCATTAGCATACCATATGCCTGACCGTAATACTCCTGAATATTATGCGATGGGATTAATAGATCAAATATTGGTTCAAGGTGACAATGCATTATTAGTCCAAAAGTTAGAAAATGAAAAAGGATACACTTCTAGTGTTGCAGGAGGCATTAATTATCTTGGAAACATGTTTAACTATAAAGGCCCAATGCTTTGGATGTATAATTTCACTTACGATAATGAAACATCTCGAGATGATATATTAGTATCAATAGAAGAAGTAATGACAGAAATAAGTAAAGGGGTTTCCCAAGAAATGATCGATAGTGCTATTATAAAAATGCGTTCGAAACTATATGATGACTTAGGTGGTACTTTTGGACTAGGAAGAGCGGATTTATTATGCAGCTTTGCCTTATTTGATGACGATCCCAATAGAATAAACAGTATAGAAGAAGAATTCAAAAAGGTAACTCCAGAACTGATAACAAAAACTATCAAAGAATATTTAAGACCTACCAATCGGACCATTTTAACAGTAAATCCTCTTTTAACTAACGCTGAAAACACAAAATCATGAAAAAGACTCTCTCAATAATAACGGCAGTACTTCTAACCGTGACTATAACTTTTAGCCAAGAAAAGGAAAAGGAAAAACCACCTATTGGTAGTGCTCCGAAGAATTTTGTGCTACCAAAAAAAGAAACAATAACTTTAGAAAACGGATTAAAACTGGTAATGATTCCTTATGGTGCAATTCCAAAAGCTACCATTGCTGTAAGCATTAAGTCAGGAAATATTCACGAGAAGAAAGATCAAGTATGGTTATCAGATCTTATGGCTGACCTCCTCAAAGAAGGATCTACTTCTATGAATGCAAAGGAAATAGCTAATAAAATGGCAGAAATGGGTGGTAATTTGGATGTCTCTGTTCGACCTCATAACACAAATTTAAATACTTCTGTTTTATTCGAATTTGCACCTGATGCAATACACCTGATTGGTGATATTCTTAAAAATCCAAAATGGCCTGAGACAGAAATTGAACGATTAAAAAACGATATGAAACGTAATTTAACTGTTGCTCTATCAAGACCACAAGCGCAAGCTAATAAAGAGTTTTTTGGAAGACTATATCCTGACCACCCCTATGGACAATCATATTCAACAAATACAATAATTGATTCTTTTTCTATTGAAGACGTTAAAAACTTCTATACAGAAAACTATGGAGCACAACGCACTACGGTCTATATTGCAGGTAGGTTCGATAAAAACAAAGTAAAAGAAGCGGTTGAAAAAGCCCTTGGAGACTGGAGAAAAGGCCCTGAGTCTAATTATCCTGTAGCGCAGGCAAAAACTGATCCATCAGTACAGATAATTGACAGACCTGACGCACCCCAGTCGACTATTTACTACGGATTACCGGTTGTTGGCCCTTCAGACCCTGATTTTATATCATTAGAAGTTACAAACTCCTTATTAGGAGGATCTTTTGGTTCCAGAATAACAAGTAACATACGAGAAGATAAAGGATACACGTATTCACCCAGAAGTACAATATCAGCTAATTACAAAAGCGGAATTTGGTATGAATCGGCAGACGTAACCACTACACATACTGGGGCTTCTATACAAGAAATCAATAAAGAAATTATACGACTTCAAAAAGAAGCTCCTTCTGTAGAAGAACTTGACGGAATTAAAAACTATGAATCGGGGATTTTTGTACTTAGAAACTCCACCCCACAAGGAATCATTAATCAATTATCATTTTTAGATAGACACGATTTAGATGAGTCTTACTTAAAAGATCGAGTAAAAAACATACAAAGTGTTACTCCAGAAAAAGTTGTGGAAATGACAAAAAAGTATATTAATCCTGATAAAATGACATTAATAATAGTTGGTGATAAAAAGAAAGTACAGCAACAAGTGCAAGAGGTTATAAAACCTGAGTCATTAAAACAATAACACCTTAAAAAAAGAGACAATCAAAAAGGTCTGCTCTGGAGCAGACCTTTTTGATTTAGATATTATGAAGGTTTCAAAATCGATCAATAATAAAAAAATTATACTTTTTTAACTCTTACCGCATTCATACCCTTAGGTCCTTTCTCTAATTCAAAAGTAACCCTGTCATTTTCTTTTACTTCTTGCGTTAAACCGTTAACATGTACAAAATATCTTTCCTGAGTTTCATCCTCATTAATAAAACCATATCCTTTAGAATCATTAAAAAAAGCTACTCTTCCCTTTTTTACTGGGTCAAATTCTTCTTTTTCTCTTTTAGGAATTCCTATCTCTATATTCTCAGCTTTAATTTTTTTCTTTTTAGAAGGATCTGGCGGAGCATCAGTAGTATAGCCATACTCATCCACATAAGCAATCATACTATCCAAACCATTTCCTTTGTTAGAATTGGCTAGACGTTCTGCCTTCTTTTTTTGCTTTTCTTCGCGCTTTTTTAATTTCTTTTTTTCTTTCTCTATTTTACTAAAAGTTTGTTGTGATTTTGCCATTCGTTTTTTTATACTGTTTTACTAAATTTACATTTTAACCCTATCATTCACTATGATTTGTCATTGAAATACTAAACGAATGATTGGAAAATAACAATACTTAAGATTGATTTACCTAAAATTTACCCAGTTGTCGCAATAACTTGCTACAGCGTATATATAAAACGTGAATATGAGCTGAAAATATATACAAAGATAGGGTATACATTTTAATTTAAAAAAGACTCTTTCATAAATTGCGGGATATAAGAATTTAGCCCCATAAAAAACTAAATCCTTAATTTCGCTTTTATCAAACTATATTAAAAGTGATTCTAAAGCATTGCGAATAGCAAATCCATATGGAAAAAGAAGAAAAACATCATCATTTTATGATCTATAAACCTTATGGATTTCTAAGTCAATTCATCAATAATGGGCAAAAACAAAATTCAAAGAAATTACTAGGAACACTATACGATTTCCCAGAAGGAATAATGGCTATAGGACGATTGGATGAAAAATCAGAAGGATTATTATTACTTACTACTGATGGAAAAACCAGTAATTATATATGCAGTGGTGGGGTCGAAAAGGAATATTATGCACAGGTAGATGGAGATATTACCGTAGATGCTATAAAATTATTAACACAAGGAGTGGAGATTGGTTTTGAAGGAAAAAAATACACTACAGCTCCATGCAAAGCTTTTAAATTAAAAACTACCCCTGAATTCCCACAAAGGAGCAAAAAAATAAGAGATGATAGGCATGGCCCTACAAGCTGGGTATCAATTACATTAAAAGAAGGTAAATTTCGTCAGGTTCGTAAAATGACTTCTGCGGTAGGTTTTCCTACACTACGACTTGTAAGAGTTCGAGTTGGAGAAATCTACCTCGACAGCATGCAGATAGGAGAAGTTAGAAAATTAATGTTATAATTTTATTTTTAAAATTTTATTTATTAAATATAGAAAAAGCTTTTTCTATTGCTGGGTCCTTATCATTAAGCATAACCATGGATTTATGAAAAGTTACCCATTCTCTAGAATATGGAATTAAAAAATCAGGAGTAATCCCTACATATTCATAGTTTTTATTGTTGCTAGACTCATATATCTCATTGGATAAACCAAAACTCCATCCATTGGGCAATTTTTTCTGTAAGACATCAGAAAAAATCCCCATGGTGTTAGAACCAATTCTAATTATATTTTTAAAACCAAGTGATCCTAAAACCATTGCTTCTGCAGAACTGCCAGTTTGAGATCCCATTAGAAGTATAACTTTTCCTTGGTATAGTTTATCTGAAGACTCAACATACACCTTACTTTCGAATGAATTTTCTACCCCAGTCCATATCTTTTTTGTAAAAATATTAGTTTTGTTTGTTGCAAAATACGACAGTATATCCATAGCCACCTGATCTGTACCCCCAGGATTAAATCTTAGGTCTATTATCAGATTTGGAGTATCAGACAACTGCGTAATAATAGAATCCATCATAACCTTCACTCCTTTTCTTTCTCCTCTAAGATATTGCCCAAGTGTTTTTCCTTTTTTAATATCATCAAAAACTTTTTCCCAATGTTTATCCCAATACTCATTAGAACTATAGCTTTCTGCAACATAAACATCTTGAGAATAACCATTCATACTATTAATTTGAATATATCCCACCTCTTTTTTTAATTTTCCCCATATCAGTAAGTCCTTATGATATCGTTTAAAATTATTTGTATTGTAGAGTTTTAGAATATTTTCTAGTGCATTGCTTCTCAAGGAAGTATAATCATATTCTTTATTCGAATCTGAAACCTCTTTTTCATTATCAGAAGGTTGACTCTCTTCTTTTTTTAGTTCTCTAATTTTTAGATATGCTTCACTTATATCTTTGGGCACTCGTAAACTAATATGTTCATCTTGAATTGCATCTAAGATTTCTCCGATATATCCATATAACTCTACCTCTGTTGTATGTTCTGTTATAAGATCTGTATGCTCTTTATATATTTTATCCCAATCAACTCCTCTTAATTTAGAATACGCATAATTTTCTTTAAATGTATGCCACAGAATATCAAAATTAAGCTTTGGGTCTTTAGAAGATAAAATAGGTTTTTCACACAATGTAAGAGGTTCTTTAAGTTTGTTAAACTTATATCTTGTGATGCCGTATTTAAGAATCATTGATACCTCATCAGTTTCTTCAATCTTATACAGATCGAATAAAGTTTCTAAGGAACCGGTCCAATCATTTAATGCACTAGAAGATGATGGCTGACACGAAATTTGAGTTACATCATACATTTTGTAGGTGGTTTCAGATATTTCTAAATACACCCCATATCCCTCTTGTAACCAATAGCCCTGAATACCTTTATCAAATTGGGAAAAACTACTCTGACAAAAAATAAGAAAAACGAAAATAAGATGAAAATGCTTCATTTTATAAATTAGTATTTGATTGATGATGACCTTAATAAATATTTTGAAGCATAAAAAAAAGGAATAAACAAAGGCCAATCGTATCAAATTATAATATGATACATAAAAAATCAATCTTTATTCAATTTCCTAAATTCAAAAGGTGTCTTTCCTGTAGTTTTTTTAAAAACTCTATTAAAAGTAGCTTTAGAATTAAAACCACATTCATAAGCAATACCTAATAATGTTATTCTGTTATACTCAACATCTTTAAGTCTATTAATTACGGCATCAATCCGGTATTCATTTACAAAATCTGAAAAACTTTTATCTAAACCCTCATTAATAATCCTGGAAGTCACATTTGGATGAATATCTAATTCTTTGGCAAGAGCACTAAGGGTTAATTCTGCATTTAGAAAGAATAAATTAGTTTCCATTTGTATTTTTAACCATTTAGCTTGTTCAATGATTTCTTTAGATGGGATATTATTTTTCTCAAGTGGTTTTTCTCTATCCTCTAATAAAATAATTTCAGGTCTTAAAAACCCTTCAGCACTTATCCAAATAGTAACTGCTGCCATTAAGATATAAAGTGGATAATAGTGTATTACCCCTAAGGAGTAATCAAAAACAAAATAATCTATAAACGTATAAGGAACCCAAAGAAACCAGAGTACAGCAAAGATAATGAGTAAGCGATACAACCAACCTAAATAATACTTGTGATCATTACTATAATTATTCTTAACCCATTGATGATAGTTCTTTATCGATTTTAATGCATAAAAACTATATAAGAGTACAGAAATAATAGCTATTAATTGTAATAATGGACTCGATATAAGGAAAGTTATGGTATCATAATTTGGTATTTCTTTATGTATACTTTCAATCCCTTGAATACTAGAAATACAGAACTCTACTAAAACAGGTGTGAAATGTAAAAAATGTTTCTTTTTAAGACTAAATTCCCTTTCGGTCATGTATTTGGTGTAAAAATAAATACATGGGCCTAAGGCCAGAGCATAATGAAGAGGAATCAAATTTAAAACATTATGTAAAGTATACAAATCAAAATCTATTAACAGTACCCAGCAATTCCATAACGAAATAATTATTGGAACCAAGCCCAGAAAACGATTTGCTTTTAAATTAAATCTTTTTGTGAAAATTAATAGAATTCCAAAAGTGATACCAATAATAACAGAGACCAGTATTGTGAAATTTAAAATATTTACAGGTAACTGAATCACATTACAATAGATTGATTATTTTATTAAAAATATAAAAAACAAAATAAACAATTCTTAATCAATGAATTAAAGATTTCAAAAGCTTTTATTACTATTCATTCAATAACTTTTGAAACTCCTCCAGGTATTGACCAATATGATATCCATCCATCAAACCATGATGTACATAAATCGCTACGGGTAAGTTTAATTTTCCATTGTCTTTTGAGTATTTACCAAATGAAATTTTGGGTACACTATCTTTATATTGAAAATGTCTGGCATGAGTAAGTCCTGTAAAAGAATACCAGGGAATAGATGAATAATGAATCGTATCTATTCGTTTTGCATTATCATTATGACGTAAACCTGTACTATTTTTTACAGCTTCAATTTCTTTTTGGGCTTTAGCCATAAAAATCTCGAAATTACTATCAAATTCCATAAATGAAAAACCAAAACTATGATCTTCTCTTCCAATAGTAGGAGATGCGTGAATCTTATTATATACAAACACTTTATCATCTTCTACTCTATACCTAAACTCTTCGATTGCATTAGCCGCCTGAAGAGATTTATGTAAATAATATAAAAAGTAAGGATATCCAAAATCTTTTATTTTTTGATATCCTTTTGTAAAATCAACAGTAGTTGTAATCCCAAAAAATGGTTCATCAAAACTTCCAAAGAACTCAAAATGTTCTTTTCGGCTCCAGGAATTAAAATCAAGTACTGTTTTCATTATTATAACACTTGTAAAAGCTCACTTGCTTTAGTAAAACTTCTAAAATTAGGATGATTGACTTCTTCATGCACCATTTCATGAGCCCATGTAGTATGAAAAGGAATATGAAAGGCGTGTGCTCCAATATTTAAAACGGGTAAAACATCTGATTTTAATGAATTACCTACCATTAGAAATTCCTTTTCTGTAATATCAAGATGTTTTACCAATTTACGATAATGCATTTCTGTTTTATCGGAAACAATTTCAATATGATGAAAATATTTTTCCAATCCTGATTTCATCAATTTACGCTCTTGATCTAATAGATCTCCTTTTGTAGCCATTACCAACCGGTATTTCTTGGATAACTCATTAAGAGTTTTATCAATTCCATCGATTAGTTCTATAGGCTCCTGAAGCATTTGCTTTCCTTTCTCAATAAGCTTTTCTACTAAACCAATATTCATTTCTCCATTAGAAATAGTAATAGCAGCCTCAATTAACGAAAGCGTAAATGGCTTGATACCATATCCATATAATGGAAGGTTTTTCATCTCCACATCAAAAAGCAATTTATTTGCCTCTTCTTTAGGTAAAAATTGTTCTAATAATTCACAAAACTCTTCTTCTGCTTTCCTGAAAAAAGTTTCATTAACCCATAGAGTATCATCAGCATCAAATGCAATGACTTTTATATTTTGAAATGACATCTAATACTATCTTACTAGTTTCTTGTACTTAATACGTTTTGGCATTAAATCCCCACCCAAACGTTTCTTTTTATTCTCTTCATAATCAGAGAAACTTCCTTCAAAGAAATACACTTGTGAATCTCCTTCAAAAGCTAATATGTGGGTACATATTCTATCCAAAAACCATCTATCATGAGAAATAACAACAGCACACCCTGCAAAGTTTTCAAGACCTTCTTCTAATGCTCTTAAGGTATTAACATCAAGATCATTGGTTGGCTCATCCAAAAGCAATACATTACCTTCTTCTTTTAAGGTCATTGCCAAATGTAATCGGTTACGTTCCCCTCCAGAAAGCGTAGATACTTTCTTATTCTGTTCGCTACCGCTAAAATTAAAACGGCTTAAATACGCTCTGGAGTTTACTTGTCTTCCTCCCATCATAACCAATTCTTGCTCATCACTAAAATTTTGCCAAATGGTTTTCTCTGTATCTATATTACTATGACTTTGATCTACATAGGCGATAGATGCTGTTTCTCCTACATTAAAACTCCCTTTATCCGGTTGTTCTTCTCCCATAATCATCTTAAATATTGTCGTCTTACCTGCCCCATTGGGACCTATAATACCTACAATACCTGCCTGAGGAAGGTTAAAGTTTAAATCTTCGTACAACAACTTATCCCCAAAAGCTTTACTTACTCCACTAGCTTCAATAACATTGGTTCCTAATCTAGGACCATTAGGGATATAAATTTCTAATTTTTCGTCAACTTGTTTTTGATCCTGACTTAATAATTTATCATAATTACTAAGACGAGCTTTTTGTTTTGCCTGACGTCCTTTTGGTGCCATTCGCACCCATTCTAATTCTCGTTCTAATGTTTTTTGACGTTTGGATGCTTGTTTTTGTTCTTGAGCTAATTTCTTTGCCTTTTGATCTAACCAAGAAGAATAATTTCCTTTCCAAGGGATCCCTTCTCCTCTATCTAATTCTAATATCCATCCTGCAACATTATCCAAAAAGTACCTATCATGCGTAACTGCGATAACTGTACCTTTATAATTTTGAAGGTGATGCTCTAACCAATGAACAGATTCTGCATCAAGATGGTTTGTTGGTTCATCCAATAAAAGAACATCTGGTTCTTTTAGTAAAAGACGACATAATGCAACTCTTCGTCTTTCTCCACCTGATAAAACACTGATTTTCTTATCAGAATCGGGAGTACGAAGTGCATCCATTGCTATCTCTAGTTTGGTATCTAGCTCCCAAGCATTACTTGCATCAATCTGATCTTGAAGATTTGCCTGCTTATCCATAAGCTCCTGCATTTTATCAGGATTTTCATATACTTCTGGAAGGCCAAACATATCATTAATCTTATTATATTCATCCAAAACAGCAACCGTTTCTGCAACTCCTTCCTTTACAACTTCTAATACTGTTTTTTCTGGATCTAACTGTGGCTCTTGTTCTAAAAAACCTACCGTATATCCTGATGCAAATACAACATCTCCCTGAAAGTTTTTATCTACCCCAGCTATAATTTTTAATAAAGTAGACTTACCAGAACCATTAAGCCCAAGAATACCAATTTTGGCTCCGTAGAAAAAACTTAAATATATATTTTTTAATACCGGAGTATTCGCACTTTTATACGTTTTACTAACTCCGGACATTGAGAAGATTACTTTTTTATCGTCTGACATATGCCCTTAAATTATATTTTTATTTGATGATTGATTGTATGTAAAAAGAGTTACACTCTTCCTTTTAAAGCATTAAAAACCCAGGCAATTGCAAAAAAGCCAACTCCTACAGCTGCAAAACCATATCCTGACACATCTCTATATCTAAATGCTCCTAATGCAATAAGTGCAAGGCCAACTAATATCATTATAAAAGTTGCCCAAGCCAATACTGTATTTTTATTCATTCCCATAAATTATTATTTAGTTTAGTACTAACACTTGTAATTTTTCAAATATAAGCAGATGCAAATATCGGTATTTTATAGTCAAAAAAAGTGATTTTTTATCCACTTATTATAACGTAAAGCATGTAAAACACTCAATAGCAACATTTAAGTCGTTTTGATAATTACAATAAGATCGAAAAATTAAATACAATCAAAAGAAAAACCAAATTAAATTTCTTTGTTAAGATTATTTATTTTTTTAAAGCTACGTATTCATCATTTACTATAGTTTGAGTAATTGATTTTCCTTCAATAAACTCTGCAGCTATTTTGGCAAAACTATTTTGTGCAAAAAGAGCTACAAAATGAGGAGCATCTGTTACACTCACCAATATCACTTCTCCTACTTTAGATAATTTTTTAACATGTCGAACTGCACCATCATAATCTGTTTTAGGATCTAAAGTACCTTGAAATATTACCGTTGGAGGCATTTTTTGAGGTATAGTGGCAAAATACTGATCACGTTGATAAGTTGGCATCGTATTTTCTGCAATAAGATTAGGTAAAGGACTTGAAAACAATAACTCTTTAGCTTCTTCTACAACATCAACTTTTTTCATTCCTGGTCTTAGATTATTTTCTGAGGCTGTTATTATTTGCACCAACGGAATTGAACTTGGAGATGTATCATATTTAGAGCCATAATCTTTATAAAAGTTAGTAATATCTTGCACAGCATCATTTAATACTTTAAAATCATTTTTTTCTAAACCCTCTATTATCGAAGTTAACTTATTTCTAGCATCAGGAATATCAAGCATCATCCCCAAGATTGAAGATAAATTTTGACCTGGTATCTGTTCTGCAAATTTCTTATCGCTCCGTGAACGTTCGATCAATTTTTCTAACCTTGAAGCTAAATTAACTCCTTTAGGATTAATTGTATCAAAATTCTGTAAAACCATACGCCCTACTTTATCTGTAACCTGAGATCGTTTACTCAAATCAAAATCACCATCATCTTGTAAAGGCACTAGAGAATCTAATAAAACTCCATCTACTTTTACCATATTTTGCTGCATTAATCTAAGGACTAATTGTGTACCATAAGAAACACCATATATGTACCTTTTCCCTTCTCCACTCAAGTTATTTATTAGTATCCCTAAATCCTTTGCTGCATTGGTAATCGAAAATGCCTGGGTATACGGTATATTACCAAACATTTGTCCTAAGCATGGACCCCATTCATCATTTGCCAATGCAATACCATTTGCAGATTCCAAACTCTCTTGTTCTGGGCATATCTTACTAGAGGCACCTGTACCTCTATGATCAGGAACAATTATATCTAAATGAGGAAATATTTCTTTAAATTTTGTTATTAAAGGATAAAAGCTTGCTCCTGATTCACCTGGCCCACCAGCAATTAACCAAATTGAACCTTCTCTTTTTTCTTTTGCGGGGAACTTCCTTATAAATAAATCAATGGTTTCTTCTTTTCCAGGTTCATGAAATAACGGAGTTTTTACTACTGCACACAGAGATAATTTTAATTCTGGTATAGTTTCAGAGGTATTACATATTTCAAATTGAGCATTAGAGGTGGACACAAAAGACACTATCCCGACAAAGGAAAAAAATAATTTTCTAATCATTATTGTTATTCTTATTCTTACTTTAATTGATTCATTTATTTCCAATAAAACTAAAATGGCAATAGAACTGGAGTAAATGTATAAATATTAAAAACCTACCAAATTATTTTTGCTTTTTTTAACGTTACTTTTTCGATTTGATCCATCTCTATCTTAAATTTCAATTTTAGAATACACAAAAACGGATGCCCTATTATAAGAACATCCGTTTTAAGATATATAAGGTATGTTTTTAATTAAAAGACCTGTTATCTAATCTCGATTCTACTACTGATTCAATAGAATTAGGTATATTTTCAAAAAAGTCATACCCTGTAAGGTTTTCAATATCATCAACTGTTGTTATATATTGTCTCCAGTCACTACTAACATTTTGATCATTAGGAACATTGATAGCAATCATTCTAGTTGAGGTCGTTACTCTATTGATATCGTTAGAGCCATTTGGTAATATCAATGCAACTTTCCAAAAAGAATCGGGTACATTAACCCTTCCATTACTTAAAGTTGATCTAAAACCATTACTTCCGGTACCACCAGTACCTGTGACACCTGATACGATATGAACTTCGTTACCTGCATCTACCAATGTTCTTAAATATCTCTCAAGTCCTACCCATGGTCTTGTGTTATTTCTAGGTGCTTGTGGTGCCATATTGGTCATAAAAAAAGTATTCTCATTTTCCTGAGCCGTAACGGTTCTGTCTGCAGATGGGCAGATATGTCCTCTATGAAATCCAGAACCTCTATATTCATTTTCTGTTATTCTATTAAAGGTACTTGGCAAAGATGTATCTTGCTGAAAGCAGTTACAACGTCCCCTGCTTCCTAACCAATCAGCATTTAGATGCCAACTCACCCAATTTGGTGTACCATTATTATTATTGTAGGATAAAGCAAATTCTGGTTTAGACAAGAAATAATTATTTGCATTAGAATTTGCATTAGAAGGGTTTCCAAAAGCAATATTACTATTTCTTCCGCCACCTTGGTTGCCTCCGCCGCCATCACCACCACCTCCGGTAGTACCAGTAACAATTTCTAGATTATCAATATTAATTCTGTTACGTCCTCCTGAAGCTTTGGAAATACCATATCGTACACTACGGGTTTCATTCACTTCAAAAGAAACGGTGTTTAATATTGTAGAGGTTGTATTTACAGTTTCTCCTACAAAAGACCACGAGGATCCATTATCATAAGAAGCTATTAATCTCCAGGAAGAATTTCCATCATTACCGTATTTGGCATGACGAACACGAACAGTTCTTGCCCCATTATCCATATTAAAGGACATTACAGCATATCCTGTATTTCTCATTCTAATAGATTTTCTTCCAAACTTTCTATCTCTTGATAGTGTACCTATCAAAGCATCGTTAAATGACCAGTTTCCAGAAGATAAGTTAACACTTCCACTCGCATATCTTGGTTTTGAACCAGACTCATATCCTTCTGTAAAGCCTGATGACCGTTTTGCAGAAAAATTATGCTCATGTGGACCTTCATTATCATAAAAATTAGTTGTCACATCAAACTCACCGTTAATGGCTAAGGGGACAGATTCAATGGGTTCATAAACAGAATCATCATTGGTATCACAACCTGCAATTAGTAAAGTAATTACAAAAAGAAAAGGGAAAAAATTGACATTCAAAAGTCTCATAGTTGAATTTTTAGGTTATTGATTTGTGTTATTTTAATTTCAAAATAATCGTAAATGCATCATAACACTGTTAATCACTTACCAAAAAAATGTTATCAAACAATTAATAATCAATACTTTAATTAATGAAAAAATAACACTTTAGAAACATCACTATAACTATTCTTAAATTCAATATGTATTCTTTATAAACTGTACCTTTTTTGTATTTTCGTGCAAACAATACACACAAATGGATATAAACTTCAATAAGAACGAAGATCATAATAAACTTTTAGCATCAGACCTAAGGCAGCGACTAGCCAAAGTAAAATTAGGAGGGGGTGAAAAACGAATTGAAAAACTTCATTCTCAAGGTAAAATGACCGCCAGAGAAAGAATTGATTATTTATTAGACAAAGATTCTGAATGTATTGAAATTGCTGCTTTTGCTGGTGAAGAAATGTATCAAGAACACGGTGGATGCCCCAGTGGCGGTGTTGTTGTCAAAATTGGATATATTAGTGGTAAACAATGTATTGTCGTAGCAAATGACGCAACGGTTAAGGCCGGTGCATGGTTTCCTATTACTGGAAAGAAGAATTTAAGAGCTCAGGAATTATCTATAGAAAACAAACTACCCATTATTTATCTTGTTGATAGTGCCGGAGTATATCTTCCTATGCAGGATGAAATATTCCCTGATAAAGAACATTTTGGTAGAATCTTTCGTAACAATGCCGTAATGAGTAGTATGGGTATTGTCCAGATATCTGCGGTTATGGGAAGTTGCGTTGCTGGTGGTGCCTACCTTCCTATTATGAGCGATGAAGCATTGATAGTTGATAAAACCGGAAGTATTTTTTTAGCAGGAAGCTATTTGGTAAAAGCTGCAATAGGTGAAACTATTGACAATGAAACTCTAGGCGGAGCGACTACACATTGTGAAATCTCTGGAGTCACAGATTATAAAGCCAAAGATGACAAAGATGCTTTGGATACAATTAAAAATATAATCTCAAAAATCGGAGACTTTGAAAAAGCTGGGTTTAATCGTGTTAAACCTGCTAAACCTAAAGATAACCCAGAAGAAATTTATGGCATATTACCAAAAGCCAGAAATGAGCAATACGACATGATGCAAATCATTAGTCGATTGGTTGATGATTCTGAATTTGAAGAATACAAAGCTGGATATGGACAAACTATTATAACTGGATATGCACGTATTGACGGTTGGGCTGTTGGTATTGTTGCCAATCAACGTAAAATTGTAAAAACCAAAAAGGGAGAAATGCAATTTGGAGGAGTTATTTATTCAGATTCTGCAGATAAAGCCACTCGATTTATTGCTAATTGTAATCAAAAGAAAATACCATTAGTATTTCTGCAAGATGTAACTGGATTTATGGTTGGGAGTAAAAGTGAACATGGAGGTATTATCAAGGATGGTGCAAAAATGGTAAATGCTGTAAGTAATAGTGTTGTTCCAAAATTTACTATTGTAGTCGGTAATTCCTACGGAGCAGGGAATTATGCCATGTGTGGTAAAGCATACGATCCCAGGTTAATTGTCGCATGGCCAAGTGCAGAACTCGCTGTAATGGGAGGTGCCCAAGCTGCAAAAGTATTATTACAAATTGAAACGGCTTCTTTAAAAAAGAAAGGTGAAGAATTATCTGAAGAGGATGAAAAAGCTCTTTTTAATAAGATTAAAGGCAGATATGATGCTCAAACCTCTCCATATTATGCCGCAGCAAGAATATGGACAGATGGTGTAATTGATCCCTTGGATACTAGAAAATGGATTTCTATGGGTATTGAAGCTGCAGACCATGCCCCTATCGAAAAGAAGTTTAATTTAGGGATTATCCAGGTATAAAAATGAAAGTATCTTTTATTGTTATTATTTATGCACTAGTACTCAGTTTACACGGGATACATGCACAATCTGAAGTAGAAAAAACTCAAAAAATAGAACAACACTTATTAAAATCTAAAGCTTTATTACAAAAAGATTTAGATAGCTCTCTTTTTTATGTTGAAAAAGCTCTAGAATTATCCAAACTAATTGCTAATGATACGTTATTAGCCAAATCTCGTTTACAAAAAAGTAGTGTTCTTATTTTTAAAAAAGGGTTTTCTGAAGCAGATTCATTACTTCAAAACAATCTTAAGAATGAATTACCAAAACATATTGAGGGGCAAACATTACATAATCTAGGGACTATTCAATATTACAAACAAGACTTTAAAAGAGCGTTAGATATTTACCTAAAAGCAGCAAAGATCTTAGAACAAACTAATAATTCTAAACAACTTGTAAATACGTATACGAATATAGGCTCTATTAATGCTGCACTCAAAAACTTCAAAAATGCGCAAACGTATTTGGAAAGAGCTTTACCATTAAGTGAATTTAATGAAATTTTGAGATTACAGATCCTCGTGAATCTTTGTAACATTTATAAGGAACAAAAACTCTTTAAAAAATTTACAGATAATATCTTTGAAGCTGAAACTTTAGCAAAAAAATATAAAGCAAAAAATATCTTATCTGTAATATATAATAACCTTGCCCCTTATTATACAGAAGAAGGAGCTGATTATAACAAAGCTCTTGATTACGGAAAAAAAGCAATTATATTAAAAAAAGAACTTAATCAGACGAGTACTTTAAATGTTTCCTATAATAATGTAGGACATTCTTATCTCAAAAAAGGAGAATATAGAAAAGCGATACAATATCTGGATAGCGCAGTGCCCGGTACGCAAGGAGTATTAAAGTCATATATCTACAATAATCTAAAAGAATCCTATTCTGGTTTAAAAGATTACAAAACTGCAATTCTATACGCCGATCTTAAAGATCAAATCAAAGATTCTATTACTAATGCCGAGCAAAAGGAAAAAGTAGCTGAACTAACAGAAAGATTTGAATCTGAAAAGAAACAACAACAAATTGATATTTTAGATACAAAAAATGAATTACAAGCACTTACTATAAAACAACAAAATTATATACTTATCGTATTGATTATTTTTGGTGTACTGGTATTAATTTTAGGGTATTTTGGGTTTAAAAGTTACAAAACCAGACAACAACTGGATACTGTGTTATTGCAACAAAAATTAAGAAAAACACAGTTAAATCCACATTTCTTATTTAATGCTTTACAAAGTATTCAAAATTTTATCTATCAAAATGATAAAGAAAAATCTGGTTCGTATTTAGCTAGCTATTCAAAATTAATTCGACTAATTTTAGAAAAATCAGATGATAACTTTACTAGCGTTGAAGATGATAAAACCGCTTTAGAATCTTATCTTAATCTACAACAGCTTAATTATAATAGTAAATTTGACTATACTATTGATGTTGATAGTACTGTAGAAGAAGATTTTGACATGTTACCTACTCTCATTACCCAACCTTTTGTAGAAAACGCAATATTACATGGGCTAAAAGATAGTGACACAGGAAACATCGTAGTAAAATACTATAAAAACAATAATACTTTATATGTATCTATTGTAGATAATGGTAAAGGTTTTGAAACTAAAAAAGAAAATGCCAAACGATTACACAAATCCATGAGCATGGGGATTATTAGAGAACAGTTAAAAAACCTCAATAAAACTTCAAAACATTTTGACGGACATATTTCTATTGATTCTTCTAACGAGGGAACAAAGGTTATTCTAAGTTTTACTGCGGCATAATCAAAAAGTATACTACCTTTATCCTATGAGTAATATATCTTGCTTTATTGTTGAAGATGATCCACAAGCACTTACCTATGCATCTGCTATTGTAGAAAAATATGGTACCATTAACATTATTGGGAGTTGTGACTCTATAATAAAAGCTTCAAACCAAATAAAAGAGTTAAAACCTGACTTTATCATTCTGGATGTTTTTTTAACCGATGGAAATGCATTCGAATTTCTTGCTCTTTTTAACACTATCGAATTCAAAATTATTTTCACTACTTCATTTGCCAAATATGCCATCGATGCTTTTAGGTTCAGCGCATTAGATTATCTTTTAAAACCTTATGAAGAGAAAGAATTAACTTTGGCTTTGGATAAAGTAATTCAGGATATCCACAAAACAAACTATCAATCACAATTAAACACACTTCTTCATAATCTTTCTCATAAAGATCAGTCAAAAAAACTTGTACTAAAAAATGCCGATGCTATTCACATTGTCGATATTAAAGACATTTTATATGCAAAGTCAGATAATAACTACACTACATTCCTTCTTGTAAATAACAAAGAAATTTTGGTTTCAAAACCTCTTAAATCTTTTGATGAAAAGCTAGGTAGTTATAATTTTTTTCGTGTACATCAGAGCTTTCTAATTAATCTTAGCTATATATCTAAGTTTGATAAACGCAATGAAGAAGTAATCCTTAAACAAGAACATTGCATACCAGTAGCACAAAGCAGAAAAAAGAATCTAATAGAATATATTAACCAATTGTTTTAAGATTCTCTTTAAACTCCCTTGATTTCTAAATACTCCTCTGCAAATTCACATTTATAAAAAATCTTGTTTTTAATAGATTTAAATTAGTTCATAAAACTATTTTAAAACAGAAAAAACAATGAAAAAAACTGCAATCACAATAGTATGTATTGCGTTATTATTTTCCTGCGGAAAAGATAAAAGCGGAGAAAAAGAACCCGGGCTATTTGACGTAATTGAAAGTGTTTCGGATCTTAATCAAATGGCCAATGAAGCAGAAAAAATTGAAGAAGAAAGCGAACAACTAAAAAATGCCACACCTATCTCCAAAGAAAAACTAAAAGCTTTATTACCAGAAAGTTTATTGGGGTATCCAAGAAAAAAATTCTCTATCGGAAATCAATTTATGCCAGATATGAATATGGCAGAAGCCGAATATGAAAACGAAAATGGAGATCTTATTTCTTATTCTATAATTGATGGCGCGGGAGAAACAGGTAGTGCAATGGTAACACTTGCCCGATTAGGTTTTTCTAGGGATTTCGAAGAACAGAGTGATTCTGGGTATAGAAAATCCATAACTATAAACGGATATAAAGCTATAGAAGAAGTAGAAAAAGATAGCTACGATGGTAGTGAAGATTCTAAAATAGAACTTCTAATCTCCAATAGATTCATTGTTACTCTAGACGGAGAAAGAGTCTCTATGGTTCAATTAAAGAACGCCATTAAAGAACTTAAATTAAATCAACTAGGGCAATAAAAAAAGAATAGCACATCACACAAATATTTAATTGGAATAAAAAATGAAAAAGATAAAATCAATTTTATCACTTTTATTACTACTTGCCATGTTTCAGTCATGTTATGTCATGAAAAAATCTGATCAGTTTTTCGGCATTGAAACATCAAATCGAAATACACTATATCTCATTGATATATCCGGAAGTATGGAAGGTATTGATGAAGGATCTGTAAAAGATCAGGTAATGCGTGAAGCTGGCAATAAAGCTGGAAATGTAGTAAGTAAAACTATTGGGGGGAAGATAGGTAACATTCTTGGTAAGCAGGTAACCAAACAAGCAACCAAATTAGGTGCTGTAAAACGAAAACTAATACCTGCAATAAAAGGATTACCTGATGGTAAAAAATTTGTTGTTTTTGCTTATAACAATAATGTAACCAAACAATCTATAGAACTTAGAATCGCTACTAATACATCTAGAACCTCTTCAAATATTTTTGTTGAAAACCTAAAAGCTGGAGGAGGTACAAATACACTAAATGGTCTTTTAGAAGCCTTATCTACAGAAGGAGTTGAGGAAATTGTATTAATGAGTGATGGTCTTCCTAATGGAGGTCCTCAAGCAGTACTAGAGGAAATACGAAAAGTAAATACCAAGGGAGTTATCATACATACTATTGCTTTTGGCGAAGATGCTGATCACAACTTTATGAGAACGTTAGCACAGGAGAACCAAGGTACATTCATCACTTCTAAAATGTAATATAAATGAAAATTAAAATTGGAATACTTATAACCATACTTGTTACTCTTTTTTGCATACGTTCATATGCTCAGAACTGTGATGAAGTATTATTTATGAAAAAAGGTGCTATCCTTACTTATACTGATTATAACAAAAAAGGGAAAGAGCTTAACTCAACGGTACATGAAACGACATCAGTTACGCAAGAAAATAATCTCTACACGGCCATAATTCAAGCTACCAGAAAAGATCAAAAAAACAAAGAAACTTTTACCACCAGCTTTAAAACCAGATGTGAAGGAGGACTGTTTAGTGTAGACATGATGCGTTTCTTTAACTATGATAAGTTATCAGAACAACAACAAAAAGGACTTAAACTGAAAATAGATGGAGATGTTCTAGAATTTCCTGTAAACAGTAAAGTAGGAGATCAAATGGATGATGGCCACATCACAATAAAACTAAACAGTGAAGGATTTACACTTATTACTATGACTTTTGATATCAAAAACAGAAAAATCGTTGGAGAGGAGAGTATTACTACTCCTGCAGGAACTTTTGATTGCCAAAAAGTAACGTTTGATTTTGAAAGTAAATTCGGAATCATAAAAGTAAAAGGTAGTGGTATAGAATGGTATCATGATAATGTTGTGGTCATAAAATCTGAATCTTACAATAAAAAAGGAAAATTGACTGGATATCACCAATTAACAAAAGTCCAGTAATCTAAATCATAAAAATATAACGAAATGACAAAAGTAATTTGGGTAATCTGCTTATCATTACTATTAACGAATTGTAAAAATAACACTGGAGAAACAGAAGAAAAAGAACGAATACAGACAGAAGAAGAAACTTCTATTCCTGATAGTGAAACAACTGAAACTGTAGAAGTAATTAAAAATACAGAAACAGAAAAACAACCTGTCAAAGAATTTAACTGGAATGACATCCCTATTACTAATCAAGATATTGGTGACTATCCATATATAACTCCTCCAAAGGGAATGGAGGTGAGTGAAAGTAGTAGTGCTACAAAATCTTATGATTTCCACAAATTAGAGATGTTTGATGGCACTTCTTTCTTTGCTTTTGAAGGACGTGTTGAAAAAATGAGTATTAAGATGAGTCTCAAGGATAATTCTGATCAAGACTGGAATCAGTATTTATTTGACAAAAGTGTTTCAGAATATCTTGCATCAATTGGAGCGAAGTTAATTTCTGATCAAAAAATTCCTGAAGAACTCATGGTCAATTTTGGGGATACCTCAAACGAAAGATATGCTCATATGCATGATTTTTACATTGGCGATGTGGTAAACGATAAAGTCAGAATGTATGTTTTGAGAACGCAATCTCAAAAAATAGGTTTCCAGGTATATTCAAACACTGCTACAGGCGAAATAGGTATTGTTGAAGTTAAAGATTTTGAACAAACCATTGAAAAAATTACTGCTAGTGAAATTAAAGAAGAGATTGAAAAAAACGGATTTGTAGCCCTTCATATTAATTTTGATACTGGAAAATCAAGAATAAAAACAGACTCCTACTCTATCATAGACGAAATTGTTAAAATGCTCAAAAACTCACCTGATCTAAAAATTAGTATCGAAGGACATACTGATGATGTGGGTGATGATAGTTCAAATCTAAAACTATCAAAAAATCGAGCTCGAGCAGTTTTAATGGCATTAACAGATGAAGGAATTGAAGAATCCAGGTTAAGTAGCGAGGGGTTTGGTGAAACTAAACCTGTCTCAGATAATACTACGGAGGATGGAAAAGCACAAAACAGAAGAGTAGAATTAAGAAAGCAATAACGATAAACTACTGGATATTGATTATGATTATTTTACTTTCATAATTAAATATACCAAAGTCTGAACTTACCGAAAAAGGACTTAAAAAAAAGGAGTAGGTATCATTAAAAATATTTAAGAAATGATAGTATGGTCAGGAAGAGGATTCCTTTCGGTATTAGTATTGGCCGTGATCCTTGTCGTATTTACATCTATTTTGCCAAAAGAACAAAGTGATTATGCCTATATTATTGGACTCTTCGTAGCTGGAGTTTTTAGTTGGTTCATGGGTAAAAAATGGAATCAATCTGATGGGAGAATTGTAATAGACAAGCAAACAGGGCAAGAAATTATTATAAAACCAAATCACAGCCTCTTTTGGATTAAGATGCAATATTGGGGAATTATTTTTGGAGGTATTGGCATACTAATGCTGATCAAACAATTTACATAAATAAGTCCGAATTTATCAATATCATGTATAAACTATAACAACCTATTTTGTTTATTACTATTTTCAATGTATAATAATGCTCATCATTATAACTGGATAAAATATAGAATATTAATTTATATTTTTTTTATCTGCAAGATTTTAAGGAATATCAAAATTAGTAAGGGATAAAACTAATTTAAATTAACATCTAAAATTTTACGCAATGATTAAGAACATTTTAAATTTAGAAAAAGTCACAATTCTTAAAAAAGAAGACCAAAAATCAATTAATGCTGGTTTTTTGGGAGCCGTATGTCCAGAATTCCGACCATGTTGGAATGAATGATAGTGACTGCCATTGCGGAAGATGTGGTGCAACGGTAAATGGTTTTTACATACCTGATTTATGTGCTTTCTAAGGGGATAAAAAATTAGGATAAATCATTATCCTATGATTTAATTAAAAACTCCAATTGTTAGAAATCTAATAATTGGAGTTTTTGCATCTGTAGTTTATTCAAAAAAATAAAAACACTTTTTAATTTAAATAATCGTCTTCATATTCTTTTGAATATTTATTATCAATTGGGAAGTGTTTATTTAATGTTCTAGAGTCTACCCTATCAACAGATATCCATCTTTCATAGGGTATATTTCTTAGATTTTTTGAGCGATTTCTATTAATTACCATATCTATAAAATCGTCTTTACTATTAATTTCTGAGCTTTTATAAATAGATAATTGTGGAGTTCCGAGGTTCTCAGCTGTAATATTAAAGCCATCTTCTTTTTTAATAAATTCTGAAATCAAATCTTTTAATGTAATTGATATTGATGGCGTAGCACCATTATAGATTACCCAATTAAATCTTTTAGTAGTCGATAATATATTATCGCCATCACTATATCCTGCAGCAAAATTGAAATAATCATACTCACCCGTCACTGTAGCTTGATATGATAGGAAAGAGTTATTAGTTATAGAAGCATTTAAACTGGATGGAACATACATTTTAGGAATATCATTAATAGTAGCATAAAAATCCCTGGTATGAGTAATAAAATTATCATATGATGCTGTTCCAAAAAATGAATATCTTTCAAAAATATTCTCTGGTAAAAAAAATTCTTTTGATAGCTCATCCGTTGCAAATAATAAACTACTATCAAATCTAAAAAAATCTGTGTTTTTTGATAAATCAACACCAGATATACTACTAGTAAACCTTCTAAATGTTGAATTTGAAGAACTTAAATCAGGGAAATTAATTTTAACTTGTTTCGCTTTTGGTAAAGTGTTATAATCCAAACTAACCAACTGTCCATTACTTAGCTCTTGTCTTGTGTACCTAAAATCCTCGTTACCAGGATCTTCACTTTGAGCATAAGCATAAACCGTGTTAACACCATTCTGTTTAACTTTTATCTCAAAATTGAGTCTATTATCCACAATAGGTAAACTGCTTGATGTAGAACTTCCAAAACTAGTGCTATGGGATGCATTTAAGAAACTAAACGGTACATTTTCAAATTTTAGTTCTGCAGTTCCTATAGCTGTTCCTCGATCTATATCAAGATCATAAAAGTATTCACGGTTAGAGACATCAAGAAAAGTCTGAACAAAATATCTTACAACATTTTCATATCTAAATTCTGGTTCTGTATCAGATTCAATATATCTAAGTACAAAATGTAAATGGTATGGTTTATTCTTATCGTATTCTGCTTCTAATTTAACCTCTGTATTTGTTTCTATACTATTTCTTGCCAAAATAGTACCATCTTCTCCAGTTATAATAGCTTCTAGACTAAGGTCTTTAATTTCTTCATTAAATCTAAGACTAGAATTTGCTCCTCTAGATACAGTTAATAAAATTGTATCTTCTTCCCCAACAACTTCATTACCATCTGGTTCATCAACTATTGGATCATCATCAGAACTGCATCCGAAAAAGATTATACTTAAAAATAAAAATGTAAATAAGTGCTTCATAAACAGAGTTGATTAATTTGAAAGCGCGAAAATAGCTAAAAAACCTTTTTTATATACTCTATTATGAAAAGATTGAAATAAATTAACGTTTGGGAATTGTGATCAACTCTGTCTGTCTTTCATTTACATACCTAAAACCTGATTCTCCCCAAAAGCCTGCTTCTTCAAGCATAATACGAATATCTTTCTTCCATTCTGGTAGATTGACTGTGGTATTCAGTTCGATAGCATATACCGTATTTTCATACAATTGGTAATCTCCCGTTCCTTGAACTCCTCCTTGAGAGTCCCACATACCAATAGTAGGTCCAGCAGAATGTCCATATAACCCTAGTGGATGAGTATATATTGATGGTTTTAGCCCTTCTGTTTTTCCTTGCTCCAGGGATTTCAGTAATATCTCATTTCCTGTCTTCCCTGTTTCAAAATTTGATGTAAAAATATCCTGCACCCTATTTCCATCTGTAAAAGCTTTAACCAAATACTCTGGAGGGGAAGTTTCTTCGTTTCTTAAAATATAAGCATGTTGTTGACAATCTGTATTTAACCTCAAATACGTAATTCCAAAATCACAATGAATCAAATCACCAGGTCTAATTACTTTATCTTTTGGTCGGTCAGAAAAGGAAACGATATGACTTTTAAGTACTTCGCCAGATCGTTGAATATCTACTGTAGGATGAAACCATGTTTTTAATCCCATATCGGTTACTTTTTGTCTTAACCACCACACTACATCATCTGTAGTTGTAGTTCCTGGTTGTATTACCGAAGTGCTAAATGCTTCTTCAATAATATCATGAGTAATCTTTACCAACTCTTTATATATTTCCATCTCTTGTTGAGTACGAGTTTCTATCCAGGCAATGGCTAACTTCTCAGCAGAAACCACTCGAGATTTATATTCTTGTGGTAATGCCTCCATAAACTCTTCATAGTCCGTTTTTACAATACCATCTAATATCCCAAAGTCTTTAGAGTAATTAATTCCTATTTTTTGAGGATTTCTTTTTGAGATGATATCGATCAGTGCTTTCCATTGATCAGGTTGCTTCTCTTTATCCCATGCAGAATCAATATTTTTACCTACACTATATCTAGCTACGGCCATTTTTTCTATAGTATTCTTGACTTTATCTCTATAAAAAACTAATATTGTCCTTCTTCTGGCATTCAACCATGTTGCGGGTAGCATTGTTTTAAGCACAGGGTCTTCATTATACTCTCGTGAAATCAAAATCCACATATCAAACTCTGTTTTATCCATCAATTGAGGTAAGAGATTATCAAACCTTTCTTTTAGAACCATATCAATAGCTGCCGCTCTTTCTCTTTGCTTAAGGATTTGTGATTGAATAGTTATGCTAAAAAGAAATATCGTGATTAAAATGAGGTTTTTCATTGTAAGATTAGTGTGAGGTAATTAATAAGGTGTATTAAAAATTAAATGTATTACAAAAAAGAGACACCTGCAATGTTTTGCAAGTGTCTATTCATATTCAATCATTTATTCTAACCCTTTATAATCCATTATAACTATTCATCAATCTTACAAATTCTGCTTTATATCCCTGATCATCTTTTTCTTTGTTTGTTCTGGCTAAAGAAATTATAGCATTAAGATCCTCATTTTCAATATATTTTGAATTTCTTAATTTCATTCCAAACCAAGCTACAGAGGCTGCAAAATTAAAGTCTTGTGAAACAGAAGATTTATTATCGGTTTTTAAAACATGAATCATTTCGATACTTTTTCTTTCCTTCGGCTTTTTATATCTAAATTTTACTGTTAATAGCTCATCTCCATAATCTGTATTCATTTTTGAATCTGTATATTTTAGATTTGCAACATCCTTAACATATTCACTTTTTACTCCTACGGGAACTACTTCATAAAGTGCTGTAACTGTATGACCACTTCCTAATTCTCCAGCATCTTTTGTATCATCTACAAAATCTTCATCTTCCAGATGTCTATTTTCATATCCGATTAAACGATATGCTTGTACTTTTCCCGGGTTAAACTCAACTTGTATTTTCACATCCTTAGCAATAGTATATAACGTGCCTCCAAATTCTTTACCCAATACTCGTTGTGCTTCTTGCATTGTATCAATGTATGCATGATTTCCATTCCCTTTATCTGCTAATGTTTCTAATTTACTATCCTTATAGTTTCCCATACCAAATCCTAGGCATGTAAGAAATACATTTGATTTTCGTTTTTCTTCGATTAAATCTTTCATTTCCTTATCACTACTTATTCCAACATTAAAATCCCCATCTGTAGCAAGAATTACTCTATTATTTCCGTTTTTTATAAAGTTTTCTTTAGCTATTTTATATGCTAATTGAATTCCCTCTCCTCCTGCTGTAGAACCTCCTGCCTGAAGATTTTGTAAAGCTTGATTGATTTCTTGCTTATTTGCACCCGATGTAGGTTTTAATACCATTCCTGCTGCTCCTGCATATACCACAATTGAAACCTTATCTTTCTCTCTTAATTGCTTTACCAAGAGTTTAAATGCCTTTTTAAGTAATGGTAATTTGTTACTATTACTCATAGATCCAGACACATCAATTAAAAACACAAGATTCGAAGGAGGGATCTCATTTTGCGGAATCTCTTTTCCTTTTAATCCGATCTTAACCAATTGAGTTTTTGCATTCCATGGAGTCGATGTATATTCTGTATGAATTGCAAAAGGATGTTTTCCTGTAGGTTGTTCATACTCATAATCAAAATAATTAATCATTTCTTCAATTTTAACTGCATCTGCAGGAATATTAGTTCCATTATTGATCATTCTTCGAATATTACTATAAGATGCTTTATCTACATCTATAGAAAAAGTAGACAGGGGAGATAAATTGACTCTTTTAAAATCATTTTCTATAATCTCTTTGTATGATTCATCATTCTGCACTTTATAATTACCCGATTTTGTAGTAATCAAGACTACTCCACCTGATGCTCGACTGCCGTAAATCGCAGACGTTTTTTTATTTTTAAGTACTTCAGTTTTTATAATATTCTCTGGTTTTATGGCTTTTACTAAAGCAATATCCCTACTATTTACAGGTACTCCATCAACTACATATAATGGTTGATTAACATTTGAAATTGAATTCATTCCACGAATTCTAATCGTACTATTATTCTGATTTGTATACCCCTTATTAATAGTTTGTTTTCGCGATAGTTTCCGTCTACGTTTTCTAGGTTTACGAGAAATACTTTCACTAGACACTACAGTAGCAGAAGCGGTGATTTGTCTTTTATATACTGGTGCGTAGCCTACAACTACTACTTCTTCTAATTGAGCAGCAGACACTTGCATAGTTACATGCATAGTAGTAGATTGGGAGTCTACTTTCTTTTCTTCGGTTTCATATCCAAGATAAGAATACATCAATGTATCCCCTATATGTGCAAGAATAGTATAGTTTCCATCAAAATCGGTTTGTACTCCTTTATGACTGCCCTTGATCAAAATATTAACCCCTGGTAAAGCTAAATTTTGATTATCCGTTACTTTTCCTGTAACTTTTATTTCTTGTGCATTTAAAACTCCTATAGAAAAGAAGAATAAAAACATATAATTTAATAGTTTCATAGTGGATAGTTTTTAATTACAAACTAAAACTAAATGTTCTTCTATGGGCTAGCAATCAAAAATGAGTGAAGTAGGCTTTCTGATGAGTAAAAAGGATATAATTAATTTTAATATTCCTTAAAATTCAGATTAGAATTTAGAATTTAAAGCTAACTCTACTGTTTGCTTTCTTTGTACTTTTCCATTTTCTGTTCCTATAAATTGAGGGAGGAAATGAATTTCTTTTGGGATTTCGTATTTGTTTAGGGTATTTAAATTTTGTATTCCTTCCCGAAGTGTGAGATATGCAATTTTATCATAATCACGTTCTATGAGTAAAATTACTTTATCACCTAATGCATCATCTGGTACACTGGTAATAAAAAAACGATGTCCAATTAATAACTGTAATTTTGTTTCTATCTCTTCTGGATATAACTTTACTCCTCCACTATTAATTACATTATCATGTCGTCCTTTCCACAAAAATTTTTTATATGTTTTAAGTTCTACAACATCATTGGTAATGATAGTTTCTTCATTGAGCTGAGGAGCTTTAATAACTAGGCAATTTCTATTATCTATGTTCAGCGTTATATTGGGTAATGCTTTAAAAAAATTAGCATCTTTTTTATCTTTTTTCTTTGGATTTATCCTACGTGCGGCAATATGAGATACCGTTTCGGTCATACCATAAGTTTCAAATATTTTAGTCTTAATACCTTGAACAAGTTCTTTTAGGTTTTCTGAAACAGGTCCCCCTCCTACGATTAACTTTTTAATCAAATGAAGCCTGTTTAAAGAATTATCTAATTGCAAAGGGACCATAGCGCAAAAATCATATTGCTTATAAACTGTATCAAGAGGAATTGTTTTTGGAGGGACTAAATCTATCTTCCATCCTAATACCATTGCTCTTATCAGCATCATTTTACCGGCTATATAATTTGCAGGAAGACATAATAACGCTGTTGTACCTTCTTCTGCTTTAAAAAATTTACCGGTAGCTCTTGCACTATTAATCATATGTTTCTTGAACACCTTAATCTTTTTTGGTTTCCCGGTAGATCCAGATGTTTGTACAATTATATGATCTTTTTCATTTAACCAATCTAATAAAAAGTTTCCTGCATCCTGTTCATATACTTCTCCATCTTTTACAAAATTATAAGCAAAATACCTTAGTCCTTCCTTATCCAAGGAGTTCTTGTTTATTGAAAAACTCTGGTGTATTTCTGGTAAAGAAAATTCGCTATCAGTTTGCATACTCAAATTTCAATTTTCTAGTATATCCACAGGTTAACAGTGTGTAAACAGTATATTATTATTCTGTTATCCCAGAAGCCTCTTCTTGAACATTATTAAATGTATTCAAGGATCCAAAAAGTTTATCTTTCCACCCTGTCCATTTATATTTTTTTGACAATATGAATAAGAACATTGGAAAAATCACTAAAATAGGTAGTAAGATTTCATATCCAGAAGTTGGATCAGATTTATCTAGAAATATAGAGTCTGTCTGCAATGCCGTCCAGTCTGCAGTTACTAAAAGAACTGTCACTAAATTATTAGCCGCATGAAAACCTAATGCTAATTCAATCCCTTCGTCCATTAAGGTAATAATTCCTAAAAAAAGACCTGTGCCTATATAGTAAATCATCAATATAGGCCCTATTTTATCCACTTCGGGATTAGCAATATGCATAACACCAAAAAGTATAGATGTTAAAAATAATGGCATCCATTTATTCCTAAAAGCTAACCCCAACCCTTGCATTAGATATCCTCTGAAAAAGTACTCTTCAAAACTTGTTTGTATAGGAACTAATATCAAAGCAATAGCCGTAAGAATAAGAAACGGAATAGGCTTAAAATTAATCTCGTAGTTTTCTGGAGTCACAAAATATACAATTAGTGTAGAAATAATAATAAATGAGGCCATCAGAATAAAAATGAAGAAAATACGCCCCCAATCTACTTTTTTCCTACTAGTAGTAAGTGATAAAAGACTTTGTTGATGAACATACCTAACCCAAAAAAACAAACCACCTAATAAAACCACAAAAAATGCCATATTTTCTGCAAAAAATCTATTTTTTCCTTTTGCAAGGATTTCTTTTTCCATTATAGAAGCAATATCAATTCCCATTAGTTTTATTGCCAAATAATTAAACCCCATTAATCCCATAAACACTATCGGGATCGGCAAATATTTCCACATTCCTAATTTTCCTTGTCTTCCTTGTGTGATATACATATAATTATACTCTATATTTAATTAAAAAAATCCATAGCCCAATCTTTATTTTGATCATAGATTAAAGTTCCTTGATCAACAACCAAGGGAGAATCAATATTATTGGTGTACAAACCTCCCGTACCTAACCCCTGGGGCATTTTATTTTGTAATGTGTACGTAAATTGGGCAATTGCATTCAGACCTATATTACTTTCTAATGCGCTAGTGATCCACCAACCAATATTGAGGTCTTCTGCTATTGAAATCCACTCCATAGTCCCTTTAAAGCCACCTATCAAACTTGGTTTAAGAATGATATATTGTGGTTGTATAGTTTGTAACATTTTTTTCTTTTCCGTTACATCAAAAACACCAATTAATTCCTCATCCAAAGCAATCGGCAATCGGGTTTTTTCACATAAGTTCTTCATTTCTTCGTACTGACCTTGTCGTATGGGTTGTTCTATACTATGTAAATCATAGATCGAAAGACGGTCTAATATTTTTAATGCATTCTGAGGTTTAAAAGCACCATTAGCATCAACTCTTAACTCTATTTGTTCTGGTGAAAACTGTGATCTTATATAGGATAACAAATTTAACTCAGTTTCAAAGTCGATAGCACCGATCTTCATTTTTATGCAATTAAATCCCTGGTTTAATTTATCCACTATTTGCTCACGCATAAATTCTTTGGTTCCCATCCAAATGAGTCCATTAATAGAAATATCATCTTGGTTTAAAGTAAATTTTGAAGGAAATAATACAAACGGAGAATCACTATGCAGGGATTTAAAAGCCATTTCTACTCCAAATTGAATACTAGGAAATTCGATCAACTCTTCCCATAATTTATCCACACCTAAATGTATATGCTCACAAGTCCATTTAAGTTTTTCTTCATAATCAGATCGATCATCTATACTTAATGTTCTTAGAATACCACATTCTCCTACCCCATTTTTCATTCCATCTATTAGAGTTATAAACCATGTTTCCTTAGTTTTCAAAACTCCTCTGGAAGTACCACTTGGTCTTTTAAACTCCAGAATATGTTTATGGTATTTAGCGATCATTATAATTCAATGCTTGAACCTATTTCTAATAACATAAGATCTTTATTTCTTTCAAAAAACTTTCGTTTTGCTTCATCATGATCAATTTCTATATATCCAAAGGTATCATAATGTACTCCTAAGATTTTATCACATTCAACAAAATCGCTGGCTATAATAGCATCATCAACTCCCATGGTAAAATTATCACCAATCGGTAATATTACTAAATCTAACTTTGTATACATTGGAATTAGTTTCATATCCATTGTTAAAGCAGTATCTCCAGCAATATAAATGGTCTTGTGCTCTCCTTCAATTATAAATCCACCAGGTTGTCCTCCATAGGTTCCATCAGCAAAACTACTGGTATGAATAGCATTAACATACTTCACTTTTCCAAATTCAAAATTCCAATTTCCCCCATGGTTCATAGGATGAACCTGAATACCTCGATTTTGATAATACATAGCTATTTCATAATTAGAAACGATTGTTGCATTATTATTTTTAGCTATAGCTTCTGCATCAAGAACATGATCTTCATGTGCATGTGTAAGTAGGATATAATCAACTTTTATATCATCGATAGCTATTTTATCTTTTGATAGTGGGTTTCCAGATATAAACGGATCAATTAATATATTGATATCATTAATCTTAACAAGTAGGGTGTTCTGCCCGTAAAATGTAATTTTCATGTGTGAAATACTTTTAAGTAATACGAAAATTATAAAATCTGGCCGAGACTGAACAAAATAGAAAGCAAAAATGTTGTTAAAGCTACTTTTTTAAGTTCTGGATCCAATAGTTCTGTATTTTTAGTATTGATCACTTTTTTGATATGTATCAATAAAGGAATAAATGATAAAAGAAATAATAAATTTACCCAATGATCATAGGTGAGTAAAAGATAAAGCAACATGGATAGTATAGCAAGTATTAGTAATGAAAGGTGGTATTTCTTTGCACGATTGATCCCTAATTTTACAACAAGTGTATTTTTCCCTGCTTTTTTATCACTATTATGATCTCTCATATTGTTAAGGTTTAATACCGTTGCACTTAATAATCCAATAGTTATGGCAGGAAGAAAAATAAGAAAACTTAAATGCTTAGTAAATAAAAAATAACAACCTACCACACTTACCAATCCAAAAAATATAAATACAAAAATATCTCCTAGTCCTTTATATCCATAAGCAGAACTACCCATGGTATATTTTATAGCTGCGACGATAGAAGCTAATCCTAAAAGAAAAAAGAATATTGAATACAAAAAATTGGCTGCTCCAAAGGAGACATAAATCAAAGCAATAGATACTCCTAAAGTTATTAAAGCAGTAATTATGATCCCTCTAAACATTTCTTTTTTAGAAATTGCTCCACTTTGTAAAGCTCTTTGCGGGCCAACCCTATCCTCATTATCCGTTCCTTTTACTCCATCTCCATAATCATTAGCAAAATTAGAAAGTATTTGTAACCCTAAAGTAGTAGCTATAGCAAGCCAAAAAATTTCAGATAAATAAAATTTTGGACAACCAAAACAGCAAAAAAAACCACCAGATTCTAACAGTGATGCTTCTAGAAGCCACCTATGTCCCAAGGCAGAACCTACAATTATTCCAGATACCGATAAGGGTAATGTTCGCAGACGTGCAGCCGAGATCCAGGCTTTAATTTTGGTCATTCTTGATCATTTAGATCCCAAAGGAACAGTATTTTCCTAAAAAAATAAAAATAATTCACATCAATTCTTCACATTCATAGTTCGTTTATCATAATAACACCAAATTGTTTTGATTCCATTTTTATTAATTTCGCAATTCTTCTTCCCCATATTTTTATGAGACTTTTTATAGATTAGCACTTTAAACCACCACATACTTATGAGACATATAATAATTATCGCTTTTCTATTTTTATTTGTTACTGCTGGATGTAATAATGATTCAAAAAAAGAGAAAAACACTACATCAACTACCTCAAATGATAATATTAAAAAGCCAAATACTTCAAAAACATTACCATTCATTTGGGAAGGATCTAATGTTTATTTTTTACTTACCGATAGGTTTAACAATGGAAATCCTAATAATGATGAATCTTTAGAAAGAACAAAAGAAACAGGAAAACTACGAGGTTTTGAAGGAGGAGACATCAGAGGGGTTATTCAAAAGATAGAAGATGGATATTTTAAGAAACTGGGAATTAATGCTATTTGGTTTAACCCTGTGGTAGAACAAGTACATGAAAGCGTGGATGAAGGAACCGGAAACACATATGCATTTCATGGGTATTGGACAAAAGACTGGACTAAGATTGATCCAAATTTTGGTACGTATAAAGATTTAAAAAAATTAATTGAAATTGCCCATAAGAACGGAATACGAATACTCATGGATGTCGTATTGAATCACACTGGCCCTGTTACAGATAAAGACCCTGTATGGCCAGATAATTGGGTACGTACTTCTCCAAAATGCGCTTTTAAAGATTATAAAAGTACAGTTGCTTGTACATTGGTAGAAAATCTTCCGGATGTTAAAACAGAAAGTGATGAAAATGTAGGATTACCCGCCATACTATTAAACAAATGGAAAAAAGAAGGAACATTAGAAATAGAACTTGCAGAAATTGATGTTTTCTTCACTAAAACTGGCTTAAAAAGATCTCCTAAGAATTATATCATTAAATGGTTAACAGATTATGTTAGAGAACTAGGAATAGATGGATATCGTGTTGACACAGTTAAGCATGTAGAAGAAGGTGCATGGAGCGTACTAGCAGAACAAGCAAAACTAGCGTTTGCAGAATGGAAATCTAAAAACCCTGATAAAATACTTGACGAGAATGAATTTTATATTATTGGCGAGCTATATGGTTACGGAGTTGATGGAAAACGATATTATGATTTTGGAGATAGAAAAGTAGATTATTTTGCTAATGGATTTGATAATCTAATCAATTTTCAATTTAAATATGATGCTGCTCAGAAGGATTATGAACAATTATTTAGCAAATACAGTACCATCCTTAATACAAATTTAATCGGAAAAAGTGTGATGAACTATATTAGTTCTCATGATGATTCACAACCTTTTGATAAGGACCGCACTAAAACATACGAATCTGCCACCAAGCTTTTATTAACGCCTGGTATATCGCAGATATATTATGGAGATGAAATAGCAAGACCTCTTATTATTGAAGGGACCAAAGGCGATGCTACCCTTAGATCTAATATGAACTGGGATTCAATCTCTAATAGTAATACCAAATCTTTGTTGATTCACTGGCAAAAATTAGGAGTATTCAGAAAAAACCACCCTGCTATTGGAGGCGGAAAACACAAAATGATTTCAAAATCACCTTATGTTTTTTCTAGAACATACAATAAAAACAACATTTCTGACAAAGTTGTGGTAGCTTTAGATCTTCCTAAGGGAGAAAAAACAATAAAAATTGATTCTATTTTTCCAGAAGGAATGTCTTTAATTGATCAATATTCTGGTATCGAAGTAAATGTTTCTAAAGATTCTGTTAGAATCAATTCTGATTACAATATCATTTTATTAGAACCCAAAAAGTAAGCTGTCAATAATTGCTTAAGGTAGAATTTCATTGTGTCTCAAGCAGTTTTTGATTTAATTTCAAATAAAAAATTAGATTCTTATTCTCATTACGTAATGGTATAAGAAGAACTTACCTCCTTAGGATAAGGAGGTAAGTGTTGGGGAAAACAAAAAAAGTAAGGGAAAAATTGTAATTGGAATACTTTTCAAAGATAAAGAGGTTTGGAGCATATACGGTTACGGTTTTACCTCAAACTTTAGCCGGAATAGTAGTATTGATTGAAGTAATAGCTTTTAAATATCTGAAAAACAGTATTTTACACAAAAACCGAGTCAATTGTTAAAATATCTTAAATAAAAAAAACAGTGTTAAATTAAATAAATACTCATAATTGATTTCTCATAAGTGAGGAAAAATTTAAATTTGCAATCATTAATAGTTAATCATCTTTATAATTTTACCCTTTTGGAAAATAAAAAAGCAAACAAGTTAGTCGATAAAATTATTGAAGACCTTGGAAAAACAGGTATCAATTCAGACACATTAATTGATGATCTTAAAGAATTAAGAACATATGCTCTAGAAGAACAAGTGCCTCTTGTAGTAAAAGTGCTTAGATATACTTATGAGCATATAGAAGAGAATGATTCGTTTCTTATACCTATCCCTGATGATGAACCAATTGATGAAGAAACCACATCCTCTGATAACGATACGGTTAAAGACCCAGTAGAAAGTCTTAAATACCTTATTTCTTTGACTAAAAGTCTTAATAACAAGATGAATATATCAGATTTAAAAGATTACCGAGATGCTTTAATGGCACACTAAAGAATTAAATCTAATTTTCTTCTTTACATTTAATATGATTTCTAAAAAAATGATTAATTAGTATTAGTCATTTTTTAGAATTTCATTTATTGTACTACGGTACGTATTAAATTCTATTAGATTATTATGTTCACCTCCTTTAATCGTTATCATTCTTTTATTAGAAATAGGGATACTTTTAAAGAGGCGTTCTCCTGATTGGTAAGGCACAACCTTATCCTCTGTCCCATGATATACGGTTATATCACAACTTACTTTCTTAACAAAAACATCTGATGGTAAATTGTACTTTAATATAAAACTAACAGGAAAATAAGGAAACCAATGTTCTGCAACATCTTTAATATTGTAATAAGGGGTTTCTAGTACCAAATGATTTGGATTGTTTTCTGAAGCCACTTTTACTGCAATTCCTGTACCTAGTGATCTACCATATACTACAATTTGATTTTCAGGATATATGTTTTTTACATAATCATAAAACAATTGAGCATCCTTATACAATACCTGCTCACTAATCTTACCCGTACTTTTTCCATATTCTCTGTAATCCATAACTACTACATCATATTTTTTTTTCACAAAAAAAGACGCAATGTTACCCCAACGTTTCAGGCTTCCTTTATTTCCGTGGAAATACAAAATAACTCCTTTAGGGTTTTCTGTAGTAAAATGAATTGCATTAAGCTGATTACTATCATTAGTTTTAAGAAAAAACTCATTAAAAGGGTCTTCGAATTGAAATGTATAGTTATTAGAAAGCTCTTCTGGTTGAAAAAGAATTTTCTCCTGAAAACAATAAAGCAGTAAAAGAACAACACCATAAAAGCAAACACCATATAGGAATATATTTCTAAGCTTCTGCATTTAGTTTCTTTGAAGAATGCACAACCCCTATACTAGTCTCAGAAAGATTTAAACGTCTCATTTTAGAATTAATAATTTCTCCAAGCATCTTGTGATAAGATTCAAAATTATTAAGGTTTTTATGACCTCCCCCTATTACAGTATATAAACGGGTAAGTTTAGGTTTGATTTTAGATAATTTAATACTGGATTTAAACGGAATCAATTTATCTTGGGTTCCATGTATAATATGAATAGGACAATTTACATATTTAAGCCATTTATAGGTTGGTATAGGATAGCGCATAATCAGTGAGACAGGCATAAAAGGAATAAACTTTGCGGCTACTTTACTCAAACTATAATATGGAGCATCTAGAATTAACATTTTAGGATTATTTATAGATGCTAATTTTGCAGCAAACCCAGACCCCATCGATCTACCATATAAAATAATGTATTTCTCATCTACTTTTTCTTTCATAATATTATACACAAATTGCAGATCTCGTTTAATAGCTTTTAGTGAACGTCTACCAGTGCTTTTACCAAAACCTCTATAGTCTAGCATAAAAACATCATATCTATGTCTAGTGAAATCCACTGCAAACTTCCCCCACCCTTTTATACTTTTAGAATTTCCTTTTAGATATAAAACAATTCCTTTTGGATTGTCTACTTTAAAATGAAGTCCATTTATTATTGCTCCATCTCTTGTTTCTATATTATACTCCTCTACAACTTGATTATTGTAATGAAATTGAAAATCCTTATCTAGTTTTTCTGGTTTAAAAATGAAATACTCTTGTAAATAATACAGGGCTACACTTGCAACAAAGTATACTGCAAGAGTTATAATTATTATATATCCCCAATTTGACATCCAATTATCCTTTTTGTAAGTAACTAATTTACAAAAAATTAAATAGATATGTGCCTATAAAAAATCCTGCCGAAGCAGGATTATAAAGTTTATTCTAATATATTAATATTAACGTCTTGCATCATAGATTCTAAATCGAACTCCCACTCTTGCGTAAATATCAAAAAACTTACTATCTGTATCAGTAATATTATCCACAAAATCATTCATCACACCAACTTCTGCTATGATATCAAACATTTCACCAACCATTTGAGAAAAACCAGCTCCGTATACTCCGCCAATAATTAATTTCTCATAAGCATCATCCTCCAGTTCAACACCACCAACTTCAAATTTTGTATTTACTCTAAATGAAGGACCTACATTAATGAATCCTCGAAATCTATCTTTACCTTCTCCGGTTAGATATCTAAATTTTGGATTAAATCCTACTTGTAATGTCTCTGCATCACCAACTCCTTCTATTTCACTAGTACGTTGTAAAAGGTCTAAAGAAAAAACAATACTGGTTCTAGCTCTCACTCCCATCACATATCCATATCCTGCATTAACAAAAAAACCAGTGCCTCCAGAGGTTTCACCTTGATCAAGGTTTAATTTAGAAAAGGTTGCTCCAGCAGAAACCTCCCATCTATATTGTCCATAAGAAGTAATAGAGATTGTTGCAAATAAGATAAAGAAAACTATTTTTTTCATAATTTCATGTTTTGATTTGAGGTTGTATTTAATGGCGAAAGTACTAAAATTTGAAAAATGACCATAAAAAAACCTGCCAATAGACAGGTTTTTATTATTTTTTTCCAAAAAACAATACATTATTTATGCATGAAACTTTGTTTCTGCAATAAAAATTCTTCAGTTTCTACTATATCTTCATCTGGTACACAGCAATCCACAGGACATACAGCTGCACATTGTGGTTCTTCATGAAAACCTTTACATTCAGTACATTTATCAGGTACTATATAATATAATTCATCACTAACAGGTTCTTGTGCCTCATCAGCATTTACCGCTTTTCCTCCAGGAAGAACCACATCACCTTCTAAATCTGTACCATCAGAATATCTCCAATCATCAGCTCCTTCATAAATTGCAGTATTTGGGCATTCTGGCTCACAAGCACCACAGTTTATACATTCATCCGTTATTATAATTGCCATAGCTCTTTTTTATTCTAAATTTGCAAGACAAAAATAACTCCTAAACTAGTGATAAACAAATAAGAAATGTTATTAAATGATCGTATCAAAGCTTTTTCTCAATTAGGAAAGTTTCTTAGTCAATTCAAATCTACTGGTTACGAGAAAGTTAACTCTGTTATTCATACCAATGATTTTTTTGATGAAATGACCCACAAGATTACCAATGCAGTCCACCATAATGGATGGTTTACAGAAGAAAATGTTCTTTTTTCTATACAGCAATGGAGTAATCTCTTAACAGAAGAGAATTTATTGGACTGGGTTTCTCACTATGAATTAGACGAAATTAATTCAAAAACTATAGGAATTATTATGGCTGGTAATATTCCATTGGTCGGGTTTCATGATTTCCTTTCTGTTCTTATTTCGGGACATCGAGTCTTGGTAAAACAATCTTCTAATGATAATCAATTATTACCTCTTTTATCTTCATATCTTATTGCCATAGAGCCAAATTTTGAGACCTACATTTCTTTTACAAATGAAAAGTTTAAAAATTTTGATGCCGTTATTGCTACAGGTAGTAACAATACTTCGAGGTATTTTGAACATTATTTTGGTAATGTCCCTAATATCATACGTAAAAATCGAAATTCTATTGCAGTACTAACAGGAAATGAGACGACTCAGCAACTTGAAGCTCTCGGAGAGGATATATTTAGATATTTTGGTTTAGGATGCAGAAGCGTGTCTAAATTAATGGTACCTAAAGGCTATGATTTTGATGTTTTTTTTAGAGCGATATACCCATATCAAGATATTATCAAAGGGGCAAAATATGCTAATAATTATGATTATAATAAAGCAGTTTACCTGATGAGTAACTATACATTATTAGAAAATGGTTTTTTGATGATTAAAGAAGATGAAAGTTATGGTTCTCCTATTGCAACATTATTCTATGAAACTTATGAATCAAATGAATCCCTATCACAAAAACTAGAGCTCGATAAAGAAAAAATACAGTGTATTGTAGGTTCTAATTTACCTTATGACACTGTTGATTTCGGAAAAACTCAACACCCAAAGCTTTCAGATTATGCCGATAGTATTGACATTATTGAATTTTTGACAAAAATTAATTAAATAATTTATCATTTTGACAATGAATTTGTATTAGATTATTAGCACCTTTGTGGTGTTTTTTCAACCCTATTTTATAGGAGTCAAAACACTATTAAATAATACTATTTATCAACATTAAAAACTACTGATGAAACCGAAGCGATTAGAACAACTATTATCAAATTTTGTAAAAGGTGTTTTTGATCGTTAAAGAAGATTCCATGTGGCCATTAAAAACAATAAACATTAGCACATGAAAAAGCATAATTTTAGCGCTGGACCCTGTATTTTACCACAAGAAGTATTTAAAGAAGCTTCTCAAGCTATTCTAGATTATAATAATTCAGGCCTTTCCATTATCGAAATTTCACATCGTAGTAAAGATTTTGTTGACGTAATGGAAGAAGCTCGTAGTCTGGCTTTAGAATTACTAGGTCTGGAAGGTAAAGGATACAAAGCACTATTCCTTCAAGGAGGAGCAAGTACCCAATTCCTTATGGTAGCGTATAACTTATTACAATCCAATGCCGGATATATGAATACTGGTAGCTGGAGTGACAAAGCAGTTAAAGAAGCCAAACTTTTTGGAGAAGTAATAGAAATTGCATCTTCTAAGGATAAAAACTTCAATTACATTCCAAAAGGATTTGAAATACCCGAGAATTTAGATTACATACACTGTACCAGTAACAATACAATTTTTGGAACTCAAATTAAAGATTTCCCTGTATCAAACGCTCCACTTATTTGTGATATGAGTAGCGATATATTCTCTAGACAATTAGACTTTTCACAGTTTAGTCTTATTTATGCGGGAGCGCAAAAGAATATGGGACCTGCAGGAACAACTCTTGTCGTTGTAAAAGAAGATATTCTTGGTAAAATAGAAAGACAAATTCCTTCTATGTTAGATTATCAAGTTCATATTAGCAAAGCGAGTATGTTTAATACTCCTCCTGTTTTTGCAGTATATGTTTCAATGCTTACACTTAGATGGCTTAAAAAACTAGGTGGTATAGCCGCTATAGAAGAGTTAAATGAGAAAAAAGCAAAACTTATTTATTCTGAAATAGACTTAAATCCATTATTTAACGGATTTGCTGCAAAAGAAGATCGTTCAAATATGAATGCTACATTTACACTCGTTAATGAAGATCTTAAAGAAACATTTGATGCGATGTGGAAAGAAGCTGGAATTAATGGGGTGAATGGACATAGAAGTGTTGGAGGATATAGAGCCAGCATGTATAATGCAATGACTATGGAAAGCGTTGCCGCTCTTGTTGATGTAATGGGAGATTTAGAACGAAAAGCATAACACCCGGGAGATTTAAAATAAAAAAAACAAGATTTAGAAATAATGAAAGTATTAGCAAACGACGGAGTATCACAAAGCGGAATTGAAGCCTTGGAAAAAGAAGGATTTGAAGTCTTGACTACGACAGTAGCTCAAGATCAATTAGTAGATTATATTAATGAAAATCAAGTTTCGGTATTACTTGTTCGTAGTGCGACCAAAGTAAGAACTGATATCATTGATAACTGCCCTTCTCTTAAGATTATTGGCCGTGGAGGTGTTGGTATGGACAATATAGATGTTGCCTATGCCCGTGAAAAAGGATTACATGTAATTAATACTCCAGCAGCATCTTCTGGATCTGTTGCAGAATTAGTATTTGCTCATTTATATGGTAGTGTTCGTTTTTTACACGATTCTAACCGTAATATGCCTTTAGAAGGTGACAGCAAATTCAAAAATCTTAAAAAAGCATACGGAAGTGGTATCGAACTAAGAGGGAAAACCCTTGGAGTTATAGGTATAGGACGAATTGGACAAGCAACTGCCAAAATAGCTATCGGAGTTGGAATGAATGTAATAGCATACGATCCATTTATTGAAGAAATAGAAATTCCGGTAGATTTCTTTGACGGGCAATCTTTAACCTTCAAAATTAAAACTGTTTCTAAAGAAGAAGTTTTAAAACAAGCTGATTTCTTTACCTTACATGTTCCAGCACAAAAAGAATATGTTATCGGAAAACCAGAAATCGAGCAAATGAAAGATGGTGCAGGTATTATTAATGCCGCTCGTGGAGGAGTAATCGATGAAGTAGCATTAGTAGATGCTTTGGAGAACGGTAAATTAGGTTTTGCTGGTCTTGATGTATTCGAAAACGAACCTAGCCCTGCAATAAAAGTATTAATGAACAATAAAATATCATTAACACCACATATTGGAGCGGCTACAGGAGAAGCACAAGATCGTATTGGACAGGAATTAGCTGAACAAATTATTAAAATCTTGAATTAATTATAATTATATAAGTGTTAACGCTAAAAGGTCATTTCAGAAACTGAAATGACCTTTTTTTGTATTTCATCCTGCGAAATGGTCTTTCATCTATTTTTGACCAAAATAAAATGATTGGCTTTATAAAATTCTACTAATAAAAGATGTAAATTTAGATTCACAAAAACTATAACAACTATGTCTGGAATTTTAGAACTCTTAAATAGCCCTATGGGCAAACAAATTATTGATGGTGTAAGTTCACAAACGGGACAATCATCTGATAAAACTAGTGGACTATTGAGTATGGCCATGCCCGTGCTAATGGGAGCAATGCAACGTAATGCTTCTACCCCAGAAGGTGCTTCTGGTTTATTAAATGCGCTTTCTGGAAATCATTCTGGTGGTATCCTAGATAACTTAGGAGGTTTGTTTGAAGGTGGTGTTGATCAAAGTGTAACCAATGATGGTGCCGGAATTTTAGGTCACATCCTTGGTGGGAAACAACCTGCTGTTGAAAACGCTCTAAGTCAAAAATCTGGAATAGACGCTGGTTCTGTTGGACAGATTCTAAAAGTAGCTGCTCCAATTCTTATGGGAGTATTAGGAAAACAAGCTTCACAGAATAATGTTAGTGATGCTAATGGTTTAACAAGCTTATTAGGAAATATGTCAGGTGCTGCAAAAGGTTCAAAAGAGCAATCTTTGATTGAATCTTTTCTAGATGCCGATGGAGATGGTAGTATCCTTGATGATGTTGCCGGTATGCTATTAAGCAGTGGAGGAAAGAACAAAGGTGGCCTTGGAGGACTTCTTGGAGGGCTTTTTGGCAAATAATACAATCCTTAAATAATGGTTAAAGCCGAAGGTAATTCTTCGGCTTTTTTGTAATTTCAAATAAATTGGAATAATGAAAAGCCTTATTTACACCATCATAGTAGCCTTTTTGATTATTGGCTGTGCTTCTACTGATACCAAAACCATGGATGTAGCTTCTGCAGATACAGGTTCTGATACCATAAGAATTGCAAATGATAGCTTAGAGTATGAAATCATAATTATAGAACCCGGATTTAATGCATGGCTTGTCACTCAAAGGCCCAGGGGGTTTTATGGAGAAAACTTTTTAGAATCCAGAAATCGTATATATGTTAACGAGTTTAATCAACGAGTACTACAACCTCAACGATTTAATGCAAACTTATATTTTCAACAAATTAATTATGAACCTAACATTCATTATGGATACGAAGTAAATTATCTTCTTTATAATTACTTCTTGTTTTTTGAACAGCGTTATCGACAAAGATTTATTGTTTCTAGAGGTAATAGATTTTAAATTACCTAACCTAAAATTTATCAGTTTACTATAGAAAATATATTGTTTAGTTTAGCTTTAATTGTATTTTTGCCCCATGCAAAAGTTTAAAGAACGATGGGAAATAAAATCTAGTTGGCAACTAATATTTCCAATGCTAGGATTACTTAGCTTGATATTCTCGGGATATCTTATTGCAAAATATATTCTGGGGTTGATAGATATCTCCAAAACCGATAGTATTTACTTTGGTTTGCTCTCTGCAATTACAATTTTATTATCATCTCTACTCCTTTTTATTACTTTAAAACTTTTTGGTGTTCTTGAAACCAGATGGAGTGTCAACTATAGATGGGAACTTATTGCTATTTTTATGGTTTTTGCTATTACCGGTTCAACAGCTGCAAGAGTCTCAGATCCTATACTCTCATTTTTGAGTTTATCCAAAGAAACTACCAATGGTTGGATATATTGGCCTATTAGAATCCTACTCGTCTTTCCGATATATCAGGTACTGCTTCTTATAGTAGGGTGGATATTTGGCCAATTTAAATTTTTCTGGAATTTTGAGAAAAAAATGTTAAGCAGAATGGGGTTTGCTCGTTTTTTCAAGGATTAAGAGATATCTAAATCGATAATTTTATTCACTTTTTCTTTCTTAATTACGTAACTATATACCCACATTATTGTAAAAGATGGTATAACATCTAATCCAGGTAGCGCTTCTTCTACAAAAGTAAACACTCCTGCTGCTTTACCCATATTACCTTTATACATTCTTGTCATAAGCCATCCTGCCAAGGGCGCCCATAATACATCAGCAAATTCTCCAATTCCAGGAATTATATAGCTAACCATTCCTAGTCCGTCAAAAAGTAAACTAAGTCCTAATTTTTTGTACTTATCTTTTGCCATACATTTAATTGTTTTAGGTTTAATATACAATAAATAAAGCAAAGAGTATTCCAAAAAATAATTATCCTAGATCGGCAGTTATTAATCTTAAAAACTCTGTTCGGGTTTCGATTTTTTCAAATTGCCCTCTAAAACCTGAAGTCGTAGTCACAGAATTTTGTTTTTGTACACCTCTCATCATCATACACATATGAGAAGCTTCGATTACCACTGCTACACCTTTTGGTTTAAGAGTATCATTAATACATTCAAGAATATCATGTGTTAATCTTTCCTGTACTTGTAATCTTCTGGCAAAAACATCAACAATTCTTGGCAATTTACTTAAACCAACAATTTGACCATCAGGAATATAAGCGATATGTGCTTTCCCAAAAAATGGCAACATATGATGCTCACATAATGAATACAGCTCAATATCTTTTACAATAACCATATCATCATAACCTTCTTTAAACATTGCTCCTTTTAATATTTCTGCCGGGTCTTGATGGTATCCTTGGGTAAGAAATTGCATAGCTTTAGCAGCTCTTTCTGGAGTTTTAACAATACCTTCTCTATTTACATCTTCTCCAAGGTCTTCTATAATTGATTCAAATTTTTGTTTTACTTCTTCAGTTACTTTTATATTGTATTCTTCAAAATTCTTATATGGCATAGTACTTAATTCTCTATTTCTTTTTTCAATTTGTTTTTAAAGGTAGTATATAATTTGTTAAGTTTTGGATCAATTACAAATTGACAATATCCCTGACTACTGTTTTGATTGTAATAATTTCTATGATATTCTTCTGCATTATAAAATGGTCCTAATTCGGTAACTTCTGTTACTATCGGATTATCAAAAATACGCTCCTTATTTAACTCTTCAATTATCTTTGTCGCAATTTCTTCCTGATCCTTATCAACATAAAAAATAGCACTTCGATATTGTGTGCCTTTATCAGCTCCTTGACGATTTAGTGTCGTCGGGTCATGAGTAGTAAAAAAGATTTCTAATAGTTCTTTATAGCTTATATGTTCTGGATTATATTCAACTTTAATAGCCTCTGCATGGCCAGTTCTTCCTGTTGTAATCTCTCTATATGCCGGGTTTTTAATGGTTCCTCCTGTATATCCAGAGATGACTTGATTAACTCCTTCTAAACGTTGAAAAACAGCTTCTGTACACCAAAAACATCCTCCTGCTAAAACCGCAATTTGTGTAGTATTTTCTCCCATAGTAATGTTAAAAACATTTTTTTGTTTAACAAAAATACGTCTATATTAAACATTTTTTATTCTTTTTAACTTTTCGTTAGTATGCCGTCTCCTAATACAAAGTTAGTTTTGCACATAACTCAAAAAAGTAAGGTTTTTATTACGATTTCATGAATTTACAACTACGCTCCAATACTTGTGTATTAGTTTTATTGTTTTTTATTTTACATTCTTTTGCACAGGAAAGAAAAGAAATTAATGCCCAAAGAATTAGTAATCCTCCCAAAATTGATGGTATTCTAGATGATGATGTTTGGAAAACAATTCCGGCAAATGGAGGGTTTCATATGTGGAGACCTGGAAATGAAGGAGAAATACCTCAAAACTTGCAATCTGAAGTAAAAATGGCTTATGATAATAAAGCCGTTTATTTTGCCGCATATTTACATGATGATCAAGTAAATAGAATGTTAAAACAATTTAGTCAGCGAGATAATGTATTTGTTCAGGCCGATTTTTTTAGCATTGGTATAAATACGTATAATGATGGTATAAATGAAACCCGATTTTTTATTACCAGTGCGGGAACTATTGGAGATGCAAGAGCTGATCAATTTGATGAAGATTTTAGTTATAATGTAGTTTTTGAAGCTAAAGTTTCATTTGATGAAAAAGGCTGGTACGCAGAATTCAAAATTCCATATAACGCATTACGATTTCCTGAAGTCGATGTACAAGATTGGAGTATAAATTTTTATCGAAGACTACAAGGCCGTAACCAAACACATACCTGGAACTTTATTGATAATAAAGTTGGACAACAAACGCAATACAATGGCCTGGTAAAAGGTGTTGAGAATATAGATCCTCCTGTTAGACTTACTTTTTTTCCTTTTGTCCAAGGTTTGGTTTCTCATTTTGATGGAGAGACTGAAACTGATTTTAGCGCCGGAATGGATGTAAAATATGGATTGAGTGATAGTTTTACTTTGGATGCCACATTAATTCCTGATTTTGGACAAGCTTCTTTTGATGAAGTCCGACTTAATCTAGGGCCGTTTGAACAGACTTTTGGAGAAAATAGACAATTCTTTACAGAAGGCACAGAACTGTTCAACAAAGGCGATATTTTCTTTTCCAGAAGAGTTGGAGGAGGTCCTTCATCATCTATATCAGATGATGATCTCAATGAAAATGAAGTTGCAGAAGATGCTCCTTCAAAAATAAATTTACTGAATGCTTTAAAAATTTCAGGAAGAACTAATGGTAATTTGGGTATTGGTTTTTTTAATGCAATAACAGAAAAAACAGAAGTACGAATTACAGATACAATTACCGGTTCTGTCCGTAATGAAGTGGTGGAACCTTTGGCAAACTACAATATATTTGTTTTGGATCAACAGTTTAATAACAATTCTTCTATTTCATTAATCAATACAAATGTTACCCGTAATGGAAGTAAATTTAGAGATGCTAATGTAACAGGTTTAGCATGGAACCTTGCCAATAAAACGAATTCATATCGCTTAACCGGAAGAACGATCGTAAGCCAGGTAAATCTGGCAGATGAAAACATTGGTGGTTTTTCTTCAGAACTTGACTTTGATCGCATCAAAGGAAGATTTAGATATGGATTTGGCCATGATCTTGCGAATAAAACCTATGACGTTAATGACTTAGGGGTAAACTTTAGAAATAATTTTAATAATTTTAGAGTTAATGCGTCATATGAGATTTTTGAACCTCAAGGTATTTTTAACAGGTATCGTATCAATGTTTTTGCAAGACATCAACGCTTATATGATCCTAGTGTACAAACCCAAAACTCCATAGGGCTCAACTCCTTTTTTGTAACTAGAGAACGCTTTGCTTTTGGAGCCAGAGGATCTTATAATTCTAAGAATCAAGATTATTTTGAACCTAGAGTAGATGGAAGATTTGTGACATTCAGCCCTAGTGCCGGTGGAAGAATATTTGTTTCGTCTGACTTCAGGAAAAAATTTGCTTACGATATTAGTGCAGGTACAAGACAATGGTTTGGAGATTCACAAAAAATTTATAGAGTAGAAATTTCTCCCAGATACCGTTTTTCAGATAAATTATTGTTAATCTGGAGATCAGAATACTTTAACAGACCTAAGAACTTTGGGTATATTGATGATAATGATGTTGATGTATTTCTGGGACAACGGGATATTATATCCTTAGAAAACTCTCTTAGTGCTAGTTATAATTTTGATCCTTTTAAAGCAATCAATTTACGTTTTAGAAATTTTTGGAGTACAGCTGACTATTCTGATAATGTATTTTTTATTCTTAATGAAAATGGCTCAAGATCACGCACTAATTATGACATATCAGAAAACAACCCTAATACAAATTTTAATATCTGGAACCTGGACCTGAGTTTTAATTGGCGTTTTGCTCCCGGTAGTGAAGCTACACTACTCTATCGCAATCAAATATTTAATGATGATGAATTATCTACTCTAAATTATACGCAAAGTTTGGATAATCTTTTTAGCCAACCTATACAACATACATTATCTTTAAGAGTAGTATATTTTCTTGATGTGAATAATTTAAAACGTTCTTCTAAAGGATAATCTTGGGGATTCTATGGATATTGATTACTTTCACTCCATCAAGTCAAAAAAATAGATGATTAAGGCAAATAATATTCATAAAAATTATGGAGATCTTCATGTACTTAAAGGGGTAGATCTTCATATCAAACAAGGAGAGATTGTATCAATTGTTGGTGCTTCTGGCGCAGGAAAAACGACATTATTACAAATTTTGGGCACATTAGATCGAGTTAGTGAAGTACAAAAAAGTAACTTACTAATTAATGAATCAAATATTAATTCATTATCCCAGAAACAACTTTCAAAGTTTAGAAATGAACAGCTAGGGTTTATCTTTCAGTTTCATCAATTATTACCAGAATTTACTGCTCTGGAAAATGTATGTATCCCTGCTTTTATAAAGAAAACTCCAAAGGCAGAAGTAGAGAAACGAGCAAAAGAGCTTTTAGACTTTCTTGGTCTTTCTGATCGTTACAACCACAAACCCAGCGAACTATCTGGTGGTGAACAACAACGTGTAGCCGTTGCGAGAGCACTAATTAATAATCCAAAAGTTATATTTGCAGACGAACCTTCTGGAAACTTAGATAGTGAAGCAGCAGAAAATCTACATAAATTATTTTTTAAACTTAGAGACGAATTTGGTCAAACTTTTGTAATTGTAACTCATAACCAGGAACTAGCTGATATGGCAGATAGAAAACTGGTCATGGTGGATGGTAAAATTGTTGGATAATCCAGGTGAAAAAGTTAAATAAAACCGAGCTTAAAGAATTTCTTGATGAGAAAGCTACTTTCTATGAACAACCAAAATTTATAGAAACCGATCCTGTACAGATACCCCATCTCTTTACAGAAAAAAAGGATATTGAAATATCGGGATTTTTAACAGCCACTATTTCTTGGGGAAATCGCAAAAGTATTTTAAATAATGCTCATCGGTTAATGAACCTCCTAGGGCACAGTCCTCATGATTTTATTATGAGTCATACAGAAAATGACCTGCAAAGCTTAGAAGGTTTTGTACATCGCACCTTTAATCATATAGACCTCTCCTATTTTATTACAGCTTTACATTATTTATATACTAAATTTGATGATATGGAGAGCTTTTTTAAGCAATTTGCTTCAGAAAACACACTCCAAAATGCTATTCATGAATTTAAAAAAGAATTCTTTAGTCTCCCCCATCAATCTAGAACCGAAAAACATATTAGTGATCCTCATAAAAATTCTGCCGCTAAACGCATTAATATGTTTCTGCGATGGATGGTACGCGATGCTAAAGCTGGTGTTGATTTAGGAATATGGAACAAGCTCTCTTCTTCTCAATTATCATGCCCATTGGATGTACATTCTGGAAATGTAGCTCGAAAACTGGGGTTATTAAAACGCAAACAAAATGATGGAAAAGCATTGTTACAATTGGATACAAAACTTAGGACATTAGACCCTATGGACCCGGTTAAGTATGATTACGCATTATTTGGTCTTGGTGTATTCGAAAAATTCTAAGTTTAGATTCATTCTAAAGAGTAATGTTAATTTTACGTTGTAAACATTCTAGTGATATTTCTTTAATAAACATAAAACATCTTCGTAAAGTAATTCAGATAGAGCCTGAGTTAAATTTGTGTGAACAAAAAAACACACACAATCATGAAAAACTATTTTATTCTCGCTTATCTAATATTAGCTTCTGTTCTTATTTCTTGTGACGATGATGATTTTAGCGGTCCAGTTAAACCACCAACTGGAAAAATTGAACTAAAAAATCATTCTGTTTCTCCTATTCTTGTAGAAAAAACTCCAGAATTTTCAGATATAGAAATTTATAACCTATTATCTTCTGAAGATACATACATTCCGGATTTTACGTATGGATCTATGGCCGATGGTGCTGGATTACTTCGCAATAAAAATGGAACTTTCACCTTAATCAATAATATAGAGGCTGATTATTCTGTGGCTAGAATTACTCTAGATGAAACATTCAAACCAATCAAAGGAGAACATATTCTTAATGCATTAGCAACTGCTAATACAGCGCAATGTTCTGGCTCATTAATCACTCCATCTGTACATGGTTTTGGTCCTTTATACCTATCTGGAGGTGAATGGGGAGGAAACTCAAAAGGAGTTTTTGCTACTGACCCATATAAAGATGCATCAGAAGCTTCTGCTCCAAGAATGTTACCAGCATTAGGACAATGGTCAACAGAAAATGCCGTAGCGCTTAGCAGACGTGCATATCCAGGAAAAACAGTAGTTTTTATAGGAGATGACAATAGTAATAATGAAGTTCCTTCTGGACAACTAGGAATGTATGTAGGTAGACAAGGAGACTTAGAAGGAGGAAAATTATACGGACTAAAAGTTACTTCTCCAGATGTTACTTATGAAATGGATATGGAAGAAGGTGTTGCATATGATATGGAGTTTGTAGAATTAAAAGAAAAAGATATCGACTTATTGGATGCTGAAGCCAAAGAAAAAGGTGTTATGGGATTCTCTAGATTAGAAGATATAGACTGGAGAAGAGGACTTAGTAGTAATAATCGAGAAGTATATCTTGCTGTGACTGGTAGAGATAAGCCTGGATTAATTGGAAAAGGAACTCGTTCTGGAAGAGTTTATAAAGTTGAATTAAATAGTAGAAATCCATACGGAGCTGGTAAAATAACTTGTGTATTAGATGGTGATAAAGTAGGTGGTACAGCTGAAGCTTTCCACAGCCCTGATAATATTACAGTAACAGAAAATTTCGCATATATACAAGAAGATCCAAACGGAATTCAAGGGTTCAAACCAGCTGCAAATCACTATGCCAGATTATATCAATACAATCTAAATACAGGAGAATTAAAAGTAGTATTAGAATGTGACCAAGTTAAAGCTGCAGGTTCTGGATATGGTAGTGTAGATAGAATATGGGAAATCACTGGTATGATCGATATTTCTGATGTTATCGATGTCGATGATACATTTCTTATGATTACTCAAAATCATGGATGGGAAAGAGCTGATGGAGTACCATTTACTGATCCAACTGCAAATCCAGATGTTGCAAATAGCCGAAAAGAAGGAAGTATGCTATATGTAATCAAAGGATTAGAAAGATAATATATGACTCAATTTTTATTAAATCTTAATAAAGAGGCTTATTTTATGATAAGCCTCTTTATCATATCGATAATTAGCGTTACTTCTTGTTCTGAACAAGTAAAAACACCAGAAAAAATACCATATAACAATCAAATGAAAGAACAATTCATTGATGATATAACAATGGCTATTAATACTCTGGATAGTGCCCGAACGAATACTGGTGATCTTAAAAAAAACTTTTTGAAATCACGAAAATATTTTAAAAAAACCGAGCCAATTTTAGCTTCTTTAGATATTGAAAATTATGGTTTTTTAAATCAACCTAATATTCTAAAAATCGAAGAGGAAGATTATACCGATATCAAAATTAAAAACCCAAGTGGATATCAGGTTTTAGAAGAAGAAATCTTTACAGAACAAATAGATATTATTGTAATAAACAAGCACTTGGACTTGGTTTCAAATCGACTAAAATTAATAAAGAAAAACATAAGTTTTAACCACATAAAAACATATCATTTCTTATGGTTGTTAAGGAAATCAATAATTCAAATATCTCTCACAGGGATCACTGGATTTGACTCACCAGTTCTAGAGAATTCTTTAGAGGAATCCAAAACTGTATATCAAAGTCTAAAAACATACTTAGCTATTTTTGAAAAGGAGTTTAAGAATAAAAAATTATTTGATCATTGGAATACAGAAATAGATGCATCAATTAGCGATTTAAAAGGTGATTTCAATACATTTAATCGTTATGATTTTATAAAAAATCATACGCATAAACAATTAGAACTTTGGAATAAAATAGTTGCCGACTGGAACGTTAGTTTTCCTTTTGAGCTGGCTATAAAAAATGATGCAACTTCTCTTTTCTCTGCAAACACTTACAATAATACTTATTTTGCGGATAGAAACTCGGGAAAAACAACTCCAGAAAAAATAGCTCTTGGTAAAAAGCTATTTTATGATACTAACTTATCATCAGATAAAAAAATAAGTTGTGCTACCTGTCATCATCCTGATAAAGCTTTTACCGATGGTCTAAAAATAGGTGCAGGTGTTACCCGTAATACACCTACTCTTCTTTATTCTGGTTTACAACAGGCATTTTTTTATGATAAAAGAGCTGGTAGCCTTGAAGGACAAATCATCGCAGTGGTAGAAAATGAAAATGAATTTCATACAGACTTAGAAACTTTGGGAAAAGTAGTTGCTCAAGACAGTAATTATCTCAAAGCATATAAAACTGTTTTTAAAAATCAAAAAGTCAATAACGCTCAGATAAGAAATGCTATTGCGAGTTATATAAGAAGTCTAGCCCCTTTTAATTCTAAATTTGATCAAAATATTAATGGGATAGAAAATACCCTTACCAAAAGTGAGATTAATGGTTTTAATCTTTTTAATGGAAAAGCTAAATGTGCTACATGTCACTTTGCTCCTATTTTTAATGGTACTGTACCTCCAAACTACAGAGAATCAGAGATTGAATTAATTGGAGTGCCTAAAGAAAATGATACAATCAATGCTACTATTAGCGAAGATTTAGGAAGATATGATGTATATAAAACAGAACAGAGAAAGCATTTTTTTAAAACTTCAACAGTAAGAAATGTGAGTAAAACTGGCCCATATATGCATAATGGAGTATACCAAACATTAGAAGAAGTACTTGACTTTTATAATCGCGGAGGTGGTGCAGGTATAGGAATCGATGCCACATACCAAACTTTGCCTCCTGATCCATTGCATCTTTCAAAAGAAGAAATTAAAGATATTATTGCATTCATGAATAGTTTAGAAGATCAAACCAAATATGAAAATTAATTGTTGTTAATATCTATCAGGTAATTGTAAACTCCCATACTAATTGATTAGTATGGGAGTTATATTTTATATAAACTTAAGCATTCTAAGCAAATTCATTAAAGTACTTTTTTAAATAATAAAATCATGTAGCTGTATTACGGTAATCACACAAAATAAGTACGTAATGCTAATTAATTCTTAATATGTAAGTTATTTTTGTTAATTTTATTAAGAATTGAATGGTTCTAAATCAATTCTATGACGAGGATGACAGAAGCTGCAAAACCAACAAATGAAAAGCTCAGACTTGAAGCTTTACATTCACTAAATATTCTTGATACAGAATTCGAAAAAGAATTTGACGAGATTACTACACTTGCCTCATTTCTATGTGATGCAGAAATAGCATTAATTTCTCTTGTAGATAAAGATAGGCAATGGTTTAAGTCTAAATATGGTTTAGCTATTTGTGAAACACCAAGAGCTGTGTCTTTCTGTGCGCATGCCATTCTGGATCCCTATAAACCATTAATTGTTGAAGATGCTCGTAAAGATCCTCGCTTCTGTAATAACCCTCTCACCGAAGTTGATAAAATTGTAATCTTTTATGCAGGAATTCCCTTGGTAGATAAAGATGGTTTTGCTTTAGGTACGTTATGTGTTATTGACAGTAAACCCAAAAAGCTTTCTCATAAACAAATAGAAGCACTTAAATCTCTTGCTAATCAGGTAATCATGCTTTTTGAACTAAACAAAAAGAATAGAGATCTTGAGTATATGCAGTCCAAACTAAAAAAACGTAATGATTCTTTACGAGAATTTGCCAGAGTAATATCTCATGATCTCAAAATGCCATTGGCTAATGTTATTACATCTACAGATTTATTAAAACTTAAACTTGGAGACAAACTGGATTCTGAAAGTCTAGAATACTTTGAATATATTAAAATCTCATCGTTTTCAATGAGCAATTATATAGGTGATATTCTTGAGCACTATGAAAGTGAAAGTCTCATCAATCATAAACCCGAAAAATTTGTTCTAAACGATTTACTTCAGGAAATTGTTAGTTTACTTAGTATTAAACCAGATTTTACTATTAATTTTCCAAAAGAAAATCCGATTTTAGAATCGAACAAGCTTGCGCTAAAACAGATCTTTTTTAATCTCATCGGAAATAGTATTAAGTACAATGATAAAGAACAAATTATTGTATCTATCGAAACTAAAGAGGATGATATTTTTTATCATTTCAAGATAACCGATAACGGAATGGGGATTCCAAATAATAAATTAGAGGTGATTTTTGATCTTTTTACTATTGCTAACCATACTGACAGGAATGGTAATAAAGGTAATGGAATAGGTCTTTCAACAGTTAAGAAGCTTGTAAAAAAGCTTGGAGGTGAGATAAAAGTATCTTCTCAGGAAAAAATACAAACAACTTTTGAATTTTCTATCCAAAAGCCAAACTAGCTCTTTTCATTTTTTATATTAAAAAGGAGCTTAAAAATTAAATTTAAAATTCCATAATAATTTTACTATTCACTTTCATTAACTTTTTGGTATCCGTTTCAAGATCCCAATCATTATCGATTATACCTATTGGTGCTAAAGCTGGAAACCATTTTTGAGGCAAATCATACAAATATTTTCTTATATCAGACAATAGTTGTTCATCTTTACTATTCTCAATTTTTATATCTGTAACTGTTCCATTCGTTAAAACCACAAAATCAATTTTGACACCATCAACATCAAATTTTGATCGTATACTTTCCTTTATATATGCTATAGCGATATCATTTGTTTTGTGCTTCTTAATATCATATACCGATAATTGTTTTATTAATTTATTTTCAACCGGATAAGGAATCCAATATTCATAAGAATCATGAGAAGTACCGCCCGAATTGTATACTGTTTCTGTCTCTATTATGGATGCATCTTTTTTACAGATTGCATACGTTATATATGGTTTTAATGAGATATCAGAAGATTGAGATATTCCCAAAAATCCTGCGTAAACTTCTATATCTATAGTTTTATCATTGAAATAATCATTCCACAGTATATCAATCTGAGAAAATCCTGAAGGAAAATCGTCTGTAGATAATGTAGACATCAAATAATCATTATCCTTATAAAAAGGATTCTTTATGTATACTTCTTTTACTTTAGTCATACCCGTTTCTGGATCATAAGAACCTGTAACATCACTTTCTAATGTTTTTATATAGGGAAAAAACTTAACAATCCATCCCGAAATATAAAAAGCACCATATTCACTAGCATTTTTATATATATCTTTCCAAAAAACCATATTGATCTCACCTTTGGACGCATTTTCAAATTCTTGTAAAACAGGTTTTAATTGATCTATCCAATCATCCAGCCCATATCCTTTAAGGTTATCTATATTTGCATATATTTTTCCCCAATCTTCAGGAATACCTTCTATTGTTATATACGGAATCCCACAGCCCGTCTCACCAACATATTCAAATGCTTGTTCAAAGCTTTCTAACAATGTTACTTCAAAAGAAGTAGTTTCTAAAGATGTAGTTGTCGAAAAATTCGGCACCATAGCCTTATACAAATTTTTCTGAGTATACTTTTTGGTTTCATTAGATAATGATGAAACCAATTTACCCCAATGTTTTGCTCCTTTGCTTAAAGAATCTTCTCTACATTTTATTTTATCGGGTTTATCAGTCACAAAAATTTTATCTTCTAATGTTTTAAAATTCTCATTAACATGACAAGAGAAACCTTGAGCAATAGCTAACCAAATAATATCTGGTGAAAGTACTAATGGCCTGTGAGAATCATATGCTAATTGTACCGTTTCTAAAAAAATATTATTTCCAGAATATACAAGCTCTTTTTTTTCTGATTCTTCAGGTAAAAAATAGACTTCTTTTCCTATAGCCTTTTGGACTGCTACTTTGCAATTTACTGTAGATAATAAATTAGTAGCCATTTTTACATTAGCTACTTTAAATTGATAACTAGCATTACTTGCTTTCAATTCATCTTTGGTCTTAAGAAAACCATCAAAAACATATGCACTTTTATATGCTTCAAAAACTACTTTTACCCAATTTCCTTTTATAACTGTATTCTCGTCTTTAAGCTCTAATACTTGATCTGTTACTTCAATTACCTCTACTTCACTTAAATACTCAAATTTCCCTATTTTATGACCAGTCAACCCAGGTTCATCCCTTATTACTAATCCTTGTTTAGCAATGACCACCAGTTTTTCATTAGTTTCTTCTTCACCAAAATCGATAGCATTTTCTGTATCTTCAGTTTTTTCAATAGCTTGTCTATCGTTATTTTCTTTGCATGAAAAAACCAGTATACTTAAAAACAAAATACAGTAAATCCATAATCTGGACTTCATAGACACATAATTACATTTCATATTTTATTATGCTTTTATTGTTGCAACACAAGCTGCTGCACATTTTTCTCCATCAATTGCTGCCGAAATTATACCTCCTGCATATCCGGCTCCTTCGCCGCAGGGATACAATCCTTTAATTTGTAAGTGCTCTAATGTTTTCCAATCTCTTGGAATACGAACTGGAGAGGAGGTACGTGATTCTGGAGCGTGTACAACAGCTTCATTAGTAAGGTACCCACGCATACTTTTATCAAAAGCTTTAAAACCATCCTTTAAAGTATCATGAATAAATTCTGGAAATACAGCATTCATATCTACAGATGTTAAACCTGGCTTATATGATGTTACTGGAAGGTTTGATGATACCTTTCCTTCAACCATATCTATTAACCTTTGCGCAGGAACTCGTTGAGTTCTCCCTCCTACTTTCCATGCTTGCTGTTCAATACTTTTTTGAAAATACATTCCAGATAATGGCCCATAATTAGAAAATGGTTTAAAATCCTCCATTCTAAGTTCTATAACAATACCACTATTAGCCGTAGGCTGGTCTCTTTTTGAAGGAGACCAACCATTGGTGACTACTTCTCCCGGACTGGTTGCACAAGGAGCAATAACTCCTCCAGGACACATACAAAAAGAATACATGCCCCTGCCTCTAACTTGCTTAACAATACTATATGGTGAAGGAGGCAAATATGGACTTCGCACTTCACATTTATACTGGATTTGATCTATTAATTGCTGCGAATGCTCTACACGTACTCCCAAAGCAAAGGGTTTTGCTTCGATCTCTATTTGTTTATGATATAATAGTTCAAAAATATCTCTTGCAGAGTGTCCGGTTGCCAAAATCAATTTATTAGTAGCTATAGTACTACCACCTAATAATGTAACCCCATTAATTTCTGAGTTCCTAATTTCAAAATCAATAACACGAGTTTCAAAATGTATTTCTCCTCCTCTTTCTATTATCTTTTCACGTATTGCAGCTATAATACCAGGTAGTTTATTTGTTCCGATATGAGGATGTGCTTCTACAAGAATTTGGTCTGTGGCTCCAAAAGCAACCAAAAGTTCTAAAATACGGTTAACATCACCTCTTTTTTTAGATCTAGTATACAATTTCCCATCACTATATGTTCCTGCGCCTCCCTCGCCGAAACAATAGTTAGAATCTTCATCAACAATATGGTCTCTATTAATTGCTTTTAAGTCTCTACGGCGTGTTCTAACATCTTTACCTCGTTCTAAAACGATAGGTTTACATCCTAATTCTATACATCTCAATGCAGCAAATAAACCAGCTGGACCTGCACCAATAATTACAACTTCTGGAGCATTGGATACAAAAGGATATTCTGGTAGTTCGATACTTGAATCTACAAATTCTTCTTGTACAAAAACTTTTAGTTTTAGATTAACCTTAATTGCTCTTTGTCTTGCATCTATAGAACGTTTTAAGACTTGTATATGTTTAATTTCCTGTAGAGGAATATTATTTTTTTTGGATACTGTAATCTTTAACCGATTAGGATTTGCGGCAATCTCTGGAGAAACTTGTATAGTGAATTCGTGTTGCAATGCGGATTATAATCTTGAATTTCCTGCGAATATACAACAATCTTTGTTTCAAAATTATATCGATAAAATTCAAAAATAACAGCTAAAAATAACTCAAACAAGCTACATTTAACATTTAATTAAGGTTTAAGTTCCTATCTTTGGATTTAAACAAACCTTAAATTTACAATTATGAAAAAGCTTTTTTTATTAGCAATTGCAGTAATTAGTTTTTCAGTATCTTCAAATGCACAAGACATCAAATTCGGTTTTAAGGGTGGGGTAAATTTTGCTACGCTCAATGGTGATGATGTAAATGATAATTTGGATGGAAGAACAGGATACCACATTGGTGCCGTTTTGCAAGTTAGTCTCGCAGAAACTATTGCTCTGCAACCTGAACTTTTGTATTCTGCGCAAGGAATAGAAGATACAGATATTGATTATCTAAACCTTCCTGTCCTTGTAAAACTTAAATTTGCTAAAATTTTTAGTGTAGAAGCCGGACCTCAATTTGGTTTTGTAGTTAATGACGATTTTGAAGTTGGTGATCCAGAAAGTTTTGACCTTAGTGGTGCTGTAGGTGCTGGAGTAGAATTTGGACCATTTTTTGGTCAGCTACGTTATAACTTTGGTTTTACAGACGTTATCGATAATGTAGAAGCTAAAAACTCTGCTTTTCAGATATCTGTTGGATACTATATCTTCTAATAGAACATAATAAAAAATTAAAAAAGGACGGAATCAAATTTTTCGTCCTTTTTTTATGCCCAAAGCTTTGTTAAAATTAGGTTTAAGAATAAAAAGGTTACGTAGCTTTATATATGAACAAAACACGATCATACGTCTCAATTATTAGCTAAAAACAATTATTCTTAAAGCCTATGAATTCAATATGGAAACGTAGAATCATCAAGGCTTTTATTACACAAAAGCTTAAAAAAAATGATCAAGATTTACAGTCTGATTTTGATCAAACATCTCAAAAACTCAGAGTAACCCTAATTTCCCTGTTTAAAGACGTCTTTCTGATCGTTTTAGGTGTAATTTCTGCTGCTTTTGGTCTGGAAAGTTTTTTATTACCTAATATGTTTATTGATGGAGGTGTTACTGGAATATCATTACTTGTTTCTGAAATTACATCTATCCCACTCTATATCCTTATAGTGGTCATCAATATACCTTTTATATTTCTAGGATTTAAAGTGATAGGAAAACGATTTGCCATACGAGCAACAATTGCAATATCAGGATTGGCATTGTCTCTTTTGCTCATTGACTTTCCTGAGGTTACTCAAGATAAATTATTAGTTTCTGTTTTTGGAGGTTTTTTTCTTGGTGCAGGAATCGGACTTTCTGTGCGAGGAGGGGGTGTATTAGATGGTACTGAAGTATTAGCTATTTTTATGAGTAAAAAATTAGGGACAACGGTTGGGGATGCCATTACTATTATCAATGTAATTATCTTCTCTGCTGCTGCCTACCTTCTATCCATAGAAACAGCTCTATACTCAATGCTCACCTATCTTGCTGCTTCTAAGACTTTGGATTTTGTAATTGAAGGTATTGAAGAATACACTGGAGTTACTATTATTTCTGAACATAACACAAAAATAATGGATATGATTACTCATACCATGAGACGAGGAGTAACCATATATCAAGGAAAACAAGGATATGGAAATCATGGTCATATGAATGAGATAGATATTCTATATACTGTAGTAACCCGACTAGAAATTAGTAAATTGAATAGAGAGATCGAAAAGATAGATCCTAACGCTTTTGTTATTATGCACAGTATTAATGATACTAGAGGAGGTATGATCAAGAAGAGATCAATTTAAGTAATAATAAGGCTTTATATTTCATTTTTTATAGCTTGTTAGTAGAATGTATCAAAGCCTTTTTCTAATTTTTTAAACATTTCAAAATACAAATCTAAATTGTCATCAGAGTCAGAGTATTCATACTCATCTGTAACACGAATCAAAATAGGTGTGTTATCAATATTATAGAAACAAAACAGCTTTTTTCTTTGATCATCCCCAATAATAAAAGTATTTGTTTCTTTTTGTAACAATTTTAATTCTGATCCCGTATATGTTGTACTTAGAAGTTTTGTGGTTGCATTTTGAAAAAAAGTGTTTAATCTTAGATCAATTGTTTTGGAGATTTTTAATTTTTTAAAATCCTGTTGGATTGTATCAACTTTTTCACCTCTATAAACGTTAATCTTCATATCAAAATCTGGTACATTTATTTCAATATTTTTTTCGGGAGCTATTTCCTTTGAAGTACTTTTTATGGTTTCAAAAGCTAGATTAGCTAATTTTCTATGATATCTCGTCAATGTAGATGTTATATGACTCCAGTTCTCTTCCTCATCAATACTTTTCACGATATGAAAATTTCTAGCCATCCTTAATTTTGATAAAGCTAGAGTGAATAAATCTCGAGAAGAAAGATCAGAAAAAGGACCAGATTTTTGATAATTGATAAAAACCTCCATTTTTCTTAATTCTTCAAGGTAATTAAGGTGAATTACATTAAAATTTCTACTATCTCCATAAATAACAAAGCTTTTATCATCCGAATAAAAAATTTTGTTTTGTTTCGCACTTGATTGTAAGCCTTGTATAATCTTTTTTATAGTGATCGAGCCTTTATCAGTATTTATGTAAAAGAAATTAGAATAATCTTGAAATACCATATCCTCAACATTAGTATCTTCGATTTCGATTCTAAAAAAATCTGGATCATCATTAGTGATTAGAGCATCTCCCAAGCTTATTTTAAAGACCCCAGAAGTCGTCTCGTTTAAAGTATAATTTATTGGTGTAATACATTTAAAATTAGACAATTCCCAAATTTTATCTGTACTTGGTTTTGCCAATGTTTTATTGATTTGTAAAGTATCAACGATGTAATTATTCTCTTCTTCGTTTTCAATCATAGATAGATGCTCAGAAGTAACCGTAAAATATTCAGTTTGTGTTATAGATGATAAATCAAAACAGGATACAATAGTAAGTGACAAAAGTACAAATACAACTTTGTTTAAATTCATTAGAAAATATTTTAAAACAATAATAAATTTAGATAATGATACATTTACAAAAATGATCTAGTATATATTTGTAAAGTATTAGTACATATTCGTACTTATTTATGTTTTATTATTCTTTCCGAAGTTTATTAAAAGAATTTTTAATTCCGTTTCTGTGAATACTATTTATGATTTTGGTACTTCAATTAATCTAGCCATTATCATTTTAATCTCTCAAGACTTTATTTATAAATACAATTACCTTCTTGATCTTCTTTTATAATTTCTGTTATTACCTTTTGGCTTAGGTTTATTGTATGATCTATTTTTTGAAGCAGGTTTTGTGTTTTCAAAACTTGTAGTAGGTTCAAATCCTTCGACCACTTCACTTTGTAATTTTTCTCCAAGTAACTTCTCTATGCCACGCACATAACTTAATTCATCTTGGCACACCAGTGAAATTGCTTCTCCGCTAGCTCCTGCTCTTCCGGTTCGTCCTATTCTATGTACATAATCTTCAGAAATGTTTGGCAATTCAAAATTTACCACATGTGGTAATAAAGGAATATCTAACCCACGAGCAGCAATATCTGTTGCTACCAACACTCTAATAGTCCCTTTCTTAAACCCTCCAAGAGCTTTAGTCCTTGCTCCTTGACTCTTATTTCCGTGAATAGCTGCAGCACTTATACCACTTTTTACCATTTTTTCACTTAATCGATTTGCCCCATGTTTTGTTCGGGTAAAAACCAATACTTGTTTCCAGTTTCCCTCTGAGATAAACTTGATAATAAGTTCTGATTTCCTTTTTTGATCCACCCTGTATATTTTTTGGTCAACCTTTTCTGCTGTAGTGTTTTCTGGTGTTGCTTCAACCCAAACAGGGTGATTTAGTATCCCATTAGCCAATTGTTTAATCTCTTTTGAAAATGTTGCCGAAAACAATAAGTTTTGTCGTTTGGCTGGTAATAATTTCAATATTTTGTTAAGATCTCTTTGAAATCCCATATCAAGCATACGATCAGCCTCATCCAAAACAAGAATCTCAATATTTGCCAGAGAAAGTGCCCTTTGATTATGTAAATCCAACAAACGTCCTGGAGTAGCTACTAATATATCAACTCCACTCCTTAAAGCTCGAATTTGAGGATTTGCATTTACTCCTCCAAATATCACCATAGATCTCAAATCTAAAAACTCACTATACGCTTTTACATTATCCAATATCTGAGCTGCTAATTCTCTGGTTGGTGTTAATACAAGGGCTCTAACAGGTCTTTTTCTTAATTTTTGTCCTTGAGATAGTAATTGTAATAGAGGTAATGTAAATCCAGCTGTTTTACCTGTTCCGGTTTGTGCAGACGCTAAAACATCTTTTTTTTCTAAAATTGGAGGAATTGCCTTTTCCTGTATGGGAGAAGGTGTAGTATATCCTTTTTTATTAATTGCTTTTAATAATGCATTGGAAAGTCCTAATGTATTGAATGACATATAAATTGTTTAAGAAATAACAATGTATATGAAAATGCCATTTCTGAATGAATGTGCAAATGTACATCATATTTTTAGGATATACTTTACGCATCTTAGATAGTAACTCTCTATTTAAAAATCTGCTTGTATACTATCTAAGAAAAAAAGCCGAGATTACTTTTCTCGGCTTGCATTTTCTTAGTCATAAATTTCATTGAAATATTAGTGGATCTTGATATCAGAAATTTGGGCAGATAGGATCAGTTCCATCCAGACAGATAAAGTCTTCCTGTACTCTACAAACTTGTCCATCTACAAAACAAAAACATGGCCCACCAAATGGAGGTGCCCCCGGATAAGTACAAGCGGAAGGAATTCTTGCTCCTCCTCCATTAATTGTTCGTTGTTCATTTTTGCTCAATTGCTGAGTTTCGCTGAGTTTTAAGAGTTTTTTTAACATAATAAAAAAATTAAATTATACCGCAATAATTTTAAAGACGCTCACGGTTTACATCTTATTGGCAAAACCTTATTCTCTTTATCTAAAATTATTATTTGTTTTCTTGTTAGGGCATAATGTTCTCATCTTGTTAAATATCTAAAATGAAAATAATTAAAAACGAAAAATCTATTGAATACACTCTGTAAGAAAAGCTCTAAGGTTTCAACTTATACATTGAATAACGAACCCGTTTGCAATCAAAATTAATTAGAAAAAAGCGTTATATCTTTTAATGAATAGTTAAACTCTTACTAAAATATTATAAGAAAATTTATGTGTCAAAGATTTGCCAAAAAGATTAAAGTTTTAGGAGTTAAGAACACTAGTTTTTATAAAATATCATGGGATAATCTAATTACTTCTTATACTACGATTTTGTTATCGTCTTTTTATTTCCATATTTCTTTATCAACACTATTTATATATGATATCAATTCACTAAGTATATGTATAATATCATAGAATATTAGTTTAGCTCTTCTTCTTGTTGAGCTCAGCACAAAATCATAAAAAAAGCAATTTAAAATTACTATATTTACTGCATTATTATAAAAAACACTTATTCATTTTTACACGTTTTTCAAGTATTTATTTACAAGTTAAAAGTTTAAAAAATGAAATCAACTGATAATCAAAGAGATTAATCCCAATTATAAAGAATGCAGTTTAAACACCCAGAATTTCTTTACGTTCTTTTTGCTCTTATCATTCCCATTTTAGTTCATTTATTTCAACTAAGGCGTTTTCAAAAGGTAGATTTTACCAATGTACAGTTCCTTAAATCTGCAACGATACAAACTCGCAAAAGCTCACAAATTAAAAAATGGCTTACCCTTTTGACCCGTTTGTTGGCATTAGCTGCAATTATTATTGCTTTTGCACAGCCTTTTATAGCTCTGGAAGAAATTGTTGGTAAGAAAAGTGAAACAGCAATCTATCTGGATAATTCTTTTAGTATGCAGGCTAAAGGTTCTAAAGGACCACTTTTGAAACGTGCAGTCCAAGAAATTTTGAGTGATCTTCCAGAAGAGGAAACCATATCTCTATTTACAAATACAGAAACTTTTATCGATGTTTCTAAAAGTGATATCCTTAATGATTTGTTGCAGATAGAATATTCTTCTAATCAACTTTCGTATGCTGCAGTTTATCTTAAAGCTAAACAATTATTAAGCTCGTCTTCAGAGACAATCAAACGAGTGATTATAATCTCTGATTTTCAGCAAAAAGAAAACGTATTTAGTTTACCAAAAAACTCAGACTCCAAAATTCATTTAGTACAACTAAAACCTGTTACAAGACAAAATATAGCTATCGATAGTTTGTATTTGCAGCGTAATAAGAATAATGAGTTAATGCTTAATACAGTACTGAGTAATACCGAAGTTTCTACAGAAAATATATCCATTGCATTATATAACAACGATAAACTAATTGCTAAAACTGCTGTCACAATTCCTGAAAATGGTACTACTCAAACTGAATTTAGATTAGATGAAAACACTAAAATTAATGGGCGTGTAACTATAGAAGATCCAGCAATTACATTTGATAACTCAAGGTATTTTACAATTAATACTCCAGAGAAGATTAAAGTTGTGGCTATTAATGAGGCCAATGATAGTTTTATCAAAAACATATTTACTTCGGATGAATTTTCTTTGAGTAGTAGTTCTGTTAATGAACTTAATTATAATGATCTCAACAATGCAAATTTGGTTATTATAAACGAAGTAAAACAAATTCCTATTTCTTTAATTAATGCTTTAAGATCTTTTGCTAATCAAGGAGGAACTATTTGTTTTATTCCTGCTACAGATGGCGATATAACTTCCTATCAACAGTTCATCACTGGATATTCTAATCAAGGATTTATTGAAGAAAAGAAACAGGAAAAGAAAATAACAACCATCAATTTTTCACATCCTTTATATCGAGGAGTATTTGATAAAAGTGTGACTAATTTTCAGTATCCAAAAGTGAATACTTACTATACAAGTACTTCCTCTGGTACAATACTATCCTTTGAAGATAATACTCCATTCTTATATAAAACGAATTCATTATATGTTTTTACAGCGGCGATAAATCGTGAGAACTCTAATTTTAAGAATTCACCACTTATCGTTCCTACATTATATAATATTGGAAAACTTAGTTTGCAACATACAGATATATCCTATACCATTGGTCAGACCAATTCTTATGATGTACCTATATCTCTGGGTCAAGACGGAATATTATCATTGGTTTCTGATCAGGAAAAGATTATCCCTTTACAACAAAGCTTTGCTACTAAAGTAAGAATAACAACTGATGAAGTTCCTACAAAATCTGGAATTTACAGCTTAGAAAACAAAGACAATACTATTCAACATGTAAGCTATAACTATAATAGCCTAGAAAGTGATTTACAGTACTACAATCTAAATACAACAAAAGAATATCAGGTTAGTGATTCTGTAACTGAGCTTTTTGATCAAATAAAAGAAGAGACCAGTGTTAATGAACTTTGGAAATGGTTTGTTATTTTTGCGCTGATATTCTTATTAATTGAAATATTACTATTAAAATACCTAAAATGAACTTCTTACTAAAGGCTGCTACTATAATTGATCCTGCGTCACCTTTTCATAATAAAACGGTTGATATTTTGATTGAAAATGGCATCATTGCAGACATAAATGCTGCTATAAAAGCCTCTGGCACTGTAGAAGAAATAGCATTGAACAATTTACATGTTTCACAAGGATGGTTTGATAGTAGTGTTTGTTTTGGTGAACCTGGATATGAAGAGCGAGAGACAATAGATAATGGACTACAGGTTGCTGCAAAAAGTGGTTTTACTGCTATAGGATTACATCCAAATACTTTTCCTGTTATTGATAATAGTGCATCTATTAGTTTTCTTAAAGGAAAAGCACAGAATCATGCTGTATCTCTATATCCCATCGGAGCTTTAACCACTCAATCAGCTGGAAAAGATATGGCAGAGCTTTTTGACATGCAACAAGCTGGCGCAATTGCCTTTGGAGATTATAAAAAAGCGATACAAAACCCTAATTTATTAAAAATATCACTACTTTATGCTCAAAACTTTGATGGTTTAGTGATGTCTTTCCCTCAGGAAAATAATATCGCGGGAAAAGGAATGGTTAATGAAGAAGAACAAAGTACATTATTAGGATTAAAAGGAATTCCTGCTTTAGCAGAAGAATTACAAATTGCAAGAGATTTATTTTTGTTAGAATATACCGGAGGAAAATTACATATTCCAACAATATCGACGGCTAAATCTGTTGAGTTGATACGAGAAGCAAAAGCTAAGGGGTTACACATAAGTTGTAGTACGACGGTTCATCATCTTGTATTAACTGATAAGGAACTGGATACATTTGATACCAATTATAAGGTATTACCTCCACTTCGAATACAAAAAGATGTAGATGCATTAATAAAAGGCGTAGAAGACGGAACTATAGATATGGTTACAAGTGATCATAGACCTATGGATATAGAACACAAAAAAGTGGAGTTTGATAATGCAAAGTACGGAACTATCGGATTAGAAAGCGCTTTCGGTATACTTAATCATTTGTTGGGTATAGAAAAAACAGTAGATATGCTTACTAATGGCAAGTCAATATTTGGAATAAAAAATACAATAATAGATAAGGGTAATAAAGCTGACTTATCTTTATTTAATTCTAAAAATGATGCTATATTTACTGAAAAACAGATCTTATCTACTTCTAAAAATTGCGCTCTAGTTGGAAAAAATATACTAGGAGAAACCTACGGTATTATTGCTAATGGAAAAATGATATTGAAGTAGATCATAAATTAATAATTCATTAATCATGGAATCTGATTACGCAAAACAAGGAAAAACAGCAGCTATAGTAGCTTATATCACTATAATTGGTACAATTATAGCTTTTTTTATGAATCAAGACAGTAAAAATCAATTTACTAACTTTCATTTAAGGCAAGCGTTAGGAGTTAATATTTCATTTTACATATTAGGAGCATTAGTTAGTATTTTTGATTCCTGGCCAATATCTACTTCATTTTATGTGTTTATTCTTGTTCTATGGGTTTTTGGACTTATAACAGCAATACGAGAAGAACAAAAAACTGTTCCAATACTTGGGCCTTTGTTTCAACAATGGTTTAGTTTTATTAAATAAAAAAAGAGCATCAGTATTGATTACTCTTTTTAAATCTTTCTTTTGTTTAACTCTATAACAATTATTCAATTGCCTTTGGGCTCCATTTTAAGAAGTTTGGTTTTACGACTAGCATAGCCCATCCCCAAAATTGATTATCTGCAGGTTCAGGTACTCCTTTAAGTATTTCCATAGAATCAGAGGCAAACATATGAGAGTATCCTATTTTAAGTGTTGCAAAAGCTAATAGTTTTTGTGTAAATACAATATCTATTTCAGTTCCCAGGT
>NZ_OMPF01000032.1:0-82393 GCF_900312735.1 Aquimarina sp. AU119 | reverse complement strand
GTGTTAGTACTTTTTGAGCGGTGCAACCTAAACCATTAAGAATTATGAATATATTATAAGTTAAAAAGTTATAATCCTCCTCCTTAATAAACATCATTCTTTTCTTTACCTGTAAATTTTTTTCATCCATCAGTCAAAAGCTAAATAACAACTATCAATAAACTCGACAAATAACTCTAAAATTATAGTATTTCTTTTAATTCCATAGTCAAAATCTTTTTTCAATTCTTTAAACTGTTCAACACATTCTTTATCTATAGCAGAAATAATTATGTTTATTTCTGCTTCAGTAAAAGTAGATTTTCCATCAATCATATCAAGTAATGCATTTGCACAATAATCATATACCCTATATTTTAAAGCTAAATATTTGGGTGAGTTTCTAAGCTTATTTTCCTCAATTTTTGCTATTGATGCTTTCCTTTCCAAATTTTTAAGCTTCTTAGAATTATAACTCGGACATACAGCAAGTATTTTCTCGCCTAAATTTCTAAAATCATCTGGCTTTTCAATAGTTGTCCATAGTAGATATACATCATCTTGAGTTAAATTTTGGTTTTCTAACTCAGAATAACTGAATTGAAGTTTAATATCTGATTTATTAACAAGTCTAAAAACATAATCCTCCTTTATAGATTTTTGTTCTATTACTTCAAGTAACTTTGCCTTAATATCTTCTTCTTTTCCATGATGAAATTTGCTATAGTACCTACAGTTTTTAATTTTTTCAATCAAACTTTTATTAATTTCTTCGACAGATTTATATCCAAATATCCATTTTATTTGACTTAAAAACCCATTCCAAGAATCAAGATCCATTGAATCTAAAACATTTAAAGTAGACGTTTCGTCTATAAAATTCTTTTGATAGTAATCAGTAACAATAGATTTGACAAAACAAGACACTTCCTTAATCTTCTCATCATTACCTGTAGCCAATACTTCCAGTATCTTTTCTGATGGAAAATTTATCTTTAAATTACGAGATCTTTCCGTTTGCCTTTCTTTAGCAATAGAATTAGTACTTAAAAAACAAAACGAAATATTTGTAGAGAGTTGATTATAAACCCATACATCCAAGAAGCTACAAAATGATTTAAGTATTTCTTCGCTATTAAGAGAAAATTTTGAAGATGGATCATAATTTTTATTTTGTTCAAACATTTCACTTTTTTCCTTTCGAACATATACATCCTCCAAAATTTCAATGGCAACAGCAATATCACTTTCTCCTTTATCTTCTAGGTGATCTAACAAATATTCTAGGGCTCTTAACTTTTGAAGCCTAATTGCTTCAATTAAATCTTTTGCTTCTCTATTTATCATAGATTTTGTTCATATTATCAAAGTATATTTAAATCAAAAAATACTTGATTATAAATATTTTAAAAAAATGGGTGGGGTAACAATATGACAATGTAGGCTTACAATTAACAAGAATATTCTTAATAAAAAAAATTTAATTTCATTTATGCGCCTATACTATTAATTACTAATTAATTAGTCAAAAATTAATAAATACAAATCAACTAGTTTTTACCAATTCTTTCTCTACTCTATAGAATGTCGCTTTACTCAATGTTGCTTTTTTACAGGCTTGATCTATTGGTATATTTAAATTATCATAAAGATGTTTCGCATATTGATATTTTTCAACAGTTTCTTTTTTTGGACCTTTCGGTCTACCTAAAAGTTTCTTTCGCTTTCTAGCATTGTTTAAACCTATTTTAGTTCTTTCACTAATAAGGTTTCGTTCAAATTCTGCAACTGCCGCAAAAATTTGTAAAAGAAACTTTCCATTTGCAGAAGTTGTATCGAACTCTGGTTCACTAAGGCTTTTAAAATGAACACCCTTTTCATTGAAGGTATCTATAAGGTCAATCATATTTTTTAATGATCTAAAGATCCTATCATTTTTATAAGTGTAAACTATATCACCCTTTCTGAGATATTCTATCATCTCATTCAGTCCAGACCGATCTTCTCTAACTCCACTGGCAATGTCAGTATAAATTTTTTCACACCCAGCTTCCTCAAGTAAATCTATTTGTGATTCTATTTTTTGATCAGGTGTTGATACTCTTGCATATCCAACAATCATAATTGTCTCATAAAAGGTTATTTAACAAAACTACTAAAAAAGACCGAAAATGTTACTAATTATAATATTTCTGTCAGGGTGTCAGAGATGTCTCATAAAACGACCGTTTTATAGTACTACTTATCTGTAGGAATTAATTTTAATCTTACTATTATTTAATAACTTTGATGTATGAGTAAAATATTTTTTACATCGGATCATCATTTTGGTCATGCAAATATTATCAAATTTTCCAATCGCCCTTTTACACACGTGGAAGAGATGAATGAAGTCTTAATCGAAAAGTGGAATAAAAAAGTTGGAAAAAAAGATCAAGTATATCATTTAGGTGATATTGGTTTAACTAACCCTAAAAATCTTGAAAAAATATTAGAAAAATTGAATGGTAGAATATATCTAATTAAGGGTAATCATGAAAAATCAGGAGAAGCTTGTAAGGAAAGGTTTGAATGGATAAAGGATTACTATGAATTAACGGTTCAAGACACTGATTTTGAGAGAGGAAAACAATTACTAGTGCTTTTTCATTACGGATTGAGAGTATGGAATGCTTCTCACCACGGCACTTATCATTTATATGGACATTCTCACGGAACGCTTCCGGATAACCCAAATTCATTATCACTTGATATAGGAGTAGACTGCCATAATTTCTGCCCTCTGTCTTATGATGAAGTAAAAGTTATTATGAAAACTAAAAAATGGAAACCTCCATTTAAAACCAGAAAAAATAATGTTATCTGAACTTTCTAAACAAGAACTTATCGATAAAGTCATTTCATTATCGAATATACGTAAAAGTCAGGCTTCTAAATTAAAAGAACTTGAAGATGCTCTAATAATCCGTAATATAAAAGTACAATCACAAGAATCGATTATAAATTCATTACAAAACGAAAAAAAGAATAATGTCCTAGATCATTATGAAAATTTATTACGGGACTATCGATTAGAAATAAGTGATCTAAGGGAAGAAATTGAATCTTGGAAACTACGATATATCAATAAGAATATTAAAAAAAAATGATTACAAGTTAATTAGTAAAATTTTGCCCAAGTTTGGTATGAATCTATCTAAACCTTTATAAATGAAGCAGATTAATTTCCTTAAAGATTCGGAAATCCAAAAATTTGATTTACCTCCAGAACTAACGGATGAAGAAAGACAATTAGTTTTTACCACAAGAGATATTTTGGATCATAACCTATCTTTCAGAAAAACTATAACAAAAATTGGTTTCATTCTTCAAATGGGCTATTTCACTTTAAAAAGGAAATTTTTCTTGCCTTATCAATTTCATAAAGACGACATCAATTTTGTAATAAGATTATTGGATATAAAACATTCTATTTCTATTTCAGAGTATAAAAAAGTAGCCTATAATTTGCATCGTAAATTAATTTTAGAACTTAATGGATATAGGAAATTTAGTGAATTCAAAAAGAGTTTCATACAAGAAGCAGAGTCTTTGGTTAAAACTTCTTTAAAACCAAAAGATATATTTTATTCTCTTCTAGATTATCTAGAAGAAAGAAAAGTTGAAATACCCAAGTACTATGTCTTTTCTAATGTTGTAAGTGAAGCCCTTAATTCTTTTGAATCTATTCTTGTTAAGCAAATCGATAAGGCCTTGACAAAATCTCAAAAAGAGACATTAGATAGTCTAATGATTTTACCATCTAATCCTGATAAACTTTCTTCCAATAACCCATATTTAATAACTAGTTTAAAAAAACCAGAACAGGGTATTACACCAAAAAAAATAAGAGAAAGCCTTGAAGATTTTTATATTATTCAAGATTTACATTTCACTTTCTTACCGGCTATCACTACTACTGATATTTCTAAAGAATTATTAAACTATTATGCTGTTTGGTTAATTAAAGCTGAGCACATTCAGTTTGAAAGTATTAGTAACATAGAAATTAAAAGGCTATATCTAATTGCTTTCATTGTATATCAATTTAGGCTTAGACAAGATTTATTTACTGAAATTGTTTTACAATGTGTTCCAAAATATTTTAATGACACTGAAAAAATTGTAGCAACTCAGTTTTTAAATCAAACTATTGATCAAAATTCACAAAAGAAAAGTAGATTTTCAAATATTCGAAATATTATTCTTTCGTCTAAACAACAAATGACAAAAGTTAAAGAAATAATTATATCCAATAATTATCAGGATACTGAAAAAGTAGAAAAAATAACTCAACTTCTTTTTAAAAAAGAAAACTCATTTCAGGATAAGTTGTTAGAAGAATTATCCAAAATTGATCCATTCAATATAAAAGGGATTAAAGATCAACTGTTTTTCACTCAACTGTCTAAGGGTTTTAGAAAAATCCAAAATAGGGTTGGTAATATTATCCAAATTCTTGAATTTAATCCTAACACATCAAATTTGGAAATAATTTCAGCGATTAATTATTATAAGGATAAAAAGGGAAAAATAACAAATTATGCACCAACCGAATTTGTATCTGAAAAAGACAATAAGTGGCTATTTGATGAGAAAGGTGAACTAGATAAGAGTCTCTATAAAGTTATTTTGTATAGGGAAATCTCTAATCATATCAAAGCAGGATCCCTTAACTTAAAATATTCTGATAAATATAAATCTATTGATGAATATCTAATTAGTTCCGAAAAATGGAATTCCAGTAAATCCGAACTAATTGAGAGAGCTAATTTAAAAGAATTTAAATGTGTCAAAGGCTTTCTAACCAATTTTAAGAATATTTTGTCCGATCAGTATTTAAAGACTAATCAAGGAATTGGGGATAATACCAATTTAAAAATTGGTAAAGATGGAAAACCTAGAATTACCACCCCAAAACTGAATGATGTGGATACAAATAATGGTTGTATTGAAGTTTTAGGTTCAGACCAATATTTACCACTAATTAATATTTTATCTGAGATAAGGCATACGACCAAAATAGGAGATGTCTTTGTACACTATAGTAGAAAAACTTTTAAGAACAACTTGTCAGATGATGTCTTGTATGCCGCTATTATTGGATTAGGGTGTAATATAGGAATAAGAAAAATGGGTAAGATTTCGAAGGGAATAGGAGCGGATAAATTGGAATATGCGGTTAGATGGTATTTCAGTAAAGAAAATTTAGATGAAGCTAATAGAAGGATACTAGCGCTAATAAATAACCTTTCACTACCCAAAATATTTTCAAAAGATAAATTACATACCTCTAGTGATGGCCAAAAATTTAATGTGAGTATTCCATCACTACACGCTAGATATTCTTATAAGTATTTCGGATTTGGTAAAGGGGTTTCTGCATATAGTTTCATCGATGATCAAAGTAAATTGTTTTACAATACCATTATTAGTACATCAGAACGTGAAGCAGGATATGTTTTGGATGGATTAATGCATAATGATGAAATCGAAAGTAATATTCATTCAACTGATACACATGGATACAGTGAAATAGTTTTTGGAATATGTAATTCACTAGGTATTTTTTTTGCTCCTAGGATAAAAAACCATAAAAATCAACTTTTATATACTTTCAAAAGCCACCCAAGAAAGAATTATCAACAGAAAGGTTATCAAATTCTACCAGCAAAAGGAATGCAAATTGATGAAACTATTTTAGATACACAGTGGGATAATGTAATAAGGCTTTTATGTACGATAAAATTGAAAGAGGTAAGGGCATCAGAAATACTAAGTAGATTAAGTTCTTATTCTAAACAACATCCATTATATAAAGCTCTAAAAGAATTAGGCAGAATTTATAAAACAATTTTTCTCTTAAGATATTATTCTGAAACGCCATTAAGACAAGCGATAGAGAAGCAGTTGAATAAAGTTGAGTTATCTCATTTATTTGCTAAAGCGGTCTTTTTTGGTAATAATCAAGAATTCAAAGTAAGTACAAAAGAAGAACAAGAAATAGCTCTTTCTTGTAGACATTTAATACAAAACTCCATAATTCTATGGAATTATTTATTTATCTCTGAAAAGCTTTCAAAAATTGAAAGTAAACAAGAGTATGATAGGATAATCGATATATTAAAACAAAGTTCAGTTATGACCTGGCAGCATATAAACATGCACGGTGAATATGATTTTGAAATTTCTAATAAAGAATCAAAATTTGATTTAAAAAGTATTTTAGAATTTCAGATATAAAAATAAGTTATTGACTATTAGTGTTTTATGTGTTTTAGCACACATTTTTCATATTTTTGGTATAAAGCCTAAACTGATCATATCGGCTTTTTTATGTCAATTTGTTGTAGGTTTTACCGTTATTAATGAGCTATTTTTATTGAATAATTTCTGTACATTCTTTATTGTTTCAGCACATATTTTGGGAATCTATATATTCATGAAGTTTTTGGTAGAACAAGATCCTACCACAATACAAGATTCTATTAAAAAACACTTATTATAATCTATTGTGTAGTGACTGTAGCTGTACTTTTTTCTGATAGTTTAGATACGTTTCCTCTATAGTTAATGGTAGTTCGATAATTACTATTAACACTAATGTCACTCTTTAAATTAGCGTATAACCGTATAATAATTCTATAGGATTCCTGAATATCGTTAACATTAAATTTGATCAAATACAGTTGTTTTTTCTCGTCATATTCTACCATATAATTATCATATGCTCCTTTTAACTTTATACCAGCATCTGTGCTGTATCTAGCCGATAGTCTACGCTCCCCAAAATATGGTAAATATACATCAACACTATCTCCATCCATTCTAAAATGATTACCGTTGCCTATCAAACTGATATTGTTTACCGTGCTTCCCGGAGGAAGTAATCCACTATTGGCTACGGCATTAACACTTGTCGTAGTAAGCGGTGAAGCCCAATCAGAGATAATCTCATACTTCTTTTGAGTTACTATTTCATCTAATGCTTTACGCTGTGCTTCAGTAACCTCAATATTTTGAGAACTTCCACAACTCACTAATAAGCCACCAATAAGTATTAAAAAAAGAGTTTTCATTTTATCTGGATTTATATGCTACATCTATCAATTTTCGTACCAAATATACGGTTTTTAAGCGTGACTTGTGACTCTAAAACACAGTAAACCAAGGATTAACTCTTAATTAAAACTTAAACTTACCTTTTACCGAAAACATATTGGGATTACTAAATGGCGCCAAAGTTGTAGTATTAAAATTTAAATCTTGTTTTACTTCTAAAGAAAAATTAGCATTTACATCATACCCAACCCCGTTAATCATTTTAAAAATCGGTGGAATTGGTTCTGCACCATAATTAAAGGATCTGGTAAACTCTACTTCTCCTCCTGTAAAAAGATACAGCCTATCAGACACGTATTGTTTGGTACTAATAGGAACAATAAAAGAAACAATAAAAACATCCATTAAATCATAGAGATAGTAATGACCTTCTATCTCGGCATGAAAGTTAGTACTAAACTCATAGTTAACAGTAAAACTAGATTGTTTTCCCGGACTAAAATGAGTAATCAGACTCGGTCGACCAACATAAGAAACTCCGTCGATGGTTAGTCTACTTTTTCTTCTGGCAGGTACAGAAGTATAGCTTTCATTTTGTGCCATTATAGTATCTCCAAAAAAAACAGCAGCACATACCATTGCAGTAGTTATAATGTAATTTTTATTTTTTCTAGATATGAATGATAATACTAAAAAGAAGTTGTTTTTCATCATGTTGGTTAATACAGTTTTATAAAATAACTATAAAAAAATATACACGTTACAAATCCTAAATAATTATAACATTACTTTATCATTTAACAATAGTAAAACGGCTACTTTTGCGGGATGTTAAAAAAGAAGCTCGCTCAGTTCGAATTTGTAACACTCATGGCATCCTTAATGTCAATTGTTGCTTTGGCCATAGATGCTCTTCTACCTGCATTAGATATTATCGGAGTTACTATTGGTGTCACACAAATCGCAGATAATCAATTATTAATTACCATGATCTTTTTGGGACTTGGTATTGGCCCACTCTTTTTTGGGCCTATATCTGATAGTTTTGGTAGAAAACCTGTAGTCTATATGGGATTTTTACTCTTTATCATTGCAAGTTTTATATGCATTTTTGCTACAAGTATAGAAATGATGGTGGTAGGAAGGATTTTACAAGGAATCGGACTTTCTGCACCCAGAACGATCGCAATAGCAATGATTAGAGATATCTATAGTGGTGATTATATGGCACGTATTATGTCATTTGTTACCGTAGTATTTCTTCTCGTACCTATTATTGCTCCTGCTTTGGGTAAATTTGTATTAGACCACTATAATTGGCAAGCTATTTTCTACATACAATTGATTTTTGGTCTGTTGGTCTCTTTTTGGTTCTGGAAACGACAAGCAGAAACCCTCGACGTTTCAAAACGTATAAAATTTACTTCTAATATTTTCTTGGACGGGCTAAAAGAACTACTAAAATATAAAACAACAATGGGATATACGCTCATCTCTGGTTTTATAGTAGGTTCGTTTATGGTATATTTAAGTACTTCGCAACAGATTTTTGAGCAACAGTATAACCTAAAAGAAGAATTTCCATATATATTTGGCCTTTTGGCTATAGCTATTGGATCTGCTATTTTCCTTAATGGGACACTGGTATTAAAGTACGGAATGGAAAAATTGGTAACCACTTCCCTATTTGCTTTTTTTGTTATTTCTCTTCTATATATCGTTTTGTTTTATAATTCACCAAACCCTAATGTTGTTATTCTATTGATTTTCTTCGGAATACAATTTTTTGCGATTGGATTTTTATTTGGAAACTTAAGAGCTCTTGCTATGGAACCTATCGGTCATATTGCAGGAATAGGTGCCGCTATAACAGGATTTATATCTACTATAATGGCGGTTCCTATTAGCACCTATATCGGAAGGTTTGTTATAACCTCTACTCTACCTCTATTTATAGGCTTTTTAGTCTGTTCGATATTATCTATTGTAATCCTTATGTATTTAAAAGTATCTGCAAAAAAAAATGATAAACGCATAATCTAGTTTAACCATTTTGGTAGAAAACGTCCTGTACGCTTCTTGTATGAGGTATACTGTAAAAACATCTTTACTAAACGTTCTTCTTCATATACAGATTTAAAATAAAAAAGAACATAGAGTACAATAGTCACTAATATCTTAAAAAGAGATCCTATATATATCCCATAGCCAAAAGTGATCAATAGAATTGCGGTATAAATTGGATGCCTTATATAACGATAAACCCCATTTTGTATCAAGTTAGCGCCTGATTTTGGGCTAGGAAACGGAGATAGGTTTGTATTGAGTTGTATTGTAGCAATGAGTATAAGGAATCCACCCAAAATGGCTATAGATATACCTATAATTCGTATAAAATGTAATACATCAAAATTTAAAAAATCGCTATCAAACAGATAGATGATAAATAAACAAAACTGTATAACTACAAAACCAATGTCTTTAGTTTTTAATTTCATATCCTTAACGTATGAAAATAAATATATCGGTTACTAAAATATTAAAGCTGTCAAAAAAGTATACTCCTCTATCCAATTGAATTCTGAAATCCAGAAAAACAAAACATTTTGACAAATGTGTTTTGATAAAATTCAATCTGACAATGTCGAAGTTTGAGCCTTTTATGACAGCTTCCCAAATTACTTAGTTTCTTTTTTAGCAATTAAATTCCCTAAGAACTATAAGTACAAATATATTCTGAAAAAAAATAAAATACTGTGACAAATGTTACATGTATTTACTCAAAAACCATAACAACAACAATATCAATTACATACACAACCCCACATGAATAATTCTATTGTAATTTATTTTCCAAGCGATCCAATCGTTCTTCAATTTTTATTAATTTTTGAAGGATCAGAATATGAGTTTTTTTAGCATCAATCCCTACAGGACTAGTATCACTATGAATTTCTTTGGCAATACTCTCATATTGTTCTTTGTCTATCATTTTTTTAAGTTTTATAGTATTCTTAATAGTTATTGATTGCTCCATGCCTTATATCCTCCTTTAAAATCAAAGATTTTTTTAAACCCCATTGCAGCCAGCTTCTTACTAGCACGATTGCTTCTACCACCAGAGTAACAATATATATAGATTGGCTTTTCTTTATCTAATTTTTGAAACGCTATAGAAAATTGTTGAGCATCATAACTATTAATATTGATAGCATCATCTATAAAACCAGCCTTATATTCTCTTGGAGTACGAATATCAATGAGTTGTACATCTTTGCCTATAACTGCACTTTTGAAGGTTTCAATATCTATAATTTTAATTATATCTTCTTTTTGATAGCTAAAAGAACCATATGAAAATATGGTCCATAGAATAATTAATATTTTCATGTATTTGACACGTATAATGGCAGCTTACAATATAAAAGAAGTAACGATTTATTATCACTACGCAGGTGATTAGCAGTTAGAGCAACTAGAGGTTAAAAATATTTATGACTCTATCCCATAACATTATACTATTGTTCCTTCTCTATCAAATAGCTTTTCATATAATTTTAGACAAAGGTACAATACCTTATTTTTTTATGAAGTAACAAAAGTCACAAACGAAGTATTTATCACACCAAAAAAAGGTGTGTTCATGATCTCAAGATGTTATATTAGGAATTCTGAGATTTATTATTTTGTTCATCATCCTCTGGAGCAAATAACTCCCCATTTCCTGCGATGGCAAACTGATCTCTTTTTGATCCATATCCAAAATTTGAAGATCTACGATATTTTGTCTGGAAATCTGCAAAGCGTCTTTTTTTTCTAGATTTTTCTTTACTCATAATTCAACTTTTTAGGTTCATGAATTGGCTAACGATCAATGGTCTTTCTAATTTATTACTTTTTTTACTTTTAATCTATTCATTTGTATCACTTTATATTTATTTTAAGAGCTCTTGTAATCCAAAATCCTACAAACTCATATGTTTCTATGGTTAGCCCGTAATTTTTAACATAATTCTTTGTAATACCCTTTTATCAAAACTATGTTGTTCAATCCCAAGATGAAAGAGGCAAAACACCTAATATCAACTAGTGAATTTCCCCCGACAAGCAATATCTAAATTTGATAAGCCTTGGAATGATTCTTGATTCTTGTTATCTTTAAAAATAATTATCATACTCCCATGAAAGCTTTAATAAGTATTTTACTCACTGTTCTTATCTCACAAGGATTTGCTCAAACTGATTTTCCAAATGAAATCAATATATCTAATAATACCAGCGAATATGCTTTGATTAATGATTATCGAGGATTGACCATTGACAAGGAAAAATCAAGGATTTCTTTTGATTTTGTTTCGGAAGAAACATCCGGGACTATTTCTGGCCTAGATTTTAAAATAGATTTTAATCCTTCTGATCCCGACAATGCATCTTTTAGCGGTACTGCGTTAATTAAAACATTAGATACCGATAATTTTTTAAGAGACGGACATCTCATGTGGGAAAAATTCTTTTACAAGAAAAAATATCCTAAAATCAAATTTGAAAGCACACAAGTTGTTCCTTTTGATACGAACACCTATAAAGTTATTGGTATGCTTACCATTAAAGAAACCAAGAAAGAAGTGATCATCACCTTTTCTCTTGATGATAAAAAATTATTAGGTAAAACCACAATTTACACCAGCGATTTTGGAGTTAACATACACGATGAGCGAGAAAAAAACAAGCTAGATGTTCGCTTTTACTTTCCTGTTATTCAATAAATAATTCAGGCTCTTTTATAAAATTTCTACCAGTTATGAAAATAACTCCTTTTATCATTTTGCTTACATTAAGCTCTATATTCACCACATCGTATGGTCAAAATCCAACGCGATATACTTCTTTTAAAGATGCTCTAACTACAACTAACGAGGTAGTATGGTTAGACTTGAATAAAGAAAATCTGGTTGATTTTGAGAAGCAGATCATTAAACTGCCAAAAATAAAGGTATTATTCTTAACCAATTGTGAGCTAACCGCTCTTCCTAATGGCATAGAGAAATTGAATACATTAGAACTATTAAAACTCTCTAAAAATGCATTGACATCACTCCCTATGAATCTTAAAAATTTAGATCATATCGATGTTATTAATCTAAGAGAGAACCAATTTAAAAAACTACCCGAAGTTATACTGCAATGGCCTAAACTAAGAGAAATTGATCTAGGATATAATTTAGAGTTACAGCTCCCAAAAGTAATCACTACTTTAACTAAAGTTAAAAAACTAGACAAACTCGTATTAGATGGGAATAAAATACAAAGACTTCCTGAAAACATAAAAAACCTTAATACTTTGCAAGAGTTTAGTCTCGCTAATAACCCTAACTTAGATTTGCCGTATACATTTAAGATTATTGCTCAAATGAAATCTCTAAGTATATTAGATTTGAAGCATAATAACCTGCAATCTGTCCCTGCAGAAATTGCTTTAGCGAAAAATTTGAAAGGTTTGGTATTAGATAAAAATCCAGAACTACACATGGCAGAAGTTGTAAAGAATATTGATCAATCAGAAAGTCTAAAAGTCCTCTTATTAAGAAACAACGAGTTTACATCACTGCCAAAAGACCTAAAAGGGTTTTCAAAATTAGAAGTATTAGAATTAAGCAATAATCATTTCTCTGAGGAAGAACAAGCCAGAATCAAAACAGCTTTACCCAATACAAAAGTGATTTTCTAAATCCTGATTTATATATTCTTTATTCTAGCCCTATAACAAACGCTGAATATTGGCCATGGTGTGTTATGGAAATTGGAATGTCTTCTGCTTTTTGATCTATACGTGCCATAGGGATTCCATTACCATTTTTCTTAATTGTAACTATAGACGAATCTATCTTATAGTTTTCAGCAATCTTTTGTAATAACAAGGGATGCATTCTTAGTGTTTCATCAAAAATCTGAGTATCATACTCGATATTAGATACTTTTGCTATGGTATAAATGTATCTTTCTGTAATCATTGTAGAGGTTTTATAGACACACTTGTCAATCGTTACCTCCCCTCCTAACGTACAATTAAAATCTTTTGGATTATACTTTGGCAGATGTCCAAATCGCCTTTGATGGGCTTTATAAACGGCCTCTTTCATGCTCCAAAACTTCCAAACTTGTATTTCAGGATGATCAGCTTCAAAAATATAGTGTTGTTCTATCGCAGTAAATATCTTTTGCACCCATCCTTTTCTTTTCCAATTGCTTTCTGTTCTGGAAAGTGCAAGATCTACAATATCATTACCAATCACTTTACAGCAAGTTTATGTTCTATTACTTCTATTGAAGCCTTCACCGTTAACATTTTTTCCATCGCTTCATTATCAATTTCAATATCAAACTCATCTTCTACATCCAGCACTACATCAACCAAATTTGCAGAATTAATCTCCAGATCTTTTATAAAGTCAGTGTTCTCAGTAAGGTTTTTAAGCCCTTCCTGATTTTGAACGTACGGAGTTATGATAATCTTCAATTTAGATAATAATTCTTCTTTAGTCATAAATCATTTTTGTTATTAGTACTATTATGTCAATTCTTATGTAAAACGAAATTCAACATAATTATTAATATTTTTTAAAGATAACACAGGCATTTACATCTCCAAATCCAAAACTGGCTTTTGCTATTATATTTGCTGAAAAATCAAGTGTTTTTGTAGGTATCTTATCTCTATCTACCAAAGACTCGATGTCTGGATGCAAATCTTCACAATTAATATTTCCGAAAATAAACTTTTCTTTTAATTGTAATACTGTAGCTACACTTTCGATACTTCCAGAAGCCGCGAGGCAATGTCCAACAAGGCTTTTTAATGAATTAATATAAGGAAAATCAGCTCCTTTTCTGCCTAATGCTTCACACCAATTTTGTATTTCTGCACTATCCTTTGTAGTCGCGGTAAGGTGTCCATTAATTGCATCAACTTCATCCGCTGTTATCCCTGATTTCTCTACCGCTCTCTTTATACATTGCTGTACTGCTTCACTATTGGGTGCGGTCATACTTCCTCCGCTACGTTGCCCACCACTATTTACATGTCCGCCTAAAATTTCTGCATAAATGGTCGCTCCTCTTTTTTGAGCACTATCCAGGCTCTCGATGACAAGAGCCCCTGCTCCACTACCTGGCACAAAACCACTAGCACTTGCACTCATAGGTCGAGAGGCTTCTGCAGGGGTATCATTATATTTATATGGGAGAATACGCATAGCATCAAACCCTCCCCATATATATGGCCCGCTATCACTAGTGCTTCCTGCAAGTATGATTTCTGCTGAACCCCTTGTTATTCGATCATAGGCCATTAAAATTGCTTCTGTACCCGTACTACACGCAGAGGAATTTGTAGTGACAACATTACCACACCCTAACATACCTCCCAAAAATGCGCTAATACCACTAGCCATAGTTTGGATAACGGTTGTACTACCAAGACGTCTTACATTTCCTTCATCAACCTTATAAATTGCTTCTCTAAATTTATCAACTCCTAATATTCCTGTACCAAAAATAACTCCGGCATCCCATAACGGAGTATCAGTATCATTAATCGATAATCCAGCATCTTTCCAAGCATCTATACCCGAAATCACACCGTATTCCATCCCTGAAGCTTGTAATCCTCTAAGCTGAATTGAATTAAAGTAATTATTTAGGTAATCTTTTTTATAATTCGGCAAACCAGCTATTTGGCATGAAAATTTAAGTTCTTTTAATATTTCAATCAAACGTATACCACTTGTACCATTTTGAATAGCTTTACTAAAAACTGAAACGTTCGTTCCATTAGGAGCTACTACACCCAAACCTGTAATCACTACACGCCGTTTACTTATCATTTATAACCGAATTAATAATGGTTATTATTTTTTGCAATCCAACTTTTGCTTCGGGCATTATTGGCAAAATAGGCCAAACATGAGGCATTCCTTTTCCCACAATAACATCGATCTCTCCCTTGTTTTGTTTCACTTTTTCGACAAATAACTCCTGATCAGGTGTAAGTATATCATCTGTAGCCATAAAAAGATGTATTGGGGGCAGATTACTACACTCTCCGTATAAAGGCGAAATCAAAGGATCTTTTAACGACAGAGATCCAGCGCACATAGTATTTGCAGACCTTACTCCTTTAAGACTAAGAATAATATCTTTTACATCAACTTCTGGTATTTTGGCATTTGTTACACTTGCATCTACCAGTGGTGAAATAGGAATCAAACAGTTAGGAGTATTTTTTTGCTCTCTTTGTAATCGCTGAGCTAATGTAAGTATCAGGCTTCCACCTGCAGAATCCCCTAATAAAATAATCTTTGAGGCATTATATACTTTAGTTGCCTCTATATATGCCTGGTATACATTATCTGTAATTACATCTATAGTGTGCTCTGGTGCTTTAGGATAATCTATCATACATGCTCTAGCCCCTGTCTCTTTAGCTATTTTTGCTAATGCTTTCCAATTTTCTTGTGTTGGTCCATAGACAAAAGCTCCTCCGTGACAATACATTAACAGGATATCTGTTTTGATATTTTTAGGAGTGATATATGTTATTTTACTTTGAAGATGTTCTTTGGTCTCATATGAACTACCCAAAAACAGTCTTCTATTTGGCACATGAACATCTTGCCTTCTTTTTTTGATATAGTCAATCGGATCCTGAGACCATGTTTTTTTCTCCCCTTTTAACTTAAGTACTAATTTTACTAAAGAATATCCTAAACTCATGTGATTATTTTACTTTTTAAATGCTATACCCGCTACAACACCTTTTGCCACCAAAATATCATCTGCATTGTACATAGCTACATTGCATTTTAGTTTATTAAACCTAAAATACACCTTATCTGCAATCACTATTACTTTTTCTCCTGGAAAAACGGGTTTGTTAAAATTCATTTCACTACTAGTCATTGCTACACTCCATTCTCCCTCATCCCATTTACCTTTTAAAAGGTAAATTCCAAAACAGGCCATTCCTATTTGGGCCATACACTCTGTAAGGATAACCCCCGGAGTAATAGGATTATCTTTAAAATGACCTTCATAAAAATATTCGTCATTCAGAAATGTATATCCCCCTTTGATATGATCATCGTCAATCTCAATAATCTCATCTACAAACAAAAAAGGTTTGCTATAGGGTAGTTTTTGTATGATATCCTCTTTCTTCAATGTATATTCATTTTAAAATGCACAGCCATCAGGAAGTGGTTGTGCTGTTTCTAATTCGGCTGCAAAAGTTTTATCCAAAGTACCTTCTGCAAATCCTTGACTCACATTGCCTTTAAAGACTTTTGTCCCATATCCACTAGTATTCATATGTGCTCGGACATACACTATCTGATCTTTTGAAATAGCAACAGAACCTCCAGATCTAACAAAAGGCTGCTCATTGACATGACTATGAGCCAAAATTCTACGATACAACAATTTACCATCTTCAGAAATAACTTCCCACCAATCTGCATATTGATTACATCCTGTATCAGGGCTTTTGATTCCTACATTAAAAGAATAGCTGTTTTCATCTCCAGAGACTACTACACTTACAATCTCTGCGGAAGCATTTGCATCAATATCTGGCGTCATATCAGAAGCTCTATCATCATCATTTTTACATGACATTGTTGTATTTGCCAATAACGGTAAACATAACAGAATAAATATATATTTCATTGTGTCTTTACTTGATTTATTAATACTATATTTTAATATAAATATTTAACAAAGTGATTATTTATATAGTGTTATATCATATTATTACGAAAGATGCTCTCCTCCATTTACAGGAATAACACATCCATTAATCCAAAAGGCTTCATCTTTACACAACAAATACACTGCATTAGCTACATCATCAGGTTCTGTAAGCCTATTATAAGGATTACGCAACAGACTGTGTTTAATGATTTGTTCATGACCAGGTATCATCCTCAAAGATTGTGTATCAACCGCACCTGGCTGTAAACAATTAGCTTTGATCCCATAAGGAGCAAATTCTAGAGCAATACTTCTTGTAATTGCCTCAAGAGCTACTTTTGCAGCAGAAACTGCTGCATAATTCTTCCATGCTTTTGTATTTCCTTCACTGGTAAAAGAAATCACCCTTGTATCTTTTCCAAATAATTGTGCTTTAAAAATAGCAGTTACCCAATCATAAAGACTAATAGCCATTGCCTCTATGGTAAGATGAAAATCATCATTCTTCAGTAATTGATCAGTATTTACCATTGGTTTCAAATTTCCTTTGGCAACACTATGTATTAATGCTTTTATACTCCCTTGACCTATATGATTCTTAATTTCGGTTATTACTAGATTTCGTTTTTCAGGATGTAACAAATCGACATTAAAAGAAAGTAAATCCACTCCTAGGTTCCTAATACCTTCAAAACTTTCCTCAATCTGACTGATTTCACTTTTACGATTTCGATGTATTATAATAACATTCATACCATGAGATGCCAGTTTTTGAGCTGATGCAAGTCCAAGACCTGTACTTCCTCCTAATATGAGTACCCATTCATTTTTATTTGTAAACTCCTTATTCATAGTAAAGATTTCCTTAGGTGGAAATAAAAATAATGTATTATTACCATTCTAATAGTATTCTTTGTGCTGAAAACCCGGGACCAAAACTTAACATAAGCCCTATCTCTCCTGGTGATGGCTTTTTCTCTATAAATCGTTCTAAAACGTATAAAACAGTAGCACTGCTCATATTACCGTATTCTAATAGAACCGCCTTAGTATCTTCTATATTTTTACCAAGATGTCCAAAAAGTTCTTCTACGGTCTGCACTATTTTCTTTCCTCCAGGATGAAAAACAAGATGATCAACATCCTCAATTGTCTTATTATATTTTTTTAAAAAAGGATGAATCACATTAGGAAAATGCTCAGCAATAGTTTCAGGAACTTTAGGATCTAATATCATTTGTAACCCACCATTCGTTAATTTAAAACCCATCATGGTTGTTGCATCGTAAAAATGATACATTTCATCCCCCAGGATTTTAGGCCCTATAGCGTCCTCTTCTGAGGATAATAGTGTACATGCTGCTCCATCACCAAAAATTGCAGCACTCACCATATTTGTCATACTATAATCATCTAACTGAAATGTTGCTGTTGGCGATTCTATCGCAATTACTGCCGCACGCTTACCAGGATTTGCCTGAAGAAAATTACGAGCATAAATAATTCCTGAAACTCCGGCCGCGCATCCCATTTCTGTAACAGGTAAACGTACAATATCTTGTTTGAGATTAAGATCATTAATAATATAAGCATCTATAGACGGAATCATAATACCTGTACAACTTACAGTAATAATATAATCCAAAGTTTTAGGATCCCAATCTACTTTATCCAATGCTTTCTTTAATACAGACACGCCAAGTTTTTTGACTTCTCTAACATAGATGTCATTTTTGTCTTCAAAAGTAGTAGCACTAAAAACTTCCTCAATACTCATAATACCATAACGTCGATCTACCGCAGAATTCTCAAAGATTTTGATTACTTTTCGTTTGAAACGATCATTCTGTGTAGACAGCCACTCAGAAACAAAAGGTAAAATCTCTTTGGTTTCCTGCATGTATTGTGGTAATTGTTTTGCAACAGTAGCAATTTTTACATTCAATTTTTCTTACTTTTTTAGTGTTAACTTTCCTTTGTCATAATTACCCATCGGTATCTAAATGCCCATTTCCAATGGATATTATAGTGTTGCAGATTCATCGATATAGCATACTGCAGCAATTCTTTTTTTCTAAATCCTCTTTTTATAGATATCAGTCCATCATTTTTTGCAATATGTCCTTTAATAAAAAAGAAACTAAATATCTTAAACAAATAATATGCTATACCACTACGGTGAAGATCATTTATTACCACACCCACCTTGGCTAGTTCTATCATTTTTTTCATCACATCTCTTATTTCATTGCACTTTAAATGATGTAATGTCAATGTACACAGAATGATATCATAAGAAAACTTTGAGGCTTCTAGGTTTAATATATTTTGTTTTTGATATGATATCTCTGGATAAGATACACTTAGTTTTCTAGCATAAGTCAAACATTTTTCGCTTAAATCGATTCCTATCAATTTTACATTCCTTTTTTTCTTTCTCAATGATTTTGCGATAGACCGTAACATTTCACCATCACCGCATCCTAAATCAAGAATAGTAAGCAGTTGCGAAGAATCTGTATCTTCAATCAACTTATGAACTGCTCTAATTGTAATACTATTGCCTCCTAATAATTTATTTACCCTCGAAATATCAGATAAAGCCGTTTCTAGGGCTTTATCTTCGACTTCTGGGTCATCCATAAGTTCTAACTCATTACTTCTATGTTGTAAATTGATTAGCATATCAAAGGTTCCCCATGGGTTTGTTTTATAATTTTTGGAACTATTGAAGGTATTACATTGGCTACTGCATACGATATCTGTTGTAAGTTACCATTTAGCAATATTTTTTGTAAAATTCTGCCTGCATATAATCTTTTGGAAAAAGTGTTATTCCATTTTTCAATATATAATCTCTCTATTTCTTTTCTTGACCCTGCAACTTCAGCATTATGGTTTTTAATTAATAATTCACACAACAACTGTGCACTTTGGATAGCCATAGCCATACCATTACCGCATAATGGATGAATAAGTCCAGCTGCATCACCGGTCATAAAAATATGATCTTCTACAGGGTTTTTCTTTTCAAAATTAATCTGACTTATAGTTATTGGTTTATCAAACAAAAGCTCTGAACTACTAAAAAAAGTATTCAGATAAGGATTTTGCCTCATGACTTCATCCTGAAAAACATTAATGTTTTTATGCTTTTTAAAACTATTATAGTTCACCAAATAGCATACATTTACTTTTTGATCCTCAACCATAGAAAGTCCACAATATCCGCCTTTAAAATTGTGTAATGAAACTGTATTGCTATCAAAATTTGCTTTATAATGAGCTTTTACCGCTAACCAGGGAGATTTTTTAAAGCTAAAATCTCGTTTCAAAGCTTTATCTAGTGTGGTCCTCTTGCCGTATGCTCCAATAACGTAATCACAAGTTTGAACTATGTTACTATTTGTCTTTACTGAAAAGGTATCGTTTTGATATTGTATATCTATAACTTGATCATTAATCAACCTGACTCCTACTTCTTTTGCTTTTTCCCATAGATAATAATCTAATGTATATCTGCTAATCCCAAAACCACCAAGGGGTAATGTACTTTGAATACGATCTCCTTTTTGAGTTGTTATAACAAAGTTTGAAATAGTAACAGGTTGTACTTTTTCAAGATTTATATCTAAAAATTCAAAGTAAGGAAGCACCTCATTCGATATGTATTCGCCACATACTTTGTGCTTTGGATACGTATCTTTTTCTATGAGCGTAACTAGCACACCGGCCTTTGCTAAATGAATAGCACTGGTTAATCCAGCTAGTCCTCCACCGATGATTAGTACATGTGAATTCTCATTCATTTATTGAAGATACATAAATTTTGAGCATAAAAAAATCCCGACTTAAATAGTCGAGATTTTTAACGATTTCTTACAAAATGAATTATTGTTTTACTTCGTTTTGCGCATCTCTCTTCATTTTTTCGTTAGCAACAATTCCAAGTTCAACTCTTCTATTCTTAGCTCTTCCTTCTGCAGTACCATTATCATATTTTGGAAGTGTTTCACCATGAGCATATGTTGTCAAACGGCTTTTACTTATTCCTTGAGATACCAAATAGTTTGTAACGGCATTCGCTCGTTTTTGAGATAATGACATATTATAACTATCATCTCCTGTACTATCAGTATGTCCTTCTACAATAATATTAGTATCAGGATATTCTTTAAAAATACCAGCTAGTTTATTAAGGTTTGTTTTAGATTTAGCATTAATAGTTGACTGATTCGTAGCAAAATAAACTCCACTATTCTCATCAAATACTACATCAATACCTTCTCCAACACGTGTAACTTCTGCTCCTGGTATTTCTGATTCGATTTTTTGAGCTTGTTTATCCATTTTTTTACCGATAACACCACCAGCAACACCACCAACTACGCCACCAATAACAGCACCAAGTGCAGAATTTTTCTTTTTCACATTGTTTCCGATAATACCTCCAAGAACAGCTCCGGCTGCAGTACCTATTACTGCACCTCTTTGTGTATTGTTTGAGTTTTTAACAGCTTCACAACTTGTCAAAAGTGCAACCGCTATTAAGGCAACTCCTATTTTTTTTAGATTTGTCTTCATTATGTAAAGATTTGATTTATTGTATTTTATTAAAATTCATTGTAATCACAAAAGGTTTCCCTTCTAGGCTTACCGTCATTGTCCAAGTCATTGTAGCATTATCAAGATGCTGTAAAAGCATTCTATAACCAGCATTATTGTTGGTGCTTTTTTTCTTTTCATTTATTGGTTTAAATAAAAAGCTATAATCTCCATTTCCTTCTGGCTTAGGGATTGTAAATCTAAAATTTCTTGCCCCCGTAGAAACACAACTACCTTGATTTACTTCATACTTTCCAGTATTATTATTAGGAATAAATTTCCAAATACTTCCTGTAAAGCATTCAGCCGAAGCATCATTATAAAGATTAACATCAAACACCCCCGAACGATCGTAAGAAATTTTATCTAAAGACCACTCTCCTTTAAGTGTTTTTTTTGCTGCAATAACAGTCTGTTGAGTGGTATTACAAGAGGCTAGTAGCACTACTACCAGCATAAACATAAGTTTTTTCATTATTGTGGGTTTTATTATATAAAAGTAGCTAATAACGTTAACGTATCCAATATTATTATATTTCAAAATTAATATAATAATATACAAATTAATAAGTCACTGAAACTAGATGAAATACATAAAAAAAGGATAAAAATATTCTTACCAACTAATTACTGAAATCATTAAATCTATCCAAGTAACCTCATAAACAGCATTACGAATTTTTTCTGGGTACTCTAAATAATAAGACAAGACCAACTACAAAAAATAAGATCAGGAATAGTATCGAATAACGAACACTCCCGGTTACTTGAGCTATAATTCCGTACGAGAACATCCCGATTACAATACCGATCTTCTCAGACACATCATAAAAACTAAAGTAAGAAGCTGTATCTATCGCATCTTCTGGTAAAAATTTTGAATATGTTGATCTCGATAAGGCCTGAATTCCTCCCATAACCAAACCAACAATTGAAGCAGTAATATAAAATTGCATTGGTGTAGTAATTGTATATGCAAATACACAAATCCCAATCCATATAAAATTAATCACGATCAAGGTATTTATATTTCCAAATTTAGAGGATGCCTTAGAAGTAAGATATGCTCCAAGTACGGCAACCAATTGAATCAATAAAATACTAATAATCAATCCTGTTGTAGCATTCTGTTCTCCCCAATCTAACTCTTCAATACCAAAATAAGTTGCGATAAGCATAATAGTCTGCACGGCCATACTATATACAAAAAATGCACTTAGATATCGACGAAGTTTTATGTCATTCTTAAGTGCTTTCCATATCATTTTTAGCTCCTTAAAACCATTAAAAACTACAGCTTTGGTTAACACATCTTTTTTATTTCCTTTTGGAAGATAATAATAGGTGTATTGACTAAACCCAATCCACCATACTCCGACCATAATAAAGGATAACCTAGTCGGTACTCCTTCATCTTCAAAACCAAACCAATCGTATTTTAAAATCATTACAAGATTGATAATCAATAGAATTACACTTCCTATGTAGCCTAGAGAATACCCTTTTGCACTAATAGCGTCTTGTTGTTCGGGAAAAGCAATATCTGGCAAATAAGAATTATAAAACACCAAACTTGCCCAAAAACCAATCAGTGCTAAGAAGTAACAAAGCAACCCGAACCATAAGTGTTCTAAGCTAAACCAATACAAACCTATACATGATATTGCACCTAAATAACAGAAGAATTTTAAAAAGTTTTTCTTATTTCCTACATAATCTGCAATACCAGAAAGTAATGGACTTATAAAAGAAACTACTAAAAAAGCTAATGCGGTTACATAACTTATAAGGGAATCGTTATTAAAATCAAAACCCAAAAACCGAACCGTATCATTTGTAATAACACCATTAACTTTTGTTATAGTTAATGCTCCCCAGAAAATTGGAAAAACCGCAGAAGAAATGGTTAAGTTATATACAGAATTGGCCCAGTCATAAAAAGCCCAGGCGTTCAACAGTTTCTTATGTCCTTTAGGTAATACTTTACTCATGTAGTGTGAAATTAAAAATAAATCCCTCCTGATACCGAAAAAAAACTTGTACAAAGCGAGATCGATGAAACTAAAAAAGCTGTTCTGATTTTTCTCAGAACAGCTTCTAAAATAAGTATAATCTTTTTAAGAATATAAACTTTACAATTATTTAAAGGTTGTAACCCCAAATTTCTTTGCTTCAGCTTTTGCTCCCGGAGCCCATGCTGTGAGATTTGCTATACGCGTATCACTTGATGGATGGGTGCTCATAAACTCTGGTGGTGCTTGTCCGCCACTATTTGCTTTCATACGTTTCCATAATTCGGCAGCTTCATCAGGATTATATCCAGCAATTGCCATTAACAATATTCCGATTTCGTCTGCTTCTGTTTCATGGCTTCTACTAAAAGGTAGCATTACACCAAATTGAGAACCAAGTCCAAACGCTGTTCCTACAATCTGTTGTGTTTGTTGATCTTTACCACTTATAGCTACTGCAGTAGCCGCTCCTGCTACTTGTTGTATTTTACCTGCACTCATTCTTTGCTGACCGTGATTAGCTAGTGCATGTGCAACTTCATGCCCCATAATAGCTGCAATTCCTGTCTCAGTTTTTGCTATTGGTAAAATTCCTGTATAAAAAACAATTTTTCCCCCTGGCATACACCATGCATTAACGGTCTCATCCTGTACAAGGTTATATTCCCATCTATAATCTTTAAGATAACCAGCATACCCTCTTGCATTTAAGTATCTTTCTGAAGCTTTTGCTATTTTCTGTCCTACTCGTTTAATCATTTCTGCATCAGAAGTTCCTTTTACAACCTTATTCTCTCCTAAGAATTGATTATACTGCTGAAAAGCCATGGGTAATATTTGCGAATTTGGCACTAACGACAACGTTTTTTTACCAGTAAATGGATTTGTTGCCCCACAAGACATAAGCAATAAGATGGATAATGAAGCTAAAATTTTTCTAATTTTCATGATAGATATACTATAATAATTATTGGTAAGTTAAAAATAGTCAAAAATCTCGGTTTATATAATTCATTTGACCTTTTTGTATTGGCTTTTTTTCGATGAAAGTATAATTTTTTCGATGATAGGCTCATTAAACCGAATCACTGTATCATAAAAGGGGTTTTTACCTTTTTATATTTGGGTGTTATTCCTTTTCAAAAAACAATAAATATCCTTATATTTATAATAGTGAAAAAGGGCACAACTATCTGATTATCAATATTTATAAAAAATCATTTTAACTACCCCATCCCCTATTTGCCAAATACCTTCTGTCATATTCACTACTAATGGTTTTTCTTAACTGCAATCGTTTTTGTTTAGCAATTAAAATAATATACGATTATGAACCTGTATGCATTACTTATTGGAATCAATGAATATCATATAAGCCCTTTGCGGCAATGTGTAAACGATGTGAACAAATTCGAAATCTATCTCAAAAATCTTGAAGCTGAAAAAATCTACGATACTATTTCAATTCAAAAACTTACAGATAAAACTGCCACCAAATCTAATATCGTTAAGAATATAAATACAGTTCTCAACAAAGCCAAGAATAAAGACACAGTCTTTCTTTATTATAGTGGTCATGGAGCGTTAGAAGAAAGTTCGGGTCGATTTAGTGACGCTCATTCTGGGACAATAGAATGTCTGGTTTGTTATGATAACGAAGGTGAAAACGAAAATAATTTTTTGTTAGCAGATAAAGAATTGCGGTATTTATTTTCAAAATTTAAAAATGACCCGCATATAATTACAGTTTTTGATTGTTGCCACTCTGGAGATATGGTTAGAGCATTTAACCCTCAAAAAGATAATGGTTCCAGACAAAGAAGACTAAATGGTATATTTCCTTCAAGAAAATATAGTGATTTTATCTTTTCACAAGAGATCGATGAAGATCAAATCAAATCACAAAAGCTTGCTTCATTAATTCCGTATAAAAACTCAGTAAACATTTCTGCTTGCCTTGCATCTGAATCTTCATGGGAAGATGCTAAAGGTGGTGTTTTTACCAGATATTTATTACAACTTCTTAAAACAAAAAATAACAAAATAAACTATCTTGATATTACAAAATGGGCAAAAATAAGTCTTAAGGGAATAACTAATAAAAAACAAACACCAACTATTAGTGTACAGGGTCAAGGAAAAAACAATCACTATTCCGCGTGGTTGAACCTATATCCCAAACAAACTCAAATTGATCAAGGCGAGATATTCTTTAATAATAAAAATGGTTGGTATTATAACAAAGGATTTCTTTTTGGAATAAAAGAAGGATCTGAAATTACGGTTAACGTAAATAAACACACAACATTTACTGCAAAAATCAAAAAGGTTACTCTTGAGGATTCTCTAATTCAAGACCCTATGGAACATGGGGTTTTACTAGATTACAAAAAATCATATCCTGTCTCTTCAGAAACAATTTATGAATCTCTTGGTATTTTTATTTCAAATCTTGATCATGATAAATATGCAGAAAATGATATAAAACTAATTGTAGAAGACATACCAAATATTAACCTCTGTAGCGCTGATCAGGCTTCTTTTTTTGTTACAATATTCAACCAAACTGTTTATATCAACTTACCAAATGAGCAATACAGACCTCTAGCGGTACAAATAGATCTATTAGATACTCAATTAGATCAAGTAAAAAAAATGCTTTCTCATCAATTGAATACTTTAATTAAATGGAATTATTATCGTACCCTTGAAAATCCAGATGGAGGTTTTTCAAAAATCCCACTTAAAGTTGAAATTCGATTAGAAAAGGATCAACAATGGTTAGACATAACCAATACCGAATCTAATTTAACTACGCTTACGGACCAATTAACACGTAATGATGAATTTTATCAAAAATATCAGATAAAAGTTTCCAATACTTCAAAGGAAACTATTTTTGTTACCACATTACTATTGGGATCTGATTTGGCAATTTCTTCTGATCCTTTTGATCATAAAACCAAAAGGCTTAGACCCAAAGAATCTATTATGTTTTATGAGCATACTAGTTCTGCCTATGCTGGTTGGTCATTTGATACTTATAAAGAAATTTATAATTGGAAACATGATTGGCTACATTATAAGTTTATCGTTAATAACAAAGAAGATATTACTTCGTCAATACCCAATATGACTCAGATAGGAATTCAACCTCCAATAACTCACCTTGGTAATTTAATGGGGCATGGCGCAATTTCTGACTTTTTACCAGAAAAAACGAAATGGGGAGTATACACATCCACATTAAACCTTATTAATCCCTCATATAATATTGTTAGTAAAAAATTAATTGATCATTGGGATTGGTATTGTAATCATGAAATTTTGGCTCCGTTTATTAATTCTCTATACACAGAAAAAAAACAAAATGGATTTGCAATAGAAACAAAAATGAATACAGCTAATGTTCTGGGAGATAAAGATATCAACAGTAAAAATTTATCTGGTTTTACGATAGACATAGCTAACTATCTAGATGATAAGCGCAGATATCGAAAATTTAAGAAATCAAAACGATTATTACCAGAATTACCTGTGATTGTTGCAGAAGGAGACTCCTGGTTTTTGTTCCCTTTTTTGGTAAAAGATACTCTGGATTATGTTATGGAAAAATATCCTTTACGCAGTATAGCTGCTGCCGGTGATGAATTACAAAATTATAGAACAAGTAGACAACTTCTTAAAGAAATAGAAAAAGAACGCCCCAAATATGTACTAATAAGTGGTGGTGGAAACGATATCATAGGCCCGGAAATTGTAACTATTCTCAAAAAAGGAATGCCATCTGGTTTAACGCCATCTGCATATCTAAATGATTTTTATGATACAAAAACCAAAGATATAGAAGCAACCTACAACTATTTTTTTAATCGAATTCATGACTTTGATTTTGTCGAACAAGTATTCGTACATGGATACGATTATGTTCGTGCAGATCATAATGTCAAAACCATTAAAAAAGGTTGGGTAAATAAATATTTAATCCAAAAAGGAATTACACTACAAGAAGATAGAACCAATGTGATTAAGTATTTAATTGACAAGTTTAATGACTTGCTAAAAGAAGTAACCCATAAACATAAAAATGCCACATATATTGATATGAGACATTTGGTAAAAAAAGATGAATGGTATGATGAAATTCATCCTAATGATGTTGGATTTGCCAAAGTCGGTAGAAAATTTATAGAAGCTATTAACCAATTAGAATATGTATATCATGAGAATATGTAAAAACAATATTACTGATCAAATAAGAGATCTTTTTGATGCAAACCCACTTAGAGTTCCAGAAGCTAGAATACAGCCATTATGCATGTTAGAAGTACATAATAAAAAACAAAAATATTTAGGTGAATTCAAATTTTTGGTAAAAGATGGGTTTAAACATTCGATTCACATAAAAACTGCACCTGTATCAGAAGTCTCAAATGTAAAAACCAAAAAAATTGATTTCAAAATAGGGTTTGATATTCTAGGCAATTTTATTAAAGCTTTTGGTCTAGATCCGGCTGCGATAGGAGCTTCTGTAAAAGGTTCGGGGAAAATGGCATTTTCTTTCGGAAATGTGATTAGAAAATATATAGACACATTAGAATTAGGGCATATTTTGGTATCTAACGAAATCAAAGGTGACTCTGATAATATTTTTATCGCAGACATTACAAGTAAAAAAGATGTACAATTAGCTTTAATTACAGATGTCTTGATCAGTACTGATTTCTCTTTATCAACATATAAGAGCAATGAAACTCATGCCGAAATAAATATTCCTTTAATACAAGAATATTTATCAAATATTGATACTAAACTTACCATTGAAAAAGTATCAGAAAATGAAGTTAAATTTAAAGGAGACACTCCCCTAACCTATGCTTTTACCTGCGTAGAGATTAATATTGATCCTGAAACCGGAAAATTTTCGAGAGGTCAATGGCTAGATAATATACGATCCTTTAATGGTACTTCTGTATCGGGTACAGAGCAAATCAAAATACCAAAATTCATGCTTGATGATAACCAGGCAAATCCATTATTAATTGACTTTTAGGTCTAAAAAATACACAAACAATGAATGAATATTTTGTTGGAGTATTTGAAAATGATGATCAAGCTCCATTACACAGTTTAGATGATGAGCGTAAAGCTATTGATGTTCTTTTACTAAAACATAAAAATATCTTTAGTAAAGAAATTATCCCTAATGAAGGTATCGATGGATTTATTAGTAAACTTCAATTACTTACTAATGATATGACCATATTTCATTTTAGCGGTCATCATGATGATGGTGATAAAGCGATCAAGTTAAGTGATGAAATATTCAATGATAAAGGATTAATAGAGATTTTAAATAATGCTCCTAAATTAAAAATGGTATTCATAAATGGCTGCTCTACTCATAAAATAGTAGAAGCTTTACATAATATACCCGTAGTCATAGGTACCAATACTCCTGTATATGATCACTTTGCTTATACCTTATCTACCAAATTTTATGAACTATTATTAAATCATAAAGATAACATCAATGAAAGTGAAAAAATAGATGACGTTTTTAAGCAAGCAAAGGGATTTTTACAAGGTCATTATAAAGCTCCTAATGACACAGAAAGAGGTTCGGGAGCAGCAGAAACTATTGAGCAAAAAGTAAATAACTATTACTTCAAAATCAATAAAGAGATCGAACAATGGCATACTGATCCAGATACTTTTCCTGTAAAAAAGAACTTTCAAGAGTTAATAGATGAGATCAGACAGGAAGAAAACCTAGAAGAAGAGTTATATAAATATTACCCTTATTTTTTGTGTATACATCTAGAAATATTATCAGATTTTAATGATATCAACAACAGTGTTTATCAGGAATTAACCAAAGAGCGTTATTGGGTTATTAGAAGTATGTTTAAAGAATTTCTCAATTTTCTTAAATTTTCTGCATACTCCATAATCTGGTCAATATCAAAAGATAAACCAAAATTTAGAACCAAATTAAGCTCACAATTAAAAGAAACGCTCAGAGACAATTTAGAACTTGGATGGGAATCAAATGTTCAATACAAGATTTCTGAAGACCTTGTTTACATTTATAACAATATTCCGGACGAATATTTGGATAAAAATCCGCTTTGGAAAGAATTAAAGACTTGTGTCCTGGAGAATCAACAGGTATTCAAAGAAGTATCAGATTTTTTCTCTACTCATCTGGAGCATAATAAAAATAGTAAACAAGATTATATAAGAACAGAACAATATCTGGAAAAGTTTATTCGAAATTTTAAATTCCTTAGAAACCTTGGTATTGAATCTATTTATGATGTTTTTTATAATCAATTTAAATATGATAATCAACGTTCTTATGTGATTAATAGATCTTATTACCCTGTTAGTAATAGACCAACAGCCTTAGACAATAAGAAAAGTGTGGTATTTGAGGTAACTGATGAGGAATCAACTCTAGATATAGATGTACATTCTGTCTATATATGCACTACAAAAAACGGTACAGGAAAACCAAAAAGAGAACTCAATTTATCTCCTTTCTATTTGGATGTAAATTCTACATCTGTTGCCAAAGATAAAATAAAACTATACTACCTTGATCGGTACTCAGAAGCTACTGATAAATTAATATATAAAGAGGTCATTAATGCAAGAGTAGATAGAGATAACACTTCAAAAAAGAAAAAACTTGGAGAAGAAATTGAAGTTCCATTAAATCAAGACATGATTCTTGGTTTATATAAAGATGGTAAAAAAGATATTATTGAGATAGAAGAGAAGAAAAAAATACGAGATCACTTTGAATACATAAAGAATCTAATCTCTAATTCCTAGCTATGCCACACAGAAAAGTAATATCTCCCTTTAAATTTCTCGATTCTTATAAAAAAGATGATTTTCAAAGTTATTTTGGCAGAGATAAAGAAAGTATGGATTTTTTTGAATTGTATAAAGATTCATCCATTATGATCTTACATGGGCCTTCTGGGTCTGGCAAAACCAGTCTCATCTATTGTGGATTACTTAATAGAATTAAAAGAGAGAAAAAAGTACTGAGTATTCGAAGAGATGAGGATCTTATTGAAGCCATCAAGAAAAAACTTTTTATACATCAAGGTTTTGAAAGTAAGATCGTAAATAATCAATCAAAATTAATTGATGACTTTTTTTTAGCACAATCAGATTTAAACAAAGTATTAGTATCTATTAAGCATATTGAAGGAATGATGCTAAGTGTGGAAGAAAAAATCATTAAGCTAAAACGAAAAGATAAGATCGTACCTACTTCGACTCAACCATCTGATAATACTTCTGTAGATGATTCATTGAGCACCCAGGAATTGATTGCAAAATACAAAGAGCGATTACAAAAATTCATTACCGAAAGAAAAGGTTTATTAGAACAATTAAGAGAAGATAACAAACAAGTAACCACTATATCTAATGAAATCTATGATTACTTCATGGGTAATAGAGCAAAGAACTCGCAAACACCTTTTACACCACTAATTATATTTGACCAATTTGAAGAGCTTTTTGTTTATGGAACCGAAGAGGAAATTAATAAGTTTGGATTATTCTTAAAACTTATTTTTGAGTATAAAATCCCATTTAATATTATCATATCCTTACGAGAAGAATATTTTGGGCATCTGGATCAATTACAGTCTTATGTTCCGCATATATTTTATAAAAAAATACGATTAGCGCATCCGAATAAGGACGTTATTAAAAATATTATAAAAAAATCCTTTCAAGAATTTAATATCAATCAATACAAAGATCACACAAAAGAAACGTTATCTGATACAGAGAAAGATAGTAGAATAGAATTAATTCTTAATCAAATTAAAATTAAGGATAATGAATCCACTAGTTACCACCTCCCCTTTTTGCAGGTATATCTGGATAGTTTATATAAGGTGGATTATTATAGGACTTATGGAGATAAATCATCACAAAACAACAAAGAACATTTACCCCTAGAATTTAAAGAAGAAGAGATTAAAGAATTTGGATCTATCGAGCAGGTTTTAGAAAACTACATAAGAGAGGTTAATAATAAAATTATAAAAAACACTAGTAACAAACTAAATGATAGAGTTGAACACAAAGATAGTGTGATAAAGTTTTTAAGACATTTTAAAACTAAAGACGATCTTAAAAAAAGAATACCTATACAAGTCGAAAAAGACAATTATTATGTCATAAGCAATCGGAAAATATTAGATAAAATTCAAAAAGATATTTGGGGTGAAACTAATGATCTTGAATACAATGGAACCATATCTGAAATCATTAATAAGTTAAAAGAGAAAGGTATTTTAAAAGTAAGTACAGACCAAAATCTTGGGGCAGATTATACAGAGTTAAGCCATGATATTATTGCTAAAGTAATTAGTAAAATAAGAACGGAAGATGACTTTATGTTGTTGATTAAAAAAGATTTTATCTCTTCTTTTGATATATATCAGGACACTAAGGACAAAGGAGATTTACTATCTACTAAACAGATAGAACGAATGAATCAATGTATGGAGTATATCATGACCGATGACAATGCAGATCGTCTCCTACTTAAAAAACAATTCCTTAAAGAAAGTATTGAAGAAACTCAAAAAGAAGAATTAGAGCAAAAAAGACTAGAAAAAAGATTAAAAAGGTTTGTGTATTATCCATTTATTATGACCTGCTTGCTTTTTATTTTGGCAGCTTTAGCGTACTCTTTAATACGATTGGAGGAAGAAAATACAATTAACAAATTATCGATGAAAATCCATGAAAAGATGGGGTATGCTCTGCGAGATTATAATATAGATAGAACAAGTTCATTTAATCATATTTTAGAGTCAGAAAAAATTCTTAAAAAGGAAGGTGAAAATAAGAAATGGTGGCATTTGATTACTAATTTTATGGATAATGAATCAACTTCAAATTTTTCAGAAAATGATTCAATATTTAATATTGTAAAAGATTTCAAAAATGATTTTTACAAAGAATACAACAAAATCCCTTTCTATCATAATAGTGTCGCTTTGGGAGGTGATACCTTATTAGCTACAAAAACCCGAGTACAAGACGATAAGTTGTATATATTTACTTTAACGTCTGATTCATTAATCCTAAAATCTATATCATTTAAAGAAAAGAACGCTCAAAACAATACAATTTTTGAAAAAACGGAAAAGCTACTTGGTTTTGAACCATTTAAACCTTTTGGCAGTAGTGAATTAATGACATTGATTGCCAAAAACGCAGCTAATGAAGATGACAAAATAATAGTACAACTCCTTAACCAAAAAGGAGAAGAACAGGTTCTAGATAAAAATAAAAATGTTGAAATTGTTATCTGGGATGCAAAAAAACTAAATGATATTGAGCATCAAAAAGGATATTCTTTTTTAATAGGAATCGATAATAAGCTTATACAACTAGAATTAGATTTACCAAATAACACTTATAAAATAAGTGTCGTTAAAGAATTTAATGGAGAAGTAAGAAAAATAAAGACCTTTAAAAACAATCCAGAACATTATTTAGTCTTGTATGGGATTAACAAATTATATTTTAGTAATTGGAGTCGACTAAAAAACAATATTGTAAAAAGTAACCTCAAATTAGAAGAAAATGATCGCATCCATACCTTCAAAATAAGTAACAAAGATACCGCAACTACTGTATTATTAGGATTGAAAGGACGAATTAAAACGCTTAATTTAAAAACGTTAAAAGCAAAAAACAACTATGTACATGATGAGCAAATCAATACCATTGATGTTAATCAAAAAGGTGAAATGCTTTTGGGTAGTCGAGATAATGGAGCTAATTTATTAAGTACAAACAACATGTTACTGAAACAATTTATGGGGCATTCGAAACCAATTCAAAATGTCTCTTTTGTGAAAGAGAACCCAAACTATATAACTACAAGTAGTGACGACAAAACTCTTAAAATATGGAACATTACCCCTATTGCTGATACTATAAATGCACTTCCCGAACGAGATCATTTAAAACCAACTAATAATGATGTATCATCGCTTAACGAAAAGAAAGCTCACTTGCTAAATTCTTTAAGTAAAGAAACACAGAGCACTCTACAAAAACACATTGATTATCTATATGATATAGATTACTCAAAAGATAAAAAGTATGCCATTTCAGGAAGCGCAGATAATACTGCAATTATTTGGATGAAGACAACATCAAAATATACAGTGTTACAAAATCTAAGATCTCATACAGGTGACATTGTAGATGTAGATTTTTATAATAACGATTTAGTACTTACAGCAAGTAGCGATAATACGGTTCAAATTTATCAAAAACTAGACGATAAAAATCAGTTCATTCAAATCCCTAGCTTAATTCGACACGAATACAGTATAACATCTGCAGCTTTTTTTGATAATACAAGCATTATATCAAAGGATAAAAAAGGACATATCAAAGAATGGAATTTTCCTTCTTTTGATTCACTTGTTAAATCAAGAGCTTATCAAAACCCTAACGAATCTTTAAAAACTAAGCTACTATATGAAGCTCAGTAAAATCTTTAGGTACTACTAATACATTATTTTTTACATTAAAATCTATACTGTCAAAAGAAACCACCACATTATCTATTTCAATTTCTTTAATCTCAAAAGGCAAACCAATTAATTCAATTTGCATAGTTTCATATTCAGTAACATACGTTCCGTCTTTATGTTGTTGAATAATAATTTCATTTTCTTTACCAGTAAATGAGAAACTTCTTAAACTAAATCTTCCTTTGGCGTAATCATAACCATCTTGAGCATCCTCATACACCTTAGAAACTTCTTTATTTCCTAATTTATAGTAGACTTCAAGTTTCAACTCTTCGATCTTCTTTTCACCCACATATTGCTGAATCGGATACTTTGGGATAATAGCGCCTTCTTTTACGAATAATGGTATGACATCTAAATCGGCATCTACCCACTGCTCCATTCCGCCTTTTACATATTCTCTAGTCCAGTAATTATACCAATTTCCTCTAGGGATATACATTCTTCTTCCTTTTGCATTAGGTTCTAATACCGGGCACACCAAAATCTGGTTTCCAAAAATAAATTCATCTGTTCGATAGTGTGTTTGTAAATCATCCTGATCATAAAGGACCAAAGATTTTAACATCGGAATCCCTGCTTCTGCATATTCCCAAAACATAGAATATAAATAAGGTAATAATTGATATCGTAACTCTACATATTTCCTGGTTACATCTACAACTTCTTCTCCAAAAGTCCATGGTTCCTGATTACCATGATCTCCAGAAGAATGGGTACGGCAAAACGGATGAAAAACTCCTAATTGGATCCATCTGGCATAGAGTTCACCTGTTGGATGCTCTGCGAAACCACCAATATCACTACCTGTAAAAGACATCCCGCTCATACTCATACGCTGCGCCTGAATGTTAGCAATCCATAAATGTTCCCAGGTTGCAATATTATCCCCTGTCCAGGAAGATGTATAACGTTGTGCTCCAGAATATGCGGATCTGGTAATGATGAAAGGGCGTTTTGGATAAGCAAATCGCTTTACTCCTTCATACGTTGCCCTGGCCATCTGAGTACCATATATATTGTGTGCTTTTCTATGACTACAGTAGTTACCATCATAACTATGACGTACATCATCAGGGAATGTTTTACCAGGAACCTCCATAACAGCAGGCTCATTCATATCATTCCAGACTCCTTTTACCCCGATCTCGTCTATAATCTCTTTAAACAATCCTGCCCACCATTCTCTTACTTCTGGTTTGGTAAAATCTGGGAAATAACATTCTCCAGGCCATACTTTTCCTCTCATATAGGGTCCGTCTGCTCGCTTACAGAAATAATCATTATCCATAGCCTCTTGATAAACACTATACTTATCATCGATTTTGATTCCCGGATCAATAATGACAACAGTTTTAAATCCATCCTCTGCCAGTTCAGCAACCATACGTTTTGGATCAGGAAAATACTCTTTATTCCAGGTGAAGCATCTAAACCCATCCATATAATCAATATCCAAATAAATAGCGTCACATGGAATTTGAAGTTCTCTAAACTTACTGGTAACTTCTTTTACTTTACTTTCTGGATAATAACTCCATTTACATTGATGATATCCTAAAGCCCATAAAGGGGGTAATTCTGGTTTACCGGTAAGGTCTGTATATCGAGTAACCACCTCTTGCATATCAGGACCATAAAAGAAATAATAGTTCATTTCTCCTCCTTGTGCCCAGAAACTGGTTACATTTCGTCGTTCATGACAAAAATCAAAAAAAGTTCTAAAGGTATTATCGAAAAAGATTCCGTATGCTCTTTCTTCATACAAACCAATATAAAAGGGAACACTTTTATATAAAGGGTCTTGATCCTTACCAAAAGCATATTGGTCAGTCGCCCAATTCTCGACACGTTTTCCTTTTAGATTAAGGTGCATTGGTTTATCTCCTAAACCATAATAGCATTCACCTTGAGGTGCAGATTTACTCATTTTGACGATGTTACCACCGTATTCATAACTCTGTTCCCAATGAAACCCCCAATCGTCTTTACAAATCACATTTCCGTCTTTATCAAAGATAGTGACATGAATATTTGCCTTAGCAATTCTGATTTCAATTTTTGAAGTTATTATAGTATATGCTTCATCATTTTCTTCAACTTCTAATATACTATATCCTCTAGCTCCGGTTTCACTTATTGCATATGAGAAATCATTTTCAAAATTGTTATCGGTAGCATACCTAAATCGGATTACACTTCCTCTTAGAATAGTAATCTGTAGAATTACACCATTTTCTGTAGTAAAGTTTAATTTATCTACATTTTGTGAAAAAGAAATAATCTTTCCTGGAAACAAATTTCCTTTTTGCTCAAGTTCTGTGCTAACAATCATATGGATCTATTTTTCGTTAGATGTTGGGATAGTAAAAGAACAATTTCTAAGTCATATTTGGAATCATTTTTACTACTATTTATTAAGAAAAAATCACGAAAACGTTTGAAATAACTCTTAATTAACAATTGTTTAATTATTACTCTTTTTAAGGATTGTTTATATGACCTAATCCCATTTAAAAAGTATAAAAACTAAGTTATTAGATACAGTATTCTTTTATCTTTTTTCCAATTGATTTTATAATTTCTGAATGATCCTGTATTACTTTTTCTTTGTCCAAAGTTCCTCCTAAAATTATCATTTCTTTCTTATTAAATCTTTTTCCAAGCCTATCATTAATCATCACATTTTTCATACTTTCAGCAATTCCAATTTCTTCTAAAAATTGATTTGGGTGTCCAGCAGTACAAATAACTAATCCATATTTTATAGTTTTCATTTTAGCCTCAGGTTTTGATTCCTCATTCCCATAAGCATAACCAACAGAATAAACCCGATCAAACCAACCTTTTAATTTTGCAGGGCAATCACTCCACCAAACTGGATAAACAAAAATTATGCAATCTGCCTTGTTTATCTTTTGATGCTCTTCTTTTACGTCATTCGGAATGGGTAATTCAATTTTTGCAAACCCTTCTCTTTCATATTCATCTTCATTCATATCAGTTATAAAATTCATCTCATACAAATCTGAAATTTCGAATTCTAAATGTTCTTTTTCAAGACTAGACTTCAATTGTTCTAAAATTTCATAGGTATAAGATTTTTCACTTGGATGACAATATATGATTTGAATTTTCATTCCTATACAGCTTTATCTAATCGTCTTTTTATTATTCTATACTAAAAACAACAGCACCTAATGGTGGAATAGTAATCTCTACAGAATATGATCTATAATGCCAATCTTTTTGTTCAATTACAAGTTCTTTTTCTGTACTCATACCACTACCTCCATATTTTGAATCATCACTACTAAACAATTCAACTAATTTTCCTTGCCTAGGTAATCCTATACGATAATTGGTTCTGGGAACCGGTGTAAAATTACAAGCTACAATCAATGGGTTTTCGTCTTTGTTTCCTTTTCGTATATAAGCAATGACAGAATTATCATGATCATCATAACTAATCCATTCAAAACCAGAATTACTAAATTGTTGCTCGTATAATGCAGGATTATTTTTATATAAAATATTGAGATCGGTAATTATTTCTTTAATTCCTTTATGATAATCATATTGAAGTAAATGCCAATCCAGGCTTTTTTGAAAATCCCATTCATCATGCTGTCCGAATTCTGCCCCCATAAAAAGAAGGTTAGTCCCAGGATGAGTGAACATATAACTATATAACAATCTTAGGTTAGCAAACCGCTGCCATTCGTCTCCTGGCATCCGACCAATGATACTACGTTTACCATACACTACTTCATCATGTGATAGGGGTAGCATAAAATTTTCGGTAAAAGCATAAGTCATACTAAATGTAAGATCATTTTGGTGATGTCTTCTATAGATGGGTTCTTTAGCAAAATATTGTAATGTATCATGCATCCATCCCATCATCCATTTCATTCCAAATCCTAATCCACCAGAATATGTAGGTTTAGAAACCATAGGAAAAGATGTAGATTCTTCTGCAATAGTCTGTACATCTGGAAAACTGCTATACACTTCAATATTCAGTTCTTTCATAAATGCAATAGCTGCAAGATTTTCTCTACCCCCATATATATTAGGTTCCCATTCTCCTTCATCTCTAGAATAATCAAGAAAAAGCATAGAGGCTACAGCATCTACACGTAATCCATCTGCATGATATTGATCTAACCAAAAAATAGCATTACTAATCAGAAAACTTTTTACTTCATTACGTTCATAGTTAAAGATCAGGCTCTTCCAATCGGGATGATATCCTTTTCTTTTATCAGGATGCTCATATAAACAGGTACCATCAAAAAAACCAAGTCCATGCGCATCTTCAGGAAAATGTGATGGCACCCAATCCAAAATAATCCCAATATCATTTTGATGTAGTTTATCTACGAGTAATTTAAACTCTTCTGGATAACCAAAACGTGATGTAGGAGCAAAATACCCTGTTAACTGATACCCCCAGGAAGGATCATAAGGATACTCCATAATTGGCATCAGCTCTACATGAGTAAACTGCATCTCTTTTACATATGCAACTAATTCATCAGATAATTCTGTATAAGAAAGAGAACGATTTTCTTCTATCCTTTTCTTCCAGGATCCCAAGTGTACTTCATATACCGAGTAAGGTGCATCACTGGCATTATGTCTTTTGCGTTTTTGCATCCATTCCTTATCCTCCCAAGCATAATCATCATCCCAAACTACTGAAGCTGTTTTAGGAGGATGCTCGCATCGTCTCGCATAAGGATCTGCTTTTTCAGTTTTAATATCATTCTCATTAGAATGAATTTTATATTTATATACATTTCCTTTTCCAACTCCAGGTATAAAACCTTCCCATATACCCGATTTATCCCATCGCACATTCAATTGATGTTCTCCTTCAACCCAGAAATTGAAATCACCAATTACAGAGACAGATTTTGCTGCTGGTGCCCAAACAGCAAAATATGTACCTTCTATTCCATCTACTGTTGTAATATGTGATCCAAATTTCTCATATAACCGATAATGATTACCTCCTTTAAAAAGATTGATATCAAATTCTGAAAAGAAGCTAAAGGGAGTTACTCCACCCATATACAATTAGTATTATATTTTAAAATTATCTGGAATAATGCAACGACTTTTAATCACTACTACTCCGTCTTTTATTGCATATGCATCTTGTTCTGTATCTTCTAAATGCGAACCTCCTTCTATACTCACATCATTACCTATTCTGGCTCCTTTATCAATTATAGTATTCTTAATATAACATCTATCTCCTACTCCTACATGAGGCAATCCATTCTGTTTATCTTCTTCTAATTCACTAATATCCTGATATAAATTACTACCAATCATATAGGTGTTTTTTATGACCGTATCTTTTCCTATTCTAGAACGAATACCAATTACAGAACGATCTATTTCTTTGGCATTAATAATACAACCTTCTGCAATCATCGATTTATTGAGTAATGTTCCAGAAATTTTAGAAGGAGGTAATATACGGGGTCTTGTCAATACACTATTGCTCTTATTAAACAAATCAAACTGAGGTATGTCATCTGTTAAGTTAATATTTGCTTCAAAAAAAGCTGAAACATTTCCTATATCTGTCCAATAGCCTTCGTATTGATAAGCCAAAACTTTATTTTTATTAATTGATTGTGGAATAATCTCTTTACCAAAATCAACAGTATCTGGATTTGATAAAATATCGATTAAGAGTTGTTTATTAAATATATATATCCCCATAGAAGCAAGATAATTTCTATCTTCATTTTTCATTTCTTCACTCACTTCTGATTCCCAACCTGGTAATTTATCTAAACTTGGTTTTTCAGTAAAAGAAGAAATAAAACTTTCATCATCGGTTTTAAGAATCCCAAATTGTGTAGCTTCTTTGGGTTTAACAGGAATAGTAGCTACAGAAATATCTGCTCCTTTTTCAATATGCGAATCTAGCATTTCATTAAAATCCATTTGATATAATTGATCTCCAGAAAGAATTAATGCATATTCGAATTCGTGATTTAATAGATGATGCATCGATTGTCTTACTGCATCAGCTGTTCCTTGATACCATGTTTTATTATCAGGAGTTTGTTCTGCCGCCAGAATATCAACAAAAGCATCACTAAAACTACTAAAAACATATGTGTTCTTAATATGTCTATTTAAGGAAGCAGAGTTAAATTGCGTAAGGACAAACATCCTCTTTATATCACAATGAATACAATTTGAAATTGGAATATCAACTAATCTATATTTTCCTGCAATAGAAACTGCAGGTTTAGATCGTTGATCTGTAAGAGGTGATAATCGAGTGCCCTGGCCTCCGCCCAAAATAATAGCGAGAACTTTTTTGTTGATCATTTGCGTTGTATTAGTGATTCATATATATATTTATATTGATTTGCCGATCGATCCCAAGAATGATCGATCTTCATAATTTTTTTCTGAATAGCCTTGTATTTTTTTTGATCATTATAGAGTGTTACTGCTCGTTGGATAGAATAACAAACATCCCATACCAAAGCACTATCATGGCAGATTCCAAAACCTCCATCTCCGATATCAATTACGGTATCTTTGAGTCCTCCTGTTCTTCTAACAATTGGAATTAGTCCATATCGCAATGCATACATTTGATTAAGTCCACAAGGCTCTACTCTTGATGGCATTAATAAAAAATCTGCACCTGCATAAATGATATGAGATAGTTTTTCATCATAACCAATAAATGTATTATATGTGCCTTCGAATTCTTTACACAATGATTGTAATTGCTCTTCTACTTCTGGAATTCCAGAACCTAAAATCAAAACGTTTACTTCATTCTTTTGTAGAACTTCTTTACTAATCTCTGGTAATAAATCAGCACCTTTCTCTCCCACAAGTCTTCCGATAAATGCAAAAAGAGGTTTTTCTATATCTAAATTAAAATGATCACAAATCCACTTCTTATTTTCTTTTCTTCCAGAAACAACATTTGTCATTTTATAATTCTTCACTACCATTGGGTCTGTCTCAGGGTCCCATGTACTAGTATCTATACCGTTAAGAACTCCTGTACATTTTTTATTTTCACTTCGTAACAAAGCTTCTAAACCATTGGCTTGTTTTTGAAGTTCTTTCATATAATTAGGAGATACTGTAGTTACTTTCCATGCACATTTAATTCCAGATGCAAGTGGATTAATACAATTATCCCAATCCAAAAGACCTATCTGTGTTTTATCAAATGGTGGGAGATATTCTAATCTATCATATGATAGTTGCCCTTGATATTGCGCATTATGAATCGTTAATATAGAAGGTACTCTCCTAAGTGCTTCATAAGGCTCTGCATGACTCATTAAAAAAGGAATCAATGCAGTGTGGTGATCATGACAATGTATTATATCAGGAATACTTTGAGTTGTGACTACCCAATCCATCACTGCTAATTGAAAAGCTATTGATCGTTCTGCTTCATCATTATATCCATATATATTAGCTCTATCTAATACTCTTGGGATATGAAGAAGTGAGACCATAAACCCTAAATCGGGAGAAACAATATTTTGTATTGAATATTGATGAATTTCTTCTCCTAAATGAATGGTTCCGCTATGAACTTTTTTTAATTCTGCTTCTTGTGTAAATTTATTATCCGGAAACGGCATTACTACAGTTGCATTTATGCCTAAATCGTTTTGATATTTGGGCAAAGCACCTACAACATCTGCAAGTCCGCCAACTTTTGCAATAGGATAACATTCAAAACTTGTGTGGAGAATATTCATGAATAAAACAGCCTTTTTTTAACCTTCTACCTCTATTTTTAAGATCTGTTAAAGCTATAAAAAAGCAGATAAAATTCCCCTATTATTATCCCAAAAAGAAGCAGGGATAATAATTATTTAATAAAAAAATAACTAAAAAAATTCATATTTGATACTATTATCTCAATATCACATGAAATATTCTAAATAAATAGTTGCTGTATTATTTATGAATTGTACGTAATGCTTTTTTAAGAATATAGAGGGATTCTTTTGTGGGAGATTCTTCTTTCCATTGATCACATATCCTTTTAACCCAATCAGGTCTTGTTTTACTAGCATCATTTAACCAGTTTCCTACAGAATCTCTTACATACTTAGATGAATCTGATTTAAGAGGATTTAGTAAAATAATTCCTTTTTCGGGATTTTCCTTGAGTTCGTCAATTTTCTTAGTCCATACACCTATGGGCCTGGTAACTTCTGCAACATATCTTCTAATATTTTCATCTGTACTCGAGGTCCATTTTGATAATATGGCAATAGCAGTATCCAAATCTTCTATAATGGCTTCTTTAGTGGCAAATATTGCTACTTCTCTAACTCCAAAATGTAAATCAGCAGCATATGGTTTAATAGCCTTTAAACGTTTTGTGATATCTACTTCCTTTATGCCGGCCCAATATGCAGCCCAACATCTTGGAACATCAGAGTTATGCTTAGAAAGATATGCTAATATGTTTTGATCATTAGTCAATTGTAAGAAAGTTACTCCTATAATCTTGGTATTGGCATTTGCAGATGGCTTTTTTTGAGCAGACACGGCTTGATAAAAACTATCATACCACTCAGGTTTACCAAGAGTATCAAGGATACCTTTTAACAATACTAATTGATCAACAGCCAACCATTCCATAAGATTGGCGGTTTCTATCAACCCTTTATTTAAATACTCTATTACTTCTGGATCAAGATCTTTTAAGCTGCGCGCTCCTTTTCTATTAAGAATATGTTCTGGAATCATATGTTAAGATAAAAATGCTATCAAATCTATTAAAAATGATAGCATTAAAATTATATTTACTATTAAAAAGTTATTCCTCAAATTGATTAAATGCATCAAAATGATACATTTGAACAGATTCAGGTTTTATAACACTAAAAGTCTCGAGGGCCTTTTCATTTTTCATGATTTCGGTAGACGCCTCTTTAGCAGATTTCATATCACTCCAGTACACAATATCTGCATATTTACCTTCTCCATTACTGGCTGTGGTTCTCTCTATAAATCCATAATATAATTTTAATACATCATTAAGAGAAGCCAATGCTGTTTCTGCATCTTTCTTTGAATATCCTGGATTTACTTCAAATAATACGAGTTCTACTACTCCTGGTTTGGTTTTCACTGACATAGGATTGTGATTAAGTTTTGTTGAACAATTAAACAATAGGTTGATCATGATAATGAGAATTAACCTTTTTGTGGTTTATAATTTTCATCAAAACTAAATTGGGTATATGACAACCCTATGTCAGGAGTGTTTTTACAGATAAACAATTTTTAAAAATCTACTTGATAATCGCAGGAGTCACTGGTTTTCTTTAGGCAATGAATGCTCATAATCAGAGTGTTCGGAAGTAATCCAATCCTCATATCTAAGTTTATAATATTCTTCTAATGTAAAATGTTTTGGAGGAAATAATTCTTGTGTTTCAATAAGGTTTATAATACGATCAGTTCTAAATTCTCGATAATCTTTTCTCAATCGACAATGTGCAATCATAATCCAGGTATTATTCGTAAAATACACTCCTAAAGGTTCTACTAATCTTTTACTAAATTCCTTTGATGCTTTAGTGTATTGAATTTCGAGAACTCTAAAATCTGTAATTGCCTGTTGGATTACAGATAAAGAAGTACTTGGATTAATTTTGGTTCTATTATACGTAAAAACCCGTTGTTCTAAAATTTCGAGCTTTTTCTTTTGTGTAGTTTTGAGTACTGCAATAACTTTTTCTACAGCTTCCTGATATTCATCGATTAGCGATTGATCATTATTAGTACTTATGATTTTAGAAGCTGTTAATAAAGCATTGGCTTCTTTTTCTGTAAACATCACTGGTGGCAGAGAATATCCATCTACGAGATAATACCCTGTACCTGCTTCTGCACCAACAGGCACTCCTGCATCTGTTAATGCCTGCATATCCCTATATATGGTACGTAAACTTACCTCAAACTTGTCTGCTAGTTCTGCTGCTTGAACAATTTTCTTGGATTGCAATTTTACTAATATTGCAGTTAATCGATGTAAACGTTTCATTATTCAGTTTCATATTCATCTGATGCTTCTGCATCATCAATTTCACTTAAGTCTGTTGTATTATTAATGAAGTATTCTGTTTCTTCTACACCTTCTTCTAACTCTTCATTTGCTTCTTCTACAGGGGTAGGATTTCGTTTTTTATCACGTATCATTCCCCATGTCATAATTAAACTAGTTCCAATAATCACAAATAATAATATTCCCGGTTCAAATCCCTCTATAGCAGCTTCTGCCGGAATAGCATAAAAAAGAAGTACGGTGATCAATCCTCGTGGAGCTATAAATAACTGTGGCGAAATATCTTTTCCCATAAAGAGACGTAATAACCCATATCGAATTGCATAAATCGAGATTAATATTAAAACACTAATTAAGGTAACTTTGAGACTTAATAATGATGATAACACAATTGTGATTCCGAAAATCACAAAGAATAGCGTGCGCACAACAAACGCTGTTTCTGCGGTAATTACATGTAGTTCATGATATATAGATTTTGCTTTCTCAAAATCCAAATACCCCCTAAGTTTCCCCTGGAAAAACAACTTCATATTTGCAATTACTAACCCAAAGATCAGAATAATAATTAAAGAGGATAAATGCATCTTTTTCCCTAAACCATACAATAGTAATAACACAGCGATAAGCAAAAATAGTTTTACCTGACTTTTAATTTTCTGGAAAATTAGGATAATAGCATAACTCGCTACAAGCGAAATTACTATGGTAAGAATTAGATTTAGAAAAAAACCACCAACTCCTGCATCTTCTGCAGGATTTAATCTTCCGGTTAAGAAATAAAATAGCATGATACCCAATATATCAGAAAACGTACTTTCATAAACATGAAATTCTTTTTTAGCTTCTGATAATCCACTTACACTAGGGATAATAATAGCACTTGATAATATCGATAATGGAGTTGCATATAACCAAGCTGATTGCATGGTCATGCCTTCAACCAAAGCTTTTAGTATTACTGCCGCAATAAATGTTGAAGCTACTAAACCAATTAATGCGATTGCCATTGATTTGAGAATAGGCATTAATTTATCACTCTTTAACTTCAATTCGAGAGCTGCTTCTAGTACAATCATAATCAAACCTACAATACCTAATACTTCGAGCATTGGGAAAAAATCAATAGAATCTCCTCCGAAAGCTTTAAGTACATACTGTAAAATGATTCCTAAAATAATTAATAAAAGTACCGCTGGTACACTAGTTTTTTTGGCAACACCGTTAAAAATAAAAGATAAAATAATGATTAGTGAAATTCCAATAATGACATTATAAGAAGAAAAAATTTCCATGAGTAGGTTTAAGGTTGATTGGTATTAGTTGTTCGTATTTAAAAACGAATGAAAAGATAGTAAATTATTTTAAAGTAAAAGAGCTACCAAATTCAATATACATAGTCTTTGCACATTATAATTTGTAAACCATTATATTGAGTAGAATATTGTATTCTCGGTTAATATTTTTTTAACATAATTCGTATGTAAATACCATATCTTTAAATGCAGTATCAAAACTTCTTTATCTATGTCAAATCAAGGGTTAATTATTGAAGAACGAAGTCGGGACATTGGTGATTTCTTAGTAGGAAGACTTATTCCTTTTAGAAAAAAGAGAATGGTAGGCCCATTTATTTTTATTGATCATATGGGACCAACCGAAATCAAAGAAGGTCATTATATGGATGTCGATCAACATCCTCATATTGGATTATCTACTCTGACATATATGCTCGAAGGAGAAATTATGCATCAAGATAGTATTGGTACTAACCAAAGAATTTCTCCCGGATCTGTAAATTTGATGGTTGCCGGCAAAGGGGTCACTCATACAGAACGTACTCCACAAGACCTTAGAAATAATGGAGTATTTACTGCTCATGGGTATCAAATATGGATTGCATTACCTAAAGACTTTGAAGAGATTGATCCAGAATTTTATCATTTTGATGCCAAAGATTTACCTGTATGGCAGAATGGAGGAGCAGAATTTCGTTTAATCGCAGGAAAAGGTTACGGTTATACTTCTCCTGTTCCTGTATATTCTGAATTATTCATGATTGATGTTAAATCAAAACACTTACATGAATTACATATTAAAGGAGAATTGAAAGGTGAAATTGGTATTTGTATTGTAAAAGGAGCAATCAAGGCTTGTGAAGATCATATCCCGGAAGGAAATATGCTGGTTTCTAAAACTGAAGATAGCTGTAGTATCACTTTACTACCAGATACTCATGTCATACTGTTTGGAGGAGAGGCTTTTGAAGAAGAACGACACATCTACTGGAATTTTGTATCTACTAGTAAAGAAAAAATAGAAGCTGCAAAAATGCGTTGGAAGGAACGCGATTTCCCCACAGTTCCTAACGACAACTCGTATGTTCCTTTACCAGAATTATAAGAGATTTCAAACACGCTCCAGAGAGATACAATAATTTATATTTTGTATTACACCAATTCCCTTCTCAACTCATTCAAAGAAATATTACTATTAATGAGCCTGGTAACTACTTCCTCTCTAAACTCATCCAAATCATCATAGTCATAGTATTTTGCCCATTTATAGGTTTCAAGAAGGTTTTTAATTTGTTTAATTAACTTTCGAGTAGCATCTGCAGAACGTAATACTGCTACTTGATCATAATTTGGGTTATCCTTATGCATATAGCCAACCTTTTTGGTTTCAAAATCAACCGAAATATAATATGCATCAACATCGGGATCCAGATTTTCTCTAAAATCTCCCCATTCAGCAAATCCTAACCTTAAATCATCAATTTCAGCAGGAAAATCAGATACCAGTCGCCATTGACATTTTGCCGCTCTACCCCAGTGGTTAGACATTCGATACACTCCATGTTTTGTATAATAGTAAGTACTTCCAGATTCACTCCTATAATTGGGTTTCCTTTTTCTGATTTCTCTTAGCGGTACTCCCCTAAATACACAATAGGTTTTATTAAAAAAGTTATAGCGCGTGTATACCTTTATATTCTCTTTTTCCTGATTTTCCAATATTTCTTTTTTTCCCGATGGCAAAGAAATCACATTTTTTTCAAAAACTAAAAACAAGTTTTTAACATATTTTACCACTCCCTAATTTATGATCTAATAATTTGTAATATCCAAATCACTCCTTCTATCAAACAGAAAAAATATTACATCACATTAATCAGGAACTTAACCCTAAAATCCTACCGTGAAACCACTTGTTCAAAAAAGGGGAATCAACCAATGTTAATGAGTTATTAAACTATTTTACAAATAGTTATGGATAGATAGTTTTGAGAATTCAACAAATTAATCTTAAAACTTTTTACAACATGGGGTTTATTCTTAAAGGAAATCTTGCAGGGGAATTATGCAAAGATTGTAAAGAACCATTATTTGGTTCTATAGTACGTTTTTATCGCGTAGAAAATTTTGATCTTAGTATCATTACAAATGTAGCCGCAGATCCAAAAAACACTTTACAAATTTTAGATGAAAAACAAATCAAAGCCAAAGCCAAATTACTAATTGCCGAAGCTGAAATTGATGAGCAAGGAAACTATAAAACAGAACTAAAAGGAAAATATTAACAGTATGATGGTCCTTTGATGATCGATGTTGTAACAAAACGTGTATTTAATCAAAAAAGCAAGGATCGTGATCCAATACAATTTAATATCACTACACTACAGCCAAGATGGCGACAAATTAACGATGACATTGTATTTTACTGGAAATATTGTATTAACCAACGTTTCTGGTGCAGAATGCGTGAATTATTTGATGCCTGGGTTATCTGCGGACGGCTGTTAAATTGTAATAATGACCAAATTCCTCTTCCCGGAGTAAAAGTAATTGCAATGGATGATGATTGGTTTCAAGATGATGAACTGGGTTCTGCCATTACAGATAGCACAGGGCATTTTAGAATTGATTATACAAGTAACGATTTTAAGCAAACGTTTCTTTCTCCCCTCATCAATGTAGAAACACCATTCCCTCCATTTAATAGTGGGCCCGATGTATATTTTGAATTAGAATTTGATGGAACTCCTATAGTATTTGAAAAACCATCTGATAAAAGAAATAATGTAGGTCCATGTTTGTGTGTTACACTTTGTTTTGAAGGTGAAATTATTATTCCAGAAATTTCACTTCCGGCTACATTTACACATTTTGGAAAAGCTAAATATATACATATACAAGATGATATCGATAGTATAACCGGTAAAACAAATCCTGGTGATTTTGCATTTTATAGTACTATTAATCTGGTAGGTAGTCTTAGCAAAAAATTAAACGGGCAACCCATGGAATACATGTTTGAATATCAAATAGTATCCTCTCCATCATCACCGTTAACTGGAACATGGACACCTGTAAACTCTAATGCTGTACCAACAACAATGATAGGTAATTTTTTAATAGAGACTTTCAATCCTATAAATCCCTGGATAAAAGATCCTGTTTATATTAATCATCCAGATCCATTAAGTAATAATGTGGATATCATTGATAATTGGATACGGGTACCACAACAAGCTAACTTTGAAGCACATCAGGATGCAGAAATTCTTAAACTAGCAACTACACAAATATTTAGTACTACTTTTTTAGATATGACTGCTTTACCATCTACAATAGGCACAGCTACTATACCTACGGTAGCTCAAGAATTTAATAAATACGTTGCAGTACGAATGAAACAACGAGAAGTAGGCACTGTTAGTCCTGGAATTGTCGCCGGTACTTCTAAACCAATCGCTGTATTCAATACTAGATATAATAATGTAAACAAACATGGTAGCTGGGCTCCCGATACTGAAGATAATCAAATAGCAGCAGTATCAGTAAATATTCAAGAAATTATAACTGTAGGTGAAACGCCTGATGAGTGTGTTAAGATCATAGATGCATTACATGTAAATTATCATGGTAGAAATGAAAATCTAGGTTCATTAGCACTTAAAATCACTGGACCAAATAAACCTGGACAAAGTTTTAGTTTTCCTCCAATTTCGTTAATGGCATCTCCAGAAACTTTTGGTACAACACAATTGCAGTTTACGCCAAGTACGCAAACTGTTAATGATCTTCGATCATGTGCATTCACTATTGAGTTGACAGCATCAGTGTTACTTACCAATGGAGAATCTGGACCTGGACCTATAAGAGATTTTATATCATTCTGTAAGGCGTAATATTTGAATTAGCCAAATTCAAAAAAAACACCTTGTTCTTGGCAAGGTGCTTTTTTATTAAATTTTCTTCTATAAAACAGAAAACATCTTCTTTAATTCAAAACAAAAAAGATGAAGATATCTTGATTAGTTGTTCTGATTCATTTTATAGGTCAGAGCACCTGAAGGACAATTTGATATTTGATTTTTCAAAGCTTCAGTGGTTGCATTTTCTGGTTGTATCCAAGGTTTATCCTTTGGATGATATACTTTAGGTAATGTATGAACACAAATTCCAGAATGGGTACATTTCCCCGGTTTCCAGATAATTGTAATTTCTCCGTTTGTGTATTCTTTTCTAATTTCATTAGTTGCCATAGCATATTGATTTTAAGTGTGATATGATACTTTTTATCCTTTTAAAGATACTAGTTTTATCACTCTAAGAAAACAATATCAGTCTTTCTTTTTATTTAGGTGAAAACGATACGTAGCACCTACTCTAACAAACAGATTTCCTGTCATTTCTGGATTAAGTAAATTACGATCATCTCCAAACTCTATAGCAGAAAGGCGAATTGGCAAGGTATCTCCTTCCTGAAACACTTCATAAGATACACTTGAGTACCCAGCTTGTAAACGTACCAATACACTTTTTTCTAAAAAACTATGTTGTACATAAGGTCCTGCCTCTATACTAGATACCTGAGTATATAAATCAGGAATATTATCTTCTCGTTTAAGACTATAAGAGCGCACCGGTGCCTGGAAACCAAACCCCACAGCTACAGCAGTATTAAAACGATAATTAATATCAGCATTGATTGGTAAATTAGCAGTAACCTCCCATGTTTCACTCTCGTTTAGGTAATATAATCCTATAACAGGAGTCATAATTACACCAAACCCTTCGCTACTGGCATACGCTCCAATGCGATACTGCATACGTTTACTTTTTTGATATTTAAGTAGAGCCAACCCTCCAAAAAAGAATTGATCTCCATCTGTATGTAACTCCTGACTTGCTATTTTGGGCAAAAAGAGATAGGTTCCTGACCATTTTTCACTATGCTTAATAGCAACACCGGCTTTTAAAGTAATATTATTTAAGGTTACTCCTTCTCCATTTGGTATTAAATCTAAGCCGTGCTGATTATAATCTACACCAGTAATTACAGCAAGTTTTTCGGAAACTACTATGGGATATGTAACTGCAATATCAAGTAAATTAACATTGGTATCTGCACTATTATTATTCTCAAAACCTGCACCAAATACTGTCGCATAGTCAGCCTTTATTATATCTACATAATCTTGAGCAGATAATAGTTGCGTAAAAATTATAGTTATTGATAATACCAATATTCTATTTATCATAATGCTATACTATTTTCTTAATTGTTAAAAAGAGCAAGTATACGAGATAATTTTTTAATAATCTAAATGCCCATTCGGCCCCTCGTTCACATCATAATATTGGTATTCTTTCTATTTTCCTTTCTATTACCCCGGTATTGATTAAACTTCTTTCTAAAGATGCGCAGAAATGTACCAAAGAATCGTTCAAATCATCCTCAAGTATATACATTTCTTTGATAGCAGTTTTATATTCACTTCCCTCAGAATGAAGTCGTATTGCTTTTTTATAATATTTCTTAACTTCATTTTTTAATAACCCTATATCTTTAAAATCCCATTTACTGTAAGTTTCCTCAAATGGTTCCTGGGATTGTAATTGAACAACTAACCTTGTCCATTTAATTAAATTATAATATAAACTTCCCATATAAGAATAACTCATTATATAATTAAAACCATACGTTTTTATTATATTAATTAAGTTCTTCGAACAAAAATTAACTTCTTTAAAACTGGCATTAAGCTTTCTTACTACAATTTCATTATGTATATCAACAGTGACATTATTAGTTAAGAAATCAAACTGCTCATAAAAGCAACAATCAATTTTATGTTTCAAAAATTGTATCCTAGCAAATATACTTTGGATTTCAGGTTCTCTTTTATATCTAGATAAGATACAAGATGGATGAAATTTAAGATTAATCTTTTCATATATTCGGCTTATTTCTTTCTCATCTTCAGAAATTAAATCAAATTCCTTTTCTCTGACCTCATTTCCCTTAACACTTTGTATGATATCATCATACAATGAATTATGTTTTGTTATCCACAATGTATAATTCGTTAAAACTTTATTGGATTCCTTAACGAGATATTGCACAAAATTTTTAACAAATATTATTATTTCCTTATCAATATCTCGAGTTCTAACTAGATGTGCATTTATGATATACATACATTTCTTAATATAAAATAAAGCATCATGATATTTCCCTGCTTGATAATACAACCTATAACTAATAATATTAAAATAGAATACACTCCTTATGGAAAATAAATCATTAAAAGATAAACGTTCTTTACTTCCCTTTCGTTCCAACCCCCATGACTTCGCAGTAAGATTTTTTAATGTTAAATCATGTAACTTCTGTGAACCTAATGCCCCCTTTAATCTGGATATTTTAATTTCATTATTTCCTAAGCATGATAAAATAGTATCTGCTAATTTCCCTAAAACTAAACCAAGGAACTGTTTCTGTTTCCCATTAAGAATATGTTTGCTTCTGGTCTCAAAGATTAACTTCTCCAGTATTATGATTTGATCTTTAGGTCTTAAGTCTTTAAGTCCAAAAATGGACTTTATATTTTCAAGATATGGGCTTATAAGGTGTCCTAAAGAAGTTGTATAATAAAAGAAAGCACTAAATGAGGGATAATAATGTTTGGATTCCTGTTTTCCAAAGTGTATTCTAACGTTATCCAAACTGGAATAATTCTTTGGGTTTTCTACTTCTACCCCATTAATGACTATCTTTCTATTCTTCATACTTCCCTTGCTCAATCCACCAACTTTTAAAAATTCATTTAAGATACCTTCACACCCTTTTTCATAAAGCGATTTATAATTTCTATTTTTATAGTACAGTATAGTTCCTACGCTTTGATAATAATCTGCAAGTAATGTTTGTGTTCTTTTATGGTCTCCTGTAGTATTTTTTTCAAAGAAGTCGTAATATGTAAGTCCGGAAATAAAACTCTTAAAAGGGAACAAATCGATTACTCCCATAAACTTGGTATATTCTTGAATATTTCTCTCTAAATTACTTTCTGTAATACCGTCTGATCTATCTTTTTCGAGTACCATTAATAATGCAAGATGAGGTCTTAAAAATAATTGCATTCGTTTATAAGGGCTTTCCCATTCTTTATAATCCCAATACTTTAATGTAGTATCCTCATTAGAATCGAACACCCATTCTTTTGTATCTAAAGTAATACTGCGTAATATCGAATATGTAGAATCATATCTCTTCGACTTTTCAAGACACAAACTTAGTAACAATCTATTCCTGGTATAAAGCATCATTTGATGTTGATGAAGATCCTTTGTACCTCTTAATGGCTGAATAGCATCTGCATAATAGCGTATGGCAGCATCATAATCTTCATCATAAAAATGAATATCAGCAATAGTAGAGTTCAAATAACTTAATGTATTAATAAAAGATGAATCTATATTTGATGATGTAGCATCTTTATAGAACTCCATCTTTTGTTTTAATTTTCTTTTAAAGAATGATTTGATATGATACGATTCATCCAAGGTAAAATTAAATGCAGCCTCACTTTCGTCTGATATTTTGGATATATATTTTAACTCCATCGCAGATCGACTACGAAACTTAAATTGAAACATCGCATTCGTTGTTCTTCTAATATGTTTTATTGACAAGTATGATATCAGGTTTTTAAGTGTCTCTCTTAAATGAGGCCCTTTACTTCCAATAATAATGTCTGGCATTAATTCTAACTCTCTCCATGAAAATGCTGATTTATGAAATTTTAAAATATGATCCATTAAGAAAGCAGATAGATATAAGTTTTTATCATTAAGTTCTTTAAGGTACTTTTCATTCTCTATCATATACGGGTAAAAAATAGATGATAGCACCCCAATTTTATGCTGTTCTTTATAGCTGATGGATAAAAATAAATTACTACGGGAATCTTTCCTTCTTAGTAAAATCAGATTTCTTTCTTCATCCTTCTTCTCATCTGTTAAAGGTGCCATGTAATTTTCTACAAGTTCTTTAAGTTTCTTCGGGCTACCATTGCTTCTATAAGTAAGATAAACGATAAATTGATGTATTTGATAAAAGATTCTATCTCTATGATCTATACCTTCTAATTTTTGGTATAACAATGTCAAATAGTTTACTGAAGCTACGTCATCTTTCATCATTTCATCTACCATAAAATTCCCCAAAATAATTCGTGCTAAGTAGTTTTCTACCATTTGAGTAATTCTTGTCTTACTTTTTTCAAAATCCTTAAAAAAACTATTGACATAGATTACCTCATGAAAAATACTACTATAAAAAGACTCACGATCTGCCACATCAGCTAAGCTGGCATCATACATTTCTGCACCACCAATAAAAATAAACTTAGCATCAGCACTGTGAATAAAGCTTTTTAGGTTAGCAAGAAGCTTTGATAGTGTTTCCTTTCTTAAATCTGTTCTGGATTTTCCTAATTCAAAATAATCATTTTCCCCTTCTACAAATTCTGCTTCTAATTTATCTAATTCATCAATTATAAAAAGTATACATCCTTTTTCCCTACCCTTTCTTACATTTTTATACAACCTCAGTACTTCTTTAATCTCAAATTCGAGTTCTTTTGTTGTAAATCTATTAAACGATTGCTTATAAGGTCTTTCTCCAATATCCTGGATAAGTGCAGTCACCTTATTTAAAAGAGAACTTTCATTAACCAAACCGGAGAAAGCAGTATTGTTTGTGGTTTTATTTTCTACTTCTAAATCTGAATTTATCCTTTTCTTAACTTGACCAATTCTTGAATATAAATCAATTTTTTTCTTATGAATTTTTCGATAAGCAAATGTTAAAGCGATATTAACCAACACAAATAAAATAATGAATATCAATGAAAAAAATAAAATAACCAGAGTCTGGTTCTGGGTAATCAATGTTTGATGATCACTATTTATAATCCCTAATTTTACTCCATATAGAAGGGAATAGATTATAAGAAAACTTAATAAAAAAGAGATAATACCCGCTATAACTCTCAATATACTCTTATTGAACGGTTCTCTCTTTGAAATGATTTTATCGACCATTTGTATAAAGACCTGTCGTAATAAGTCATAATCCCTCAGTTCTCCTTGAGAAAGGAATATTTTTACTGGTATAATTAAAGATTCATTATTATCTATAGATGAATTTATCTTATTTAATTCTGAATCTTGTTCATTTTTATTGATATCTCTAATCACATTATCTACCATAGTGGACTTTCCCATCCCTCTATATCCTGCAACCAAATAAGCACCTCTATAATCTTTATTTTTCCCCCGTGGATCTATTCTTCTTCTTAATTTTCTCTGTGCCTGCTCTCTCCCTATAAATATTGAATTCTCGTCACAGTGATGGTTTGAAAAGTCATATTCCTCAATCGGAATATGAATATTTTTTACTATTACACTCATTACTACTTTAATTAGCTAGATTATTAAGTACTTACTAAGTGGGGTTTATTAATTATAACACAGTCTCACATACTATTTCATACATTATCTTTAATAGGGTAAACTAAGATAAAAACATGAATACTCTCATTTTTCAACTTTGAACATCTTATTCCAAAATTTTAAAACAATACAAGACCTATTTCTTAAAAAAACAGGTTAAATAATAAAAGGGGGAGGTTACATAAGACGAATGTGTAGTATTCTTGATTAAATTGTGTTACAATGCTTAAATATAATGCATTACAAAATAATCAGATACATTTGTTACATTTTTTTATAGTTGTCATTAAAACATTTCTTTACGGAAAAATGGAAATATAAATTTACAATGTAACATTTCTATCCATTCCTCTTCTAATACTATACGTTTCTGTGTTTATATCATGAAAAAAGAACTCTTCTCTGTAATTAAAGTATATCTAGTGACCTGGCTCATATCTATACTATTGATCTTGTCATTGTTACTATTTAGAGTAGAATTAAGTTTAGGTAGATCATTTCGGGAACTTTCTGAACTCCTTCTCAACTCTCAATTTTTAATAAGTTTACATGTACTCTTTGCTGTATTATATATACTCTTTTTGATTCTTAGGTATTTTATTAGGGTATATCGTATTCATGGTATAAAGACAATGAGTAAACGATTGGTACTAAGGGTAATCATTCCTGTTTTATTTCTCTTTCTTATTTTTAAATCCATCGTGTATGCAAACAGTTCAGAAAACTTTATATACGAATGGGATCATACTGTAGAAAATACTGGTAATATGATCAAAGACCACTATAAGATTGATAAAAAACACCGTGGAATGAGTGTTTTTGGTTGGAGTTCGGATAATGAAAAACCCATTATTGAATTGGTTAAAAATAACATAGAGTGGGTTGCTGTTATTCCTTTCATAGCCCAAAAAGATCAATATATTACTACAATGGGAACTCCTGAAATCATAGGAAAATGGTCACGTCGAGATTCTGTATTTATAAAAACTATAAGGCAACTTAAAGCAAAAGGCATCCATGTTCAGTTAAAACCTCATATATGGGTTAATGATGGGTGGCGTTCTGATATTGCATTAAAATCCAAAAATGAGTGGAATGTATGGTTTGATTCTTATCGAGATAATCTAATACACTATGCAAAAATGGCTGAAGAAACAGGTGTAGAATTATTATGCGTAGGTACGGAGTTGAGAACTTCATTAAAACACATGCCTGATCGCTGGACATCTTTAATCAAAGAAATCAAAACTATATATCATGGGCAACTTACTTATGCGGCTAATTGGGATGGAGAGTTCGAACTTATTGACTTCTGGGAAGAATTAGATTATATAGGAATTCAGGCATATTTTCCTATCACTAAAACATCAAAACCAGATCTCGAAACCTTAAAAAGAGGTTGGGATAAGCATATCATACAATTAGAATCCCTGTCAAAAGCCCATAATAAACCTATACTTTTTACTGAAATTGGTTACAAAAGTGAAGTTTCAGCAACTATACGACCATGGGAATGGGGATCTTTTCTTGGTATTTTATATCAGAAAAAATCAGATCAAACACAGCATCTTGCTTATGAAGCCTTGTTTAAACAGCTTTGGAATAAAAAATGGTTTGCAGGGACATATATCTGGCAATGGGACACAAGAACTCCAGAAGATAGTGCTCCAACAAGTTTAGGTTTTTCTCCTCGATATAAACCTGCACAAAATACTATTGCAAAATGGTATGCTAAATTGTAATATTACCTATCTAATTAAATCAATTCACCTGCTTTTTTAACTTTTTTACCTGCTATATTTCCCAGTCCATCATAACTTGCATATTTATATAAATCATGCAATGTAGGGTAATTAAATACTGTAGCGATTAAATGATCTAAAGTTTTTTGTTCCCGTACTAGTTGCATCCCATAATGAATCAATTCAGTTGCAAAATGCCCTATAATGTGCACTCCTAAAACAATTTTTGTTTTTTTTTCAAAAATTAATTTCAAATATCCACTATCTGTGTCTCCCATAATCATACCTCTAGCAGTATCACGATAATAGCTATATCCAACACCGTAATCAATCTTTGTTTCTATGGCTTGCTCTTCTGTGATGCCTACCATAGAAACTTCGGGAACTGTATAAATACCATATGGAAAAATATCTGCAAGAGACTCCAGGTCGGCTGTATTAAACATATGTGTAACAGCAATACGTCCTTGCTCCATACTCGTACTCGCAAGAGCTGGAAACCCTATTACATCTCCTACTGCAAAGATATTCAGGATGTTAGTTTGAAATTTTTCATTTACAACAACGGTTTCTCTATTACCTGTTTTAACACCTATTCCTTCGCAATTCAAGCCTTTTATTTGACCACTACGACCTGCGGCAAACAAAAACATATCAACGTTAAGAGTTTCTCCTGATTTAAGACGGAGTCTAAGTGGTTTGTCATCATCATCTGGTAATTCAAAATCAATAACAGAATTATTAAACAAAATCTTTATATCATTCTTCTTCATCTGATCTACCAGCCCTTCAGAGATTTTGCTATCCAAAAAACCGAGAATTTTATCTCTATCGTTAACTATATAGGTTTTTACTCCCATAGCACCAAATATGGTAGCATATTCACAACCGATTACACCTGCTCCTAACACACATATTGACTTAGGAAACTTGGTTATACTCAAAATCGAATCAGAGTCCAATACTCTTTTATGGTCAAAGGGGATATACTCTGGATGATATGGATAGGAACCGGTAGCAATAAGGGTGTATTTACTTTCTATAATTTGCTCTAAATCTCCAGATATTTTTAGATGATGTTTATCTATAAAGCTGGCAAATCCCTCGTACAAATCAACGCCATGTTTTTCTAGGTTATATTTTACGATTTTATTCATATGGTTAGTCACCACATTTTTTCGGTATAAGAAGTCATGAACTCCAGTTGCTCTTCCAATCTCTTTATCTACTCCAAAAACACCTTTTTGATAAATTCCTGATAGATACAGTGCGGTTTCTTTTAGTGTTTTTGAAGGCAAAGTACCTGTTTGCACCCCTGCCCCACCAAATTTGTGTTCTTTTTCTATTAAGGCTACTTTATATCCAAAGTATGCTGCTTTTACCGCTGCCTTTTCGCCAGCTGGTCCTGAACCTATTACAACAAGATCATATTTTTTCACAGATTGTATTTTTAATTATTTAGTAATCATATTGGTTATATCATCCCAAGAAGATGCTTTCTGTTCTATATAATTATGACACCTATCCAAAAAGATTTTTATTGCTTTATCTCCTGGATATTTTTTACGAAGCTTAGTAAAAATTGTAGTTGCCTTTACGATCTCTTCATTTTTTATATGTTTTACCGCAGTGTTGTAGCTTTTTAAATAGGTTAGTTTTATATGCTCGCGAGATGATAAAAATTCATAAACCGAAAGTGTTTTAGATTTACCCTTTACTTTGACTTTATCCAAAAACCTATAGTTAAAAGAATGCTTATTTTTTAGTTTTGATAAAGTTGCCTCTGTAGCGATAATCTTGGATTGATAATACTTTGTTAACCCTTCTACTCGTGATGATGTATTTACCGCATCAGAGATCACTGTAGTTTCTAGCCTGTGATCATGTCCAATAGTACCTAAGATTAAGTTTCCTGTGTGAATACCAGTACCAACTTCTATCGGCAAACGGTTTTTTTCTATAAGTTTACGATTAAAAATTTCAAGAAAATCCTCAAATTCAAAAACAGTTTGTATCGCTGCATCAGGGTTTTCAGGAAAGAGTGCCATTACAGAATCTCCAATAAATTTATCTATAAATCCTCCGTTTCGTTTTATAATAGGGACTATACCACTAAGATATTCATTAATAAAATCAAAATTTTCCTGTGGACTCAAGGATTCAGAGATCTTTGTAAACTCACGAATATCAGAAAAAATCACAGTCATTTCCCGTTCAACCTGATCTCCTAATTGCACTTCTTCTATACTTTCTCTCCCTAGATTATGCAAAAATTCTTGTGGTACAAAACGACTATTGGCTTTACTAAGACGAAGTAGTTTTTTATTAGCATTTGCTAGTTCTGTAGTACGTTCATCTACTTTTTGTTTAAAAAACTTTAAACGCGAAATGACTTCATCTTTCAAAAAAGAAAAATTTCTAGTCAAACTCCCAATTTCGTCTTGTGTGCGAACTACAGGGTGCTCTGTTTCTAATGTGAAATTGCTATCTACAAATCTGGTGATGTGTAATGTAAGTTCTGTAAGTGGTTTTGTTATTTTTCTAGAAATTAATGAACTTATCCATACACTTACTATCATGAGTAAAAATGAAATGATTCCAAAAGTGATTGTAAGTTGTTTAAATTCTGCATTGGCCCATTCTTTTGCATAAACAACAATATCACTAAAATCGGCTTCACAAATAGTGATTCGTTGATCCAGTTTTTGTTTCAATCCAGAGTTATCTCTAATCCCAATTCGTTGATCTAGTTCTACTAATTGCAAAAATTTATTACGATACCCTAATAGATAAGACAGTATTTCACTTTTTCGGGCTTTGGTTATCTTCTTATTTGCCACAGTTTCTTGAGCAAGCTTATCTACTAGCCGAGTAAGTTGGGTAATATAAATGGGTTCATTTCGCATGATATAATCCTTCTCATGTCTTCTGAGAAAAAGAATATCTTCTAAAGCAATTTCGTCTATATTTTCAAGCCAGTGCACATCTTTTCTCATTGTCCCTTCCAAGTTAAAATTCTTATACCCACGTGCCTGGATTTGGACAATCAGTTCTAAGAAAACTGCATCAATTTCTGTAATATCAGATTTAATAAAATCTATCCCACCAACCAATGCTCCTTCATCTTTAAAATCTACATGCATAAGATAAGATCTTGTGCTATCTAGCAATTTGAGATATTGATCTAGGTATTTATTGTCTCCTGTCTTAAAAAATTGTTGATCTTTGGTTGCATAACTGAAGAAATCTTGTTGTGCTTTTACGCTTTTTAAAAGCATAACATGCGATTGTTCTATAGCTTCTGTTCGTTTTAAAATATGTTCCCGCTTTTTAAGGTACGCAATAGAAAGCATGATAATCACAAAGCTAAAACTAATGAAAACCAAAAACCAGAATAGCAATCTATGGCGGAACGTACGAAACATCTGATAGTATTAAAATTAGATATATATTTATTGCACAATAGTGTGCAGATATTATATCAAAAAGTGTAGATTTCTAACGATTTGATTCAAAAACACGTTTCTACTACAATATACTTAAGTTTACCGTTTCTTTTTGCATTTTGGATTACTATTATAAAAACTTTATGTTAACAATTAGGTTATAACCTACTGAATTAATACCTTTTATGTATGATCTTTACGTGGATTCTATTAGCACATTGGGTGGGAGATTTTCTTCTTCAAACTTCAAAAATGGCATTAGGAAAAAGCCAGAATTTCAAATGGCTCTTTATACATGTCATCACTTATACTGCTGTGCTTCTAGTATGTGGTTTGTTATTATTTCCTATAGAAACTGCTATTACCTATGTATTGCTTAATTGCATTTTACATGGTGTTACTGATTTTTTCACTAGTAAACTGGCTGCTAAATACCAGGAAAAACCTCGTATTTTTTTCCCTATTCTTGGCTTTGATCAATTCATCCACATAGTTACTTTGTATATCACTTATCTAAATAGAGATAGCATATTTTTGTTCTAGATTAAGCGTATTAAAGAATCAATATTTTGCAAAAATCACTTAAACTTACAGTATAAACATAGTATTATAAAAAATTAAAAATCAAGTATTTACAAAAATCAACTCTCTAACATTAACACAACACCTTTTTCTTCTATACCCTGTACAAGTCGTTGATTATCAGGCTTACTTTCTAACCCTATAATCTTTTTCAAATTTGGTAAAAACTCTAGATCATCAATAGCTGTATTAGAAATCGGAATAATCTCATCGCCTACTCCCGGATCCCAAAATGGCCATAATTGATAATACACTTGTGCTCCTCCACCAAAACCATCATCCATATACAACTCTGTCACTTGGTTAAGCAATTCTTGTGGAATATCTAAGTTTTGAAAATATGCTTTTATCTCTGGAATAATATTATAACCATCACTTTCTATATCAATTTGTCTTTTTTCATGTTCCTTTACAAATTCTGCAATATCAAATTTTGGTGTTAATAGATTCTGATTATACATTAGTTCTTCAATCACCCATAGTTTTAAGGCAAAATCTTTAAAAATGACTTTGGGGCTTTGAGATAAGGTATACTTTTTAGGTTCGTTTTTATATGAGTTACTATCACAGATTAGTAAAGTGAGATAGTTAATTTTAGGATTTCCTGTAAAAGCGCGAATAACCAATCGTATAGATTCAGACGTAGTTTTACTTACAGCTATTCGTTGTACGGCATCATTCCATCTTTTTTCTTTAATAGCTTCAAAATGGTCTTCAATATTCTTTTTTTCTTTTTTATAATGTTTAACACCTTGATGTATTCCTATAGATTTTAGTTCTTCTATCTTTTCATTAACTTCTTGTAGTTGCTCTTCTTTTGTATTCAGTTTTATATCAAAGCAGTTAAAGAAAAAAGTATCAATAAAAAAGCTTTTTACATCCTCAGTCCAGGAGTCACTTTTATCAAGTATAGCTTTGATAATTTTTACTGCATTTTTATGTTCAAAATCTTCTCTATCAGCATTTAAACCAAACATCTTCAGAGCTATACCAGTCAAAATTCCTTTAGTATTTTTCTGTGTTATATAAAACATAATGAGTTCTGCATAATTATCAATCGCATTAGGATGATATCGTAATAATGCAGTAATCAAAGTATTCTTATTCTCGGGAAACGCTTTATAGAGCGGTAGTATATATTGAGAAATTTCACTTCTATATTTTTCATCTAAGTAAGATGTATGATAAAAATACAAAGCAAATATTTTTTGGATCAAATCACCAAGATTTCCTTTGTTATAAGTTTTTACATTGACTTCTATAATTTGGAAATCAGGAATTTCTAACAATTTCTTTATATGACGAATCAATTCTTCATTGTTTTTAGAAATAGCATGTTTTGTTTTTTCTCCACTAAGAGATATATAATCGCTTGATGAAAATATAGTCAGAAATTTATATAAGTTCTTTGTTTCTTCAGAGGCTTCTCCATCAAAATTTTCTAGTTTATGAATCAATACGTTATAGAGCTGATATACAAAAGAAACATCTTTATTGATACACTCTTTCCATTGTCTACAAATCTTATCCCGAGTAGATTTATCATTATATGGAGCCTTTTCAATCAATTCTAAATGCTTAAGAATTAATGGGCTTACAATGAGTTTTGATTTCTTTTTACGAAAAAAGTAATTACGAAATTTCATGACCTATATCACTTTTATTATTTAAGACTTAGAATATAAATACATTAGTAACTTTCATATTCATATCAAAAATATCACATCTAACTATCAGTCAACACCCTATATTCCGTGAAAACGTCTCCTTGTTTATAGGGACTTTTATGGATCCAGAATAGTTTTTTTGATGTTTATTATGTTTTTTTTTGTTTACAAACTAAGGAGTTCTATTTTTATATATTGAAGCTATTTCTATAGCACCCCACTGAATCTAAAAATTCTAAATGTTCATTTTTGAATTGAATGATCAATAGTCGTCACATTGTAAATAATACTATAAAAGAGATATACTATATCATATAATCATATAGTCATAAAAAGACTATTGGACATCACCAAACACCAACGAATTTAGGCTACACTATGATTGAAAATATAAATAAAGGTAATTTCTACGAAATTAGTTTGGGGTCTGTGCCCACAGATGCTGATATTGCTTTTACTACAGTAAGTACAGAAGCTACTGCGGGTCTTCTTAATCGCTTGGTTATAAAATCATATGGATACAATCTTAGCATTCTTAAGAACCTTGATCTTGAAAAGGGTTTCGATTTGGTCGAAGACAACAGAGGACTTAAATCTATTCTATTTATAGTCACTGTAGAAAAAAAGAGAGAAGTAGAAGATGCTCTAAAAGAAAACCTTGCTAAAAGTATACAATACTATTTAAAATCGTTATCCAATAAAAAAATATGGTTACCCCTTATGGGAACCGGTAAAGGGGGATTAAGCTTTTCTAAAAGCCTCCAAATTACACGTGATGTACTTCTTAACTATTCAAATCATTTATCACAAGCAAATGTTAGTTTTATTATCTCAATTCCTATTAGCGAAGAAGGTAAAGCGTTGTTTAATTCCTTAGAGCAAACAAAAACAATTGATACTGATTTTTATAAACAAAAAAAACAGACGCCTCCTGTAGAGCAAACAAAAAATGTTCAAAAAGCACCGCTTAAAAAGCAAAAAACAACTAAAAAAGCCCCCTTGTCAGAAGGAGACGATTTTATTGAGGATTTCTCTGGTAAGTTCTATCTAGTTGGGTCTTCCTGGGGCAAACAAGACAAAAAAGAACTCTTCTTTAGAAACAATACCTGGGAGAATCCATATGATGAGAAATATATTGATCTTGTAAACAATGTTCGTCCCGGAGATATTCTAATCATGAAATCTACCTTTGCAAAGAAAAATGGTAAGTCATACATTCGAATAAAAGGATTCGGAACGGTAATGGGGAATAACAATAATGGTAAACACCTTACTGTGGATTGGTCAATTAAGGATTTACAAACCGATATTGAGGGGCTTGGATCCTATAGAGCTATCATTTCTGAACCTAAAAAAGAACATCTACTTACTATACTTTCTCAATTAGACACTGATCAACGTTCAGGTCTTAGTCAGTCCAATACAGAAGTACCATCAATCACTACAGTAACTAAAATTACAACGATTGCTGGTTTGGTTAGCGATATCGATTCTGGAACAGATCATCTTAATATATCCAAAGACGTCTCTGCATTTGCACGGGTCATTGCTGCAAAAAGCTTTACTCCTCCTCTGGCAATTGCATTATTTGGAAAATGGGGTTCTGGGAAAAGTTTTTTTATGAAAAAACTAAAAGAACGTATTGAACTGTTGTCTTATGCTAATCCAGAAAAAGGATTTTGTGAAGGTATAGCTCATGTACATTTTAATGCATGGTCTTATATGGATGCCAATCTTTGGGCAGGTATCATTACCAAAATTTTTGAAGGGTTACAACAGTACATTAGCAATAATTCTCCCACCGATGCTTATAAAAAGGAAATCGAAGAAATGCTTACCAGTGAGTTACATATCACCAATGATGAGTTAGCAAAGCTGAAAAAAGAAGAAAGTGATATAAATATTCAACTGGAAACTTTAGTAGCACAGAAAGATAACATCGAAGAGGAGTTACAACAAAAAATAGATGAAATTGAAAATCTTACGATTACCAAAGTCATAGAAAAGGTAAATAATGATTTTCAGGTAGAAACACGAATTAAAGATGCTGTTCACCAAAACCCCTCCATAATTAAAAGTAAAGAAGAATTGGCAAAAGTAATCCCAAGAGAATATTGGAAAAACCCTGATGAACTTTACCAACAAACAAGATCAACGCAAACCTTCTTAAAAATATTCTTCAAAACCGGAGAATTATGGAAAAACCTACTCTGGCTTACAGGCATTATACTTATAGTCGTCTTGGTTCCACTGGCTTTAGAACTTATCGTTAGCGCCATAGGTTTTACAGATTTTAATTTCTCCAAAGATACTATACTCGAACCTGATTATAGTTTCACCACCAAAATGCTATCTCTTTTCACTATTTTGGGTGGATTGTATACTCGTGGAATTGTTGTCTATAAAAAACTGCAACCCCTCATTGCCTCCTTTTGGAATATCAAAAAAGAATATGAGATTAAAAAAGAAGATGCTATATTTTCCTTTAAACAAAAAGAAAAAGCATTACAACTCGAGATTGAAAAAATCAAAGACAAAATTGTAGATATCAATCAACAAATTAACATCACAACAAAACAAAAAACAGAGATTGAGTTTAGGCTAAATAACACCTTATCTACTGAGGCACTACATACTTTTATCGAAAAAAGATCGGCAAGTAAAGAGTATGAAGAACATTTAGGGATTATATCTATTATTAGAAAAGATTTCGAAATCTTGAGTAATCTGTTTACCGATCATCACGAAGAACTCGAAAACAGTAAGAAAATCGAAGATTTTAGAGAAAAATTCGAACGCCCTTTACAACGTATTGTTCTCTACATTGATGATCTGGATCGATGTCCAGAAGAACGTGTTGTTGAAGTCTTAGAAGCTGTTAATCTTCTTATGGCATATCCACTGTTTGTTGTAGTAGTAGGTGTCGATCCACGATGGGTAAAGAATGCGTTAATAAAAAAGCATCAGTTACAATTTGTAAAGAATGAAAAAAGTCCGGAGATAGAAATGATTGATCCTTCAAGTTATCTCGAAAAGATATTCCAGGTCCCTTTTAATTTAAAGGCTCCAGCAGATAGTAGTGTAAAACATATGCTTAAGACTTTGGCCGAGATAAACCCCATAATTAGCGATGAAGTTACAGATATCGAGCAAGAAGAACATGTTAGTATTGATGATAGTAGTTATACCGATGTCGAACAAATAGAAAGCACTATTCCTACACCAGAATATCCGATAAAAACTACAGAAGAAAACATCAAAGATATAGAACATATCGAAACCAAGGAGACTATAGAGTCCTTACAATTCTCTGAGCAAGAAATAAAACTTCTACAAGATATGTCCATTGTTATTGGATCAAGTCCAAGAGCAATAAAACGTTTTATAAACATCTACAGAATTGTAAAAGCTCATGAAAATTTTGGGTATACCAACGCCAGTGATGATATCGAAATTTTATCTGTGCTCTTTCTATTAGCACTCCCTATTGGTAAATACAAACACTTAACTACTTCTCTATTTGGATATTTTGTTGATGAATCCAAAGAAGCACAGCAGTTACAAAGTTATTTTCATGCACCCATTGATCAAATACATAAAAAAGCACATCCATTACAAGAAGAACTCCTCGAGAAAATGTCAAATTCTGAAGTAAGAGTATTGTTAGATCAAAAAACCGAACGATTTACAAAACATCTATACTTTTTAAAGCGATTTGTGTTTAGTGGAATGTAATACTTAGATGCTGTTTCAATACTAGACTTGTAATCTCACCCATCGGATCTGCATGCTTATTTTGGCTGTATTGAAGGTTGAGGCTCTCGAAACTGGGAACTATTGCCACCAAGGTTCGGTATATCACTGAAGGTTGAGGCTCTCGAAACCTGAGTATCTTATATACAAACTATACAGAACAATACATTACTTATACTACACCGACATATACCCAATATCCATGTTCTTTGATAAACTTAGAATGTTCGTAAATCATTTGTATACCTGTATCATCATAATAAAATGCCTTAAACTCCACTGTGCCTTTAGTATCTTGTGGTGCTCCTTTAGAAGTTTGTAATACTTCTAGTTTAACCCAATTCACAGATTTAGCCCAACGTACTATTGATTTTTTTTCTTTGAGTGATGGTCTTGTACTACTATGATGACTTTTTATGAGATAATCTCCTTTTGCTACAACAAAGGCGCTATATCGTGAACGCATCAAATCTTCTGCAGTTAATGCAGTTGTAATATCTTGATGAATTTTTCCACAGCAAGAAGTATAAGTCATTGGCCTACCACAATGGCAATTATTCATGAGAAGTTTCTTTATCGTTTTGTTGATTTATTTTTTGAGTCAAAGCTTTTAATCGTTCTGCTCTGGCTTCTTTCTCTTTTCTGAGTTTATTCTTTTTACGATTCATCAACTTAGCATGTTTTGCCTTGTTTTGAGTATTCTTTTCTTTTCCTTTTTTTGGCATATACCTTATTTATGTTAGTGTCGAAACGAAATAAGATGAACCTTTACTTCTTCCATAGTTTCTTTAGTGAACATATAATCTTGTCCCATTAAATTAAGTTTACACTTGCCTTCTATTTCACACATCGCTGAAATGTGACTGGGATTAATATAATGCAAATTCCCTTTATTGTCTGTAATTTCCATAAATTCCATAACTAATGCTGTTTTTAAGGTTTGTATTTATTCATAAATAAGATACAAAATCCTTTTGAAAACCCCTTATTAGTTTGGGCAAGAAAATAATTATGATTTTTCATTACTTCCTCAATTTTTGTAATACAATAGTCATGGAATACAAATCTGAGCTAATTCTGTAGATTATGATAAGGCATTCTAACACTATGTTTTATGGAATAGTGTTATTAATTTTCTCATTTCTTATTCTGTAATCATTTTATGTTTCTTACACATTGGTAATATTCTTAAAGGTTCTGTACCTACAACTATATCATTAGCAAAAAAGGTAGTTCCTTTATCTAATTGTACAATAGTATAGGTTTGTTGTGATCCCAATACCTGATCTATATCAGTAATCAACTGTTTTCCTTTATTTGTTTTTAGGATCATACCAATTGCAAATTGATCCACAGTACTAAATTGATAATCCATTTGCGTTTTTTGTGGAGCATATGATAACCAGTTTCCATCAGCAGATAAAAACGGATGATCTTTTGTGCAGGTAATAGAAGTACCATCAGCTAAGGAAATCTTAATTAAATCCTCATGAATTGGGTTTGCTAGTTCTTCTATAGTAGCCGACGTGTTGGTATTGGTATCACGATCAAAAGAAAGTACCTTATCTCCTATTTTAAGATTTTCTATAGGCTCTTGATGACCATCAGCCATGGTGACTAAGGTTCCTTTTGCAAAACAGTGCACATCAATTCCATCAAAATAAATCTCAGAGATCACAGTGTCTTCATACTTATCTCCTGGATATACTTCTAAAATTTCGAACCTCATTTTCCACTGAGGAAGCTTTTTGGCAGCTATATAATCTATATTTCGATCTAAAAAACCAATAGTATCTACTTTAAAATGCTGAGCTGCACGCTGATCAGTCAAATTAAGGATTGCATAAGGCTCTCCTTTTATATACATTTTCAACTTTTTTACCCTACTATTGTTACGCCATGCTTTCTCACTTTTAACATGTCCATTGACAACAATAATTTCAGTTATCCTGGGGCTGGATTGATTAAATCCATACTCAATATATTCTCCTACTCCATATCCCGCAACACCTTCGACCCAAACATTTTTATAATTAAGGTCATGTATATTATCTACATTATAATCTACAGTTCCTTGAGAAGGTAATGTAGATGAAGCAGTCTCTGTAGTAGGACCACCCCCACAATACCAACTACATCCTTGTCCTTCTATATCCCAATAACTAGCCATCGTTTCATCTACCATTTCTAATTCTGCTTTCTCTGCTGCTGTAAGATCTTCCATTTTAAGCCCTTTTTCCATCCGTTCCCAAATCTCCTCACATGCTTTCTTATTACGATTAAATTCTTTTTCGTCGGCAGGATTAAGATCTAAAATCTCAATACTCGGAGTTAATGTTATAATTTCTTGTGCTGTAGTGCTAAAAGTCATCGTCAACAGCATATAAAAAAGTACGTTCTTCATAGAATTATAAGTTATATCATCAAATGTACAATTTGTTTTGAGATTATTGATTGAGGTGCTCACCTTTCAACTACGTTCAGGGTTCGAGAGCCTCACCCTTCAGGAGTACTTCTCAATATTACCCTTCGGCTACGCTCAGGGTTCGGGTTGATTTTCCTCTCCCTGTCTCAGTGATCGTTAATTTCGTTCTCCTTCGAGGGCTGAGCGAAGCCGAAGTCCGGTTTTATTACTTTTCGAGAGCACTTCAACAAGTTCGGTATGACACCTCAGGGTTCGAGAGCTTCACCCTTCGGATTTACATTCTTCCCTTTGGTCGTATCGGGGACTGTACTTTGACTGACTCAGTAACCATCCTCTTGAAGCCTCTTGATATTTTTGACATGTTTACTCTCACTTCGACTACGCTCAGTGATCGTTAATTTCATTCTCATCCGAGGGCTGAGCGAAGCCGAAGTCCCGGAAACTGAAGCATAGAGCTTTAAAAACTAAGCTGTTATACAAAAAAAATAAATAAAAAGTAGGGAACTTTCCCGTTTATATGTTTTAGGTATAGAAAAGCACTGGATAGTATATTTTATCTGATGCTGATATAAATTAAACAAAACGATACGATATTATGAACCATCAGTTGAAACAATATAAACAGCTACTTTCACAGTCAGTATTTTTTTGGGCTATTGCTATGGGATTATATTCAATATTAAGGTATTACGGAATAGATGAAGAAGAAGACTTTTTGATTGTTAGAGAACATAATGGAATCTTCGGAGCGCTATGGTCCTTAATGAAACTAACCAGTATTGGCATTTTAATAGGTGTTCTTTATACTCATGTAGATCTTCTTTTTGACAAGTTTATGACTAACAGAATATCATTAGCCAATAATGTTATTACCAGAACAATTTTTCATTTTATAGCTACAATAGCTGTATTCACTATAGTTACTGATGTTTTTTCTAATTTGAATAACACGAATCCAAATACAGATTCTGGTTGGTGGGCACAAAACAAACCTTTTTGGTCCGCTATTTTATATATTGTATTAGCTTCTTTTGTGTTTTCATTTATTAAAATTGCTAATGAAAAATTCGGAAAAGGTACGTTTCTTAAAATATTGATAGGAAAGTATAAAACTCCGCAGGAGGAGAAAAGAATATTTATGTTCTTAGATTTAAAAGACTCTACCAGTATCGCAGAAAATCTAGGACACTATAAATACAGTCAGTTTATACAAGATTGTTTTTATGATCTTAATGCTGTGGTTCCAAAATTTAATGCTGAAATTTATCAATATGTTGGTGACGAAGTTGTCCTAAGTTGGCCGTATAAAAAAGGGTTAACTAATAATAATTGTATCGATCTATTTTTTGCTTTCCAGGAGAAAAAACGAAATAAATCTGATTATTACCTAAATAAGTACGGTGTTGTTCCAGAATTTAAAGCAGGACTCCACGGTGGTAAATTAATGGTAACTGAAGTTGGGGTCATTAAAAAAGAAATTGCATATCATGGTGATGTAATTAATACTTCTGCCAGAATACAAGATGAATGTAATACATATAAGGTTCCTTTTTTAATTTCAGAAAAGTTAATGCAGGATTTAAAAATGAGTGCGCATTTAACATCTCAATTTTTAGGGAGTGTACTACTAAAAGGAAAGCAGGAAAAAGTCGGAATTCATACGATACATCAAGTAACATGAGGGATGCTCATGATCACCCTTCGGCTTCGTGTTCCCTGAGTCAAGTCGAAGGGCTCAGGGTTCGGGTTTGTATTATTGTTTTTGGCTGTATCGTAGGTTGAGGCTCTCTAGAACATACTCTCACTTCGACTACGCTCAGTGATCGGTATTTTCGTTATCTTTCGAGGGCTGAGTGAAGCCTAGAATACTCACCCTTCGAGAGCCTCAGGGTTCGGGATGTCACCGGGGGCTGAGGCTCTCGAAGCCCCATGCTTATCTCTATATGCAATTGATAAACCTGGTAACCCCTCCAAATCCCCTCGTATCAATGCTTCTTTTTTGGCTCTTGACCATCCTTGTACTTGTTTCTCTCTATAGAAAGCAGTATCGATACGATCATATTTTTCGTAATAAAGCAAGGTAACAGGTAATCGTTTTTTGGTATGATTCGCTCCTTCTCCGTTTTGATGTTGCGCCAATCTCATATTCATATCTTTGGTGCTACCTGTATATCAATACCACTTCTCATATAAAATAACCGTATAAAATTGTCTCTTTAGATCCCATGTTGCGTTACAAAATTGATCGATAGTACGACTTGGTAGTTTCATTTTTTAACACTGAAAATTGATATACAAGGGTACTTGTATAGGTGGGTACTCCCACTTATACAAGTGGTTTGTCTTGCCTTTTTAGGAAGACGCACTTCTATCTGAGCATAGTGACACTTCCCTTTTATGTATGTGGCACTTCCCTTTTGGATACCCATCACTTCCGTTTGAAGTACCCCATACCTAGGTTCGAGACAAGTGACCCCACTACTATAAGTACCCCTAACACATGCATAGCCATAACGACCCCTACTTATATAAGTACCCTCCCCCACTTAGATAAGTGGGTTTTGGGGGTTTTGACTTGTTATCACTAGATTTTTAACTGTTTTTGTTAAAATTGATGTTGATTATTTTTTGAACGGTATATATCTTTAGCCCATTCATGATTACATTTTCTGCAACGATAATAATTACGAAAAATATGTTTTTTAGGATTGGCAAAATCATTGCCCAAATAGTCCTCTTTTGTCTTAGTTATACTAAAGTAGTTTGCTTTGCACTTAGGGCATTTACTAGATTGATTCCCTTTTATTATTAGATATAAAATAACTAACATTATACCTATTGTTACTATAAATGTTTCTAGATTTCCTTTCATAGTTAATCAAACAATGTTTTATTCTTTATTTTGGGTAACATATAATCCATATATGCCAAAATCATCAATACTGTAGTAAGGATTCTATATTCTATAGTAATTAAATGATACAACAATATTGATGTTGTTTCTTTTGATATTCCGACATAGTATTTGTTTGTAAAACTAATTTGGGGTGTGGTAAGTAAACGTTGTGATGAAGATAGTAATATTTCTCTTACTGTAAAACCAAAAACCCACAAACCAAAACTGTTTGTGGGTCGTCTTTTGGTAAGACTATAATTGATGACTCTATCTTGATCGAGTATACAAAGAGCTCGCTCTTTTATTACAATTTTTTACTAATATTTATTGGCAACCCAACTTTAAAACCAAACCGCAAATCTTTATCATCTCCGTTAGGTGATTTGTTGAGATCTTGCCTATCCATAAACAATTGTAACGTTAAAATATTCTTTTCTTCGTCTTTTGATTTTAAGTTAAGTAATAAACCTAATCGCAATGGAAATTGTTCTATATCCTTTATCCCAGAATCCTCAGAAAACCCAAGTTTGTTATATCCTATATTTCCAAATACTCCTAAATACTTAATAAAATTGCTGTAATATAATTCTACATCATAGCTTTGTCTAAAGCCATAGGTATAAGCCGCATCCCCAATATATCCTTTTTTACTATTTGCTATGGTTATGGGTACTCCACCGATCACATCACCAGTTGGGACATCTACAGTGATAGTTTGTTGTTTAAACTGATTTATATTCGAGCTCCTAGATGCGGATACCAAACCCCTAAAGATTAAATACTTTTGTCCTTTTCTTTGCCATACATAATTATATGATACGGTGGCTCCATATACATCTCCTGTAATATCTTGAAACAATTTATTAAACTCAGTATTCTCTCTAAACTCGTATAAGGTTGTGCTCTCCCGTTGATAAAAAGGTGAAATCCCTAAAAAACTTATTTTTTTAGAGGTCCAAGATTCTTGGGCTATTGCTAATTCTTTATCCTTAGTATTTTCTACAATATCGTCTAATGCATCTTTTGCACTTTTATAATCTTCTAAAAGCTTCAACACGTTCATATCTCCTGGTAATTTTTGAACATAATCCTTCTTTTTGTAGTTCTCGTTTTCTTCTTTTTCATCAGTAACTGTTAAAACCCTATTAGCTGCTTTAGTAGTTAACCTGTATTTTGTATCATCTACTTTGATAGTTTTCTTATCATCAATTTTTATATAACCTTTATACGATTTTTGAATTGTATCGATCCTTTCTGCGTAATACAATTCTATATCAGAACATTCTTCATCTTTACAAATAATACTAGTTAGATCATTTTTCTTCATATACTCCACAAAACCTTTGAAACGATAAAAGTATGATGGCACAGAATCTACCAAATACAAATTCTTCTTTATAAAGGCTATACGAGTATTGTACTTTTTGCTTAAATATTGTTTCTTTTTATCATCATCAATTTTGGTGTCGATAGACTCATTACCACCATTCATAGAATAAAAGCTTCGTTTCGATTTATTCAGACCTATATACGTATTAAATGCAAACCGTGATTTTTTACTTCCTTCATTTTCGTCAAAAAAGTATACTCCATTATCTACTGTAAACTCTCCATCTATAGTAAAAAAGTAATTTTTTTTATTACCCAAATAACCACTGGCTTCTATTTCAGTATTATCATCATTTAACTCAAAAGCTAAACCCTGCTGTGGAGCAGCATCTCCCAAGATCATAAAATTTAGATCCTGAAAAACAAGTTTATTAAAAGCTCCTGAAGATACAAGATTATTACTTTTATCATTAATTTGAGAATTCACTAATGAGGAATACAATAGCATTAAAAAGATACTCAACTTAATTTTCTTCATGATTTATTATTTAGAGTTATTTAAAGTGTGAAAAATAAAAAACTGTATTGTGCAAAAACATACCCAGTGCCGAGTATTTTTTTAATTAAGTAGCGAATTAATTTTTATGTATTTGATACGTAATAGGTAGTAATACCCTTTTTCTATTGACCATAAAAACACCCCCAACAGTTGTGTCTAACTATTGGGGGTGTTTGATTAATATATTTGCAGAGTCTCTGAATTCGACCCTTCGAGTAACCTCACCCTTCGACTTCGCTCAGGGTTCAATTGCTTACGAGGGCTGTACTTCGACAGGCCTGTCCTGAGCTTGCCGAAGGGCTCAGCATCCGTCTAGTCGAAGCCCGGTACTATGATTGCCCAACATCAGATGAATCCGTTCCATTATCAGGATTCTGGTTTTGCTCTTCTTTTTCATTTTCTTCTGTTGTAGTACTTCCATTAGAAGAGAAACGTTCTTTTAATCTACTATGCAAAGCTTCTGCTCCCGGTACTCCACTATTAGCAGCAACACCAAACATTTTATACGCTAGTAATGAAGTACTATACGCTTCTGATCCGGCAAGAATTCTGGTATCATTTACTTTTTCTGATAACTCTGCTAATTCTAAAGCCAGTACCTTAAGATCATTATATAATGAATAATCTTTTTCTACTTCTCCCAGTTTAATAAAATTTGGCAGAATATCTCCGTTCTGTCGCATACTGTCTAGTGCATCTTCTACAAATACCTTATTACTTCTATTGATCTTTGGTAGGTTTCTACGCTCATCTTTGGTCAAACCTGTTAAAAAAGGCAATAGTGTACTGATTTCATCTATTTTGTTTTTTACTTCTGTAATCACTTGTGGATCTACGGTAACCGATAATCGGTTGTTTAATACATTACTCATACTTTTTTGTTTTAAATTCAACATTTGTTTGAGCTTATATAAAATCAATTTCAATACCGATTCTTTATCTTTTTAACATTTTTATTATTAATCTTGTGTTAATTTTAAATTATAATTACCTAATAACTAAGTGTTTGTTTTTATTTAATTCTTTTTTGATATCATAAAATACTATAATGACAGGCTGTCGTTATACTTAAAAACACTTTTTTATTGTGATGATAACGCTTACTCACCAAAGGATTACGTTTTATATTTTGCATTTTACGTATACTCAGTGAATATGTACTGACAGTTAGTATAATAGCATTTTATGCTTACTGGCGTTGTGGCAGGGAGTTCTAAGTTTTTATATATAATATGTATTACAAATCAACACTTTAACAGTAGTAAATACATCAATTTAGTTATAGTGAGGCATTATTTTCTTTTCTTGTATGCGTATTTGTACGTATCCAATACAGCGTTCGGGATCTTTTCTAAATGCATATTTACCTGTATCACGTATCTCATCTATAGCTTCTTTAAGATGTGTAAATGCTCGATCTCGTAAATCTTTGGCTTTAACATCATCTAAAGTATCGTCATTAGCTTTAAAAAGTAATTCTGCCAGATAATCAGACTTCTGCTCTGCAATATTAAATTTTCTAAGATCATATCTCATCTTTTCCAGTTCTGGTGCATTTGACTTACCCAACACACTAATATCCATTAGATCCTGGATGATATCATCATCACCTTCTGCCTGTGTAATCTTATCTAGTCGGTCCAATACCTCGGCATCTTTCCTAAACTTAAAATATAAATCAGCTAATACATCATTTTTAAATTCATATGCCTTAGAAGATTCTGTTCTCCATCTTTTTAGAATTTCTTTCTTGGTATAACGTTCTTTCATCCAAACAGCTTGTGCATATCGACATGCACCTATACGAACGGGCAAGTCTTCAAAATATGTATCCCAATCTAGTCCTTTACTCTCCAAAATAATTTTATCTTCATATGCCCACACAAATAAGTTTTCTGCCTCTTGTAAGGCAATATCAACCGGAATAGTTGGTGCTTTTACTTCTTCTAAAGATAATGCTTCTAAAGTCGTTAACTTTATATTATAATTTTCTCTTGACATTTGCTAATTATTTTAAGAATTAATACGCTCATAATAGTATGACTACTGCTACTACATATAGAGTGTCTTAAAAAAGCATTTTGTTACCTTCTGGATGTTTTATTAATAGTAAAAAACATACTTACTCCTTAAAAGAGTTGATTATCTACTACAAAACACCATGTCATCTTACACACTAAAAACCAATATTTTAGTGTAGTAATCAGAATATATTATCTACTCATTAACTTATTATTATAAATAGGTGAAATTTCCCCATAAAACGAATTAGTTTCTTTACATATTCTTAAAACATAAACATAAGATTATCAGACAGATAATTAGTTATTTAGTAGCAGTATTAACCAATAAATAATATAAAATGAAATTACACTCAAAAATCTTATCCGGTTTATTCGTATTCTTAGTATTGCTTACCTCTTGTGAAACTGATACAGAGGAACCAGAAGTTGTAAAAACTAACCCGTATTTGGAATTAGTGGGTACTGTAGAATATCGTCAGGCTACAAAAGAGGAATTAAGTAAATTAGTTCCTACGCAAGCTAAGGCTAATTGCACACTTCACGGGGATGAAGGATGTAGTGACAATGCTGCATCTGAGTTCGAGCGTTATGTAAAAGAATGTACTTCATACCCTCGTATATGGCCGCCAACAGGAGCTGTTTCTACACACTACAAAAGCATGATCTATTATGTTGATGGTGATAGTGACATTAATCTAGACCATTATCAAGATGATTTACAAGCGCATGTAGATCAATTAACCAGTTCTGCCGGAGCAGCCTTTATTAGTGCAGATATCATATTTTGGACATGCAATGATAGAGAGAATAATTCTTGTGTGATAGAATATACTGTATATAGATAAGAACTCTCATTATAAATAGATATAAAAAAAAGAGGCTGTCTAAAAAGTATAAAAACTCAAAATTGTCAGTCTGAACCTGTCGACGACATATTGAAAATCAAATTATTAAAAAATTCGGCAAGCTCAGTGTTTGACAAAAAGAATTGACTTTTTAGACGGTCTCTTTTTAATTTTATTATTATACTCCATTTTCAGAAGGTACGTTTCCAACGTCTTAGAATCTGGTCAATATCTGATCGTATATCTGTTCGGATTTCCTTTTTACGTTTTCCTTGACCAAACTGGTCATCATAATTAGTTTCGGTATGTCGTATATGTGCTTCTACCGCCAGATCAATCATTTTAACATCAAATTCCTTAGCATTTGCAGTACGTCCTACCCTACCGCTATATTTTTGACATGCGTGTTTTGCTATTTCAAATTCTCGTTTCACAGGGCAATTAGGATACCGTCTTCTAATAGCAATGGCAAACTTTATAATATACTCTCGGTCTTGTTGTTCTCTAACAATAGCAGCTTTTCTGTTTTTTTCTGCACGAATATTCTGATCATTCTGGCATTCTATTTTTGCTTTCTCTATAGCAATTTCTTCTACCAGTTGCCCTTGTCGTTCATAACGTTTACGACGTTGATTCCATGCCCATACTACTGCGCATAAGGTAGAATGTTTTTTAGATCTACGAGTCATTGCAGCATCTCCGGGTGGTAACAATACATATCCGCCAAACGGAGAACAACTAAAACAAGTTCCTTTATGTTTTTCACTTTCTGCAACAAATGATTTGCCAACAGGAATGCGTTTACCGCATTGAATACATCTAAGTTTTTCCTTCTTGGTTAGAAATATATTTTGAGAAGTTGTGGCCAAATAACAATCATTTATAAGGAAGCGAAAATACATTTTTAGTATTGAATTTATCCTAAAATATTACGTATCTTTATAAGATCATACTTCATTTATTATTTGAGATTATGATAAGAAAATACTAAATTAGTAGTATTCCCCCCACTAAAAAATGAAACTGTCTGAAAGTTAATGTTTCTGTTATCTCGAGCAAAGTCGAGAAAAATTATTCTTGATTATCGACTCTGCTCAATTTAACCGTTTGTTATACATGTACTTTCTAGACACTCATGATTTAGTGGGGATTTTTTTTACTCTAAACTGATATGTTGATAACCATACACACTAATACTCTTACTTATGAAACCTGCCAAAACTATACTAATGATGGTTCTTACCATCTCAATATTCATTTTATATTCTTCTTGTAAAAAAGACAACTACACTCCGATTAACGACAGAGATGTTCTTCCTGATTTATCTGCTGTAATGAAGTTTTTAAAAAAGGAAAATTATCCCGAAAACTCCTCCTGGCATTTATTTCCTGGTACAGAAATATCGCATGATTCTAATACCCTAAAAAGGTTAGGTTTACCAGTGCATGGACGTTGGGTAAGAACCTATGTGAATAATATAACACATGAATTTTTAACCCAGGCAGTTGATTCTACGATCACTCAACCTTTGGAGTTTCCTCCCGGATCATTTATTGTAAAACAAAATTATCGTTCTGATACCATTAGCAATCGAATTATTAGTTCTGATCATAGTACGTTAGCTGCCATTACCGTATTATACAAGCCAGATCCAAAGTATAACTATTGTGCAACAGCAAATTTAGCTTCTTACAACGGTGTTGATTGTTATGGAGGGAATTGGTTTTATGGTTTCTTCTTTCAAAAAGATATAGAAGATGGTAAAATTAGTGATAAATCAAAGGATATACAGGCTCATGTAAGTGCGTTCTGTGTGAATTGTCATGCTCCTGGGTTTAATACTGATTATGTAAGGTCACTAGATGATATTCGTAATCCTTTTGCAGAGTTTAGTACTACTCCGTATTGTGATCGTTTTAGACCTCAGCCTCCAAAAGAAGCAGCCTTACTTAGTGCAGAAGAACCAAAAGATATGGGACAGTTCTCTAATGAAATTGAGCAGTATATTATGGATACTCAAATCACATCTACCTTACCAAAAGATGTTCCTGCAGATCCTACAAAAGTATTTAAATTCTTGGGGCCAGAAATAGCACAATTAATGTTTGATAGTTATGCCTGGAAATCCTTTATTGCTTTAAACTGGCCTAATAAAAGTGTGAACCCTGATACCAAAAAACCACAAAGAGGCGAACCTGATACTCAACTCCCTTTTACAGCTAATAAAAATGATGCAATGGTTTGGGAAACTTATAAGCCTACATTCGAAGTATTTCAACCTGGAGATATAACATGGAATCCAACCAACCAACCTTGGAATCAGATTCCACCTGCTCCCAAAGGAAAAGACTGTGAGAATGAAGATCATGATTTTGTGATTACAATGCAATCCAAAACCAGGGATGTCCTTAATGAAACCGGACAAGCTTTTGCGGGTTCTTTTGGATACTTGGTAGATCAAGATAGCAGCCGAGTACGTTACGAAGTCTTATTTAATCGTACAGAATTCGAATATATTATCGGCAATGGTCGTGCAGCAAGCCTTAATCTCACACCCAGTGGGCCAAAAGGAGATGTTAACAAAGTAAATTTTCCTGACACTCGGGATGATACTACCTATAATGAAGGATCGATAGAAATCAAATCCGCTTGGAAAGAATTATGTCTAACAGCAGATTGTAATCATAGAGATGCAGAAAATCTTGAAGCTGCAAAAAAGAAATTCCTGGTTCGAAATGCATTGATCTATGAAGCCGAAGGTGATTCTGTATACTGTAGAAGAGCTCCTATGGCCTTGGTAGGTTTACATATCGCACGTAAGACATATTTTGCCCCACAATGGATCTGGATCACCTTTGAGCATAAAGATAATGTTCCTGATGTTGGACAACAAAACCCCACAGGGACTTTTTATAATCCTAAGTTAAAAGAATCTGATAACTGCTATCAACTCCCATTCTTGAGTAGAGATAGTATTGTAAAAGGTTGCCCTAATGTAGATCTTAATCGCCTGGCAAAAGAATTTACAAACCAACCTAATCAACTTACTCGTATTGTACCTATTGATAATGCAGCACAGAAAATGAACCTGGCATTTCAGGAAGAACTTAAAAAAATTGATTCTCCTTTTGCCAACTATATATTAGTGGACACCCAATGGGCTCTAAATAGCAGGCAACAAAATGGACAAGTTAGCAAGCTTAATTGTAAGGATAATGGTATCGGAAATGATTGTTTTACAATGGTACCCCGTTTTTTACGTAATAGTGTTATTGAATCATTTATGTCGACGTACTGCACCGTAAACGGAAAAACAGAACAACACAGTAACCGAAGCTGTATGAGTTGTCATGGTAGTGCCGGTGCTGATCTTAGTTATATCTGGTTGGATGCCGTTTCACAACGCGTAGAGTTAAGTGAGTAAAAGTTTGTGAAATAACTTAAATGCTATTATGTGTTGAAGGCATTAATCCATAGGTAATATTTCTATTAGGGATATCAATGTTCTATACTCAACAGTTGTGTGTAATTACCACTCAAACCAAAAAGTATACAACATTCGAAAATCCGTATAAGGAAACAAGTACTCTTCTATCCGACCTTTGTCTTATAGTTTTTAACACTAATTACTTAGACAAAAATGGAAACAAATCAATTTGGGAACAAAGGTTGGACACCTGATAGAATCGAAAATTTGAAAGGCAAAATATATATCCTAACAGGGACTACAAGCGGAACAGGATTTGAAGCAGCGAAAATATTGCTATCAAAGGGAGCAAAAGTGGTAATGCTTAATCGAAACCCAAAGAAAGCAGAAGACACCATTAAAACTTTAAAACAAGAAGTTGGTAGCCACATAGACGTTTTAGCTTTAAAAATGGATTTAGCTGTACAAGCTTCCGTAAAAAAAGCAGCTGAACAGGTTCTTAAAACAGTTCCTCAAATCGATGCGCTAATTTGCAATGCTGCAATAGCCCAAGTACCAAAACAGAAGCTTACTGTAGATGGTTGGGAAAGTCAGATGGGAACGAACCACTTCGGAAATTTCACGTTTCAAGCTTTATTATTTCCTCTGATAGAAAAATCTAAAGGGAGAATAGTAACCGTTGGTAGTATGGGTTATAATTTAGGGATCAAATCCATACAATTTGACGATTTGAATTGGGATAAAAACTACAGTCCAAATGGCATATATAGCCAAAGTAAATTAGCACAAATCATGTGTGTTTATGAATTGCAAGACCGCTTAAAACAAGCAGGAAAATCTGATGTGAAGGCTTATGCTTGTCATCCAGGCGCTTCCAAAACTTCATTAATTAAAACCAGTGGTAGTTTAATGACTCGATTTGTTTGGCAACTAATGAAATTATCACCGTTAGTACAATCGGCTGAAAAAGGTGCTTATCCACAATTAATGTGTGCTACAGAATCAAACCTTGACCAAAGTGGATTTTATGGACCAACAAAAAGAATGAATACTGTAGGTCCTGTAGGAGAGCATAAATTAGAGCCACACGCCAAAGATAAAGTAGTTGCTAAAAAACTATGGGAACTTTCAGAAAAGGAAACAGGTATAAAATGGAATATCTAAATTTGTAGTATGCAACATTTTAAAACATTATCATCGTATTTAGATTATTTAGAACTACCTCGACCAGAGCATCCTATGTTGAGCGTGTTCAACTCAAAAGGCGATGGCTACTTACCTTGTCCAAGAGAGAGTTCGCCACCAATTACCAATGATTGCTATACCATTAGTTTTAAAAAATATGTAGAGGGAGATTTAAACTACGGACGAACAAAATATGATTTCACTAATGGAGCTTTGATTTTCATTGCACCAAGACAAGTCTTGCAATGGGATAATAGTGTAGTTTTTGAGCGAAAAGGATTTTCAATAAACTTTCACGAAGATTTTTTGAAAGGAACGGAATTAGCTCTACAAATAAAAAAATACGGTTTCTTTTCATATTCTGTAAATGAAGCATTACACCTTTCACCAAAAGAAGAAAAGCAAATAGAATCGATAGTAGAAAATATTGAAATTGAATATCAAAATAATCAAGATGTCTTTAGTAGAGAAATTATTATTTCTCAATTAAGCACATTATTCAAATATGCCAACCGATTCTATGAAAGACAGTTTTTTAACCGAAAAGAAATAACGAACGATTTATTAGAACAATTCAATCAGTATTTAACTGAACATTTTGAATCTGGGCAATTGCAAGAAAAAGGCATTCCAAGTATAGAACAAATCGCAGATAAAATGTCAGTTTCACAACGTTACTTAAGCGATACTTTGAAAAAAGAAACGGGTAAAACTACCACCGAACATTTACACTTACGTTTAATTGATGAAGCAAAGAATGTTTTATTGAAACCGAATAAAAATATTTCGGAAGTAGCTTATGAGTTAGGATTTGAATATCCTCAATATTTTTCAAGATTATTCAAAAAGAAGGAAGGTATAAGCCCAAAGGAATTCAGAGAAAAATATAAAATGAATTAAAACTATGGATGTATTAAAAACAGCAATAAATTGGGCAAAAGCCGAATTATTTTCAACCCCATTTTTCATTCTCTTCGGACTCGCGTTTATGGCAGCAAGTTTAGGTTTTTGGCAGTTAGGAAAAACGGAAATGGCTAAAGCGTACATAATTCCTAACTTGGTGGCAGGTATTCTACTTTTAACAATTGGACTTGGATTATTTTTCACCAACAAGTCAAGGGTTACACAATTTGAGACTGCTTACAATAAGGATGCTTCAGCATTCATAGAATCAGAAATCACTCGTGCTGAAGCCACTCTGAAAGAATATAATACAATCGTTTTTAAAGTTATTCCGATTATAATCATTGTGGCAGCCTTGTTAATTATTTTTATTAATACACCAACTTGGCGTGCAATTAGTATAACAACGATTGCTATGCTAATAGTTATCTTATTAGTAGATGGAACTGCTTATGGAAGAATTGATAATTATCATAAAGAGTTGAAATTAGTTCATTTAGAAAATGAAATTAAAAAATAACTACACACAACAAAGAACTGAGTTAAAAAGCAAGTCTTTTTAGTTTAATCTTGAAATATAATTTTCATCATAAGGCAATCCACTTTTTGCTATTGCAAAAGCCTGTTTCAATAACTTATTTGATACTGCAATTA
>NZ_OMPF01000009.1:0-102302 GCF_900312735.1 Aquimarina sp. AU119 | reverse complement strand
CTACAGCGGGAACACTATCCGGAACTCAGGAAGCATGTATCGCCGGTACGACTACCTTTAGTTCTACAGAGGCTGGAGGAAGTTGGAGTTCAGCCGATATTAGCATAGCAACGATTAATTCAAGCACTGGACTGATTACCGGAGTAGCAGCAGGTACGGTGACCATGACCTATACAGTAAGTGGTACAGGGGGATGTCCTGATGCTACTGCAACCAGGGATGTAACCATAACAGCAGTACCAACTATTAGCATTACAAGCGGGCCAACTTGTTCAGCAGATAAAACAACATATTCAATGGAAGTTACTGTTAATGGTGGAGTTGTAACAAGTACAACTGGAATAATAACAAATGTTTCTGGTAATATATGGAGTATTACAAATATTATATCAGGAGATAATGTGGATATTACAGTAACTACTGTCAGTTGCCAAGAAATGATTTCAATAAATTCTCCTTCATGCATTACTGCTAATGATGATAATGTAATTATAGCGGGAGATACGGGTGGTAACTCGACTAATATTGTTGATAACAATGACACTATTAATGGTAATGGAGCTACTCTAGGAGTAGATGTAGTTATTACTTCCATATTAGACCCAAATCCAAGCGATGGTGTCAGTCTTGATATTGCAACAGGTGAAATATTAGTATTGCCTGGTACACCACCAGGAGATTATACAATCAGATATAGTTTATGTAGTATAGCTATACCTATTGATTGTGATGACGCGATAATAAATGTTAGAGTTGGAAATGTAAATAGTATATCAAATTTAGAATTAACCAAGGTAGGTGTTTATATAGATGCCAATAATGATAACGTTTTAAATGTAGGAGATGAAATACAATATTCTTTTACAGTTGAAAATAATGGGAATGTAGATATAACAAATATTGTTCTTATAGATCCATTAGAAGGAATAGAAGTTATCGGAGGTCCTATAGATTTGGAAGTAGGAGAAATAGATGTGAATAGTTTTACAGCTACTTATATTTTAACAGAAGAAGATATACTTTTAGGAGAAGTAACCAATCAAGCAACTGTAATTGGTCAAAATCCTAATGGAGAGGATGTGACCGATATGTCAGACGATCCTTCAAATGATACTAATATTGATATAGATAATGATGGAGATTTTGAAGATGAAACAGTTACTGTAATTCGTATGGATGATGAGATTATTATATATTCTGGTGTGACTCCTAATGGGGATGGAGTTAACGATGTATTTATGATAAATGGAATAGAAAAATATGAAAATACATTAGAGGTTTATAATCGTTGGGGAGTCAAAGTATTTGAAGCTGATGATTATGGAAGAAATGATAATTTTTTCAGAGGAGTTTCTAAGGGTAGATCAACTATAAAAGAGAGTGAAGAGTTACCTGTAGGGACATATTATTATGTGCTTGAATATATTTTAGCATCTGGAGAAAGAAAAAATAAAGCAGGCTATTTATATATTCATAGATAGTAGCTTTTCAAGTTTTAATTAGTAATAATAAACTATAATAAAATGAAAAACACACATTGTTAATTTAAATAGGGTAGTCGGTACTGATTGCACTATTTGATAAAGAATCTTTGATATTGGAAATCAAGTAGTTGAAGTAGGTTTACGGTTTTAGCGTATTTATTTTGATGTATGAGTGAAGTACCAATTAAAGTTTTATCTATAAATTTATGATGTTAAAAGAAATATAATATAATTGATATTGTTCTAAAACAATAGGTTTTTAATAGAAGAATTTTATCTTAAATATATTGTTTTCTTACCTCTTTATCATAGATTTTTGATAGTCAACTAAGTTTGTTAAAATGGCTAAAATTGATATGATAGTACAATATATTATACGGTGATATTATTTTAAAAAAAATAATACTGAAAACCATATTTTATAACAATTCAAGGAACCTTGATTTTATGAATGTATTCTTTGTTATACAAAATGATGAATAAGTATAATTGGTATTCTTCTTTTTGAAGAAAAAATAAAAAAACAATCCCGCTATTATAAAACTTTGGCGAGCTAGTAATTAGTGGGGGTCTGAGTAACGATAAATCTAATATAATAACCACTATGAGGTTTCAATTTTTTACATCATTAGATGTATGTAGTTTTTTTTCTTCAAACGATATCAATCAAGATATCAATTCAAACTCTATTCAACAACAAATAAAAGTTACCTCTAATTATTCTATATTTTTTTTAATAGGAATACTTGCTTTTTTATTATGTACATATTTATTTATAGCATATTCATTTTTAGAAACCTCTTCTTCATTAATACTCAATAAACATGATGAAATACGAATTGAAGGCAAAAATGTTATCATTTATAAAAATGGCAAATATGCAAATGATATCTCAATGATATATTTATAATCTTTTATCAAGATTAGGTATACAAAATTGTCGTCTATGAAAATTATACATATAATAATTACTATAGTACTTTTGAATGTTGTGTTTCATAATAGTTATGCGCAGCAAGATGCTCAGTATACTCAATATATGTATAATACTATTAGTGTTAACCCTGCCTATGCAGGAAGTCGAGGAGTACTTAGTATTATGGGATTGCATCGCAGTCAATGGGTTGGTTTGGATGGTGCACCTCGTACTCAGACATTAACAATTAATACCCCCATGGGAACTAATGAACGTTTAGGGTTAGGATTGTCAATCGTTAATGATGAAATTGGTCCAACGGATGAGACTTATTTTGGTATCGATTTTTCATACACAATACCACTATCTGAAAGAGGAAAACTGAGTTTAGGAATTAAAGCAGGAGGGCATTTACTAAATGTTGATTTCCAACGATTATCTCAGTTTAACGGTAATGATGCTTTATTTGAAAATAATATTGATAATAAATTTAGTCCACAAATAGGGGTAGGGTTTTACTATCATACTGATAAATTTTATTTTGGTTTAAGTGCTCCTAGTCTCTTAGAAACTAATCATTTTGATGAAAGTAGTACAAGTAGTGATAGTGAAGCGGTTAGCTTTTTGGCAGAAGAGCGTATTAACTATTATCTGATAACTGGTTATGTATTTGATCTAAATGATAATTTAAAGTTTAAACCAGCAGTATTAGGTAAATTGGTTTTTGGAGCACCATTACAAGTTGATGTTTCTGCAAATTTTTTGATGTATGAACGGCTAACTTTAGGAGTTGCCTATCGCTGGAGTGCAGCTGTGACAGGTCAGATAGGTTTTCAAATATCTGACGCATTAATGATTGGTTTAGCTTATGATAGAGAAACAACTGAACTGGGACAAACACAATTTAATGATGGGAGCTATGAAGTAATGTTAAGATTCGAGCTCTTTAAAAAATATAATAGAATGTTAACTCCTCGCTTCTTTTAAATCATTATTTTTCCTAATATAGTGGTTGATAGAAAAAATCAATTTGATAATGTTATTTCCAAAATGATTGGTTATTCTTTTTAAGAATTTATATATAAATTTTATATTCAAAAAAAGAATAATAATAAACATAATAATATTCTGTTATCAATACACAACTAACACTCTAAACAAATGGAAAAAGCTCAAGAATGGTTTAATTATGGTATCGAATTAGCAAAAGAATTTGGTCCAAAGCTAGTTACTGCAATTTTAATTTTTATTATAGGATCATGGGTAATAAAAAAAATGATAGGAAGTGCTGGACGAATAATGGCTAAAGGGAAGTATGATGAATCTTTGCAGAAATTTTTATTAAATCTTGTAAATTGGGCCTTAAAAATATTTTTGATTATCCTTGTGATTTCCAGATTAGGGATAGATGTCACTACGTTTGCTGCTGTAATTGCTGCTGCTGGTTTAGCTGTTGGTTTAGCATTACAAGGATCCCTATCTAATTTTGCTGGTGGAGTACTTATCATGATTTTTAGACCTTACAAAATAGGGGATTTTATTGAAGCACAAGGAGTAGTAGGATCTGTAAAAGAAATTGAGATTTTTACAACAAAATTAATTACACCAGGAAATAAATTGGCTATTATACCTAATGGAGCTCTTGCAAATGGTAATATCATTAATTATACTGCCGAAGGTGTGATGAGAGTAGACCTTACTATAGGTATCGGTTATGATGAAGATATTAAACAGGCCAAAGAAGTATTGTTACAAGTATTAGTATCTAATCCAAAAGTTCTACAAGATCCCGCACCATCAGTAAATGTATCTCAATTGGGAGAGAGCTCTGTCGATTTTGCTGTCAGACCTTATTGTGCTCCAGAAGAATATTGGAATGTATATTTTGAAACGTTAGAAAACTGTAAACTTGCTCTAGATAAAGCAGGAATAGAAATTCCTTATCCTCATTCTGTAGAAATTCAAAAGAAAGCTTAGTAATAAAGAGAGAGAAATATATCAGGAGTTTAATGTGTATATTCTTCTTAAAAGCTATAAAACTAATTAACTATCGGAAAACTAGAGTATTATAATTATTTTGAGGATTTAATGCAGCTTGTTTTCCATAATTTGACGTTTTTTAAAAAAATAAAAACGGATAAAAGGCGTTAAATTATAGTTAAAAATAACTTTATTTAATTTCTATTGAAGAATATTCTTACTTTTTTTGTTTGTTGAAAATCACTGTTATTAAATTTCAAATCATTGTTTTTTAGGTGTTTATGACTTTTTTTGATTAGAATTTTAATTTATGTTATTTGAATTTTTTAGCGTATAAACGGGATAAAGATTTTTTACGGTTTAACCGTAATAATTAGGTGTTTTTGTCGTATGTGTGTTTGGCAAATTGTGATTATCTTTAAGTATTGTTTTTTAGTAAAACATGAAATATAGTTTAGAAGAATAAAAACTTATTTTCTTACCCCTACCTTTTGGTTTTTATATTCTATATATTTTTAATTTGTAAACACGTAGTAAGGTCAAATAAAATCTATATATGTAAATATATATCATATATTTTTATTGATATATATAAGCAATATATGTACTATTTGTTTAGTACATGAATTATGATGAAAATAAAAATTGGTAAATAGTAAAATATGTTTTGGACAATTAGCTAGGAGTATTTTTTATAAAAATTATACTGTATACTAGACTAGATGTTTAAACAAAACAACCCCGCAATTGTAAAACTTTGGCGAGCCAACAAAAGCAGGGTCTGAATAACGATTAATTTAAAAATTAACCATTATGAGTGGATTATTAATTCTTGCAATTACAAGATATAATTTATGGTCTTGTTTTAATGAGACTTGTCTTTCCTTAAAAGAAAAGAAGATACATTCTTTTGGTAATTTTTCAAGTGCGAAATATAGGTATTCTTTATCTTTTTTACGGTATTCCCGTAAGTTTTTTAGCACTTTCTTAACAGTTTTTTTAACAGAGTTTAGAGCTTCTACATGCTATAAGAATATAGTTTATAGTTGTAATAATTTGATTTTCAGTGTTTTTTTTGTTTTTAAAAAGATGACGTTAAGCGATATATTTTTCCCTATTCATAAAACTAATTTATCAGGTTTTTATAAGATTGAGGAGATGCGTTATGATATATAATATTGAAGAAGAAAAATAAAACCAATTACAATATTTATGTGATTGATTATAAAGTACATTTTGACAATGTGTTTACTATAAACCTCCTGTTGTTAGGGGTAATTTCAGGAGGTTTTAATTTAAAAAGTAGCATTTGTATTGTCAAATAAATAAAATGAAACTAATTATTAAAATATAATTAGTTATAAGGTTACATTTTGACAATGTGTTTACTATAAACCTCCTGTTTTTAGGGGTAATTTCGGGAGGTTTTATATTAATTTACAACTAGTCAGAAAAAAATAAAATAACTAATGGAGATTAGTTATAAGAGTACATTTTGACAATGTGTTTACTATAAACCTCCTGTTTTTAGGGGTAATTTCGGGAGGTTTTATATTAGTTAGCTTTATTGATCAGATAAAAATATAAAGTAGCTGATAACTATTTAGTTATTAGTTATAAAAATACATTTTGACAATGTGTTTACTATAAACCTCTCGTTTTTAGGGGTAATTGCGGGAGGTTTTATATTGTCAAAAATCAAATGATTTCATATTTTAATTTTACGTGTTTTTAAAATCTGAATTTTAGATCTAGGATTACATTATCATTTTAATTTCTATTAATGTGATATGTATTCCTATGTTAATATAAATTAAGTTAAATTAAGTAGATGGGCAGAGGGTTGTTTGATAAAACTATCAGACGACCCTCTTTTTTGAGTTTATAAGTATATTGTTTTATATTTTAGCAGCTATGATAGATATAAAACTGCTTGAATATTTAGAATCTTTTCTTACTCCTAGACGACAATATCTTAATAAAAAAGTTTTAGACAATAGAACAAATTATTTTACAGTTGCCGTAGAAGATGTATACCAATTACATAATACAAGTGCGGTGATAAGAAGTTGTGATGTGTTTGGTGTTCAGAATGTACATGTAATTGAAGAGGTAAATGTAAAACGGATAGATAGAGAAATTGCTATGGGAGCACAAAAATGGGTTGATATTAACCGGTATTCATCTACAAAAGAATGTATTGATGTTCTTAAAGCTAAAGGATATCAAATTGTGGCAACTTCTCCGCATGATGACTCAAAGGTTTTAGGAGATTTTAATATTAATCAACCCGCTGCTTTTTTCTTTGGAAGAGAGCAACAGGGGTTGAGTGATGAAGTACTTGAAGCTTCAGATAGTAGATTACATATACCTATGGTTGGTTTTACAGAAAGCCTAAATATTTCGGTGTCTGCTGCAATTATACTACAACATGTGACTTCTCAACTTAGAGATACAGAGATTAAATGGCAATTGCAAGAAGAAGAAAAACTACAAAAGCGAATGGAATGGGCGAAGAAAGTTATTAAAAGTCATGAGCAAATTATTGCACGTTACCATGATAATAAGTAAATTTCAAATAAATAAAATAACAGTTAAACGTTTTATATTATGATAGCATGGTTTGAAATTCCCGTTACTGATATGAATAGAGCAAAAGCTTTTTATGAAAAAGTATTCGATATTGAGATTTCCATACATGACATGGATGGCTTGCAAATGGGATGGTTTCCTAATAAAAATCAATCTGGTATTGCTACAGGATCTTTAGTTGAGGCAGAAGGTCATTATACTCCAAGTGAGAATGGGGTTTTAGTATATTTTTCTTGTACAGATGTATCAAATGAAATGAGTAGAGTAGAAGATGCTGGAGGAAAAGTAGTTCTAAATAAAAAGCAAATTTCTGAAGAGCATGGTTATATGGCTTATTTTATAGATTCAGAAGGTAATAGAATTGCACTACACTCTTCAAATTAAAAAATAATCAGGTTTTATTTATGATATGAAGACGTACTTTATAAATAATACTTCTAATTTAATCTTTTATTTTCTGTCTAAAATTTTGTATTCTTCATAACATTCACTTATTGCATCGAGGATTTGAAGATCATTAGCGAATTTTATAAAATCGATAGAATAGTTACAATTGCGAAGTATTTCGTCTATATCTAAACGTTCTACCTGGAGTAATGCTGTTAATGTCGCACGATCAAACTTGGTTTCCAAAAGATTTCTGATTTCATCGTCTTTTTTCATCTTACGAAGCTTTCTGAGCTCTTTAGATCGTTTACTAAAAATGTTATAGAGAAAATCTGCAGGATTAAATATAGCTCCTAAAACTTTATTGACAGCTCCGGGTTGTTTGCTGCCTCCTTCATAACCAGAATTTAATCCAGAAATACTATATCTATAGTTGTTGTAAATAGGAATTCTTTTAGCATCGATCTCCAGATAACCAGTTAGCTGTACATCGGCAACTACAACTTCTTCTAAGGCAATACCTAGTTCGGTCATTTTAATTTTAACTTCTCCAAACTTAATCCAATCATTGGTAACTCTAACCCGTAATGGCTTGTATCCGATATAAGAAAAATAAAGAGTATCATTTACTTTGGCAGGAATATTAAAATTTCCAGAATCATCAGTAATAGTACCAATTACCTGACTAAGGTTCACAATATGAACATTTTCTAATGTTTGGTCTGTAGCAGCATTTAATACCTTACCTGATACAGCTTCAGAATTATTGTCCTGTGCAAAAGAGGTTATACCAATGATTAGTGCTATGTAAAATAATATTCTCTTCATGTATTATAATATGACGTTCATTTTTTAATAATATAACATAAAAATCGCGCCAAAAATCATATTACTTTGTTAAACCTTGGTATTCAATAGATTAATTTTTAAAAAATATTGAATACCAAGACATATCATTTGATTTATCTGCGATCGCTACGCTTTCTTCGATCTCTTCTTTGATTTCCTCCACTACCTCTGTCTTCATTAGAGCCAAAGCGCTTTTTACCTTTTGGTTTAAAGTCGTTACTTCTACGTTTTCCTTTATATCCTCCACCATCATCACGACGGCGTCTTCCGCCTCTTCGGCCAGAATCTTTAGAAATTTCTACATTAACTTTTCTGCCTTCCATTTTGAAATTTTCAAAAACAGAAAGCACAAGTTCTTGATGCTCAGCATTAGTATTAAAGAATGAAAAACTTTCTTTTACATCTACCCGACTTAAAGAATCACTTCCTAACGACAAGACATCTTTAAGGAAGTCTTTTAAAGTCATCCAATCAAATCCATCTTTTTCTCCTACATTGATAAAATAACGAGTACTGCCATCATTGTTTCTAGAATTACCCTCTCGATCACTGCCTATAGCATTTAGATCTCTGGATTTTTTATAATAATTATGAAAACGTGAGAATTCTACTGAAAAGAATTTTTTAATCAATTCTTCCTTAGAAAACTCTTCTAATACTTCATTAATAGAAGGTAAGTAACTATCGATTTCATGATTTATTTCTGCTTTTCCGATATCACTTGCCAAGTGAAATAACTGAACCTGGCATATTTCTTCTCCACTTGGGATTTCTTTTTTCTCAAAATTCTTTTTGATGATTCGTTCTACAGACTTAATTTTTCTAACTTCACTTTTAGAAACAATGACCATAGAAACTCCACTTTTCCCTGCACGTCCAGTTCTTCCGCTTCGGTGGGTATACGTTTCTATCTCGTCAGGAAGTTGATAATTAATAACATGGGTTACGTCATCAACATCAATCCCTCTTGCAGCAACATCTGTAGCAACCAGCATTTGAATTTGTCGATTTCTAAAGCTTTTCATTACCAAATCACGCTGATTTTGACTTAAATCACCATGTAAAGCAGCAGCGTTGTATCCATCCTCAATAAGATTTTCTGCTACTTTTTGTGTATCTCTTTTGGTACGACAGAATACCACAGAAAAAATATCAGGATTGGCATCTGATAGACGTTTTAAGGCAGCGTATCGGTCACGAGAGTTTACTACATAATATTCGTGAGAAACGTTTTTAGATCCTGTGTTTTTATGACCTACAGTAATTTCTATAGGTGTACTCATGAAACGTTTTGCAATTGTAGACACCTCTTTTGGCATGGTGGCTGAGAATAACCAGGTGTTTTTGTCTTTTGGAGTATGAGATAAAATAGCATTAATATCCTCATAGAATCCCATGTTTAACATTTCATCTGCTTCATCTAATATACAGTAACCAATATTAGAAATATCAACCAATTTACGATTGATCATATCTTGCATTCTTCCAGGAGTAGCAACAATGATCTGCGCACCACGTTTTATTTGTTTTGCCTGATCAGTTATACTTGCCCCTCCATAAATGGCTACAGTATGTAACCCTGGGACATGTTTAGAGTAATTTTTAAGTTCATTGGTAATTTGTAAACATAGTTCACGAGTAGGAGAAAGGATTAATCCTTGTGTAATTCTACTCTTATTATCTACTTTTTCAATTAAAGGAAAACCAAAAGCAGCTGTTTTTCCTGTACCGGTTTGCGCTAACGCAACGATATCTGTATCTTCATTAAGCAAAATAGGGATTGCCTTTTCCTGTACCTCACTCGGGGTTTCGAAACCCATATCATTCACCGCCTTTATAATGGCTTCACCTAGGCCTAATGCTTCAAATTTATTCATATAGCTAAAAATAAGCCGCAAAGGTACGGTTTATTATCTGTCTATTACAATAACGAGGTACTTATTATAGTGTTGCAATTCGTATTAAAGTTAGGGCTGATAATTTTACGTGTTTCTAAACCCATTTTTTGAATGGTGTGAATAGTTTGATGGTCTTAAAATCGTGGTTAATTCATTTAAATTTAGGTGCTTATGCTTATTTTTTTATTGCTTTATTACTTCAATTTCAAAAATTTTATCCCAATTTTTACCAGTTACAAAAAGATGTTTGGTATCTGCCTTATATGCTATACCATTTAAGACATCCAGATTTTGATGTTGTAATACTTTTTTACGTAAGCCACTTAAGTTAATGACTGCTTCTAAAGCACCATTTTTTGGATTAATTATAGCAATACCATCTTTTTGCCAAGTATTTGCATAAATTTTACCTTCCACCCATTCCAGTTCATTAAACCTTGATTTAGCACCTTTATTTGTGGTTACTTCGATATAACGTTTTTCTGCAAGTGTATTGGCATCAAGAATCCATATTTTTTGAGTACCATCGCTTTTATAAATATCGGTACCATTATTACACAAGCCCCAACCTTCTTTACTTTGATTATATGCAAAAGTTCCTGTTTTTTTTAAAGTTGTGAGATCATAAATAAACCCTTCTTTTGCAGTCCATGTTAATTGAAATATTTTATCATTTAATATGGTAATTCCTTCAGCAAAATATTGCTTGTCAATATCTTTTTTTACCAGAACTTCTCCTGTTTTGTAATTGACCTTTCTTAGTGTAGATTTTCCTTTTTGTCCTGTACTCTCATAAAGAGTATCTCCAAAAAATTCTAAGCCTTGAGTAAAAGCTTCTTTGTCATGCGGGTATTCTGCAATTATTTTGTAGCTGTATAATTTAGGAGATGCATTATTAAGAAAAGTTATCTTTTTGGTAATGGTATCTATATTACCACCATAGAATACTTGAGCTTTTAGTATATGATTTCCTAATCTTTCAGTGTCTATTTTTTCTTCATATTTAAAATCATTTTTTACAATGACTCTCTTATCATCTAATACATATGCTACAGAGTCAATTTTAATATTCTGTTTATTTGTAATATCAGCTTTTATCGTCTGACCAAGCACGAATTTGGTTTGATTATCTTCTGTAATGATGGAAAAATATTTTTTTTTCTTTTCCTGATTGCTGCCGCATGAAAAGATAAATAGACTTAATATAATGATGACGAAGGAGTTATGAATCTTCATTTGTGTGGTTAAATTTTGAAGCAAGATATTTATTTTAATTGGGTTTAAAAAATCATTGTTTTATTTACTAAAGATTGTATCTTTGCACCGGCAAGTCCTACACAACTAGCTCCTGTTGAATCCTCCAGGGCGGGAACGCAGCAAAGGTAGACGGTTGTAGCAGTGTGATGTAGGTAGCTTGCCTTTTTTTGTACAATAAATTTGACAAATTCTCACTCTTTTCTTATTTATAATTCATCAATTCTTTAATCGAAATTCGTAAATCAGAATTGTATATTTGCGTATATGAACACAAATCAAAATACCACTGTTGTTTTAATCACCGGCGGCTCCTCAGGAATTGGGAAATCAATAGGTGCATACCTTACAGAAAAAGGATATATAGTATATGGTACAAGTCGTAATCCTTTAAGGTTTCCTGATTTTAATATGTTTAGCCTCCTTCAGTTAGATGTGGCTGATACTGATAGTATTACATCTGCGGTTAAGATAATTGAAGAAAAACATGGACGTTTGGATGTGTTGATAAATAATGCAGGTGCGGGGATAACTGGTCCTATAGAAGAGATTCCAGAAGAAGAAATAATTAGAAACTTTACGACAAATTATTTTGGACCAATTAACGTAACGAAGGCTGTATTACCTTTAATGCGAAAACAAGGTAGTGGTTTGGTAATTAATATAACTTCTATAGCAGGGTATATGGGACTACCATATCGTGGAATTTATAGTGCTTCCAAGGCTGCTTTGGAAATGACTACTGAAGCATGGCGAATGGAATTAAAGAGTTTTAATATCGAAATGACCAATGTAGCTCCGGGAGATTTTGCTACAAATATTGCAGCGGGTCGATACCATGCTCCGGTTATAGATGGTTCTCCGTACGAGAAACCATATGGGGATACTTTAAAGTTAATGGATGGACATGTCGATTCTGGCAGCAATCCTTTAGAAATGGCAGAAGCTGTTTTTAAAATTATTAAAAGTAAAAAACCTAAGGTGCATTATAAAGTGGGAGTATTTATGCAGAAATTCTCAATTGTGCTAAAACGAATTTTGCCGGATAAGATGTATGAGAAAATGTTGATGAATCATTATAAGTTATAATTTTTACACTGTAGGTATAAAACTGGTTATATATACCTGATGAAAAATAAGTTGAGATAGAAAAGAAATCCCTAAATAAACGAAAAGATTGTTTACCGCAACAATGATTATTTTTATATTCGCGGTCAATAATAAAAACACAACAATTTTAAACATAGTACTATGAAATTTTTTATTGATACAGCTAATCTTGATCAAATTAAAGAAGCGCAGGATTTAGGAGTTTTGGATGGAGTAACTACAAATCCGTCTTTGATGGCTAAAGAAGGTATCACTGGTAAAGAAAATATAATTAATCACTATAAGAAAATATGTGATATTGTAACTGGAGATGTTAGTGCAGAAGTGATCTCTACTGATTTTGAAGGTATGATAAAAGAAGGAGAAGAATTAGCAAAACTTCACGATCAAATTATTGTAAAAGTACCAATGATTAAAGAAGGAGTAAAAGCAATTAAATATTTTAGTGATAAAGGTATAAAAACTAATTGTACTCTAGTTTTTTCTGCTGGTCAGGCTTTGCTGGCTGCTAAAGCGGGAGCTACTTATGTTTCCCCATTTATAGGAAGATTAGATGATATTTCTACAGATGGTCTTAATCTTATTGCAGAAATTAGATTGATTTATGATAATTATGGTTTTGATACTCAGATATTAGCTGCATCTGTTAGACATACAATGCATGTAATCGATTGTGCTAAAATAGGAGCTGATGTGATGACTGGTCCTCTATCTTCAATAGAAGGTTTATTAAAGCATCCATTAACAGATATTGGACTTGCTAAATTTCTTGAAGATTATAAAAAAGGAAATTAAAGAAAAAGAATACATCTTTTAAAAAGTATTTAGAAAGCTACTCTTCAAATGGGTGGCTTTTTAGTTTTCTAAACTTGCCAATTGAGTATATTGCATTAATTGTTTTTCAAAAATAGAAGCAAATAAATTAGCCTTAGCATTTATGATTTTACCTTCATTATCAACAAGGATTACTTTGTTTCTATAATGTATTACAAGTTCTTCTGATGAGCATTTAGGATACTTAAACTCATATTCGTAATTCAGGTTGTAGTGATGCCTTTTGATTGTTTTTAACCAGTTTTTTGTTTGTTCATCGTCAGTATTTACTGCAATAAAATCGATACCGGGATATAACGTTTTTAAGTATTCTGCTTTTTTATGAGCTCTTACATAATGATCTTTACTTTCCATAGACCAAAAATACAGTGCAGTAATTGGTTTATTAAAAAGAGAAGATAGTTTTACGACTTCTCCTTTTGAAGTAATTAATTCTTGATCAGGAATAACATGATTTGGTCTTAATTTTGAAATTGAACGAGTAAGTTTTCTTAATTCCCGTTGAGATCTTTTATTAGAGCTTACTGATAAATAGTGTTTTAATATTTTATCAGAATCAGGGTTGTTTTGACTTTCTAATAAAAAATTAGTAGTCGCCCGTCTTAGTAAACTATTTTTTATATAGGGATGATCTACCAAACTATCAATTAAATTTAGTTTGTGTATGATACTTCCTACTTCACCTCTGTATTGTGATAGCTCATTAGAATAATTTGCCAGGGAAGAATTTGTAAAATAATAATTTAGATATCTGTTATATGCATACAATCTTTTTAATTCATCATCATTAAGATTTATGCTGACTCTATAGTCAAAAAAGGATTCTGGAAGATCCTTTGTAGCATCCAGACCTCCAATACCGTAACGGCCATGATAATAGAGTTCATGTCTAGTGTAATAATCTAATATAAAACTAGCTTGAGTAAGTTTTTTGGCTAAATCGCTTAATTCGTATTTATTCGTAAGTTTTTCAAATCTCTTTAGTTTGTATCTTAAAAGAGAATCTTGATCCTTTTTAAAATAAGCGGGAGAAAATTGTAAACCAGTTCTTTTTAATTTTTGACGTTCCATTTCATTTTGAATAAACATTTCGATCAAGAAATTGTTTTTTCCCGCACCATCTCCTGTGAAAACAAGAGATTCATCAAATTCTAATGTATTCAATCGTATAAGAATACTATCTCCTTTTTCAAGAAGAACAACTTGGTTCTCAGGATTATGTCGGAATGAATATAATCCGTTTTCTAAATTTTCAATTTTATGTAAAAACCTATTATTTTTATCTAATAAAATAGTATCCCTATAATCGTACCCTTTTGATAATATAACATAATTGGTGTTTGGGTTCACAATTTCTCCGCCAAAATAAGTGTATTCTCGTTTACTGTTTTCTGGAGTGTCACAACTCCATAGTAAACAGGAAAGGAAAGAAGCTTGAGCAAAATATTTTAATACGGAAAATTGCATTTTGGGTACTATAAAATTAACTGACTATTCGCTCAAAAATAAAAGGAAACTCCTTTTGCCGTTGTTAATTATACGTTAATTCTATATCTGTTAAGGAATTAAGGGAATCTATTGTTTTTTACTTCATTTTTTTTGTTCAATGATTATGCTTCGAATTCTTTATAAACAGAAGGAAAGTATAATAAATTAATGATAGATTGTTTCAGGTTCTGAATCCATTTTTCTACTTTTGCGGCGAATTATAATTTTTTTCAATTTTTCATAATTATGCTATCAGTTTCTAATCTTTCGGTTCAATTTGGTAAACGAGTACTCTTTGATGAAGTAAATACAGCTTTTACCCAGGGGAATTGCTATGGTATTATTGGTGCTAATGGTGCTGGTAAATCAACATTTCTCAAAATTCTTTCTGGAGTTATGGAACCTACATCTGGTCATGTACATTTGGAACCAGGAAAGAGGATGTCTGTTTTGGAACAGAATCATTATGCATATGATGAATATACAGTATTAGAAACTGTAATTATGGGAAATAAGCAACTGTATAAGATAAAGAAAGAGATCGATGCTTTGTATGCTGATTATACTGACGAAAATGCAGAGAAAATAGGAGAGCTTCAAGTACAGTTTGAAGAAATGAACGGTTGGAATGCTGATAGTGACGCAGCAGCAATGCTTTCTAATTTAGGTATCAAAGAAGATTTACATTACACGCAAATGTCAGATCTTGATACAAAACAAAGGGTTAGAGTACTGCTTTCTCAATGTTTGTTTGGTAATCCAGATGTATTAATTATGGATGAGCCTACAAATGATCTTGATTACGAAACGATATCATGGTTAGAAAGTTTTCTTGCAAATTATGACAATACTGTAATTGTGGTGTCTCACGACCGTCACTTTCTTGATGCCGTATGCACCCATATTTCTGACATCGATTTTAGTAAGATTAATCATTATAGTGGTAACTATACATTTTGGTATGAATCGTCTCAATTAGCAGCAAGACAAAGAGCACAACAAAACAAAAAAGCAGAAGAAAAGAAAAAAGAATTACAGGAGTTTATTGCACGATTTAGTGCCAATGTAGCGAAGTCAAAACAAGCTACCTCTCGTAAAAAAATGATCGAAAAACTTAATATTGAGGATATCAGACCATCCAGTCGACGTTATCCTGCAATAATTTTTGAAAGAGATAGAGAAGCTGGAGATCAAATTTTAAATGTAGAAGGGTTATCCGCTTCTGTGGATGGAGAAACATTGTTTAGTGGTATTGATGTTAATCTTAATAAAGGTGATAAAGTCGTTGTTTTTTCAAAAGATTCTAGAGCGACTTCTGCATTTTATCAGATATTAAATGATAAACAGAAAGCAGATGCAGGTAAATTTGCATGGGGAATTACTACGACTCAATCTTATTTGCCAGCAGATAATAGTGAGTATTTTCAGAACGATTTGACTCTGGTAGATTGGTTACGTCAGTGGGCAACTACAGAAGAAGAAAGAGAAGAAGTTTTTATTAGAGGTTTTCTGGGGAAAATGATTTTTAGCGGAGAAGAAGCACTTAAAAAATCAAATGTTTTATCGGGAGGAGAAAAAGTTCGTTGCATGTTGTCTAAAATGATGATGACAAGGGCCAATGTATTGATGTTGGATGAACCAACAAACCATCTTGATCTGGAATCTATTACAGCTTTTAATAATTCTCTAACAAAATTTAAAGGCACAATCCTTTTTACTACACATGATCATGAATTTGCACAAACTGTAGGTAATCGTGTGATTGAATTAACTCCGAATGGTGTTATTGATCGTTATGCTACTTTTGATGAATATATGAGTGATCCAAAAATTAAAGACCTTCGGGAAAAGATGTATGCTGTGAATGTTTAACTTGATGCTATTCGTTCTAGATAGGATATTATTTGCCTCATCAAAAATATAAGTGCTAAATAATTGATCTTACATTATCTCATTTTTATTTCTTTTGTAAGATTTAAAAAGGCTAATAATTTAGCTTAGTTTTTTATCAATGACTTAAGGTTTGTTTTTTTGAAATAAAGAATTAAGTAGTTGATTTTTAAAAAAATAAAAACTACTTTAGCAACACGTATTAGATTATATTTTGTTGCTGTGTCAGCATATATATATTCTCTCAACATTTCTTCCCCAAAAAAAATAGAGAGAAGTTACTAATTTAACTAATGGCTAATACAGTTTTAGAAGTAATTTATAAAATACAATAATGCTATTGAGAAAAACTACAATTCTCTTTTTTCTTGGTTTGACGATATTTTCTTTTGCACAATGCAAAACTTTTGAAAATAAGGCTCTTGTACAGCAAGACAAACAATCACCTCACCCTATTACAAAAATGGGAAACGACACTATAGTTTCAAAATTGAATGGAGACAAATCTATGGAGCTCCAAATTAAAAAAATTATAAAGCCGGGTGATCCTGCATTTCATTTTGAGTACATTGTATACAATACGGGAACTAAAAATATAGTAAAAGAAGGGTATTTTAGAGGAACTAATGTAGAATGGAACGATAATACTTCTTTGAAGCTTATTCCATATGTAGGTATGGAACAAAAGCCGGCATCTGACAATCCCGAAGATGCACTTCTATCAAACACTCAGACAAAAATAACAATCATTAAATTAAATAACTAACTCATGAAACACAAATTCAACTTAAAGAAACTACTCATTTTTGTTTTTTTGTTAGCGGTATTTTCTGCTTGCAATACGAATAAAGAACAAAAGATTACAGAGATAAAAACTCTCGAAACTAGTAAAAAGCACAAAACAAAAAAAGATTACAGTAAAAAGAAAGGTATTGAGGAAATTGCTAAACATATTTCTGATTTAATGAAGCCAATTGGAGCGGAAAAATCGACTTATGAAGATGGTTTTATGATGACGGAGCATCAAAAAGCTATGAAAAATAAAAATAGATTTGCTGCAAAAAGCTCAAGTATAATTAATTTTAAAGAACGTGGACCTGTAAATGTACCAGGTAGAATACGTGGTATACAAGTAGCGCCGGATAATGAGGATAAATGGTATGTTGGTACTGTTGGTGGTGGACTTTGGTTAACAGAGGATGCTGGAGTTACATGGCGAAACTTAACCGATTATAAGGTGCCTAGTTTATCTACTTCTACTGTAGTTATAAGTGATAATAATCCAAACACGATTTATGTAGGAACTGGAGAACCATTTGGTAATTTAGATGCTATTGGTGGTATAGGAGTTCTTAAAAGTACTAATGCCGGAGATAGCTGGGAGTTTTTACAAAACACAAAAGAATTTGGAGGAATTGGTAGATTAGTAATAAATCCTGCCGATGAGAATAACCTTGTAGTAGCTAGTGATAATGGTATTTTTGTTACTTCAGATGGTGGGACAACATGGCAAAATACTTATACAGAGGGGAATGTTCAGGACCTTGATTACGATCCTTCAAGTTTTAATACACTATATGGAGGGGTAAACGGTATTGGTGTTATAAAAAGTACAGATGGTGGATTAACTTGGGATTTGGTTTTAAACAAGGATGATTTTAATGAGAACCATGCAAGATTCGAACTAGATGTGTCTCCAGTAAATACAAATAAAGTTTTTATTTCAGTATATACACCAGGAGGTAATGCTACTACCGCTGTAAACACAGATTTTTATGTAACAAGTGACGCCGGAGCAAGTTTTAAATTAATTGGTTTTGAAGGGGCTCCAGCAGAAGGAAATTTGATTACAGGACAAGGATGGTATGACAATATTATTAGAGCTCATCCTTTTAATGAAAATGTTTTTTATGCAGGTGGAGTTGTAATGCATAGAGTTGAAATTAACAAAGCAACTATTAAAAATGGAACAACGGCAAAAAACAAACCAGTTCCAGACGGTCCTTTAAACTATACTTTTCAACCTATCGCTGCTGGATATAATGGAGAACTTAATAATTATGTGCATGTAGATCAGCATAATATTACTTGGATAACCAAGGGCGTAGAAAAGAAATTTAAATTAATTCTTGCTAATGATGGAGGAATATATCATACAGATTATTTATTGGATCCAGGAACAACCCTTAATGATTGGTCTACTGCAGCTACAGGATTAAACTGTACTCAGTTTTATGGAGCTGATAAACGTAATGGAGTTGAAGACTATATTGCAGGTGCACAAGATAATGGTACTTGGGTATCATTAACAGGTGACAGTGCAAATGATGATACAGCGTATACATTTATTATCGGTGGTGATGGATTTGAGGTATTATGGAATTATGAAGATTCAAATAAATTTATCGGAGGTTCACAATATAATGGATTCGAACGTATTGTAAATGGCCAACGGTTCAATGCAAGACATGGGGAATCTGGTCGAGGAACTTCTCCTTTTTATTCTAAAATAACAAATGCTAACAATAATCCTAATGTTCTTTTCAGTCCAAGTGTTAGTGGTGTATGGAGATCAACTAATTTTGCAGAATCTTGGGTGCTTACTGCTATTCCGAATAATTTTTCAGTAGGAGCCTCTAGTGCATTGGATGTTTCTGTATCAACTGCAAACCCGGATGTTGTATGGGCAGGAAATGCAATGACAGAATCTGGTAGCTATGTGATTCACGTATCTAAAGATAATGGTGTTTCTTATGAACCCACTGCTTTATTCTCTGATCCTAGAGATGGTATAAATCACAATTATTTTATCTCAGGAGTTGAAACTTCATCAACGGATGAGAATAGAGCCTATGTTTTGTTTTCTGGACAAGGAGCTGCTAAAATTTTAAAAACTGAAGATTTAGGTCAGACCTGGGAAGATATTTCTGGTTTTTCTACAGGAGAAGATAGAGGATTTCCCGATGTTGCGATTCATAGTTTGGTAGAAATGCCTTTTGATGAAAATAAATTATGGGTAGGAACCGATATAGGAGTTTTTCAAACGCTTGATGGTGGTAAAAATTGGTCATTGTTAGCTGGATTACCTGCATTTTCTGTTTGGCAAATGAAAATCGTAAACAATGAAGTAGTAATGGCTACTCATGGTAGAGGGGTTTGGACCGCCGCATTGGTTGAATTAGAAGGATATGAACCTCCAGCATATTTTGCACCACCAACAATTGTAAGTGCGGTTCAAGAGTCAGTAGAAAATCAAAATGTGGTGGTTTCTTATGTTCAAGAGAACGAGGATGCTGAAAAAATTGTAGTGTATGTAGATGGAGAAGAAACGGCAGAAATAACAGATAATGTTGCTCAAGGAACTACATTTACTTATACTATAGAAAGTTTGGAAGAAGGAAACCATAGCTTAGGGTTACAAGCAATAGATGCTTCTGGTACAGCATCAGTTTTGTCTTCTGTTTCATTTGATGTTATTGATTTTACAGAGCCACAAGAATTGGTTTCTATCAAGACTTTTGAAGCATCAGATGTATATACTTTTGGTGATGAATTTGTTATCAACACGGTTGATGAAACAGTAAGTCAGGCGGTGCTTAATAACTCTGGACATCCTTATTTGATTAATAAAGAATATCGTACTGTTTTAAAACATCCAATCACACTTACTGCAGATAATGGAGATTTTACTTATGAAGATGTTGCGATTACAGAATTTGATCCTACACCAGGTAGATTCTATGACTATGTGACAATAGAAGCTTCTAGTGATCTTAATAATTGGGTAACTTTAGATGCTTATGATGGTGAGAAATTTCCCGAATGGACCGATGTTGTTAATTCAGGTCCTACACCTTCTATAAATGATGATTTATTTAAAGAACAATCTATTAATCTATTAGATTTTTTCAATGCAGGAGATGTGATTGCTATACGTTTTAGATTAATTTCGGACCCTGGAGTAACCTCTTTTGGTTGGGCTATACGATCTATCAATGCTGAAAAAGAAGTGGCTCCGGAAGAAGAAATAGTGGAGGAGGAAGTTCTTAGAAATACACAAGATCCGATTCTTTATCCAACAATTTCTAACGGGCAGGTGAGAATATCCTCTGGAGGTACAGTTCTTAATAGTGTTATAGAGGTATATGGATTAAGTGGAAGACTTGTATATTCAAAAGCGTTAGGAACACTAAATAATTCAGAACAATCATTATCTCTTGAGAACCTTAATTCAGGGATGTATTTGGTTAAAATTTCTGGATCAGGTGGTTTTAGAACAAAAACATCTAGAATTATCATTAACTAACTAGATTATTATTAATAATATAGATGTAAAAACCTACAAACTCTTAGTTTGTAGGTTTTTTATTTAGGATAAAATACTATAAAAAATCATTTCATTAGACCTTCAAATTTTAAGAACATATAATCCTTAATAATAGATTCTAGCGTTTTTTGAGTTTTATTAAAGAAAGTATCATCCATAATTAGCTGCATGATAAAATATTCATCAAGCTTAATAAGTAGTTCTGGTGATATAGGTTTAAATAGACCACCTTCGATTCCAGAAATATAAAATTGTTTTAAATCTTCCAATAATCCAAATAAAAAATCTTCAATGATTTTCCATGCCGTGGGATAATGTAACTCTAACTGTCTCAAATAAAAAGAAGAAATGTCTTTAGCGCCTTCGGTAAGTATACGAGCAAGTGTTTCATAATTATAATTCAATTGTAAAACTTCCATTGCGATCTCAGCCTTATACGTATTTAAGTTATCAATTCTAGTTTGGGTAATATATTCAAAAATCTCTTCCTTAGTTGTAAAATATTGATATATAGTAGATTTACTTTTTTTCATTAACAAAGCAAGATCGTCCATAGTAAGATTTCCCAAGTTTGAGGTTTTTAACTTGGGTAAAATAGCCAATGTCCATTGTTCTACCTTTTTACTTTTCTCTTTACGATTTCTAAGTATAGATTTTCGTCCCATATGTTGACAATTTGCTAAAACCGAACTATATTTGAGTAAATAGTATGGTTTTTGATTTGTATTGTTCAAAATTAATCATTTACCATATGAACTATTGGACTGTTTTGAAAAAAATAGAAAAAATTATTTATGTAAAAGAGGTAATAACATTTTGCCATACCAAAAAGAATATAATATTAAAATGATGAGAATAGAAGAGGAATATGATTATGTGGTGATCGGAAGTGGTTTTGGTGGCTCTGTTAGTGCTTTACGACTATCAGAAAAAGGATATAAAGTTTTGGTAATTGAAAAAGGAAAATGGTATGAAGCTAAAGACTTTCCAAAAACAAATTGGAACTTAAGAAAATGGCTTTGGTTGCCTTTTCTAAAATGGTTTGGAATCATGAAAATGTCATTTTTTAAGCATGTGGTTGTTATTTCGGGAACTGGCGTGGGAGGAGGGTCCTTAGTATATGCAAATACATTACCAATACCAAAAAAAGATTTTTTTATATCAGGCAGTTGGAAAAATCTTACAGATTGGCAATCTGAGTTAGCGCCATTTTATCAAATAGCATCTAAAATGTTGGGAGCACAAAAAAACCCAAAACTTTTTGATGGAGATAAAGCTCTGGAAGAATTGGCATCTGCGATGCATATAAAAGATAAATTCGAATCTACCAAGGTTGCTGTTTTTTTTGGAGAGCCTAATGTTACTGTATCAGACCCTTATTTTGGTGGAAAAGGACCTGACCGCACCGGATGTAATTATTGTGGTGGATGTATGACAGGGTGTAGAGTAGGGGCTAAAAATACGCTGGATAAAAATTATTTATATCTGGCCCAACAAAAGGGAGCTCAAATTTTGGCAGAAAATGAAGTCTTTGATGTTGTTCAGTCAAAAGAAGGGTATGAAATAAAATATAAGTCATCAACTCGATTTTTTAAGACTAAAAAAACAATAAAAGCCAAAGGAGTTATTTTTTCAGGAGGAGTTCTAGGTACTATTAAATTATTATTGAAGTTAAAGGAAAAATCATTACCTAAAATTTCAGATCGACTAGGATATGACATCAGAACGAATAATGAGAGCTTGATTAGTGTCACTAATCTTGATAAGAAAAAGGATATGTCTAAAGGTGTGGCCATTGGATCTATTCTTAAAACAGATCAAAATAGCCATTTGGAAATTGTAAGATATACCAAAGGATCTGGTTTTTGGAGGCTATCTCATTTACCATTAACTCATGGTAAAAATACTATTGTTCGAGTTGTAAAGATGATTACAAGCTTTGTCAAACACCCTTTGACCTATATAAAACTGTATACAACTAGGGATTGGGGGAAAAGCACAGCTATTTTACTTTTTATGCAAACATTAGATAGTACGTTGAAGTTTCGTCGTAATATATTTGGGATAATGAATACTAGAATTTCGGAAGGGAAGAAACCATCTGCATTTATTCCTCAATCATTGGGTTTAGCAAAACAATATGCATCTTTAATACATGGAAAAGAAACTGTTTTTGGTTTAGAGCCCTTAGCAGGAATTCCCTCTACAGCTCATATTTTGGGAGGAGCTGTGATGGGATCAAATGCATCCGAAGGTGTTATTGATAAGAATAACAAAGTTTTTGGATATGAAAATATGTACATCTGTGATGGATCTATGATATCTGCTAACCCAGGAGTGAACCCTTCTTTATCCATTACTGCAATTACAGAACGTGCAATGAGTATGATCCCTGAGAAGAAGCATTAGTGAGGGTATAGTATTACGACATAAAATGTAAAAGGAAATTCCAGAATTATTTTCTCCTTTAATCTATATAAAAAAATTAGCAAATCAGCTTATATTTAGTCTAAGACAAAACCACTCTTGTAATATCTCAGAATATTTATAGTTATTAGTGTGATGTATTTATAGGAGTATGGAACATTCGTACTCAAGTGATTTATACTTCTTATTGAATTTTAATATCATTAATTTCTTCAAAGATTGAATATAACACTATTAGATTTTGCAATTATTGTCAGTGGAAGTATAGGGTATTTTATAAGTATTGCATTAATAACTTCATCTTTTTATAAGAATCGTGCTAATAAATATCTCTCCTTATCGCTATTCTTACTCACAACTTTGACCTTATTAGATTGGTGTGATTTAGAAAATTACCTTTCCCAATTTTTAAACAATGTTATGCTAGATTTGCTGTTTGGAGTAATTCTATTCACCTATTTTCTAATTCAAATTCAGCATAACTACCTAAAAAAAAAGTGGTATAAATGGCTCTATGCTTTTTTCTTTATCTCGGTAATTATTGAAATTTTAGTTACGTTTTTCCATGCTATTTTTAACTTTTATAATCCAGATTTTGATGGTTGGGTATATTACATTAAGTATTTTGGATCGTTTGTTTACAATACGTTTTTAATTTTTTGGGCGAGGAATTTAATAAAAAGATCTAATACAATTTCTGAAGAGAAAAAACGTTGGTTGCTGAGATTAAACCTTTTTATTATCTGCATTGTTATAAGTTGGATTTTGTCTCATATAGAATCTTATGTATTCGACTCAGAATATACTACAGATTTTCTATGGATATTAATTTCTTTTTTATCGTGGTGGATATTGTATTATGGAGTGTTTAGATTACAAATAGTAGTTCAAAAAGACGAAATACACCAATATTTGGTCTCAAAAAAAACACATAGTAATCAGGCAAAAAAGAAGATAAGCGAGACTACTGTTTCTAAGATTATTAACCAACTTTATATAGTAATGGATGAGGAAGAGTTATATAAAAACCCTCTTTTAAGTCGATTAGATTTAGCAACTCGATTAGGAACTAGTGAAGGGTATTTATCACAGATTCTAAATCAGGAAACCAATAAAAGTGTTATTCAGTTTGTAAATGAATACAGAATTGAAGCAGCTAAAAACTTATTGCTTGATCCGGTATTTAATAAATATTCTATCCAAGCCATTGGTATGGAAGCTGGTTTTAAATCTAAGAGTACTTTCTATAACGCGTTTAATACCAGTTTAGGAATGTCTCCGGGAGCCTATAGAAAGTTTCAAAAAAAGTCCTGATTTGTGTAATTCGGTTATTTCAGGACTTCTTCAATCCCAAAATTACTCTTTTATTTTTTTGATCAGTATACTTTTACTTCAGTAGATCAAAAAACATAAATAACTCACAAGACTCAACTTAATCTTAATTAATAACAAATTTCAAAATTAATGTTTAGTATGAAAAAAGTAATTTTTGTTTCATTGTTGGTAAGTAGTTTTTATTTTGGATTTTCACAAAATATACAACAAGAAGCATCAGTAGAAAAATCTGTTTTTGGAATTCAAATCGGAGTTCTAGGCGCGTGGGTTCACAATGAATTAAGATTATCCAATCAAATTGCTTTACGAAGTGAAATAGGCTTAGGAGGTGTTAGTTTTGATCATATTGAACCTATGATAGCATTAGAACCTCGATGGTATTACAATCTAAACAAGCGTGTTGATAAGGGTAGAAGAATAGATGGTAATAGTGGAAATTATATCTCGTTTAGAGCCAGTTATCGTTTCTTTGATATTTCAGAAGCTGAAAACGATAATCAAGACTATCTATTACTTACTCCCACTTGGGGAATCAGAAGAAATATTGGAAAACATTTTAATTATGAAGCTGGACTTGGTATAGGACTTGCATTTCGCAATGAAAATGGAAAAGAAATAGGTTATACATCTGTTTTTAATCTCAAAATCGGATATCGTTTTTAATTTCTTACAACAAAGATTGAGTTTAAAAATAAATACAAATAGATTATGGTTTTCTTCAGTTCTAATATCACCAGACATTCCCTGTTTTACTTTTTACAGAAAATTAAAATTATGATAGTATATAGAGTCAAAAAAAGAAATCCCTTTTATAATAAACTCAATGACCTAAGTGTGCATAGCCTAAGCTTCTAAAGGTATTCATTTAGAATCAATGAGATGGGTATTGGGGATATTGATTATTGAAACAAACAATAATGGCCGTTAGATTAATTTTTTGGAGGAGTCTGAAAATGCCGATAAATCATATATCCTCCATACCCAATAAATAGTATGGTGATTATAGATTTAAAGCTCCACTCGGCTTCAGATTGCAACCTATTGTATAATCGTAAACCACCAAATACAACAAGTGCAATGCCAATCATTAAATCCCAGGCTTTACGCGGAGATTGATTTTTGTTTTCCATATAATCTAGGATAAGCTTTTTTCAATGATAGGAATAGCATCCTCCATATCGTTCTTCTTTACAAAAAGTTGAATATGATCAGGGACTCCTCCTCCAAAACCAGCTATCATACCCGATTTCATATCATCTCTTGTTATCGAATTAATCCCCCTATCCTGTAGTAAAGTTTGTAAAAACTGAACGTTTATTAAACTTCCTGTATATACTCTTTCGTATTCACTTTCTGGAAACATATTTTGGATGTATTATGCATTAAAATATTTACTATTCCAGATGGAAGTATTAAAGTTTTTACCAAGAGCAAATCCATAGAATAAAACTACAGCTGCAACAGATTTAAACATAAAGAAAAATATCATTACCAATTGGGTAGTATCATTATGTTTACTAAATAGACCATCAGGAACCATAAAAGTAAGCAAAACACTTATTATAAAAGTAAGAAATAGTAAATTCTCAAAACTTTTAAAAAACCACATTATATTTTTGCGAAGTGGATGTAGATCATTTCCCCATTTATGAATCAAATAAAAATAATCATTACCCATAGGAGCAAAAAGTAATGGGTCATCTGCATTTTCTAGTTTAAAAAGTTTTGATGGTGCTATTATTTTGAACCCTTTTAACTCTGTCTGATGCTGTCTTTCAAGATTTTTAATAGCCAGTAAAGCAGATTGAGGTAGTTTTCCTTTGAAATATTTTGAATCTAAAAAACGTAAACGGTAATCAATACATATTTTTTTAATTTGATCGATATGATATATCTTATTCGTTTCTAGTGAATCAAAATCAAAGGTGTTTTTGCCAATATCTACCGAGTTATTTAGATTTTGAAGAATTCGTCCCTGGTTTTCTTCTTCTTTTCTGAAGATTTCATTGACTTGATCTTTCCATGATGAAACATCAAATTTTTTTGCTCTTAGTTTATTAAGTTTTTGTTCAATATTTGTTCTGGGAAGTAGCATTTTCTTTTTCTTTAGCATCACTAAATTAGCGATTTAAGGTAAGTTTTACAAAAATGTATGGACATATTGAATTGGATACTTGGTATTTTAACTATTGTCTAAACCGAAGTAATGATATGTTGTAATACATGCGTTAAAAGTGAAACAAAAAAAGGTTTTTTTAAAATGATTGCAAATAATTATTCTTCTAACTTTTTAAATTGATTAGGTGTTAAATTAGAGAATTTTTTAAAAGTAGTATAAAAATTAGATTTGGATTTAAAACCACATTCCAATCCAATAGATTCTATTGTATAGTTATCATATTGTGAATCAATAAGCATTTTTTTAGAAGCTTCTACTCTTAATTCATTAATATAATCATTAAAACTATTCTGAGTATGTGTATTGATCAGTTGCGATAAATATCCGCTACTAATTTGAAATTTTTCAGCAATACTATTAAGGCTTATATCGGCTAATAAATATTTTTTTTCTTTTACGATATAATCATTGATTTTAACAAAAGTAGCATGTCCTGTCTTTTTTGATAATTGGGGAGTAGTTAATTTTTCTAATCTTTCGTGAGAAGAAGATCTGTTTATACCCACATATCCTATCCAATAAATCCAAAGAGATAAAGATATAAAGAATGGATAGCCAAAGTATGAATCCTTCATGTCTATTAAGACTCCTATAATCACTGATATCATACCAAGGGATACAATTCCGATTCCTAATCGTATAAGATTTTTTAACCAAGTTGTTTCTTTTTTTATTTTTTCAATCGATTTTTCATGATTATTCTCATACGAAATGACCATTTTATACATCATATAGATAACAATAGGTGTATGAATAAAAGAAAGTAAATTAGTATATAGAAATAGACCTTGTTGGTAATAATTAGAGATTATAAAATCGTTATCAAAATATATTTGATAAATAAGCTGAAGTGAATGTAATATAGTTATCAAAAAAAAGGGGGCAATAAGAAAAGTCAATAACGATTTGCTTAAAGATTCTTTCTGTAAAAAGCTATGCGCAAAAAGATAAAACATCGGTGCTACCATCCATTGCCAAGGAACATACGCTCTTCTTATAATCGATGTGTCATCAAAGTAATTAACATCGATAAGCATATGTTGAATATTACTAATAGATAGAAATAGTACTGTAAGCCCCAAAAAAATGGTGCTTTTAGATTGATGTTTTTTTATAAAAACAACAATATAACTAAAAATGATTCCTTGGATCGAACCAAAAAGAATGAGAAGTTGAAAAAAATTGAAGTTGATGGTTTCCAAAAAGAGGTTGAGTTATTTGGTTTTTATTGAGTATTTTTTATTCTGTTTGCTTACAAAAGATGTATTTCTTTTTTTAAGAAATGTAGATATAAAAATTTGATGCGATCGTTTTAAAATTTATTTCTAACATTATATTTATCTTATATGAGTTATATTCTATTATATAGTAGCACTAAGTTAAATTTCGTTACTGTTAATAGAATGCATAAATGTAAATATGCCTTATTTAAATCAATATTCGATAATGAGTAATAGTACTTACTAATAAAAAATAATAATACTAAGTGTAGTAAAAACTATACGTTTGAAGATATATTGCTTTATTTTTTTTAATAAAGCTTTATTGTACTCGATTGACTATTATCCCCGTATTTTTACGTATTCCTTGTAGATAATCAACTAATGGAAGTTTAGAAATCTCTACTTGCCCTTTTGATGAGGCGTGTAATAGGTGTATTCTTCCATCTTTTTCTCGAATAGCAATTCCGGTATGAGTTACATCAAGTCCTGTTATAGCTGTAGTTAATGCGATAATATCACCAGACTTAATTAGATGTTCATTTTCCTTAATTTTATCTTTTGGAAGAAAGCATAATGTAGATTGACCAATTTCTTTTTCAGATTGTTGTATGCCTTTAAAGTTTTGATCTTCTTTAAGAAAAGGGTAGAGGTCACGATGAGTGCTCATAAAGTTAATGTCTTTTTCCATCTCGATACCACCAATATCTCCACTGATATTTTTTATAATACCTTTCTCTTCATTATTAGTGATCCATTCTGAAAAATAATGTAATCTCGAAGGGTAGCCATTTAATACACCATTTTTGTAACGTATTTTTTCCAGATAGCTCGTAAATGTATCAAAATCACTTTTGTCATTTTTGAGCATTAAACTAAATACCAATACATTCTCGATATATGTAGTGCAGTCCAAACCTTGTAAATTAATTACTAGAGTTTCTTCAATGCCAATTTCTAAAGTCTTAGCTACATAAGGAGTGCCTAAAAATGTTTTGCCTACAAAAATTATAGTTTCACTAAAATTACTTTTTGTAAGATATTCTTTTTTTAGTTCCTGTATTCGAGTTGTAAAAATTTCTTTATCCTTTGCAGAACATGTTATTTCTTGAGCTGTTATTGAATTGGCAAGTATAAAAAAAAGAATTATGTAGATTTTTAACTTCATTAAAAGTGTTAAATAAGAGTTGTTTTTTTTGGTAAAGTACAAAAAAGGTATGATATCTTTTTCAATTAATGAGTTTGTCAAATAAAGAAATCACTATATATAACTGATTTTTCAGCTTTTTGTTTCAATAAAAAAGCACTCTAAGAATCTCTTTGAGTGCTTTTACAAAATTATGTATAGCGTTTATTTATATAATAGTAGATTGACCTACATGTATATTTTCAAAATTGATATTCGAATCTTCTGGATTAAGAATATAGTCGGCAATAAAATCTCCTACTTTTTCTGTCGTAAGAGGATTACTAGTATTTAGGTCAGGTGTAGTAAGATTTAATTCTAATGCTTTTTCTACAGCATCTCTAATCGCATTAGCTTCTCCCATCAAATTAAAATGCTCTAATAGCATTGCAGCAGATAGAATAGCTGCAATAGGATTAGCAATTCCTTTTCCTGTTGCTTGCGGAAATGATCCATGAATAGGTTCGAACATACAACATGTATCACCAATGGAAGCTGAAGCTAATAGACCAATAGATCCGCCAATAACACTAGCTTCATCAGAAATAATATCACCAAACATATTTTCTGTAAGCACTACGTCAAATTGGCTTGGATTTAGTATCATTTGCATTGCAGCATTGTCAACAAATAAAAAATCCAGGGATACATCACTGTATTCTGTTGCAATTTGAGTAACTACTTTTCTCCATAGCCTTGACGATTCTAAAACATTGGCTTTATCTACTAATGTAAGTTTCTTTCTTCTTTTTTGTGCGGCTTTAAATGCCAGATGAGTAATTCTCTCAATTTCTTCCTTAGAATATTCACATAGATCAGACGCTACATTACCATCTTTACTGATTTCTTTTTTTCCGAAATAAATCCCACCTGTTAATTCACGATAGATAGAAATATCTGTTCCTTCGATAATCTCACGTTTAAGAGGAGATTTATCAATTAGAGTGTCATAAGCTTTTACTGGGCGTATGTTGGCATAAAGTCCAAGCTCCTTACGTAACTTTAATAACCCTTGCTCTGGACGAACAGGAGCGCTGGGATCATTGTCATATTTTGGAGCTCCGATAGCTCCAAATAGTACAGCATCTGTATTAACACAAAGCTCTAAAGTTTTATCTGGTAAAGGGGTGCCCGTTTTGTCAATCGCGATTGCACCAACCAAACCTTCTTTAAATATAAATGAATGGTCAAAGTTATGTGCAACAGCTTCTAGGGCTTTAATGGCCTGTGCGGTTACTTCTGGCCCTATACCGTCTCCTGATAATACTGCGATATCTAGTTTCATCTATTCTTTTGTTTCTAATTTTTATTCTTTTTTTTGATCAAATCTTAGTTTGACAATATTTTATTTTCTTAAGCTTTAGAGTTTTCAAATTCTTCGATCTCTGCTTTATTACTAATTAAAAAATCAATGTCATCATACCCATTAATTAAACAGGTTTTTTTATAAGGATTAATTTCGAAATTAGTAGAAGAGTCTGTAGCTAGAATAGTTATTTTTTGATTTTCCAAATCTACTTCGATCTGCGAATCAGGATTTGATTTAATTTGATCAAAAAGTTCTTTTAAGTATTCTTTATCAACTTGTATGGGGAGAACACCATTATTTAAAGCATTCCCTTTAAAGATATCTGCAAAAAAACTAGAAACAACCACTTTGAATCCATAATCATTAATAGCCCATGCTGCATGTTCCCTACTAGACCCACATCCAAAATTATCACCCGCTACGAGTATACTTCCATTGTAAACAGCATTGTTTAATGCAAAGTCTTCATTTACACTTCCGTCTTTCTTAAAACGCCAATCTCTAAATAAGTTTTCTCCAAATCCATCCCGACTTGTTGCTTTTAAAAAACGAGCAGGAATAATTTGATCAGTATCCACATTTTCTATCGATAATGGTATAGCAGAGGATGTTAGTGTTGTAAACTTATCCATAATTAATTTAGTTGTTTGCTTATATCAATTATTCTTCCTTCTATTGCAGTTGCTGCAGCCACTAAAGGACTTGCCAAAATAGTTCTTGAACCTTGTCCTTGTCGCCCTTCAAAATTTCTGTTTGATGTGGACACACAATATTCTCCTTCAGGGATTTTATCATCATTCATGGCAAGGCAAGCTGAACATCCTGGTTGACGGAGTTGAAACCCGGCTTCTTCAAAAATAGTATTCAATCCTTCTTTAACAATTTGTTGAGCTACTTGCTGAGATCCAGGGACAAACCAAGCGGTAACATTATTCGCTTTTTTCTTTCCTTTAATATAATTAGCTGCCACTCTAAAGTCTTCGATTCTACTATTAGTACAACTTCCTATAAAAACATAATTTATCTTTTGGTTTACTAAAGATTGACCTTTTTCAAAGTTCATGTAGGCCAATGATTTTTCGAATGAAGCATTATTTTCTGAAGGAATATTTTCAGATATTTTAATACCCATTCCTGGATTGGTACCGTATGTAATCATTGGTTCTATATCTTCAGCATCAAAATGATACTCTTTGTCAAAAATAGCACCTTCATCAGTAGGTAATGTTTGCCAATACGCTACTTTTTTATCAAACTCTTTCCCTTGAGGAGCAAATTCTTTTCCTTTAATGTATTCAAAAGTCGTTTCATCAGGAGCTATCATCCCTCCACGGGCTCCCATTTCTATACTCATATTGCAAACGGTCATACGACCTTCCATAGACATATCTTCAAATACATTTCCGGCATATTCGCAAAAGTATCCTGTACCTGCGTTAGTACCAAGTTTTGCGATTACATACAGGATGACATCTTTTGGTAAAACTCCCGATTTTAGCTTTCCATTTACATTTACACGTAGACTTTTTGGCTTTTGAAGTAATAAACATTGACTAGCAAAAACTTGTGCAACCTGACTTGTTCCGATTCCGAAAGCAATAGTTCCAAAAGCCCCATGAGTAGAGGTGTGACTATCCCCACAGACCATGGTCATTCCTGGTTGGGTAATACCTAATTCTGGTGCCATAACATGCACAATACCATTGTACTTATGACCAAGTCCGTATAGCGTAATGTTGTTCTTTTTACAATTTTTTGTAAGCTCTTCTAATTGATTTCTGGAAAGGTCGTCTTTTACCGGTAAGTGTTGATCAACAGTTGGAGTATTGTGATCAGCGGTAGCTACGATTTGATCAGGCCTAAAAACAGGAATTCCACGTTGTTCTAGTTCTCCAAATGCTTGAGGACTGGTAACTTCATGGATTAAGTGTTTGTCAATATATAAAATCTGCGGCCCGTCTTTAATCTCTTTGACGACGTGTGCATCCCAAACTTTATCAAACAAGGTTTTCTTCATATATCTCTAAAAAAAGACCTACGATTTTACATACTGATATAAGATCAGTATCGACTCGTAGGTTTATTAATGTATTTTTTCTTAAGCTACTACAGCAGCAATTACATTTGTATTTTTCATAATTTGATGAATATCTTCATCAATTACTTCTTTCTTATGATCTGCAAAATTCAAAAACTCTTTGTAGACATCATCTAATTGAAGTTTGGTTAATTCATACCCAACTTTCTTTGCTCTATATGCCAAAGCTGCTCTTCCGCTTCTTGCAGTAAGGACTATAGCTGATTCGGTGACCCCAACTTCAGCAGGATCAATAATTTCATAAGTCTCACGATTTTTAATAACACCATCCTGATGTATTCCAGAACTATGAGCAAAAGCATTTGCACCTACAATAGCTTTATTGGGTTGAACCATCATACCCATATGATCAGATACCATTTGACTAGTTTCATATAATAGCCTAGAGTTAATATCGGTATTCAAATTTAGATATGGATGTTGCTTCATAATCATTACAACTTCTTCAAGAGAAGTATTACCTGCACGTTCTCCAATTCCGTTAATAGTGCATTCTATTTGTCGTGCTCCATTAATTGCTCCAGAAATCGAATTAGCCGTTGCTAATCCTAAGTCATTATGACAATGACAAGAAATAATCACATTATCTATTCCTGTAACATTTTCTTTCAAATATTTAATTTTTGCTCCATATTCTTCTGGAAGACAATACCCGGTAGTATCTGGAATATTAAGTACAGTCGCTCCAGCTTTAATCATGGCTTCACAGACTCGTGCCAGAAACTCATTATCTGTGCGACCAGCGTCCTCGGCATAAAATTCAACATCTTCTACAAAAGATTTGGCAAATTTTACAGCGGCAATACCGCGTTCAATAACTTGGTCTTGAGTAGAATTAAATTTGTACTTAATATGAGAATCAGAAGTACCGATACCAGTGTGAATTCTTGGTCTTTTTGCAAACTTAAGTGCTTCTGCAGCTACTTTAATATCATTTTCTACAGCTCTTGTTAGTCCGCAAACCGTTGCGTTTTTAACGATTTTGGCTATCTCATTAACCGAAGCAAAATCTCCAGGACTTGATACAGGGAAACCAGCTTCTATAACATCAACACCCAAGTAATCGAGCTGTTTTGCGATAACTAATTTTTGTTGAGTATTTAGTTTACAACCAGGGACCTGTTCTCCATCTCTTAATGTTGTGTCAAATATTTGGACTTTATTATCGCTCATGAGAATTCTATAAATAATTATAAGTTCAGTGCTTTTAGATAAAAGATTATCTTTTTTTTAAATATTCTTACAAGATGTTTCTTAAATCTCTTACGAATTTATATTTTGGGAATTCAAAAAGGAAGTATTGGGATATACATTTTACAATGCTAAAATGTTTTAATGAAAACTTAACTTTCTTTTAATCAATTAATTACAATATATTTTCTTACAATGACTAATGATCAAAAAGATCCTTTGTTTGTTTTAGTTAAGTCACTTTCTAAATCCGAAAAGCGACAATTTAAAGTGTATGTAGGTAGATTGGGTGTAAATACTGACTCAAAGTTCCTTGCTCTTTTTAACCATTTGGACAAGAGTGATACTTTAAATGAAGAGCTTATTGTAAAAAAAGGAATTGTGACAAAATTGCAAATCTCGAACCTTAAAGCTCATTTATATAAACAAATATTAATAAGCCTTAGGTTAAGCCCTTTACATCAGAATATAAGATCACAAATACGAGAACAGTTTGATTTTGCATCTATTCTGTATCATAAAGGATTGTACAAGCAGAGTTTAAAAATATTAGAAAAAGCAAAAGCTCTTGCAAAAGAGAATGAAGAACATAATATTGCTTATGAAATTGTAGAACTCGAAAAAATTATAGAAACGCAATATATTACAAGAAGTATTAATAATAGAGCAGATGAATTGACAATTGAGGCAAAGATGTTGAGCATGAAAAATGTTTTAACCAGTAAGCTATCAAATTTGTCATTGCAATTGTATGGATTAATGCTAAAAAGTGGATATGTTAGAAATGATAAGGAGCATAGCATAATTACGAACTATTTTAATAGTAAGCTTCCAAAGTATGAATGGAATATGCTAGGTTTTAGGGAGAAATTATGGTTGTATAAAGCCCATTTGTGGTATAGTTTTATAGTCCAGGATTTCTTATCGTGCTATAAATATTCAAAAAAATGGATAGATCTATTTTATGAACACCCAAAAATGATTGTTCAAAATCCGGTTTTTTTCTTAAGAGGAAATCATTATTTGTTAGAATCCTTATACTTGATAAAAGATAAAGCTCAGTTAAAATCAACATTATCAAAGTTAGAAAACACCATAGCAGATGAAACATTTCCAAAAGATGATAATATTGATGTATTGTCGTTCCAATTTATTTATAATAATAAACTCAATGTACACTTTTTAGAAGGTAGTTTTGAAGAAGGGGAACATTTGGTGGATGATATTCTTAAAGGGATCGAGGAATTTAAGAGTCGTTTGGATGATCATCACATTATGGTTTTTTACTATAAAATAGGTTGCCTGTATTTTGGTATGGCTAATCATAAAAAATGCATCGAATACCTGGCGAAGATTATCAATAACAAATCTCTAAAGATGAGAGAAGACTTAATGTGTTTTTCTAGAGTACTTAGTTTGGTTGCACATTATGAAGCTGGTATGGATTATCATTTAGAAACTCAATTAAAAGAAACCTACAGGTTTTTAATTAAAATGGATGACTTACATGAGGTGCAAAAGGAAATGATTAAATTTTTGAAAAATCTGGGTGATATTTTTCCTCATCAAATAAAGGATGAATTTAGAAAACTACATAAAACACTAAAAGAATACGAAAATCATCCTTATGAAAAAAGGGCTTTTTTGTATTTAGATATTCTTTCTTGGTTAGAGAGTAATATTGAAGGAAGACCAGTGGCAGATATTATTAAAGAAAAAGCAGAAGGACTTGTAAGATAAATAAAGGATAATACTATTGTTAATTTTTTGTTAAAGAAAATAAAATCAGTAGGGTAATCGTCTTTTTGTTTGTCTTTAGAATAAGGAATCTAAATAATACAATTATCGCAAAAAAATACGCTCTGACTTATATGATTAAAATTAAGAAAGCAGTTCATAAATTAACAGTATTCTTTTTTTTGATACTTGCCTTTTCTGCTATTGGTCAAATACGTGTTGATGATAGTTCTTTTAGCCCAAAACAGCTTATAGAAGATGTTTTGATAGACAGTCCATGTGCTAAAATCGAAAATATAATATCTTCTACTGGGACTAAGGCAGGATTTAATGGTATCGGATATTTTGAATCGAATGGTTCGGGTTTTGAGATTGATAAAGGTATTATTTTGAGCACTGGTAATGCAAAAAGTGCAGTCGGTCCCAATAGTTTTGATGCTTTAAGTGAAGGAAATGGAAGTGATTGGGAAGGCGACGAAAGTTTAGGCAGAATTACAGGTACAGGTAGTCTGTTTAATGCTACTTTTATTCAGTTTGAGTTTATTCCTAGTATAGATTTCATAAGTTTCGATTTTTTATTCGCTTCAGAGGAGTATATAAATAACTTTCCGTGTAGTTTTTCAGATGTCTTTGCCTTTATTTTAACTGATTCTGCTGGAAATTCAAGAAATCTGGCGGTTTTACCTGATACAACTCCAGCAGTTCCTATTAAAGTAACTACAGTAAATGAAGGAGTAGATTTAAATGGCGATGGTGATTTTGATGATGTAATAGACGGAATTTCTGAATGTCGACCAAGAAATCAAAAGTTTTTTAATAAAACTACTGCTCCGGGAACAGATTCTCCCATAAATTTTAATGGGTATACCAAAATTTTGAAGGCGTCAGGAAGCGTTATTGTTAATGAACGTTATACCATAAAAATGGTGATTGCTGATAATAGAGATGGTCAATTTGATTCTGCGGTTTTTTTATCTGCAGGTAGTTTTAATATTGGAGGAGACTTAGGAGATGATAGAACTATTGCAAACGGAAATCCGGGGTGTTTAGGAGAATCAATAGTATTAAATGCTACTATTGGAACCGGATCTACCTATGTATGGATGAAAGATGGTGTTCCTTTGGCTCCAGGTGATGGAACTACAGTACTTGCCGGGGGAGAGCAATTAGAAGTAACTCAGGATGGAACATACAGTGTAGATATCGATGTTTCTGGTTTATGTGCATCATCTGATTCTGTTGATGTAGAGTTTGCGATTCCCCCAACTATTGCAAGCTCACCAGAAGACCTTAAGTCTTGTGACCCAGAAAGAGATGGTGTAGCTTCTTTTGATTTTAGCAATAATACTCTTTTAGCATTAGGAAGTCAGGACCCATCGATATATAAAGTGTCATATCATCTCAATAAGGATGATGCAGATAATTATACAGGATCTTTTGGAGATAATGTAATTGCTACACCTAATGATTATGAAAACATTTCTTCTCCTCAGACAATTTGGCTTAGAATTGCAGAATCGACACAAACATGTTATACTACGGTTGCTTTCACAATTACAGCGTTACCTATAGCTCCAATTATTTTGGAAGAAGAGTATGCAAGATGTCTGAGTCAAGACGGAACATTAATTAATATATTACCAGATGATATTGAAGTAGAATTGGATGCTGCTGAATATACTTTTCAGTGGTACGCAGGTGTTCAAGCAGTAATGGGAAATGAAATTCCCGGAGAAATAAATGCATCTTTTACACCTCCTGTTTCAGGAGATTACTCTGTAGAAATAACAAACCGAGCTAATGGATGTTCTATATCCAAAAGTATTAAAGTTGTAGACTCATATCCTCCAGAAGAGATTAAAGCAGAACTAATATCGGGAGCATTTTCAAATAATGGTAAATACGAAGTTACAGTAACCGGAAACGGACAATATGAGTATAAAATAGACAATGAAGATTGGCAAGAATCTAATTTGTTTAGTGATGTTACTAAAGGTGAGCATACAATAACCGTTAGAGATATTAAGATGTGTGGAGAGCTAAGTATTAAAGTTGAGTTAACTGCTGGGTACCCTGAGTATTTTACTCCAAATGGAGATGGTTTTCATGATTCATGGAGAATTGAAGGAACAAAAAATGTTAGTATTTCAGAAGTGTTGGTTTTTGATAGATTGGGTAAGTTTTTGGTGAATTTAGGGCCGCAAGGAAATTGGGATGGAACATATAAAGGCAGACAATTACCTTCAAATACATATTGGTTTAGAGTATTATATACAGAACAGGGTGTACTTAAAGAATTTAAAGCTAATTTTACACTTTTAAGATAAACAATTTGCCAAAAAATAACCAACACCTAAGAAACGTATTAGAACTAAATCTAGCGATGCTTCTAATCAGCACCTCGGGTGCTTTAGGAAGATATATTGATATGCCAGTACCTGTAATTATTGGGTTTAGAGCATTATTTGCAGGAGTCCTGCTTTTTATCTTTTGCCGTTGGAAAGGTATTTCTTTTAAGATAGGAAGTAAAGATCAACCTACTATTCTTTTAAGTGGTATACTGATGGGGTTACATTGGATCACTTATTTCTATGCCTTGAAATTATCTAATGTAGCAATCGGAATGCTATCTATCTTTACTTATCCAGTGATTACTGCATTGTTAGAACCTGTTTTATTAAAGACAAAATTTCAAAAAGTACATTTGCTTCTAGCATTATTGGTCTTGGTCGGTATTTATTTTTTAGTACCCGGTTTAGATTTTAGTAATTCATACACAAAAGCAGTGGGACTCGGAATCTTATCAGCTATATGCTATTCATTACGGAATCTGATTATGAAAACCAAGGTTGCAAATTATAATGGTTCTGCGTTAATGTGGTATCAATTAGTTATTGTAAGTATTTTTCTCTTACCTTTTCTTTTCTTTATGGATAGTTCGGGAATAAAGGATCAATGGATGCCAACCCTCACTTTAGCCTTGTTGACCACAGCTATAGGGCATACATTATTTTTAGGAAGTTTTAAACGTTTTTCAATTACAACTGCTAGTATTATAAGTAGCGTGCAACCAGTCTATGGTATTATTATTGGAATGATTTTTTTGAAAGAAATTCCCGTGTTCTCTACAATAATAGGAGGTGTTTTGATTCTAACTTCTGTAATTATCGAAAGTATAAGAACATACAAATAATTAGTATTTATGCAGGACATGATTTTGAAATTAGAAGATTTGGTATATAAAACAAGTAAAACTATACTTGAATTTGGCGAAGATGTAGTTAGTTATAAAATATCAGAGATAAAATGGTCTAAAAAAGAAATTTTAGGACATCTAATCGACTCTGCAATACATAATTTACAACGATTTACAGAAGTACAGTTTGAACCTAAACCGTATATAGTTAGAAAATATAATCAAAACGATTTGGTAAAAGTAAATCGTTATCAAGAATGCACAATTGAAAACATAGTTGAACTATGGGGTACGTTGAATAAACAAATTATTTTTGTTATTAAAAACTTAAGTACAGAAGAATTAAACTACAAAATCGATATTGAAGAGGATGATTTAAAAACCTTAGATTGGTTAATTGTCGACTATGTAGAACATATACAACATCATTCAAAACAAATTTTAAATCATAAGCAATGATCCCAAATCGAATCAGATGGAGGAGGGGCGATTATTGTAAGGGATTCTTTTTTGACCGGATGTATAAATGTAAGTTTTCTTGCATGCAGATGAATACTTCCATTTTTATTACTGCGATCTGCTCCATATTTTAAATCTCCTTTTATTATGGATCCTATATCAGAAAGTTGAGATCTTATTTGGTGGTGACGCCCTGTATGAAGATCAATTTCCAAAAGATAATAACGATCTAGTTTTTTAATTATTTTATATTCTAAAATTGCCTTTTTACTATCAGGAACTTCTTTTGTGTAGGCGTATGATTTATTTTGTTTAGGGTTTCTTTTTAACCAATGTATAAGAGTATCTTTTTCTTTTGGAGGTTGTTTTTTTACAACGGCCCAGTATGTTTTTTGAGCTTCTTTATTTGCAAATAATTTATTAAGTCTTGGTAAAGCTTTACTTGTTCTTGCAAATACAACAATACCACTAGTAGGTCTATCTAATCGATGTACTACACCTAGATATACAGCTCCTGGTTTATTATATTTTTCGGCAATATATTCTTTAACGACTTCACTAAGTGGAGTGTCACCAGTTTTATCACCCTGTACAATATCTCCCGGACGTTTATTGATAATAATAATATGATTGTCTTCATAGAGAACTTGCAGGTTATCTTTTGTAGAGAAACTTTTCGACATCTTGGTTTTTTAGATTATTAGATTTTAGAAGTATTGTAATGTAGTATTAAACTTTGACGTCATTTTAATAATAGCTCTAATAATCAAGTTTACTCAAAATTAATATTGCTCATTTTCATTAGGGAAATCAACAGCTTTAACATCAGTTACATATTGTTTAAAAGCGTTTGTCATTTCAGTATACAGGTCTAAATAACGTCTTAAGAAGCGAGGGTTGAATTCATGAGTCATACCTAACATATCATGTGTTACCAATACTTGCCCATCAACACCATTTCCTGCTCCAATTCCGATAATAGGTATAGTGAGACTTTCTGCAACTTCTTTAGCCAATTTGGCAGGTACTTTTTCAAGAACAATAGCAAAACACCCTGCTTTTTCAAGCATAAGCGCGTCTTCTTTTAGTTTTTGAGCTTCTTCTTCTTCTTTTGCTCTTACAGTGTATGTACCAAATTTATAAATAGATTGAGGAGTTAACCCAAGGTGTCCCATTACGGGAATTCCTGCATTAAGGATTCTCTTTATTGATTCTTTAATTTCTTTTCCACCTTCTAATTTTACAGCATGTCCTCCAGATTCTTTCATTATTCGTATTGCAGAACGTAAAGCTTCTTTGGGATCACTTTGATAACTTCCAAAAGGTAAGTCAACCACAATCAATGCACGATCAATTGCACGAATAACAGAAGAAGCATGATATATCATTTGATCCAAAGTAATAGGTAATGTTGTCTCATGACCAGCCATCACATTAGATGCAGAATCGCCTACAAGAATTACATCGACACCGGCGCCATCAACAATTTTAGCCATAGTATAGTCATATGCGGTTAACATCGATATCTTTTCTTTATTAGCCTTCATTTCCACTAGGGATTTAACCGTCACTCGTTTGTAATCTTTTTTAGCTGTAGACATTTGTATTGTTTTTTTTAAGGACTGTAAAAGTAATGAATTACCAATATGGTAACAAGAGTAATCTGCTTTTGATTTTTCTTTATGATATTGAAGTAAAAATTATCTATTTTAGAAAATAATTAAAACCTTACTTTTATATCGATCAAAAAATAAAAAACGTTATGTATAAATTATCATTATTATTTATTGTGCTATTTTCTTGGAATGCTTTTTCACAAAAAGAAGTAGCTGTAGATGATGTAAATAATTATAAAGAAGAAGTAAAACAAACCATTTTAAAGTTTTTTGAAGGATTTCATTCTGGTGATACTCTTAAAATGAAGAGTACCATGGATAATAATATAGTAATGCAAACTATTGCGAGGAATAAAGAAGGGCATTCTAAGACTATTAAGACAGATGTTGGAAAATTTGTTTTAGCGATTAAAAATAGACCGGCAGAACAGAAATGGGAAGAACGATTATTATCATTTAAAATCGATACAGATGCATTTATAGCAAATGCCTGGACTCCGTATGAGTTTTATGTCAATGATAATTTTAGTCATTGTGGAGTAAATGTATTTCAGTTATTCAATGATGGTAAAGACTGGAAAATTATTGCTCTTGCAGATACCAGACATCGGGAAGGATGTAAATAAATATTAAAAAATTGATTAAGAAAAGAGCCTTACTGTTTTAGGCTATGATTGTTAAATAAATCTAACAATCACTTAGGCTAACTTTAATAGCCAGACCACCTTCGCTTGTCTCTTTATATTTGGTATTCATATCTTGAGCGGTTTCCCACATCGTTTCTATTACTTTATCCAAAGGGACTTTAGCATTTGCAGCATCTGTATCTAATGCCATTTCGCATGCATTAATTGCTTTTATGGCACCCATAGCATTTCGTTCTATACAAGGAACCTGAACTAAACCACCTATGGGATCACAGGTGAGTCCCAAATGATGTTCCATAGCAATTTCACTAGCCATAAGGACTTGATCAGGAGTACCTCCCATTAACTCAGTTAATGCTCCAGCTGCCATTGCTGATGAGACACCAATTTCGGCTTGACAACCACCCATAGCAGCAGAAATAGTAGCTCCTTTTTTAAATAAGCTTCCAATTTCGCCAGCAACTAACATAAATTGTTTTACATCATCAAAGTTAGCATCGTGATTCTCGATAACCATATAGTACATCATGACTGCAGGAATAACACCAGCACTTCCATTTGTTGGAGCAGTTACGACTCTTCCTAAAGAGGCATTAACTTCATTTACTGCTAGGGCAAAGCATGATACCCATTTAAGGATTTGACGAAATTTTACTTCGGTATCTCGAATAGATTCAATCCATTCTGTAGGTGTACTATAGGGAGTAGTACCTATCAATTTTTTATGAGTATCATAAGCTCTTCTCCTAACATTTAGCCCACCAGGTAATGTCCCTTCTGTATGACAACCTATATACATAGATTCGAGCATTGTATTCCAGACTTGAGCGATTCGATTATTAATCTCATCATCACTTCTTAGTGATCTTTCATTTTCAAGGACGATTTCAGATACTTTTTTGTTTTGAGAAGTACAATATTGAAGTAAATCTGTAGCTTTTTGTATAGGTAAAGGAAAATATTGAAATTTTTCAAGTTTCTTCTCTTTTCTTTTTCGTTCTTCCTGTACTACAAATCCACCTCCGATAGAATAGAAAGAAGAAGATATTTTTTCTCCGTTGTTCAATATGGCATGAAATGTCATACCATTAGGGTGAAACTCTTTAAATTCTCGATTAAATATAATCTGTGTCTTAGGGTCAAAAGGTATTCTTATCTCATTATTAAGGATAAGTTCTTTATCAGTGTTAATAGTATCTATAATAGAAGATATGGTAGAAACATCTATGGTTTGAGGATCATAACCACATAATCCTAAAATTACAGCAATATCAGTAGCATGACCTTTTCCTGTTAATGATAACGAACCAAAAAGATCAACCGTGATTACAGTAACAGATTCAAATACTTTGTTACTTTTTAATTCTGCTATCCATCTTCGACCTGCTCGCCAAGGACCTAATGTATGTGAACTAGAAGGACCAACACCTATTTTCAACATATCAAAAACACTGATACATTCCATAATTTAAACTATTGATAAAATTTAAGCGGTAAATATAGTTTTTTGACAATAAAGAAACTTGTTTTTTAAGGAATAGTTACTACTGTTTTTTATTTAGAGTTAATAGCTTGTTTAATATTAATATAATAGATTGTAATGACATCCTGTCAGATTGATTGTAATGGCATAATCATTGACTTAACAGCATTGAATTAGTACGAATAATAGTATAATAATTTAAATATAAAAATGAGTAAAATAATAGGAATAGACTTAGGGACAACCAACTCTTGTGTTTCTGTAATGGAAGGTAATGAGCCTGTAGTAATCCCTAATGCTGAAGGTAAGAGAACTACCCCTTCTGTCATTGCATTTGTAGAAGGAGGAGAAATTAAAGTAGGAGATCCTGCAAAGCGTCAAGCGGTTACTAATCCAACTAAGACTATCTCTTCGATTAAAAGATTTATGGGAAATAAATTCTCTGAATCTTCAAAAGAAGCCCAAAGAGCAGCTTATAAAGTTGTAAAAGGAGATAATGATACGCCACGAGTTGATATTGATGGGCGCTTATATACACCACAAGAATTATCTGCAATGACACTTCAGAAAATGAAGAAAACAGCAGAAGATTATCTTGGTCAGGATGTCACTAGTGCAGTAATTACTGTACCAGCTTACTTTAATGATGCGCAACGTCAGGCTACCAAAGAAGCAGGAGAGATCGCTGGTCTTAAAGTAGAAAGAATTATCAACGAACCTACAGCAGCAGCATTAGCTTATGGTCTTGATAAAAAAGGTACAGATCAGAAAATCGTAGTATTTGATTTTGGTGGAGGTACACATGATGTTTCTATACTAGAATTAGGTGATGGCGTTTTTGAAGTTTTATCTACAGATGGAGATACACATTTAGGAGGAGACGATGTAGATCAAAAAATCATTGATTGGTTAGCAGAAGAGTTTAAAAGTGAAGAGAATATGGATCTAAGAGAAGATCCAATGGCTTTACAACGTCTTAAAGAAGCTGCAGAAAAAGCTAAAATTGAGTTATCATCATCTGCTCAAACTGAAATTAACTTACCATATGTTACAGCTACTGCAAGTGGTCCTAAGCACTTGGTAAGAACACTAACAAAAGCAAAGTTTGATCAATTAATAGATGATTTAGTAAAAAGAACGATAGAACCATGTCGTACAGCACTTAAGGCTGCTGGATTATCAACTAGTGATATTGATGAAATTATATTAGTAGGAGGATCTACTCGTATTCCTGCTGTACAGGAAGCTGTTGAGAAATTCTTTGGTAAATCACCTAGTAAAGGAGTGAATCCAGATGAAGTTGTTGCAGTTGGAGCAGCTATCCAAGGAGGAGTATTAACAGGAGATGTTAAAGATGTTTTATTATTAGATGTTACTCCACTTTCTTTAGGTATAGAAACTATGGGTAACGTTATGACTAAGCTTATTGATGCAAATACTACGATTCCTACTAAGAAATCACAAGTATTTTCTACTGCAGCTGATAACCAACCATCGGTTGAGATTCATGTATTGCAAGGAGAGCGTCCTATGGCTGCAGATAATAAAACCATTGGTCGTTTCCATCTTGATGGAATTCCGCCAGCACAAAGAGGAACTCCGCAAATCGAAGTTACTTTTGATATTGATGCCAATGGTATCATAAAAGTTTCTGCTACAGATAAAGCAACAAATAAATCTCAGGATATTCGTATCGAAGCTTCTTCAGGATTGACAGAAGAAGAAATAGAGAAAATGAAGCAGGAAGCTGAAGCTAACGCAGAAGCAGATAAAGCAGCCAAAGAAACTGCTGATAAGCTTAATGAAGCTGATGGAATGATTTTCCAGACAGAGAAACAACTTACTGAGTTTGGTGATAAATTATCTGATGATAAGAAAAAACCAATCGAGGAAGCTTTAGAAGAATTGAAAAAAGCACATGAGACAAAAGATCTTGCTGTTATCCAACCTGCTCTTGATAAAATCAATGAAGCTTGGAAAGTAGCTAGTGAAGAAATGTACAAAGCTCAGGCCGAAGCACAACAGAATGGACAACCTGGACCTGATACAGCTTCAGATCAACCTTCTGGAGATAATGGTTCTGAAGGAAGTGATGTAGAGGATGTTGATTTTGAAGAAGTAAAGTAGATTATTCTTATACATAATGATAAAAATGCGCAACCATAGGTTGCGCATTTTTTTTATGCACATTTTTAAATTTAATAGATGTAGAGAATAAACAAACAAGTAAAATTTATAGTACAAACTGTAACAATAAGAGAAGAATTTTGTCTATTTATCAAACATACAATCATTAAAGGAATCTCATAACAAATCAATTCATTCATTATTTAAAAACGAATCATATGAAAACAAACAGCAAAATCATCAATTCACTATTATTCATTGTGATTGCATTATTTACAATTAATTTGAGCGTTGCTCAAAATAAAATAAAAGGTAATGGTAATGTTACTAAGGAAGAAAGAACAATATCTTCTTTTAATGAGCTTATAGTAAAAGGAGTGTATAATGTATACTTAGCACAAGGACAAAAAGAATCTGTTACTGTAGAAGCAGATGAAAATTTACAACAGGTAGTTACGGTAAAGAACCAAGGTAATACTCTTGTTTTAGGTTGGAAAAAAGGAATGAATGTCAAGAAAAAAACAAAAATGAATGTTTACATAACTTTAAAGGATTTAAAAAGACTTAAAGTTACCGGAGTTGGAAATGTTAAAACGGCTTCAGAACTTTCTTTGACAGAACTTGACCTAAAAGTTTCAGGAGTAGGAAATACATCGTTAAAATTAAACTGTAATAAATTAGAAGGAGAGATTTCTATGGTAGGGAATTTAACCCTTGAAGGAAAAGTTGGAGAAATGAAACTTGATAATAATGGAACGGGGGCGTTACGAGCATATAATTTAATTGCACAAAAATTAGAGGTTAATAATTCTGGCATCGGAAAAGTTGAAGTTAATGCAGAAGAAGAAATAAGTATCACATCTTCAGGTATTGGAAGTGTTTATTATAAAGGAAATGCCAAAACTACGAAGTTAGATCATAAAGGTATAGGTAAAATCAAAAAAGTAAATTAATTTTAAATTTGATAAAAACCGTTTTTTATCAATAATTTATTTTCCAAAAAACCGGATAATCATAGCTGTTATCTGGTTTTTTTATTTGGTATTTGTATCACAATAAGAAAAAAATGGAGTACTAAATTAAAATCCAACTGCAGTATCATCTCCACGCTTATCCGCTCCTCCTTCCAGGGTGCCATTTGGTAAAACTAGTATTCCATCAACCTTACCAATAATTTTTGAAGTTTCTTCATCAATTTTATATCCTTTTTGACTTAAACTATCTAATAATACGGGGTCAAAAGATTCTGGTTCAAAAACTACAACATCAGGTAACCATTGATGATGAAAACGAGGAGCGTTTACGGCCTCTTGCATGGTCATCCCAAATTCTTCTACATTGAGTATCGTTTGTAATACAGAGGTAATAATTGTAGATCCTCCTGGAGTACCAATAGACATCCAGAATGTATCGTTTTTTTCTACAATAGTAGGAGTCATAGAACTTAGCATTCTTTTTTCAGGCGCTATTGCATTGGCTTGTGCACCAATTAGACCAAACATATTCGGAACTCCTGGTTTAGCACTAAAATCATCCATTTCATTATTTAAGAACGTTCCGATTTCTGGAGCATATAACTTAGATCCATATGCACCATTAAGCGTTATCGTTACAGAGATTGCATTACCAAATTGATCAACAATAGAGTAGTGGGTGGTTTCATCACTTTCATAACCAGGAATCATTCCGCAGTTTATTTCTGATGATGGTGTTGCTTTTTCAAAGTTAAAATCAGACATACGATCGGTAAGATATGGCATCCCAATTAGGGTGTCTATTGGTATTTTTGTGAAATCTGGATCACCAAGATAAAAACTACGATCTGCATATGCTCTTCGTTCAGCTTCTGTAATAACCTGAATCGTTTTAAGTTGGTTATGACCATATTTAGAAATTTCATAGGGCTCTATCATTTTCATGATTTGTGCTAAACAAACCCCTCCACTAGATGGAGGAGACATGGATATTACAGAAAGATTTTTGTAGTTAAACCGTACCGGTTCCCTCCATTTTGCTTCATATTTTGACAAATCTTCCAAAGTAATTATTCCTCCATTTGATTGTATGTGTTCAACTAGTTTTTTACCAGTTTCACCGGCATAGAATTCTTCTTTTCCATTTTTAATGATACGTTTTAGCGTTGCTGCAAGTTTTATGTTTTTGATAGTGTCTCCTGCTTTGTAATTTTTGGCAAAGAGAATAGTGTCTTTGTTAACTTCAAAAAACAATTCTTTATAATTTTCAAACCGTTTTCTTTGTTTTTCAGTAACTGCAAAACCACGATTAGCCAGATCAACTACCGGACTAAGTATTTCTTCTATTGGCAATGTACCAAACCTTTTGTGTACGGCAAAAATTCCAGCTATTGTACCAGGAACTCCAATTGCCAGAGCTCCGACTTGACTTTTTTCGGGTATCGGATCGCCATTTTCATCCAGATACATATCTTTATAAGCGGCAAGAGGGGCTTTTTCTCTATAATCTAATGCTCCTGTTTCTCCATCTGCTTTACGATATACCATAAAACCGCCACCACCAAGACTTCCGGCAAATGGGTAGGCCACAGCAAGTGCCATTTCTGTAGCGACCATAGCATCAAAAGCATTACCTCCTTTTTTCATAATAGCAGCACCAATTGCTGAAGCTTCTTTTCTCGCCGAAACTACCATGGCTTTTTGAGTAATCAGACCTAATACAGGTTCGGTTTCTTTTTGTTGATCAATACTATTATTTTTACAGGAGAAGAAAAGAGAGAAGAGTAATAAAAGAAATGTGTGTTTCATTAGGTGTAGTTTTGATATCTTATTTTTAACCGTTATAATATGCTGATTAAGATGATTTAGCAATACATTGTAATATATTATAATACTTTTATTTCATTTTCGGTGTATACTTTGAGTTCTTCAAAAAATGAACGAAACTCTTTATCAAATTCCGAATAGTAAAATTCTAGCTCATTTACTGCCAGATCCATTCTGGATTTGTTTTTTGTTCTTCTATTCATACCAGATAAAGCACTTCCTATTCCCGAAATAGAAGCGTAACTTAGTAACCAATTGTCCTTAATCATATATGGTAAAAAATTTTGAATTTGCTTAGGTAAAACCTGATGATATTGATGGAGCAGTTCATAAAAAGAGACTGTGTACTCCTCTAAAGGAATTTCAGAATATTCCACCCAATTATTAGCTAAAAAATGGTCATATAGAATATCAACAATAACAGTGCTATAATGCCTGTACTTAGGAAATAGTCGTGACACACTTTTTTTTACAATAGGATGAGTATCGGTATAAGAATCAATTTTACGATGTAATGTAATTCCTTGTTGAATACGATTCGGATAGTTTAGGTATTTTTTTCCTTTAACAGAATCAGCAATAAAATTACCTATTTTAAGCTCTGGATCTTCCCCAGAAAGATAAATATGGGCTAGAAAGTTCATTATGGGAATTTACAATTTTTTAGAAAGTTAATATTGTTTTTTTGTAAATTTTAATACTAAAGTTGTAGTAGTCTGCCATAGCTCGTACATTTACACTTAAAAATATACAATCAATTATAAGCATGACATTAATAAAATCAATTTCAGGAATTAGAGGTACAATTGGAGGAACTGTTGGAGATAACTTAACACCAGTAGATGCGGTTAAATTTGCCTCTGCTTATGGTAGTTGGCTAAAAGAGGAAACAAAAACAAAACATCCAAAGGTAGTGGTAGGGCGTGATGCCAGAATATCTGGTTCTATGATTCAACAATTAGTAATGAATAGTTTGGTTGGTTTAGGAATTCATGTGATTGATTTAGGACTCTCTACTACACCAACGGTAGAAATAGCAGTAACATTAGAAAAAGCGGATGGAGGAATAATTCTCACGGCCAGTCATAATCCAAAACAATGGAATGCTTTAAAACTTTTAAATCATAAAGGAGAATTTTTGAATGCCGATAATGGTAAAAAGATTTTGGAAATCGCAGAAAATGATACATACGTCTTTGCAGAAGTTGACGATTTAGGAAGTATTACTGTAAATGACACTTATATTGATAAACATATTGAAGAAGTATTGAACCTTTCTTTAGTAGATGCAGAATTAGTAAAAAAAGCTAATTTTAAGGTGGTTGTTGATGCGGTGAATTCTACAGGAGGTATTGCAATACCAAAATTACTTCAAAAAATGGGAGTAGAGACTGTGGAGTTGTATTGTGAACCAAATGGGCATTTTCCTCATAATCCAGAACCATTAAAAGAACACCTGACAGATTTATCTGATTTAGTAGTAAAAGAGAAAGCAGATTTTGGACTTACAGTAGATCCAGATGTAGACCGATTAGCCTTTATGAGTGAAGATGGTGAAATGTTTGGAGAAGAATACACATTGGTAGCTTGTGCAGATTTTGTATTAGGTAAAACACCAGGGAATACGGTTTCAAATTTATCATCTAGCAGAGCATTGAGAGATATAACTCAAAAACATAATGGAACTTATGAAGCAAGTGCAGTAGGAGAGGTTAATGTAGTTGAAAAAATGAAGGCAAATAAAGCGGTCATTGGAGGAGAGGGAAATGGAGGTATTATTTATCCAGAATCACACTATGGAAGAGATTCTTTGGTAGGAGTAGCTTTGTTTCTTACGCATTTAGCAGAAAAAAAATGTAGCGTAAGCGAATTAAAAAATAGCTACCCGTCTTATTTTATGAGCAAAAATAAAGTTCAGTTAACTCCTGGTTTAGATGTTGACGCCATTTTGAAAGGGTTTCATAAAAAACATGAATCTGAAGAAGTTTCTACCGTAGATGGTGTAAAAGTTGATTTTAAGGATAATTGGGTGCATTTACGTAAAAGTAATACAGAACCTATCATTCGTATATATACAGAAGCTTTAAGTCAGGAAAAAGCAGATGAGTTAGCAGAAGATACTATTGTTACATTAAAGAGCATTGCAGGAATATAAAACCTAGTTTGTATCCATAATTAAGTTTTTTTGCATTTAAATATCTGATAATCAGAATTTTGATTTTTTTTGATGATTTGTAGAATTCTAAAATTAGAATAATTTGATACTTGTTGTTTTTTACTAGTATATTTCAAGTAATATTCTCTTTTTCTATAGAGTAATGCTTTAAGGTTTATAGACTTAATGAATTTTGTATATTTGATCATTAAGCCAATATTATTTCCGATTGCATGAAAAACATAAGGATTATTCAGGAATTAAAGGAGCACATTGTTCCTTTATCCAAAGAAGAATATCAATTACTACGTAAAAGTATAATTTCTGAAGGGTGTAGAGAGGCTCTTTTGGTATGGGAAAAAAATGATGAGTTAATTCTAATTGACGGTCATAATCGTTATCAGATCTGCACAGAGAATAATATTCGTTATAGAACTAAAAAAATGGTTTTTGCAGACATCGAGGAAGTAAAATTTTGGATGTTAAATAATCAGTTAGGAAGAAGAAACCTTAATCCAGACCAATTAAGCTATTATCGAGGGTTAAAATACTGTATGACAAAAAAAAATAAGGGTGGATATGAAAATGTATCATCGAAGGGTCAAATTGACCTTTCGACATCTAAATTACTTTCTAAAGAGTTTAATGTAAGTGAAAGTACGATTAAACGTGATGAAAAATATTCAATGGCTCTTAATTTGATTAGTGAAACAAACCCTAAGCTTAAACTGCAAATATTAATGGGTGAGATTAAAATGAAAAAATCAGACCTCGCTATTTTGCTACAGGCAGAAGGTACAGAAGATTGGGTTATTGTTAACGAATCGGACTTAAAACATAAAATAAAAATTACAAAAGAAAATTTAGAAAGAAAAAAGAGTATTGCTCAATACGATAAAGTAGATACTTCATATGAATTAGTAAGTGGTGTAGATACTTTGTTTTTAGATCAAGACAGTAGACTTAATTTGATAAAAGGAAAAATATTATCTGCTGTTAATTCTTTAATCAAAAACAAGGATAAAAGCTCTTTGAAATCATTAAAAAAACAAATTAATAAGTTAGAATTAGAAGTGTTATATAATCAAGAAGTAAAAAAATAATTAGACTTTAGTATTCTAATGTTAAATAATGTTTACTACCCAAAAACACAAAAAAGAATAGCTTCTACATATTTACAGACTATACAATAAACAAGTAATCATAATAAAACGGTTGAGGTTTTAACCTCAAAATAAAGAGGTTGAATAAAATAATAATGTAAAATCTTCTAATAAAAACAGTGTTTTTTTTATTTTCATGATTTTAAAGCACCTATTTTAAGATTATATTTATTTAACATTTATTTAAAAGCAGAATTACTTTTTGTTAGATTTTAATTATCCATATTTGTATTGTTAATCAAGTAAAATTACCTACCCCTAGTTGTTTATTTTTATTCTAATATCATATAATTATTGAATTAATTATAGTGGTTGAAAGAATAAATAAATAAGTGATGAATATATTATATTGATTGACTATATAATTAATTAAAACCTATTGCTATATATTTATAAATTCATAATTAATGATGTTGTTTTGTATGTCTGATAATTTTGAATTTAAAAGAATGGAGCAATGCATAAAGCTAATAATGAAATGTGATGAAATATATTGAACTTAAATAATTTTTAGTTTTATATAACGATAGATAAGGATAGTTAACCATGTTCTTATTAATTGTCATCACTTTTTTATATTTTTTATTTTAATGTGTGTCAGGATGTTGAAAAAAAATTATAAATAACCCAACTTTAATTATATACAAATTACTCTTAAAACCTTTTAAATGGAAACAAAAGAATTTAAATCAATCGCTGAGATTTTATATCTAAGGGGTGAAATTGAAAGAGACAAAACCGCTATCATTTTCTTACAGTCTAAAGAAAAAGAAGAGAAAGTTACTTATGGAGAGTTATCCAATAGGGCAAAAGCAATAGCTTTAGAATTAAAACAGAAATTAGATTTTGGAGATAGAGTCTTATTATTATATCCCCCGGGAATCGAATATATAAGTGCTTTTTTTGGTTGCTTATATGCAGGAGTTATTCCTGTTCCTGCTTATCCGCCAGATAGTAGAAATACAGAAAGATTATTAATGATAATAAAGGATTCTCAATCTAAATATGCATTAAGTACATCTGGTATAATGAATTATGTTGATTCCCTTTCTGAAGCTACTATAGTAAATGATGATAGAAGAGAAGGTGTAGAATGTCTAAGTCAGATAGGATGGATAGCAACCGATTTGATTGTTTCTTCACCTAATATAGAATATGTTCCAGAAAAAGTAAAACCAACAGATATAGTCTTTTTACAATATACTTCAGGATCAACAGGAAATCCAAAAGGAGTAATTCTTAATAATACTAATTTGTTAGACAACCTAAAAGCAATACGAGATGCTTTAGGATGTTACTCTGGAACACATATGGTAAGTTGGTTACCTCCTTATCATGATATGGGACTAATAGGAGGGATTCTTCAGCCTTTATATAGTGGGATTGGATTAACTTCAATGGCTCCGATGACATTTCTAAGAAACCCTTTTCTTTGGTTAGATCAAATCTCTAAAAGAAAAGAACAAGGAGGTGTGATTAGTGGGGCTCCCGATTTTGCATATCAATTGTGCGTGAGAAAAATATCAGAAGAAAAATTAGCATCTTTAGATCTTAGTAACTGGAAAGTAGCTTATAGTGGAGCAGAGCCCGTGAAAGAGAGTACATTGATTGATTTCTTTCAAAAATTTAAAGTGTCTAACTTCAAAATGTCAACATTTTTACCAGTGTATGGTTTGGCAGAAGCAACATTATTGGTTTCTTCTGGAGAAAAAACAAAAGAACCATTCACTATAAATATAGATAAAGAAGCTCTTAAAAATCAAAAAGTACAAGTAATAACCAAAGAAGACACTAATAAAATATCATTTGTCTCCTGCGGAAGTAAAGAAGAGGGACATGAAATACATATCGTAAATCCCGAAACTTGTACTTTATCTAAAGATGGAGAAATAGGAGAAATATGGATTAAAAGCCCTAGTGTAGCTGTTGGTTATTGGCAGAATGAAAAACTGACACAGGAAGTGTTTAATGCTTATATTCAGGATGTTAATGAAGAAGGATTTTTTAGAACAGGGGATCTTGGATTTATGATAGACCAAAATTTATATATTTCAGGAAGGCATAAAGACTTAATCATTATAAGAGGTAAAAACTATTACCCACAGGATATTGAGCATACGGTACAAACAGCACATGAGTCATTGAGACCAGGTTGTGGTTCTGCTTTTGCGATAGAAAGTGAAGATGGTGGTGAATCCTTGATAATTGTGCAGGAAGTTAAACGAGAATTTAGAAGAAAAATTGATATAGAAGAGGTTACAAACGCTATATACTTGGCTGTGTCCAGGGAGTATCAAATTCAGGTTAAAGATGTTGTACTTATAGAGCCTTCTTCATTTCCTAAAACAACTAGTGGGAAATTACAAAGATTGGCTTCAAAAGAGTTATATCTAAAAAATAATTTACAACCGATAAAAGCTTATTTGGTCTGTTAAACGCCAATTAACTGTACCAAATAGAAAAAGTTAATTTATTTTTTTAGCATTCAGAAATATTCGTGTAAGGATAGGTATATCTATACCTTAATGGATATTCTCGTTATCATTTTGATAAATCATCATACCAAATTAAGAAACTATATGTCTGTAGATATAATAAAAATACAAAGGCCAACAATCTTTGATAGACTTGTTGCTGTAGAGGAACTTGAAGAATTTCTGAAAAGCCCATTTGATGAATCATCAGTAGTATCATTTAAAAAATCAGCTGAGCTTGATGAAAATGAAATTTTTCCTTATCAGGAAATTGAAGAACTGCATAAATGGAGGTATAATGAATATTATATTCCAGAACAGCTTGGCGGAAAATTAAAATCATTTGAAGAATTACTTTTTTTAACAAGATCAATTTCCAGAAGAGATTTATCGATTTCTATAACCGATGCTCATACACTTTTAGGTGCATTACCAGTTTGGATTGCTGGATCAGAAGAGCAAAAGCAGGAATTGGCAAAAGAAATTAGAAATAGCAGATCTGCTTGTTTAGCAGTGACAGAGAGATCACATGGTAGTGATCTCAATGCAAATGGAGTATGTGCAGTAAAAACTGATGATAATACCAATTATTTATTAACCGGAGAAAAATGGCCTATTAATAAAGCTACATTATCTGATATTTTATGTGTTTTAGCAAAAACTAATGATAAAAAAGATTCCCGAAGCCTATCCATTTTAATGGTAGATAAAGAGAAATTATCACCCGATACATATGCTTATCAGCCCAAAATTAATACTTTGGGGATAAAAGGATGTGATATAAGTGGAATTGTTTTTAATAAAGCAGTACTATCAAAAAACATGCTCGTAGGAAAAGAAGGAGCCGGCCTCGAAATTACTTTAAAAGGATTTCAGATAACCAGGACATTATGTGCAGGTTTATCTTTGGGAGCTGTAGATACTGCTCTTAGAACAACACTAAACTTTGTTTTAAAAAGACAATTGTATGGAAAAACTGTTTTTGATATACAGCATTCAAGACACACCCTGGCAAAAATTTTCATCGATATTATAAGCTGTGATTGCCTTGCAATAGCTTCCTCGAGAGGGTTACATGAGATTACTTCTCAGTTTAGTGTTTGGTCTGCAATTGTCAAAAATTACATTCCTCAAAAAGTAGAACAAAGCATACATGAGTTGTCTGTTATCCTAGGGTCAAGATTTTATTTTAGAGATGATCATGATCATGGTGTTTTCCAAAAAATGATGAGAGATAATTCTATCATAAGCCTATTTGATGGTAGTACAATTATTAACAAACATTCTCTCTCTCTTCAACTTAAATTTCTGGCAAAAAAAAGAGCTAAAAGCACAGGTATAGAACTAGAAAAAACTTTAGAAAATATATTTTCTTTGAATAAAGAGGTTAGCGATATTGACTATAACAAACTTGATCTTTTTAGTAAAGGAAACAACATTGTTTTACAAGGAATAGAGTTTGCTCTATCCAAGCTTGGTAATCTAAAAGGAAAGAATAGTGTTTCTCCTAAAACATTATCCGAAATACTTAATTTAACAATAGACCTTATTAGTAATTTAATGGATCTTGAGAATAAAGTAGATAAATTACCTGTTGTAGAATCAGGACATAATCTTGAAACCGAATATTTTGATCTGGCTCAAAGCTATTGCAAATTGCATACAGCAGCAACCTCTGTATTTATGTGGGTCTATAATCAGGAAGAGTTAGGGGAGTATTTTTCTAAAGGAGAATGGCTTGTGCTTTCACTGCAACGAACTCTGGATTCTTTTACTATTTATAAAAAAGAACTGGATAAGGAATATCTAGAGAATACGGCAAAACATTTATTGACATTACATACCGAAGGCAAATTATTTTCGATAACGCCTTTTCAACTTTCAAATTAATTAAAAATCAAATATATGTCTGAAAAAACTGGAGCAATAGAAGTAGCTGCAAAAAGTGCTTCTATAACTGAAATGGAAAATTGGTTAATCAATAGAGTAGCAGAACATTTAAGTATGGATAGCGAGAAGATTTCTATACATGAAGAATTAGTTCTTTATGGTTTAGATTCTATGAGTGCCATCATGATTTCTGGGGATATCGAAGAAAAATTAAATGTAGAATTACCTTCTACTACCTTATGGGATTATCCTACAATTCACGACATTATGTTATTTCTTAAAGACAAAATGTAAAAAAAACATAGCGAATTATAAAATTCGAGGAGACAGACAAATGCATTATTGCTCATTTTTTTACCAACTTTTAATGCTTGCAATATTCTTAAAACCTAAAAAAATAATGAAAACTGATTTTAACACAGATCAAAATAATCTTCAATTACATCCGCTATCAAAAGAACAAGAAGGCTTATGGTTTCTTCAACAATTGGACCCCGATATTTCAGCCTATAATGTTGTTTTTGGAGGAGAAATAAAAGGAGAATTAGATATAGAAGTTCTTAAAAAGACCTTCGATTTTTTGATAGAACGTCATGATGTTTTAAATACAACATTTGAGATAGTTGATGGTAAACCTTATCAGAATTTCGAAAAAAATATTGATAAAAACTTTGATATTCAGATAGATAGAGGTGTTTCTGGTATAGAAGAAACAATGAGTCGTATTGATCAAGATACTAAAAAACCATTTAATCTAAGTACTGATAGATTAATCCGTGCCAATATATACCATCAAGCTAACCAAGATTATATTTTGGTTGTAACAGCTCATCATATTGCCATGGATTTATGGGGACTGGCAATATTGCTTAATGAATTACGATTGGTATATACTGCATTATGTACTAATGATACACCTCAATTAAAAACTATTACGACAAATTTTAGAAATCATGTAAATGATCAAAAAACACTTTTGTTTTCTGATAAAGGAGATACATTATTACAATATTGGAAAGAAAAACTATCAGGAGAATTACCAGTATTAGATTTCCCCATTGATAAAGTAAGACCAAAACTATTAACATATTCAGGAAATATAGAACGTTTTGCTTTAGATAAAGAGTTAAGTTTTCAACTTGCTGAGTTAGCTAAACAAGAAGGGGTTACCTTATATATGTTGCTTTTGGCTACGTATAGAATCCTTTTACAACGTTATTCTAATCAAGATGATATCTTAATTGGTGTACCTGTTGCCGGAAGAAACAAAAAGGAAACTCGAAACATCATTGGAAATTTTGTGAATACAATTGTATTGCGTTCTTCTTTAGACATATCATCTAGTTTTTCTGATTTTGTAAAAGATATTCGTAAAGATGTCATTGATGGAATGAAACATCAGGAATATCCTTTTTCAGAACTTGTAAAAGAATTGCTTCCGGATAGAGATCCGGGAAGATCACCTTTGATACAAACAGCATTTGCATGGGAAAAATTACCGGTTCTAGATGATGTTATGGCGTCTTTAGGGGCAAATGAAGAGAATTCGTTATTAGATATACAATTATTTGATGTAGATCAACAAGAAGGACAGTTCGAAATTAGCCTCGAAATGGGTAATGTAGTCAATGAAGAATTACAAGGATTATTTAAATATAATACCGACTTGTTAAATAGTGAGACGGTGATTCAGGTTATTAAACATTTTAAAAATCTATTGTATGCAATAGTTGAAAATCCAAAATCATCTGTTGCAAAACTACCAATAATGTTGGAAGAAGAACAACAAGAAATTTTAAACATATGGAAAGAAAAGCCACAAAAAACTCCTGATTTTGCCACCTTACATGAAGGGTTTGAAACTATGGTTGCCAGAAATCCAAATGCCACAGCAGCCGTTTTTGAGGACAAAGAAATAACTTATGATGAGCTTAATAAAAAAGCAAACGCGCTAGCACATCATTTAAGAAGCTTAGGTGCAGAAAAAGGAACTTTAATTGGTTTGTGCGTTGATAGATCTATCGAAGTACTCATAGGAATAATGGGGATTTTAAAATCTGGAGGAGCATATGTCCCCTTAGACCCTACAAATCCTAAAGAACGACTAGAACTAATTATTGATGATGCAAAAACACCAATAGTTATAACTCATGGAAAAGAGAAATTAACCACATTAGGAGAGCAAATCGAAATAGTTGACTTACAAACCGATTGGAGGGTAATTGAAACCAATTCAAAAAAAAACCTTAATCTAATAACTCAAAAAGATGAATTAGCATATGTAATTTATACTTCTGGTTCTACAGGAAAACCTAAAGGAGTATTAAATACACATCACAATGTATTAAGATTATTTTCTGCTACGGATCATTGGTATAGATTTAATGAGAATGATGTTTGGAGTTTGTTTCATTCTTATGCCTTTGATTTTAGTGTGTGGGAAATTTGGGGAGCTCTTTTATATGGAGCCAAACTTGTAGTCGTTTCTTATGAAGAGAGCAGAACTCCAGAATCATTTTATAATTTATTAGCTAATCATAAGGTTACTGTATTAAATCAAACACCTTCTGCATTTAAACAACTTATTGATTATGAGGTTTCTGTCAATGAATCAAAAGAATTAGCACTATCATACGTGGTATTTGGAGGAGAAGCTTTGGATATTCCCACTTTAAAACCTTGGATGGATTATCATGGAGATAGTAAACCTCAACTCATTAATATGTATGGGATTACTGAAACAACGGTACATACTACATATAGAGAAATAACTAAAGATGATTTATTATCATCAAAAAGTATGATTGGGGAACCTATTCCTGATATGAAAATTTACTTATTAGATAGTGAACTTAAACCTGTACCATATGGTGTGACTGGAGAGATTTATGTTGGAGGAGAAGGTTTGGCAGTAGAGTATCTACACCGCCCAGAACTTACATCAGAACGGTTTATTAAAGACCCTTTTAGTAGTGATTCTAAAGCTCGATTATATAAAAGCGGGGATTTGGCTCAGCTATATAAAAATGGAGATCTAAAATATGTAGGTAGAGCAGATGCACAAGTTAAAATAAGAGGATTTAGAATTGAACTTGGCGAAATACAAACATTATTAGTTTCTCATCCTGAAGTTAAAAATGCAGTCGTGACCACCAGGATTATGCAAGATGATGATATACGCATTGTTGCATACTATATTTTAGAGGAAGAAGGGGAAGCTATCGATAAAAAACTAAGAAATTATTTATTAGACAAGCTCCCTGATTATATGATTCCTTCAATTTTTATTGAAATGAAAGAGTTCGCTTTAACAAACAATGGAAAAATTGATTATCAGAAACTTCCTGTACCAGAATATAAAAGAGAAGAAACAGAATTGGTACTTCCAAGAGATGTAGTCGAATTAGAGCTGCAAAAGATATGGGAGAGAACACTAAAAATCTCTCCAATTGGAGTAAAAGATGATTTCTTTCATTTGGGAGGACATTCTATGCTTGCTGTAAGTATAATGAGTGATATTAAATTGATTTTTGGTGATAGTTTAGCAATTTCAGTATTGTTTCAATACCCTACAATAGAAAAATTAGGAGAAATAATAAGAGATAAAAAAGAAATTTCTAAAGGTTCCCCTGTAGTTCAATTACAAAAAGGAACTTCTGCTCAAGAACCTATATTTTGTATTCATCCTATTGGCGGAAATGTGTTTTGTTATTCTTCGATGGTAGAATCAATAAAAGATTCATATAGTATTTATGGACTTCAGGTTCCTTATTTATATGAGGATGGAACTCCGCATATCACGGTAGAAGATATCGCTACAGATTACATAAAGAACATTAAATCGATACAGAAAGAAGGACCTTTTCATTTGGTTGGATATTGTTTTGGTGGTTTAATCGCTACAGAAATCGCACATCAATTAAAAGATCAAGGAGAGGAAGTCGCTACAGTGACACTATTAGATACCAGATCTCCTTTATATGATGATTCAGAAGAGTTTGATGATGCTATTTTATTATCCTGGTTTGCCAGAGATTTGGCAATACCTTACGGAAAAACACTTACTATTAACCCAGAAGAACTTCGAGCATGTGAATCTGTAGATAAAATGTTTGACATGGTAATAGAGCGGGCAAAGAAAGGTCATATTGTTACTGATGACATCAATAAGGATCAGATGAGAAGATATCTTGATGTGTATATATCCAATGGTACAGCATTATCTCTATATGAAGCAAAACCCTATAATGGTAAGATTAACTTATTAAGAGCTGTACAAGAGCCTCTTATAGAGCAAATAGGAATTAATCTAGGGTGGGATCGTTGTAATATTAAAGATTTAAAAGTGTATGATGTACCCGGTAATCATAGTACAATGATGTACCAACCTAATGCAACAGTATTAGCAGGAACTTTACAACAAATATTCACAGAATATAACAAGGTTGAAAGTGCTGTATTGATATAGCAGAACTATTAAAATTTATATATCACATTTCATTTTATGGACTTGTCAGAGAGTATGTTTCGCAAGTTTTGGCTAATTCTAATGAACGTATTATGTAACCATATGAATACTTTCTGATAAGTTTCCATAAACCAATTATACATATTTAAATAAGGTCGACCTAAAACTAAAACAACATTATGATATCTATTAAACAAACATTTTATTTAGATCATAACATCAAAGATGTTTATGAATTCGTCAATGATCCCGTAAATGAAGTCAGCTGGGTTTCTTCTGTAAAAAAAGTTGAGCAAATGGTTGATGATCAACTAAGGTTACAATATGATTTCTTAGGTAGAAAAGAAACCTTCGTTATGCAAATTAGCACCGAAGCATTTCATCTTAGAAATTATAAAAGTGTCGAAGGAGCTTTTCCTATGAAAGGGCAGCAAAGTTTTGAATCTATTAAAAATGGTAAAGCAACAAAGTTTGACTGGTATTTTGAAATGGATCCAGGAAAATACTTTGGACTAATTCCGCTGATGATTATAAAAAAAGCTACTGAGAAAGTCATGAAAAAAGATGGAACTAATCTTAACAAGTTGATCTCTCAAAGTATGATGAGTGTCTAAATTATTAAATCCCCTAACCAATTATAATCTTTCAAAATGAAATTTATAGCCAATATTATATATAAGAGACCATGGTTGATTCTTATTGCACTTTTGGTCACTACTATTCTTTTAGGAACAGGAGTAACTAAACTTAAAACCAAAAATAATCAGGATTCAGAACTTCCAAAAGATGATCCTATTGTAAAAACAAATGATTACCTGGAAGAAGTTTTTGGTAAAAAAGATGTTTTAATCGTAGGTATAGAAACTGAAAATATCTTTAATAAAAAAACACTTAATAAGATTATAAATATCTCTAAAGAAATAGAAACTGTTGAAGGTGTTATCGGAGATGAAATTACAAGTTTATCCACAATCAATAACATACAAGGTAAGGATTGGGGATTAGATGTTGGTCCTTTGATGGAAGAAGTTCCAGCAAGCAAACAAGAGATATGGGAATTGAGAAAAGAGGTGTTTTCTAATGAGTTAGTAATTGGACGTTTAGTATCTAAGGATGCTAAATTTACATCTATTATTGCTAATCTCAATGAGGATTATGACCAAACGATAGTGTATAATCAAATTTCTGAAATCATTAAAAAGTATGAAGGAGATGAGAAATTTTATCTAGCAGGAGCACCAATAAATTCTCATGAAATTGATACAGGTATTCAAGATGATGTTAATCTTCTTTTACCATTAGGACTGCTATTAGTATTGATAGGATATTTTATTTCATTTCGCTCGGCAAAAGGAGTAATACTGCCTTTTGTGGTTGTTATTTTAAGTATTATTTGGACAATGGGATTAATGGGGCATATCGGTTTTCCTATAACTGTTGTGTCTTCAGTTCTTCCAATGCTTATGATTGCCATATCGAGTTCTTATGGTATTCATGTTCTTCATCGATATTATGAAGAAATTCTGACTAGTGAGAATAGAAAAGCGGCCGCTAGAGAAACTGTAAAAAAGATTGGCCCTGCAGTTTTAATGACAGGGATAACCTCGGCTATTGGATCAGCTACTTTAATTATTTTTAAAGTAACATCGATACAAGAATTTGGAATCATCACTTCTTTAGGTATCATTTCTACCTTGTTGGTATCTATATTACTTATTCCTGCAATTTTATCATTATCAAAGAAGAAAGGAGAGAAGAAAACCAGAAAAAATAGAGAAGCTCTTCTTAATAAGTTTTTATTATGGGTTGCCAAAGTATCATTAAAGTATAGAGTAAGAATTTTGATCGGTACATTACTCTTATTTGTTATTTCGGGTATTGGAATAAGTAAGATTAGAGTAGGAAACGACTTTGTGAAGTATTTCCCAAAAGAACATGTCTTACGTTCTACATTCGAGAAATTTAATGACAAATTAGGAGGAGTACGTACCATGGATATCATGATAGAGGCCAAAGAAGCCAATATGATAAAAGATCCTGAATTCTTAAAAAAGATTGCTGGTTTTCAAAAATTCGCAGAATCTCAACCAGGAATTGGATATAGTAGTTCATTCTCAGATATTATAAAACGAATGAATCTGCAGATGAATGATGCAGATCCAAGGTATAACACCATTCCTGATTCAAAAAACACAATAGCACAGTATCTATTGTTATACTCCATGTCTGGTGACCCTGGGGATTTTGGAGATCTTATCGATTATGATTATCAGAGAGCAAAAGTAAAACTCTTCTTGACTACCTCTGAACAAGAAGAACATATACAATTGTATAAAACTTTTGAGACTTATGTAAATGAAAATTTTAAAGGCGATGCTAATATAGAATTTGGAGGAGAAGTAATGTTTTGGCTGGCGCAAATACGATATATAGTAAATGGAAAAATCCAAAATATTTTTCTGGCTATTTTAATCGTTTTGATCTTTTGTATGATCGTTTTAAGATCCATGTCACTGGGATTTTTAAGTATTGTTCCTCTTACGGTATCAAGCATATTAACCTTTGGTTTTATGGGGTTTCTGGGGATTCGACTAGAAACAGGTACCGCTATAATAACTGCAATCGGAATCGGAATCGGGATCGATTTTGCAATTCATTATCTATTACGATTTAAAGAAGAAATGATGATAGATTCTAATTTAGAAAGGGCAACAGAAACCACTATTTTAACTTCTGGGAAAGCCATAATTTATGATGTAGTTTCTAATATTCTTGGTTTCATCGTATTCGTTTTTTCAGGGTTTCTGCCAATACAATATTTCGGATGGTTAATATCATTAACAATGATAACAGTAGCATTTGGATCATTGGTATTGTTTCCTTCGCTTTTAGGAATTTTTAAACCAAAATCATTGTTTCAACAAAAGGGGCAACAAGAAGAAAAAACCATAGAAGCAATCAAAGAAGAAACACCTCAGAAAGTTATAAAAAAGACAATGGCTTTATCTGAAGAATCTAATTAAAACTTTATAAAACTTAAAACAATGAGAACTTTTAAAATAGTAAGAATATCAGTAATTCTAGCCGTGTTTTCTTTTAATATTTCGATGCTATCTGCACAAACTGGCTTAGAGGTGATGACCAAAAATGAAAGACAAGTTTTTGCAGATGATGAGAAAATAGATATTACCATGACATTGGTAAATAAAAAAGGAAAAACAAGAGCTAGGACTATAAATCAGGTTATAAAAAGTGATGAGACAAGAAATCGATCATCAATTATAAGATTTACATCACCTTCTGATGTCAAAGGAACTTCTTTTTTGGCGATAGAGTATTCTGATCGTGATGATGATCAATGGTTGTATTTACCTGCTTTAGGTAAAACCAGAAGAATTTCATCCAGTAATCAAACCGATAATTTTGTTGGATCTGATTTTACTTATGAAGATATGGGAACAGAGGATCTTGAAGATTTTAAATATACTATTATCAAAGAAGAAACTATAGATGGACAAAATTGTTTCTTGGTAGAAGCAATACCGGTTTCGACATCAAAAATCAAAGAAACTGGATATTCAAAAAGAGAAATATATGTAAGAAAATCTGATTTTGTAATTGCCAAAATAAACTTTTACAATAAAAACAAAGTGCATATAAAAACATTAACGACCTCTGATGTAAAAAAAGTGGCTAATAGCGAAAAATCAAGAGCTTATGTAATTACTATGAATAATCATAAAACAAATCATAAAACTATTTTAAAATTTGCTGATTTTCAAATAAATACAGGAGTGGAAACCGATATTTTTTCTAAACGAAATTTAGAGAAAGAATACTCTTATGAATAATAAAGTAGAATGTTTAACCTTAATTAATAACCTTATGAAAGTATAGTATCAAAATAACCTAAAAAGTAATAGAATAAGTGTCCTTTTGAAGAGGTGATGATGGTCTATTAATGATTGATTTGTGTTTTAATCATCATGTATTTTAATCGGATACTTATTCTTAATTAAATATTACCCTGACAAAAGTAATCTCTTTTGTGAAAAAAAAGAATTCTTTAATTTATAATTGACTATAACCTTGAATTATAAACAACGTAAACACGATATAAAAAAAAGTACATTTGAGTTTTTTTCTAAAAAGAAATATTTCAGTCTTGTATTAATGATTATAGCTTGTATGGCATCATTGCAAGCTCAAAAGGAAAAAAAATACCAAATAGGTGGTTTTATAGAGTTAGATCACATTAGTTATTTTGAGAATAATGATATTGAAGAAGAGAAAATCAATTCGAGAAATCAAGGGATTTTACAACTAGAAGTAGAAAGCAAGGCTATTAAAAATTATCATTTTTTTGGTGGTGTTGAAATCCGTGATGATATAGCAGATCCTGATCGAAGACGAGTGTTTTTAGATGAAGCTTACATTGATATCTATATGAATACTATGGATATAAGAATAGGAAAACAAATAATTACATGGGGCGAGGCAGATGGGATTAACCCTACCAATAATTTAAACCCCATAGACTATTCTGATATTATTGATACAGATGATGAACGTATTGGAGTATATTCTATATTGTCTAAATATTATATTGATGATATTACAATACACGGTGTATTTATTCCTGTTTTTCAATCTAGTATTATTCCTGCAACGAACTCGAGGTGGTTTGTTGATTTTCCTCAACAAGCAATTCTTCCAACAGGTGAAATAGTACCTGCATTATTCGAACTACAAGATTTTGATGAACCCGAAAAAGATATTCGAAGTGCTCAGTTTGCTTTTAAAGTAAGTACAACATTTAAAGGGTGGGATTTTTCGGTAAGTTACTTCAATGGATTCGATGATTTGCCTTCTTTATATCAGGAGTTTATACTGGGTCAAGACGGAGTTACCAATGTTTTGATTACTCCAAAAATTAAAAAATTACAAGTGTTTGGTGCAGACTTTTCTACTATAATTGGTAACTATGGTTTACGAGGTGAAGTTGGATATTTTAGAACAGAAGATCATAAAGGAACTAATCCTTTTATTGACGATTCTTTTTATCAATATGTAGTGGGGTTAGATAGGACTTTTGGAAGCGTAATAGGAGAAAATAACTTATTTATTATTTTACAATGGGTTCATCAGATTATTGAAAGTGGAGAAGATGTTCCGAATACTAATCTTAATAATATTTTTCAAGAGTCTTTTGTTGGAAGAGCAGAATATGAAATTAGTAATTCTGCAAAATTTATAATTGAGGCGACTCATGATATCAAAGTAGATAATACATATGTACAAACAGAATTACAATATGATTTAAGTAGTGGTCTTAACCTTAGTTTGATAGGAGATTTCTTTAATGGTAAAAGAAAAACATTTTTTGGTAATTATGAGGATAACAATAGAATTCAAGCCCGATTAAAGTATAGCTTTTAGGAATAATAAAAAAACAAATGGAGTTATAAAATTGGGTTAGCTTTTATAAAAATTCACAAACTCACAAGGTAATTCTATAGGTGATAATTCTTTATTAATTGCTATGTGGCTACTATAGCCATCAATGTTTATTGGAAGAGGATAAACGTGCCAGGTGTCTGAGTCAATTGTAGCTTTATCATTTACAATTGCAAAGGAAGATAGTGCAATACTAAGTCCTTTTCCTATAGCTTTGACCACTGCTTCTTTTTGTGTCCAGTATTTAAAAGCACAATCTTTTACGGGATCTGCTTTTACTATATTTTCCCATTCTGTAATAGTCATCTGTGACTTCAATATAGTCACATCAATATCCCTTATTTTTTCGATATCAATACCTACTTTATTATCATTGCTGATGATACAAAAAGTAAAATCTCCAGAATGCGAGATATTAAAATCTAGATCAATATCCAAAAATGGTTTGCCATATGAATTGTATTTCAAAAGATGTAGAGGATCATCCTGAGAGTCTGAAAACCTGGAAATCCCATGTCGTAAAAGTAATAATCCTAGTAAAGAGGTCTGCTTATCCTGCCATCTTCTAAATGCATTAATCTTATTTTTTAGTTTTTCAGGTATAGTATTTATATGAGTTTCAAAACATTCATCTTGAAATTCTTTACTTATTTTACTGTATAAAATAATAGTCATTTACGTTATATAATAATAAGTTCAATTTCTGAAGAATATTTAAGTATATCGATTTAAGGCCATAGATTACAAATACGCTATAGAAATACATCAAATTAATCCACAACTGCACCTTCAGGAATTGGAGTATTTCTATGTTTCCAACGTTTATGAGTCCATAAATAATATTGAGGTTTTTCTCGTATCTGACCTTCTAATAATCTTAGATATTCTTTAGTAACGTGATATTTCTCTTCGGTTTTACTATTTTCTGAGATAGGTATAAATCGAACTTCATAATGCCCTCGTTTCACTTTTTCTACATGTAAGTATAGAACAATTACATCAAGTCGCTGTGCTAAAAATTCACCACCTAAAAATATAGGAACTTTTACTCCCATGAAATTCGTCCAATATTTTGCATTTCCAATTTTTGGAGATTGATCAGAGATCATTCCATAAGCACATACAGTATCTTCTTGTTTATCTTTTATAATTTGTCTTGCGACCTTATGACTAGCAATAAGCCTTGAATTAAAACGTCCGCGGATACGGTGTGCCAATCTGTCAAAATATTTGTTTTCAATCTGTTTATAAATACCAACACATGGATTAATAGATACTAAATCTATTGCATTTGACCATTCAAAACTTCCGTAATGCCCCATCAGGGCAATTATACTTTTGTTTTTCTTTTCAAACTCATGAAACTCATCAAGGTTAGTTACTTTATACCGTTTTATAAGTTCTTCACGAGAAATAGAGAGCGATTTTGTCATTTCTAAAAACATATCACACATATGTTTATAGAATTTTTTACGAATACTAAAAATTTCCTCTTTGGACTTTTCTGGAAAAACCAATTGTAGGTTTTCTGTTACTGTCTTTCTCCTATATCGTACGATATAATAAATAATAAAATAAATACCAGTGGAAAAAGCATAAAATAATCGCCATGGTAGTTTTGAAATCCCTAGTATAATTGGATAAACCAGGCTATATATTAGTAATTGCATATGGATGGTTAAAAGCTTACAATATAAGCTTATTTATTAGATATAGTTTACAGATGTGTTTAATCTATTGTTGCGCCCTCTGGAGCCAATGCATTTCTATGCTTCCATCTCTTATGGGACCACAAATAATACTGAGGGTTATTGGTAATTTGTTTTTCGAGAAGTCTTAAGTATTTTTTTACAATAGAATAATCTTCACAGTTTTTAGGATCTTCAGTTATTGAAACAAATGTAGCTTCATAATACCCTCTTTTAATTTTTTCTACTTGTAAATAGTAAGTGTTTATTCCTAAGCGTTTTGATAACACTTCGGCACCTAAGAAGGTAGGTGCTTTTATACCCATAAAATTAGTCCAATACATGGCTTTATGTAATTTGGGCGATTGATCTGCTGCTAATCCATACATATATAAGCCATCTTTGGTTTGGTCCTCGGTAATTTCTCTCATAGCATTTTTGTTTGTAACAACACGAGAACCAAAACGAGCACGTATTCTACGGACTAATCTGTCAAAATATATATTCCCTATAGGTTTGTATATACCAACCGCTTGAAAATTTGTTTGTATATCTATTACATTTGCCCATTCATAACTAGCATAATGAGCCATAAAAACCATAATGTTTTGTCCTTTAGCTTCTAGGTTCTGTATCTTTTCCAGATTAGTGACTTTAAAGCGTTCCATCATTTCTTGATTAGAAATAGAAATAGATTTGATCATTTCTAAAAACATATCACACATATGCTTATAGAACTCTTTTCTAATCTTTTTGATTTCTTTTTCAGCCTTTTCAGGAAAAACCAATATTAAGTTTTCTGTAACGGTTCTTTTCCTATATCCAATAATATAATAAATGATAAAAAAAATACTAGTAGAAAAAGCATAAAACAATTTCCATGGTAATTTTGAAATTAGCCATAAACCAGGATAAACTAGCTTATAAATTAATAATTGCATAGATAGATGGGGTTTGGTTTGCGAAAATAAAAGTATTTTACCAAACTCATCTGTTAAAAATAAAAAAACTAAATAAAATAAGAGGAACTAAAAGTTCTGTTAGTCAGCTGGTTATGTTTGTTTATTGTTTAGTCTACTTGTGCACCTTTAGGAAGTTTTGCATTTCTATGTTTCCATCGTCTGTGAGTCCAGAGGTAATATTCTGGTTTCTCCCTTATTTGTTGCTCTAATAATTGCAGATATCTTTTTGTAATATAATGATCATCACAATTCTTTGGATCATCTGTAATGGTTATGAATTTAGCTTGATAATATCCACGTTTTACTTTTTCTACTTTTAGATAAGTCACAGGCATATCCAATCTTTTGGATAAAACTTCTCCTCCGGTAATTACAGGAACTTTAATATTCATAAAATCAGTCCAATACAAAGCATTTTTTAATTTTGGAGATTGATCTGATAATAGCCCATAAGCGCAGAGTCTTCCATGTACTTTATCTCTGGTGATCTCTTTAATCACATTGTGGTTATCTATTAGTCTTGTATTGAATTTTCCTCTAATACGATGTGCTAGCTGATCAAAATACTTGTTTTTAATCTTTTTATATACTCCAACAATGGGAAAATCCATTACAAATTGGGCAGCAATGGCCCATTCATAACTGGCATAATGTCCCATAAGTACAATAATACTTTTGTTTTTGGCTTGTAATTCTTTGAATGTATGTTGATCAATTATCGTAAAACGTTTAGTCATTTCTTCTTTGGATATAGATAAGCTTTTTATCATTTCCATAAACATATCGCACATATGTTTATAAATTTTTTTACATACCCGTTTAATTTCTTTGTCCGATTTTTCAGGAAAAGCGAGAGCTAAATTTGTAGAAACTACTTTTCTTCTATATCCAACAATATGATACATGAGTACATATATTCCGGTAGATAGGATATATAATAGACGCCAAGGTAACTTTGAGATTACCCATAGGATTGGATAGACCAAACGATAAACTAACAATTGCATTAAACCCCTAAATTAAAGGGTACAAATATAAAAACATCCTTCTTTTTTTTTCATAAACTTTTGCTAATTAGAAAGTACAATTGTTTTAGATTTCTTGAGGTAAAAATATATGTATCTTTGAACAAAAATTTTAGTTAATGGAGAAACTTGATCTTATTGTTATCATAATTATTGGAGCTAATATACTGATGTCATTAAAGGGATTTAATGATTTTTCTTTTTTTGAAAAGTATAAATTCAATATTGGTGGAATACGTAGAGGAGAGCAGATACGAATGCTAACATCTGGATTTTTACATGTCGATATGATGCATTTGTTTTTTAATATGTTTACACTTTACTTTTTTGCTCCAACGGTAATTGGGTTTTTAGGTAATATTAAGTTTTTAATCGTTTATTTTGGAAGCTTGTTAGTTGGAAATTTATTTTCATTATTTTTTCATAAAGATGAATACTACTATAGCGCTGTCGGTGCAAGTGGAGCTGTATCTGGGATAATATATGCAGGGATTTTATTCAGACCAGACATGAGTTTGTATTTGATGTTTATTCCAATTCCTATTCCTGCTTATATATTTGGAATCGGATATTTATTATATTCTATTTTCGGGATGAAAAATAAAGTCGGAAATATAGGACATGATGCTCATTTTGGAGGTGCAGTAGGAGGATATATTATTACTTTGATACTGGCTCCGTGGTTGTTTCAAGAAAACCTGTTCATGATTGGTTTACTAGCGATACCAATTATCATTCTTTTTGTTTTACAAAGAATGGGGAAATTATAACATTAAAAAAAGGCAACTCTATGTCTATGATAGATTGGTTGCCTTTTTTATGATATTATGTTTATATATTTTATAGAGATTGCTGAGCAAGCAATTCTGAAATTTTTTCCTCTAATGCAGGTCCTCTTAAATTCTTAGCAATTACATTTCCTTTTTCGTCAAGAATAAAAGTAGCTGGGATAGATCGTACTCCATAAGCCTGTGCAATAGGTTCTTGCCAGAATTGTAGATTAGAAACATGATTCCAATCTAAATTATCATCAGAAATAGCCTTGGTCCATGCTTCTTGTTTTTTATCTAACGAAACGCTAATTATATTAAGTCCTTTATCGTGATATTTTTTATACACATTTACTACGTTAGGATTTTCCATTCTGCATGGTTTACACCAGGAAGCCCAAAAATCAATAATTGTGATTTTACCCATTGACTGTTTTAAGGATAACATTTTACCTTCTGGAGTAGGAGCAGAAAAATCCTCGGCAGTACTGCCAATATCTATTCTTTTTTGCATGGATACAGCCATTGCATTAGCAATAAGTTGATTAAGGTTTTTGCCTAATCGACTAGTTTTTAAGGTGTCAGCAATAGAGTTAAATTGTTCTTTAGCTTCTTTTGCAGAAACAATTTTAAGGTTTAAAAGGTCAGTTAAAGCCATTATTGATACAAGAGAACTCGAATTATTATTCGCTAGATCTTTTCTAAATTGTTTTTCTGCTTCGACTAATTCCTCCCTTTTTGCAGCTATTTTTATAGCTTTATTTGTTTCTCCTAGTTTAGTAGCAATTTGATATTCATTACTAAGTTTTAATTTTTCTTCCCCATATTTTTTAACAGTCTTGGCATATGAAAAGAAGAGTTCGTTTTCTGTTCCTCCTTTAACGATAGAAGATCTCATACTATCTTTATAGATAGTCATTTCTATAGGGTTGTTTTCTGCCAAAAAGAGAACATTTCCTCTTAGATCTTTAAATGTTAAATAATTAAAATCATTACTTTCTGGGGCAGGTAATTTAATCTGAAACTTTTGATTTTGTATAGTTGTAGAATCTATAATTATTGGCCTTCTAGATTGACTCACAGCATTTACATATACCATGGTTCCTTCTTCAAAACCTTCGGTGTCAGCAGTAATAGAATATCTTTTTTGATCTTTTTGACAAGCTACAAGTAAAAGTGTTGTAACCAGAAGTGCAATTCTTTTCATTTTTTCGTTTTTTTATTTTTTTGATATGACAAAAAAATTGGCATATTTGGGAATCAGTATATTAAGAATTAATCAATTTCATTATTAAAAATAGTAATTAATTATTGATATACTCATTTCATGGCAATTAGATTTATTGGTTGTAAAAATAAAGAATCCTCATTACATACTCCAAAAATTAACGTTGCATATAGAAGAATTGTTAAGATACTTTTACCAATAATGTGCAAAACTCGGATAAAAATCTTATATTTTGTGTAACAAAACACTATGGTAGTTCGTCTATTATGGTATAATATTTGTTAATATTTTGGATATAAAGATTAAATCAATGTCCAAATTTTAATAATTCAATCGTCTTAAATGTTAAATAGAAGTTTTTTTTAAGTTAAAAAAATATAGTTTAATTAATTGTTAATAACTAGTGATACAATTTGGTTTGTATTACCTTTGTATCCTAGAATAAAAGAGCAAACATGACGGGGTTAGAGCATGATTTTCCATTAGATATTTGGATTAGCTTTTCGAAATTTTTTGAACAATATAAAGAATTACTGAAAAGTGATAATGAAATTATCAAGGATAGAGCTGCGCGTATTTTAAAGATAGCAGAGCAGTATCCTGAATTAGATAATGGGATCAAAGAAGAAAAACGAGTATATGAGTTATTAGAACCTATTCATTTGGTTCTAGAAGATTCTTTTCCTGATATATTACAGCAAAATGAAATTAAAATTGCTACAATTCCATTTCATAATAAAGTATTAAAGTCTACTTCACGCTATCAAAATATTGTAAAAGCTGCAGGAGAGAATTTTGAACCTCAAATCAAGAATTTGAATGAGGATCACTATTATATAATGGGATGTAGTATTATTCTGGGACACTATTATAACTATAATATAGATTTTAGAAGACCTTTCTTTTATGATATTCCTGATGCTTTCGGTGTAATGAGGAATTATAGAATTATGTATAATGGTGATTTTATCGATATCATTAAAACTGATAAAGCAAAAGAAATTACAGATGCAGATGTAGCCGAATTGTTAGATAATTTTGATAACATAGATATTTGGAAAGAAAAATTCCCTCCTCATAGTTGGATTTTTAAGGGGATTATCATTGCAAACATGTTTGATGTTACTACAGATGTTTCTTTATCCGATTTTAAAACTAGCTTAATAAAGTATGATAAAACTCAAGGAGATTTTGTAGGTAGTTTTCAGGATATTTTTAGAGCGATATTTAATCTTCGAGAGATCAAAGTTGGTTTTTCGAACTATAATCCAGAAGACCAGGTACTAGAACGTGTGCCTTTTAAAAATATAGATAGTTACATTTTGTATGATAGATATACAGATTGTTGTGAAACGGCTTTGTGTAAAGGAACGTATCATTATCTTTTTGAAGAATCTACATACTTTGCAATTTCTGATGTAAAAAGATATCAGAAATCAACTCCAGATGAAATAATGTATAAAAATCTGGTGGCACAAGGTATTAATAGCGCAATTCTTGCTCCAATTAAAAGTGATGGTAATTTATTGGGAATTTTAGAGATTGTTTCTCCAAATGTCCACGAACTCAATAGTATTAATGCAAACAAATTGCAGGATGTTATGCCATATCTTGTAGATTCTGTTTTACGTTCAAAAGCAAAATCAGAGAATGAGCTAGAGTTAATCATTCAGCAAGAATGTACATCCATACATCCAAGTGTGCATTGGAAATTTAAGAGAGAAGCGAAACGATTTATGAGAGCTATGGTGGATGAAAATCCAGTTTCGTTCAGAGAAGTAGTTTTTGAAAATGTATATCCATTATATGGACAAATAGATATAAAAGGCTCTTCAGATGCTCGTAATGAAGCAATACAAAAAGATTTGGTGTTACAGCTAAAGGGTATAGCTAAAATCATTAATAAAATAATTGAATCAGATCCATTACCAATATATGAGCAACTAGCATACAGAACAAATCGTTATGTAACGGCAATAACAGAGCAATTACAAGTAGATAGCGAACAAAATATTCTTAATTTTATTAAGAAAGAGATTACTCCGTTGTTTAAGCATCTTAAAAAGAAGAATGTCGAACTCGATACTCTTATAGATGAATATGAAGAAATCCTTGATGTTAGTATTAAGACGGTTTATAGGCATCGAAAGGCATATGATGAGTCAGTAATGCTTATCAATAAAAAAATGGCGGCTTTATTAGATCAAAAACAAGATGAAGCTCAGGGAATGTACCCTCATTATTTCGAACGTTTCAAGTCTGATGGGGTTGAGCATAACATGTACATTGGAGAATCAATAACCAAACAGGATAGTTTTAATAAGGTGTATCTCTATAATCTAAGGTTATGGCAATTGCAGATTATGTGTGAGATGGAAAATGCTTATTATCAAATGCAAAAAGATTTACCTGTTGCATTGGATGTTGCTTCAATGGTTCTTGTTTTTAACACTTCATTATCTGTGAGGTTTAGAATGGATGAAAAACGATTTGATGTAGATGGGACATATAATGCAAGATATGAGGTAGTTAAGAAACGTGTTGATAAGTCAAAAATAAAAGGTACTGATCAACGTGTTACAGAGAAGGGTAAACTCGTAATTATATATTCTCAACGTTCTGATGAACGTGAGTATATTAAGTATATTAACTTTTTGCAATCTAAGAACTATCTTGAAGAAGAAATAGAGATTGTTGAATTAGATGATCTTCAGGGAGTTACTGGTTTAAAAGCACTTAGAGTCAATATTCTTTATCATAAAAATGAAAAAGACAAAGAATATTATACGTATGAAGATTTAATGAAAGAGCTTAATTAAAGCTCTTTTTTTGTACTTATTGTAAAGTGTTAAATGCCAGGACAAAAGAAATTACTGAAGTCACTATTCCTATCATGAATACGGTATATGTTATTCGTAGTATTTTATATTTTTTGTGTAATACTTTTCCTAGAAAATAAAGATCTTTTATCATGGTATCATAGATATAATCTTTATCTCCCATTAATTCTGTCATAGCCCATTTATATTCATTCAATGGCATTTTATGAAAATTTCCAAAGAATAATAGATTGACTTTCTTTTCTTTTATTTCTTTGCGGGTAAATTCACCGCTGGTAACATTGGGTCTGGTAGCTAATACAGATAAAACTATAGAGGCAATAGTGAATATAAGAAAAACTAAAGTCGGATAAATAAGATATTGGTTTGATGGGTTGTCAAGTTTTGGAATGAGATTTGACAGAGCCAGAGACATAATAATAGCATTTACAGAAAGTAAAATATTGGCTTTGGTATCAGCAATATCACTTAGCTTTAGATGATTTCTTAAAGTAACCCTAAAAAGAGTCTGTATACCTTTTTCTGGACTTTCTTCCTTTAATATGTTTTTTAATTTTTCTTTTTCTTTCTTTTTCTCCTTTTTTATTCTTGCCTGCTCTTCAATCATCTTATGAAGATTCTCTTCTTTTTTTGGTTTCCATTTTGAAATGGCATAATCTGTATAATAGTGATGTTTATTCTGAAATAAATCAATATTAGCTTTAAGCCATTCTGAAGTGGTTAAATCTTTAACAGAATTTAGTTTAAACTCTCGTCTCAATAACTCACTTGTTTCACCATAATAATCTTTGGCAAAGTGCGAGGCATCAGCATCTCTAATGATCTCTTCCATTAGATCACTAGGTTGATGCTCCATTTTGGTAGCCATAATTTGTTTAGAAACTTTGTCAATGATCTCTTGAGAGACATTTTGCTGAGATAAAAAATCTTTTGCAATTTCAACACTGTGCTCTTCATGGTTGTCAGAACTCTTAGAATACCCAGTATCATGTAATAAAGCAGTTAATAATAAAACTTCTTTATCTTCATCAGATAAATTTGTGTTATCAATAATTTCTTTTGTACTTTTAAATACTCTTTTGGTGTGATCGTAATTATGGTAAATACAGGAGTTCGGAAGCTCATTTTCAAAGAGCTCTGAAACAAAATTATCTGTTTTTTCTAATAAAGAAGACATATGTACATTTTTTCGGTAACCAAAATAATTAAAAAAAAGAGATTGTACTTCAAACAATGAATAAATATAATAAGATTCTAATAATCTGTGTTGCTCTATTACTTAGTTCATGTGCAACATACTCTCCTCAGTATAAAGTCGAAAAATTCACTCAAACATTACCCAGTCAGGGGGTTACAATCGAAAAAAGATTTTATTTGATTGGAGATGCAGGTTATGCCACTATGAAAAAAACTTCAGATGGATTAGCAATTTTAAAAAAAGTCCTGGATACGGTCAAGTCTAGCGATGATTATGTACTCTTTTTAGGTGACAATATCTATCAAAAGGGAATGCCTAAGAAAGAATCACCAGAAAGAGCTTTATCAGAACGTAGAATAGACGCTCAAATTAAAAGCATAGAAAACTTTAAAGGTAAGGTGGCTTTTATTCCTGGAAATCATGATTGGTACAATAATGGAGTAGAAGGTTTACACCGACAAGAGGAATATGTAATAGAGAAAATGGGAAATGATAATGCATTCTTACCTGCTAAAGGTTGCCCTCTGGAAAGTGTAGAAATAAATGACAAAGTCCATTTGTTAATTTTGGATACACAATGGTATCTTGCAAATTGGGATAAAAACCCAACCATAAATGATGAGTGTGAGATTAAGACACGAGAAAAATTCTTTCTTGAGGTAGAAGGAGAGTTGAAGAAACATAGTAAGAAGACAATTCTTATTGCAATGCATCATCCAATGTATACTAATGGCCCTCATGGTGGGAAATACAATTTTGGTAAACATATTTTTCCTTCAAAGAAAAAGATTCCTCTTCCGATCTTAGGTTCGTTAGCAACTCTAATTCGTTCTCAAGGAGGGGTTACAGCTCAGGATGTATCTAATGTTCACTATAGCAAGTTAATGAGAAGACTTTCTACAATGACCAGAGCTATGGATCGAGTAGTTTTTGTATCCGGTCATGAACACTCTTTGCAGTATATTGATAGTGACGGAGACAAGCAAATTATTTCAGGTTCTGGATCTAAGGTTTCTGCGGCGGCTCTTGGGAAAGATGGATTATTTTCATATCCAGGTCAAGGTTTTGCTGTATTAGATGTATATAAAAATGGCGCTTCAAACGTTCGATTTTATGCAAATGAAAATGGAGAGCCTAAGTTAGTCTATCAGACAGAGGTGCATCCCAAAGAAAAAGAATATTCTTTTAACGATATCCCAAATTCTTTTGAAACAGAAGTGTCGGCTTCAATTTATAAAAAAGAAGAAGTGAAGAAATCTAAGTTTTATAAATCGATGTGGGGGGATCATTATCGCAATATATACGGAACAGATATCAAAGTACCGGTAGCAACTCTAGATACTCTTATGGGTGGTTTTACTATTGACCGACAAGGAGGAGGACAAGTAACACGATCGTTACGTCTTGTAGATAAGGAAGGAAAACGATATAGTTTAAGAGCTATGAGAAAAAGTGTTACGCAGTTTTTACAAAAAGGAGCTTTTAAATATACCTATTTGGATGATGGATTTGATAATACGCTTACAGAAGATGTGCTTTCTGATTTTTATACGTCAAGTTATCCTTATGCATTTTTAACCGTAGGAACCCTAGCCGATGCTATTGGAGTTTATCATGCTAATCCAAAATTATATTATATTCCTAAACATCCTGCACTAGGGAAGTATAATGAAAAATTTGGGGATGAAATCTATTTTCTTGAAGAACGTCCGGGAAAAGAATACAAAGATGAAGTGTCTTTTGGAAAACCTGATGATATAGAAAGTACAGATGATCTTCTTAGTAAATTAAGGAAGGATGAAAAATACAAAATGGATGAAGAACATTATATTAGAACCAGGCTTTTTGATATGATTTTAGGGGATTGGGATCGTCATTCTGATCAGTGGAGATGGGCTCAATTTGATAAAGAAAAGGAAAAGATATTTAAGCCCATTCCCAGGGATAGAGATCAGGTATTTTCAAATTATGATGGATTACTTTTAGATATTATAAAATTTGTAGTTCCACTGGCCAGGAAATTTCAGGTTTATGATGAAAAACTTAAAAAGGTAAGATGGGTAAATCAATCAGGACTGCCATTAGATAGAAAGCTAACTCAGAATTCTGGAGAAAAGATTTGGATAGAACAGGCTAGATACATTAAAGAAAATCTATCTGATAATGATATAGAAAAAGCATTTAAAAATCTCCCAGAAGAACTTCAGGATGAAACGATCAAAAGAATCCAAAAGGATTTAAAATCACGAAGAGATAATATAGAAGATATCGCTAAGCGATATTATAAATATCTATCAAGACATGCTATTTTAACAGGAACAGACAAAGATGATTTTATAGAAATCATAAGAGGAGATTATAAAACAACAATAAAAATATCAAGAATAAAGGGAGGGAAAATAAAAAAGCCTTATAGTCAAAGAGTTTTTAATGCTAAAGAGACAAAAGAAATTTGGATTTATGGATTAGATGATGATGATCAGTTTGTTGTAAGAGGTAAGGGGAAGAAGCCTATTAGAATAAGAATTATAGGAGGACAAAATAATGATGTGTATACTATAGAAAATGGAAGAAAAGTTAAGGTGTATGATCATCATTCAAAGCCTAATACCGTTGAAAAGAAAGGTGGAGCAAAATTTATATGGAGCGATATTTATAAGTATAACCTGTATGACTATAATAAATACATAGAAAAAACTAATGTCGTAACTCCTTTTATTGGTTTTAATCCAGATGATGGTCTAAATGTAAGTCTTACCGATGTGTTTACTATAAAAGGGTTTAAAAATAACCCATATCATAGTAAACATACTTTTAAAGCGGCATATTATTTTCAGACTCAAGGAGGATATGATATATCTTATTTAGGAGAATATATGAATGCCCTTGGTAATTGGAATATCTTACTTAGCGGTTTAATCACAAGTGAAAATTATGCGCAAAACTTTTTTGGATTAGGTAATAGTTCTGTGAATAATGATGATGAATTAGGTTTAGATTATAATAGGGTAAAGATTGGTACATGGGCTTTAGGTTTTGGCTTTTCTAAAAAAGGAAATTATGGTTCTACATTTTCGATAAAGGCAAATTATGAAGGAATAGAAGTGCAGGATACGGGAGGAAGATTTATTACTTCTGGTCTCGATTTTGTAAGTGAAGATCCTGATTTTTTTGAAAGAAAGCTTTTTGGAAATATTGATTTACACTATAAATTTGAGAGTTATGATAATGCTGTGAACCCTTCTCGAGGAATGCTGTTTAAATTGCAAACAGGAGCGAGGATGAATGTAGAAGATACTGATCGTACCTATGGGTATGTTTATCCAAAACTAGGCTTTTATAATGCAATTACAAGAAATAGAAAATTAGTCTTGAAAACAGATGTTATGGCTCAGGTAATTATAGGAGATAGTTTTGAGTTTTATCAGGGAGCAGTTTTAGGAGGGATTAATGGATTAAGAGGGTATAGAGAAGAACGTTTTACAGGAGAAAGTGCATTAGCATTTAGTAATGATTTAAGATATAGTTTTAATAAGTTTAAAACGGGTATATTGCCGTTACAATTAGGAATATTTGGAGGCTATGATGTCGGAAGAGTTTGGCTTGATGGCGAGAATTCTGATCAGTGGCATGACTCTTATGGAGGAGGAATGTGGATTAATGCAATTGATACTATAGGAGGGCAATTAGGGTTGTTTGGGAGTGATGATGGGTTGCGTTTTACGTTTGGTTTTGGTTTGAGTTTTTAAAATCAAAAATCCTAAGATACGATAATCAATAAGATTAAATCACTTATTTTTTAATTCTATATTCGTATAAAGTAGCTTTACCATACTTACTTTTCTCATCAGTAATAAAAAGGGTACTGTCATTTTTAAAACATAAACCTTCTTTTTGTGAATTATGCTTTAGTTTTATTTTTTTAATATTTCCATTAAACAAATTATCCTCTGTAAAATCAGTTATTAAAAAAACTTTATTGTGAGTGAGAAGTGCAATGTTATCCCCAGAATGATTGATCGCAGCACCGGTAATTAAGCAATTAGAACTATCTTCACATGTTTTGTATTCTCCAACTAGTTTGGCCATATACTTTCCTGGGGTGGCAGATACTTTGTATAGTTTGGTTTTTCCTTTTGAATTTTTAGCACGATTTTTAGTAAACAAATATAAATTTCCGTTAAGGTGAATAAAAGCTTCAACATCAAAATTGAAATTCTTTTTTTTGGGAGGGAACTTTTTTTGATCTTCAAAAATGAATCTAATTTTTTCTACGGATATTGTATTTGATAATAGTCCATTGACCTTATAAATAACAAGGTTCTTTCGATCATTATTATTATTTCCAAAATCTCCAATGTAGATATTGTTTTCTTGATCGTAAGCAAGATCTTCCCAATCTATATTTTTAGTGCCAGGAATTTTAATTTCATTTATAATCTCGCCTTTTTGATTTAGACAAAATACGGTGTTATCATTACCAGAATCATTGATAGCATATAATTTAGCATCAGACAACATAGTAATACCTGAGATTTCGTTAATAGAGTGCGAGAGTTTTTTGATTTTAGTTAAATCAGAATGTTTATCCTTTTGACAACTCATTGTCATTGTTGTCAAAAGGATAAGATATGAGAGTTTTATTATTTTAATTTTTCTGATTCCAGGCATTGAGCATCCAGCTTGTTTTTTCTATTTCTCCTATATACGTTCCTGTAATATCAAGAGTCCCATCGTCTTTAGCTTCTTCTGCAGCGACAGTTACTATTTTGAGTTGTTTTAAAAGTAGTTTATGGTCTTCTAAAATAGTAGAAACCATTTCATAGTCTGTAAGTATAGTACTTGCTTCATTAATATTAGAAATATCTAAATATACACTAAAATTACTCACAGGTTTTCCTCTTAGTGTAAGAATACGCTCTGCAATCTCATCTATTTTTAATTTAGCATCTTCATAAAACTCTTCAAATTTTGCATGAAGTTCAAAAAAATGTGGGCCTGTTATATTCCAATGAAAATTTCGGAGTTTTTGATAATGTATATGATAATCAGCGAGTAAAATATTTAAAGTATCTACAGTTTTATTATTTAAATCCATTATAGTTTTTATTTATTGTTTTTGTTATTTTAATACAAAAATACTATAATAAAAGATTAGCGGTAGAAGTTACAATAGTTAGTTGTAATAGAAGTATTATTATAATCGATTTGTGATTTCCTTAAGAATAAAGTGATAATATTCCAGACCATGAGGTACATAATCTTTATACTTAATAGGGTTATGAAGAATATTTTTAAAATCATTACTATCAAAAAGAATAACACCAGCTACTTCTTCTTCTTGTAGTTTTAATTTTTTGATAGAGACATCTAGTTTACTTAGATAGATGTAGTGAAACTCGTTATCTAGAAAATCAGGTTTGGGTATTTTTTTTGCTAAATATGTGCCAATAAACTCTAACTTATGTACCGGAACCAATATACCAATTTCTTCTTCAATTTCGCGAATGGCAGAATTCTCTGGACTTTCTCCAGCTCCAATATGACCTGCTACAGATACATCCCATAAATCAGGAAAACTATCTTTATTCTTTGCACGTTTCTGAAATAAAATCCGACCATCATCCGTAAAAAACCAAATATGTACACTAGCATGATATAACCCTAATTGATGAGCTTCAGATTTTAATCTGATTTCTCCGGTGCTCTTTCCATGCTCATCTAATATATCTATCAATTCATCTGACATAAGTAATTACTGATTTTTCATTTTTTATTAATATTCAAAGATATATTTTTAATAATTATCGTTTAAAAATTAGATTTATTTATGATTAGTATTAAATAGTTGTTATATTTTTATTGCTAAAATGATATATTTATGCAAAAATACTATATATGAATTTAAAAGTATGTCCAAATTGTAATTCATCAGAGTATATTAAAAGTGGTGTAATTAATCATAGGCAGCGATATCGATGTAAAAATTGTAATTATAATTTTACAGTAAATAAGCTTGGTAAGAAGATAGATGATTATTATGTGAACAAAGCTTTGCAGCTTTATTTAGAGGGATTAACATATCGCGAAATTGAACGCATTTTGGGGATTTCTCACGTTAGCGTAATCAATTGGGTAAAGAAATATAATATTAAAAGACCATATAATTCGCAATATCATCCGACTTATAAGATTCTAAATGCTTCAGAATTAGCAACTTTTTTTCAATCTCCCGATAATGTAAAAGGAGCTGGTGTTGTTGTAACAGAATTGGGGGATAAATTTATGCTTATTAAATGGGAACGTTTTAGAGAATAACTATAGTGATTAGCAAAAAACTATACTAATTTTTATTGCTTAACATAATTTTTAGACTTTTAACAAGTGCACAACACTACATCAGTAGTACAAATCATTTTCTAAAATCTAATTCTTAAATTATGAAAAAGCTCATATTACTACTTTTTTTAGGTTGTTTTTTGGTACCATATTTAGGATTTTCTCAAGGATCACCTGATTATACAGGTGGGCTAAAAGTTAAACTAAATGAAGATGGATCAAAATATTTTAGAATAATTTCTTGGGGTCAGTTCTGGGCACGATATCAGGATGAAGTGCCTGACGATGTTAGTAAAACAAATTTTAGCATTCGAAGAGCACGTATTTTAACATTTTCTCAAATAAATAAAGATTTCTTGATTCTTACTCATTTCGGATTAAATAGCTTAAATGGAGATAATCAAAGTCCAACAGGAAAAGGAGATAGCTCTCAACTCTTCTTCCACGATTTTTGGTTACAATATAGCTTAGGCGAGAAACATGCAATCGGGGGAGGATTACATTATTGGAACGGTATTTCACGCCTTAATAACCAAAGTACGCTTAATATCATGACATTAGATAATAATCGTCAATCATGGGCTACTATAGGTTTATCTGATCAGTTTGCACGTCATATAGGAGTTTATCTTAAAGGATCATTTGGAAAACTCCAATATCGAGTCTCAGTTAATGAATCTGGTAAAAACACTTTAGATTCTGCAATTGATCTTGCCAATCCAGATACTTTTATTGCTGGTGATACTTATTATGCAGGGAGAGATCTATTAGGTTCAAAAGATGCAGGGAAGAACTTTGCAGGATATTTTGATTATAATTTTTTAGATCAGGAATCTAATTTTTTACCCTATAAAGTTGGATCTTATTTAGGAGGTAAAAAAGTTTTTAATGTAGGAGCGGGGTTTTTTTATCACCCAGATGGAAGTGTTCTTGTTAATGATGATCTAACATTAGAAGGGCAAGATGTCGCAATTTTTGCGGTTGATGCCTTTTATGATGCTCCAATAGGAAAGAATGGATCTGCAATAACCGCTTATGCATCCTATCAGAACAATGATTATGGAGACAATTTTACACTAGGACAAACATATGAAACAGGTTCTATGGTCTACAGTCATGTAGGGTATGTTATTCCTAATGATAATAAGAAGATTAAATTTCAACCGTATGGGTCATTTAATTTACGTTCTATTGACCTTATAGATGATAATGCAACCACATTTGGAGTGGGAGCAAATGCATACTTCAGCGGTCATAATTCTAAACTTACACTAGAATATTTAAATACAAAGTATGGTGATAATGACGCTCAAAGTTTTATTACCTTACAAGCAATGATCTATCTCTAAAATTAATAATTATGTCAGAAAAACAAAAAAAAGCAACTGCTTATTGGAGAGAAAACCTCAAGTATTTAGTCATTTTATTGACTATTTGGTTTGCAGTCTCCTATGGAGCAGGAATTTTATTTAAAGATGCGCTAAACAGTATTAGACTTGGGGGATTTAAACTTGGTTTTTGGTTTGCTCAACAAGGTTCTATCTATGTTTTTGTTATACTCATTTTTGTATACGTACGATTGATGAATAAACTGGATAAAAAATATGGTTACAACGAGTAATCTTAATACTAACCAAAAAAATATATTATTATGAGCGTTCAAGTATGGACATGGATTTTAGTAGGGATTACTTTTGCTATTTATTTCGGAATAGCTATATGGGCAAGGGCAGGCTCTACAAAAGAATTTTATGTAGCAGGAGGAGGAGTATCACCTTTGGCTAATGGTATGGCAACCGCAGCAGATTGGATGAGTGCCGCTTCCTTTATCTCGATGGCAGGATTGATTTCATTTATGGGTTATGATGGTTCTGTGTTTTTAATGGGATGGACAGGAGGATACGTACTTTTAGCTTTATTGTTAGCTCCTTACCTTAGGAAATTTGGAAAATTTACAGTTCCTGATTTTATTGGTGATCGATATTATTCTAATACGGCAAGAACAGTAGCAGTAATTTGCGCTTTAATTGTATCATTTACTTATGTGGCAGGTCAGATGAGAGGTGTAGGGATTGTTTTTTCTCAATTTTTACAGGTAGATATTAATTTAGGTGTAATCATAGGTATGACAGTTGTTTTAGTTTTTGCTTTTTTAGGAGGAATGAAAGGGATTACATATACGCAAGTAGCACAATATTGTGTGTTAATATTTGCATTTATGGTTCCTGCTTTTTTTATTTCAATGCAAATGACAGGCAATATCATACCTCAAATAGGTATGGGAGGTACTGTAGAGGATGGTACATTTTTGCTTGACAAATTAGATATTTTGCATACCCAGTTAGGGTTTAATGAATATACAGATGGATCAAAATCGACATGGGACGTTTTTGCGATTACATTGGCATTAATGGTAGGGACAGCAGGGCTACCACATGTAATTGTACGTTTCTTTACTGTACCTAAAGTAAAAGATGCTCGTAAATCTGCTGGTCTTGCATTATTGTTTATTGCGATTTTATATACTACAGCACCAGCAATTGCAGTTTTTGCAAGAACAAACTTAATAGAAACGGTAAGTAACACACAATATAAAGAAGTGCCAGAATGGTTTAAAAACTGGGAAAATACAGGTTTGATATCTTGGTCTGATAAAAATAATGATGGTAAAATTCAATATGTAAATGGAAAAGCAACTGATGGGAAACCTAAGTATACTGGAGAGAGAGGTGAACATGGAGAACGTTTGGTGTCTAATGCGAATGATTCTGCCAATGAATTATACGTAGATAGAGATATTATGGTACTTGCCAATCCAGAAATTGCAAAACTACCCAACTGGGTAATTGCATTAGTAGCAGCTGGAGGGTTAGCAGCAGCTTTATCGACAGCAGCTGGATTATTATTAGTCATCTCTACTTCGATTTCTCATGATTTGATCAAAAAACAAATCAAACCAAACATTTCTGAAAAAGGAGAACTTTTAGCAGCACGCATTAGTATTTTAGTTGCTATTATTATTGCAGGATTATTCGGTATTTATCCACCTGGTTTTGTTGCAGCTGTTGTTGCATTAGCATTTGGTCTGGCAGCAGCATCGTTTTTTCCGGCTATAATTCTTGGAATTTTTGATAAACGTATGAATAGACAAGGAGCAGTAACCGGCATGGTAGTAGGTATTGTTCTAATGTTATTCTATATGATTAGATATAAAACAGGATTAATAGGAGTGATGGACCCAAGACCAGCTAGTGAATGGTGGTTTGGTACATCACCAGAAGGTTTTGGTACTATTGCCATGATTGTTAATGTAATCATTTCTGTAGTAGTCTCAAGAATGACAGCTGCACCTCCAAAAGAAGTGCAAGAAATAGTTGAAAATATTAGAATACCGAGTGGGGCTGGAGAAGCGTCTTCACATTAATTTTTTAGTTAGAAGATTACGGTGCTGTATAATTCGTATGGCACCGTTTTTTTACTAAATTTATAAGGGTGATTTTATAAAAATGAAAAAAAGACATCAACAAAAGCTAATCGTACTATCTCTAGTGTTGTTTTTACTCTGGAATGTCCCTTTGATATTAATTTTTGATCAGTTTGGCGAATTTTTAGGGTTTCCAATGATTTATTTCTTTATTTTCCTGATATGGATTATTGCCGTTGCCATATCATTTGTGATTTTGCGTAAGCATTATGAATAACTATCTCCTGATAACGATTATTGTAATCTATCTGGCTTTCTTATTTCTTATCGCCTTTTGGGCTGAAAAAAATTCGAAAAGCAGATGGGTTAACAACCCATATATATATGTGCTTTCTCTGGCGGTATATTGTTCTGCGTGGACATATTATGGAAGCGTTGGTATTGCCTCACAATCTGGGATTAGTTTTTTAACAATCTATTTAGGTCCCGTAATTTCTATTCCGCTATGGATTGTGGTGATGAAAAAGATTATCCGAATTTCTAAACAACATAAAATCTCTAGTATAGCAGATTTTATCTCCTTGAGATATGGTAATAACCGTTTTTTAGGAGCGTTGGTCACTATGATTTGTGTTTTTGCAATAGTACCTTATATTTCATTACAATTAAAAGCAATTTCAGAAACCTTCGAAATTATTACTGATGAAACCAGTTATGTATCTACATCTGTTTTGGATGATTCTACATTTTACATAGCTGTGTTATTAGCGGTGTTCGTTGCTTTTTTTGGTACTCAAGCAACAGATGCTTCTCAACGTAGAAAGGGTATTATGACTACAGTAGCTGTAGAGTCTATCTTAAAATTAGTATTCTTTCTCGTTATAGGTATTTATGTAACTTTCTTTTTGTTTGATGGAACAACACAGATATATGAGAAAGCTTCTCAGCTCGATAATTTTCGTGAAATCACATCTTTCAATGGATTGGAAGCCGGATTTAATTGGATGTTCACGATTGCGCTTTCGTTTTTTGCAATCTTCTTATTGCCAAGACAGTTTCATGTAGCTGTAGTAGAAAATGACAGAGAGAAATATCTAAAAAAGGCAATTTGGTTATTTCCACTCTATTTGTTGTTGTTTAATGTTTTTGTAATTTTTATTGCCTGGGGAGGAAATTTGACTTTAACAGATGAAGTAAACCAGGATTATTATACACTGTTGTTACCTCTTCACCATGATAATCTTATATTGGCGATGCTAGTTTTTTTAGGAGGATTCTCAGCAGTAATTTCTATGGTAGTTGTTTCTACATTAGCCTTATCTACTATGGTAAGTAATAACTTGATTATTCCATATGGATTTCTAGATAAATTTATTAAAAGTAATCCAGAAAAGAATGCAAATTACATTAAGAATATCAGAAGAATATCAATTTTTTCTTTAATTATTATAGCATATTTTTTCTATATTAATTTTTCATATGAGTTATCATTATTTTCAATAGGATTGATCTCCTTTGTTGTAATAGCACAACTTGCCCCCTCGTTTTTTATAGGTCTTTTTTGGAATCGAGGTTCTGCAAGAGCAGCAAAAATTGGTATGATCATAGGAGTTTTTATAGTTATTTACACTTTGATTTTGCCTTTTGTGTTTAATGTGTTAGCAGAAAATAATTCATTTGTAGATCAAGGACTGTTCAGAGTTGAACTATTGAAACCATATGCATTATTTGGTATAGATTTTTTAAGTCCAGAGGCTCATGCTTTTTTCTGGAGTATGTTTTTTAATACATTTAGTTTCCTAATTTTTTCATTACTATCCAAAGGTAATTATAGAGAACGTAATTATGCAGAAATGTTTGTGAATAGCAGTAACTATGCTAATTTACAAGAAGGAGCATTTGTATGGAAAGGAGAAGCCTATGTTTCTGATATTAGAAATGTATTGACTCGATTTTTGGGAGAAGAACGAACAGAACGGGCATTAAACCTTTTCAACTTAAAATACAAAGTATCAAAAGAAGAAGAAAGAGCAGATTCAAGACTTATAAATTTTTCAGAAAAACTCTTAACAGGTAGTATAGGTAGTGCCTCTGCGCGAATTCTTATTGGTAGTGTTGCCAAAGAACAACCAGTAAGCTTACTAGAGGTTTTAAAAATTTTGGAAGAATCTAAAGAAACTATAGCCACAAATAAAGCATTAAAAGAAAAATCAAATGAATTAACTATTCTTACTAATCAATTAAAAGAAGCCAATAGTGAACTGTTGCTTCAGGATCGTTTAAAGGATGAGTTTTTAGATACGATTGCTCACGAATTAAAAACTCCAATTACTTCTATAAAGGCTGCTTCAGAAGTTTTAACAGATGGAGATGATATGCCAGACGAGCTTCAAAGTAAATTTCTAAATAATATTGTGACCGATGCAGACCGATTAGCTAGATTGATTCATAATATACTAGATTTAGAAAAACTATCTAGTGGCAGAGAGGAGCTAGAGATACAGTCTAATCAAATAAGCAGTACCATAGAAAAAGCAATTTATGGGATTTCACAAATTGCAGATAGTAAAGGTATAAATGTAATTCATAAAAATGGATCAGAAACTATCGCAAAATATGACGAAGATCGCATGTTACAAGTATTAACGAATTTGCTTTCTAATGCTTTAAAATTTACAGAACCCGAGAAAGGAATTATTAAAGTTGTAACAAAAGAAAAGAAAAATGAAATTATGATTATTGTGGAAGATAATGGAAAAGGTGTCCCAAAAGAGGATTTCAATTATATTTTTGATAAATTTTACCAATCAAAACATCAAAATATCAAAAAACCTATGGGTAGCGGACTAGGTTTAGCAATTAGTAAAGAAATTATTGAAAGTCACCAAGGAGAAATATGGATTGATAAACAATATAAAAAAGGAGCTCGATTTGTATTTACCATACCTAAATAAGAATAAATAAAGAGGATAGTCTCAAAATCAACAGTACAGAAACCCTTATACCTATGAAAAAAATCTTAATAGTAGATGATGAACCAAATATTGTAATGTCGCTTGAATATACTTTTAAGAAAAAGAATTTTGAAGTATTTATAGCCAGAGATGGAGGAGAGGCTTTACAAATTGCAAAGGATAATATTCCAGATGTGGTGCTTTTGGATATTATGATGCCTAATGTAGATGGATATGAAACATTAAAAAAAATAAAGAGTAATCCGTCACTTAAAAATACCAAAGTAGTATTTCTTTCTGCCAAAAATAAAGTAGCTGATATTGAAAAAGGCCTAAAGTTAGGAGCAGACAAGTATTTGACAAAACCATTTTCAGTTAAAAAATTAGTTATAGAAATAGAAGAATTACTGAATTGATTTTTATTAAGATGAATAAAACAATTGTTTAACTAAAGTTAGTAAAGATGAAATTAAGATTAAATCCTTTAATATCTGATATTGTTATATGTATCTATGTGATCGTTTCATTATACTTTCGCTTTAAGTTCGAAAACGAAACACCGATAAGCCCTCTTAACTCTATTGTAATGGGAGCTTGTTTTGTAATTATACTTTGGGTTCTTATAAAGTTAAAAGTATTAAACCCAAATTGGTTTGGTTTATTTAAGACTAAAAACACCAAGCCATGAAGTATAAAGAATTTTATAACCGAAGCATACAAAATCCTGAGGAATTTTGGAAAGAACAAATGCAAAACTTAGCTTGGTATAAAAAACCAAATACAATATTATCCAGAGATAGCGATAATCATTTTGAATGGTTTAAAGATGGTGAACTTAATTTAAGTTACTTATGTATAGATAAACATATCGAGGATGGGTATGGTCATCAAAATGCTATTATATATGATTCACCTGTAACCAATACAAAACAAAATATTACGTATAGTGAACTGCAATATGAGGTTTCAAAACTGGCAGGAGGACTTAATGATCTAGGGGTTGTTACTGGAGATACAGTTATTATTTATATGCCAATGATTCCGCAAGCGATCTACGCTATGTTAGCTTGCGCCCGTATAGGGGCCATTCATTCAGTGGTGTTTGGAGGTTTTGCTCCTCACGAATTAGCGATAAGAATTGATGATTGTGAACCTAAAGTTATAATAACAGCTTCTAATGGAATTGAAGTAGAACGCATTATTCCCTATAAACCCTTTGTGGATAAAGCTATAGAGGAATCAAAACATAAACCAAATTATGTTGTTAACTATGATAGGAAACAAGGAGTAGAAATTTCAAATAAATCATATGATATAGATTATGATGTACTCATTGCAAAAGCTTCGATAACAGAACCTGTGCCTGTATCATCAACTCATCCTTTATATATTTTATATACGTCAGGAACGACCGGTACACCAAAAGGAATTATACGAGATTCTGGAGGGTATGCTACGGCTTTAAAATTTTCAATGAAATATGTGTATGGTGTAGATGGAGGAGATGTGTACTGGGCAGCAAGCGATGTAGGTTGGGTGGTAGGGCATAGTTATATTGTATACGGACCATTATTAAATAGAAATACAACTATTCTTTTTGAAGGTAAGCCTATCAAAACACCAGATGCGTCTACTTTTTGGAGAGTAATTAGTGAACATAAGGTAAAAGTTATGTTTACTGCACCTACAGCTATTCGAGCCATTAAAAAGGAAGACCCTCAAGGAGAATTGATTAAACAATTTGATCTGTCTAGCTTAAAATATCAATTCCTGGCAGGAGAACGTTGTGATGTAGCTACTCTAAAATGGACAGAAAATAAACTAAAAGTTCCTGTAATAGATCATTGGTGGCAAACAGAATCAGGATGGCCAATGCTGGCAAATATGGTTGGATTAGAATTACTAAAGATAAAACCTGGTTCTTCAGCCAAACCAGTTTGCGGCTATGATATTCAGATTCTAGATGAAGATGGAGTACAAACCTTTGCAAATGTTGAAGGATATGTAACAGTAAAATTACCATTGCCTCCAGGAACATTATCAAATTTATGGCGAAATCCTGAACGATATAAAGCAGGATATCTGGAACGTTTTGAAGGATATTATTTTTCGGGAGATGGCGGCTATAAAGATGAGGATGGTTATGTATTCATAACAGGAAGAGTAGATGATATAATTAATGTAGCAGGACATAGACTTTCTACGGCAGAAATGGAAGAAATTGTAGCTTCACACAAATCCGTTGCAGAATGCGCTGTTTTTGGAATTCATTGTGATATTAAAGGACAAAAACCCTTGGGATTGGTTGTTTTAAAAGCTGGAGAAACAACGAGCAATGAACAATTACAAAATGAAATAGTCAATACTGTACGTAATAATATTGGGGCAGTAGCATCTTTTAAAAATGTTTTAGTTGTAAAGAGATTACCCAAAACTCGTTCTGGAAAAATCTTACGAAAATTATTACGCAATATTGCGAATAATACAGAATATAAGACTCCATCAACGATTGATGATGTAGCTATAATAAAAGAAATCGAATATATATATAAAACACATAGATTAGGAAAATATAAAAATCAACTACAATGAGTAATTATCACATAAAACATCTAGAAGAATATTATCAAGTATATCGAAAATCACTTAGGGATCCCGAAACGTTTTGGGCAGAAGTTGCAGAAGAACATTTTATGTGGCGAAAGAAATGGGATAATGTGCTAAGTTGGGATTTTACAAAACCCGAAATAAAATGGTTTGAAGGGGCTAAATTAAATATAACAGAAAATTGTATAGATAGGCATTTACGCAATAGGGGACATAAAACCGCTATTCTTTTTGAACCTAATGACCCAAATGAAGATGCACAACATATTACATATAAACAATTACATGAAAAGGTATGTAAATTTGCCAACGTACTTAAAGAAAAAGGAATTCAAAAAGGAGATAGAGTATGTATTTATTTACCTATGATTCCCGAATTGGCGGTTTCTGTGTTGGCTTGTGCTAGGATAGGAGCCATACATTCTGTTGTCTTTGCAGGGTTTTCTGCAAGTGCATTATCGACAAGAATCAATGATTGTGAAGCAAAAATGGTGATAACGTCTGATGGATCTTATCGAGGGGCTAAAACAATTGATTTGAAGGGTATTGTAGATGAGGCCTTAGAAAGTTGCCCCGGTGTTCATACGGTTTTAGTAGCAAAAAGAATCAATTCAGATATTGCTATGAAAGACGGCCGGGATTTATGGTTGCAACCATTGCTTGATGAAGCATATAAGGATTGTGTGCCAGAAATTATGGATGCAGAAGATCCTTTATTTATATTATATACTTCTGGCTCCACTGGGATGCCTAAAGGGATGTTACATACAACAGCAGGATATATGGTATATACTGCATACAGTTTTAAAAATGTATTTCAATATCGCGAGAATGATATTTATTGGTGTACTGCTGATATTGGCTGGATTACTGGACATTCTTATATTGTGTATGGTCCATTGGCAAACGGAGCAACAACAGTTATGTTTGAAGGAGTACCATCCTATCCCGATTTTGGACGGTTCTGGGATATTGTAGAGAAACATAAGATTACTCAATTTTATACTGCACCTACGGCAATTAGAGCTTTGGCTAAAGAAAACCTGGATTATGTAACAAATCGAGATCTTTCTAGTTTAAAAGTTCTGGGAACCGTTGGAGAACCTATTAATGAAGAAGCATGGCATTGGTATAATGATCATGTAGGAGAAAAAAAATCTCCAATTGTAGATACATGGTGGCAAACCGAAACAGGTGGTATAATGATCTCGCCAATACCATATTCTACACCAACCAAACCCACTTATGCTACTTTACCATTGCCAGGAATACAACCTGCTCTAATGGATGAAAATGGTCTGGAAATAAAAGGGAATCAGGTAGATGGGAGATTATGCATTAAGTTTCCATGGCCATCTATAGCAAGAACAATATATGGAAATCATAAACGCTTTAAAGAGACATATTTTTCAGCTTTTGAAAATAAGTATTTTACAGGAGATGGAGCACTAAGAGATGAAGTTGGATATTATAGGATAACAGGAAGAGTAGATGATGTGATAATCGTGTCTGGTCATAATTTGGGTACTGCACCAATTGAAGACGCCATAAATGAACACCCGGCAGTGGCAGAATCTGCCATTGTAGGCTTTCCTCATGATATCAAAGGAAATGCTCTATATGGATTTATTATTCTTAAAGAAACAGGCGAGTATCGCGATAGGGATAATCTTAGTAAAGAGGTGAATCAACAAATTACAGATCGAATAGGACCGATAGCTAAGTTAAATAAAATACAATTTGTACCAGGGCTTCCTAAAACACGAAGTGGAAAAATTATGCGAAGAATATTACGTAAAATAGCTTCAAAAGATACTAGTAATCTAGGGGATACTAGTACATTGCTGAACCCTGAAGTTGTTCAGGAAATTATGGATAAAGCGTTGTGATATATAAGTATGAAATAAAACAATGAAGTATTTTTTTAATACTTCATTGTTTTTATGGTAAATAGGAGAAAGTATTTGCTCTTAGTATATTGTTAAAGTAATCCTGGTCTGTTGCGATTATAAAATAGATCCTTTAGAGTTATCCTTTTTTTACTGGTTAATTCACCAAGGATTTTTAAGAATATCAGTCCGGTTATATATGCATCTCCAGAGGCTGTATGTCTATCATGTTTTTTGATATTAAATATAGCGCAGAGTTCATCTAAAGAATAAGGTTTACTGTTGACGTGACATAATTCAGTTTTTTTAAATAACACCCCAGTATCCAGTGCTTTATTTTTGAGTTTAGGTAATCTTTGCCTTGCCAAAATTTCATTGATCATTGCAATGTCGAAGGAGGCATGGTGAGCAATTAAAACGGCATCCCTGATATATTCCAGAAATTCAATTATAGCTTGTTTCTCATTGATTTTAATATTGTTCCCATCTTTTAGAATACCATGTATTTCCACTGTTTCTGGATTAAATGTATCCTGTTTTAAGTACAATTCGATACTATCTGAAACATCCATGGTATTACTAATAATACTAATTCCACCTATTGATAAAATACGATCATTTTTTATGTGTAACCCAGTAGTTTCAGTATCAAATACAATAAAACGGGTTATGTCTAGATCAAATGATTTCTTTTTGATAAAATGATTTCGGTATTGATTCCAGAAGTCAGGATAATTCTTATGTCTAAACCAATACAACATGTTACAATAATTGAGATAAATTAAAACGTATTCTGATGAGGTCTTGAATATCTTTTATAGATTTAAAACAACCTTTAAGTTTTAATCGATCGGCCTTACTCAGTGACTTAAGATCAATAAACCTTCCAGAATTTTTATGAAGTAATCCTTGCTGAGTCCTAAACGTAAGTAATATTTCAAAAGCATTGATACATGATGTAAATAAGTCTTTATTCTGAGGTTCAATTTGAGTTAATTTTTCAAAACGCAAAATTGTACTATTATACTCTTTGATGTTATGGGATAAGACAAGTAATCGTGCAGCATCTACCATTGGCATTATGGCTCTGGTTTTGATGTCAAACTGATCTTTATGACGACCACTATGTTCAACCAGAAAATTTCTGAAAAAACTTAAAGGTGGAGGGTTTTTTAGTGCATTTAGGCCTAAAAAATTTAGAAAGATCTCATATGTATTTATGGATTTAAAAATACTATCAGACATAGTATTCACTAATTCTTGATTGCCATAAACTAGAGTATAGTCAAAAAATATGGTACAGAGCATTATTTTATCTTGGTCGGGTTGAGTAATCCAATTATTAAATTGATTTTTCCATTCTTGTAAGGATAGACACCATCTAGGGTTGCTGGCCATCATTTTTGCAGGACAAAATTCAAAACCTACAGTATTAAGTTTTTGAGTTACTTTTTTAGATAAAGAAATGAAATAATCCTTGGTTCTATTATAATCTTTTTGAGGAACATTCTCAAAAACTAAAGCATTATCCTGATCTGTGAGTAGCAGTTGTTCTTTTCTGCCTTGACTTCCTAAAGATAACCAACCAAAAGTTGTTGGTGGGGGAGTATCCATTTCTTCTAAAGAAAGAGCAATAGCTTTTTGAATAATAGCATCATTAATAGAAGATATAACTTTAGATATAAAAAAAATAGGAATATGCTGATTAATATATCCTTGGATAAGTTGTTCTGCTTTATTTCTGATATACCTTAATGTTTCTGCTTTTGTGGCTCGTTTTACTTCTTTAATAAGTACAGAAGGGTTATTTCCATGAATAACCACAATATCATGTTCTGATAAAATCCCTGTCAGTTTAGAATTTACGGTACCATCTTTGGTAATGCATAAATGCGTAATTTTGTTTTGAAGCATAGCGATCTGGGCTTCTGCAATAGAGATGTTTTCTGGATAGGTTATTACCGGAAAAGACATGATTTTATGAACCTTATCCTCTATAGAAAATTTACCAGTAGCAATTTTGGTCCTTAGATCTTTATCTGTTATTATACCTATTGGTTTACCTTGTTTTGTAATGACTATGGATCCAATTCTTTTATTGGTCATAAGTATAGAAGCTTCTGAAATAGTAGTATCCAGAGTACATGTAATAGGGTTTTTTGAATATTGTGCAGATTGAATTTCGGTAAAGTTTAATTCGTTTTTTTGAATTTTTTTTATTTGTCCAAAGAGAGTGCCCTGGTTTTCATTAGAATATGGATTTCGAGTATTTGTAGCAAAACTTGCCAATAGAAATTTATTGACTTCAATATTTGTGGTAATAATCTTTTCTAATAACTCAGAGGATATACTATATATAATACTTTCTTCTATAGCTTTAGCACTAAGAATATAATTTCCTTTTCTTATGAGTGCACGTAGACCAAAGATATCTCCTTCATCACATTTGTCAACTAATAAATTATCTTCTTCTCTGAAAATTCCAATAGCCCCATCTTTTACCACATAGAAATGATTATGAATTTCATCATTATTTTTGAATACATATTTCTCCTTTTGTAGATAAACAACTTTTACGTTTTTTGATACGTTAGAAAGCTGTTCTTGAGTTAATAGATGAAAAGGAGGAAAGTCTTTTAAAAAATCAAAAATTCTTTCTGCAATTGTATTTTTCATACTACTAATTTATGTAAAAAGTAACCTGAAGAATATGAGATTTATCAGCTTTTGCTTAAGTGTTTTGTTAAAAAGACAGCCCTCTATGTTAATCATAGAGGGCTGTCTTTTTGAATTTTATAGTATAAACTTAGTTATTTCTTTTTAAGCAGAATTTTTTCCTGAGAAAACTGAAAAGCAACTTCCAAAAATTCTAACATTTTATTCCAGTTACCATTGGGTTCATAATTGTTTTTGTAGTATTTATATGCTTTTACCGTTAATGTATCTTTGTTAAGATTAGCTTCGCTAATGAATCCACCAGTTTCATTTTCAACTTTCATGTTTAACTTTTCATAACCAGAGACCGTATATCCTTCTGGGATGTTAATAATAATTTCATTATTATATGACCTTGGATATGGCATATAAATGTTTTCTTTTCGATTTTTAGCATTGTCTTCTATAGAAACCTGGTTACCAATTAGCTTTCCTATTTCTAAGATATGATTAGGTCCAGCTCTTTTTATTAAATCATCTTTTATAATATATTTTTCTTTATAATTTAATAAATCATCTGTAGAATTTCTTCCAGTATTTACTATATCATAGGTGTAGTCCTCAATTTTAAAATCGAATTCGCCCTGAGTACTTTCTTCTAATCGTTTAAGTCTCTTTTTAGAACGTTTTTCTTTATAAGCAACAAAGGTTTGATCGTATTTTTTTCTATTTTTCTTATTTAGAAGATCTATAAAAGGAGTCGTTCCATATTTTTTATATTCGGCTTCAACATAATCAAAAAAGAACAGCCTTTCGTTCATTTGATTTACTTTATTGTGTCCTTTAAGAAAAGACTCTCTATGCACTGTGATTTTAGAAAATGTATCATCAAAAGTAATATTCGAAATTTCTTTTGTGTTATTATCTGTATATTTTGATATGGGTAATTTGGATTTCTCGACTTTTTCCAGCTTATCATATTTTTCAGTAAACTTCATGGCATAAACCTTTGTGCCTTCAACAGAAGAAGGAATCCAGTTAAAAAAGGTATTGTTGCCAAAAGGGTATACATAAATAGGTTCTTCTAAGTTCACTTTTATTATCGAAGTGAGATTCTTTCGGATTAATAGATCATCAATACTACCATCATACCTATGCTTAGCTTTTATAATTTCAAACGGAATGTCATTTCTTTTTAGAAAGGAACCAAAACGAAGCAAAAACTGGGACTGTTTTGTTACCAAAATAGGGTCTTTATATAATACTAGTGGATAATATAAGTCGGTTAATTTCTCTTCAGTTGCTATCACTCCTTCTAGATATTGATTGAGATAGACATGACGCATATAGTAATAAGCTTCTTCTACTAATTCTTTTTGACTAAGCTCTTTTTCTTTAAAAAATTTCTTGATGTCTTTGGCTACATACTTTAAAGGATATCCATTTTTATATTCCTCCAGCATTTCTTCAGAAGTCATCCCCTTTTTTATAATGTCTTCTTTTTCTGATAAAAATGCGTTTGTTCTATCTTCGTATACATTTGATTTAGCAAACGATATTTGATATTTAAAAGACGGGTATTCTACCAATGGGTATAACCATTGTAAAGATTCTACTTTCTCTACATTTTTTGCGGATAATTGATATTCTTTATCACGTTGTTTAGGTGCGGTAATATCCTTTAATTGGGGAGCTCCATTATAAGAATTAAAGTTAATAAAGAAATCGTTTTCTACTTTTAGTTTCAGTGAAAAATCCATGGTAGGGTATTCTCCTCCTAAAGTAGTTTCTATAGCATCCATTACATAACTCCCGGAGGTTTTGTATTCTTCATAAGAATAGATGTAAAAATCAATAATATCGCCAATTTCTAATTCTGGAACTGCAAGTTTATAGATTTCATCAGATTTAATTTTACTCTTTATAAAACCATAATAGTATACGGCTTTATCAGAAGAGGTTTTGATTTTTTCTTTTTCGACATCAACCTCTTTTACATCTCCATTGGGTTTGATGATTTTTATCCCCATCCAGGTTTTAATCTCTTTAATTCCTTCAATTAGAAAAGTAGGATAATTAAATTCAGAGAATTTTTCAACAGCTGCTTTATCATTTAGTTTAATGATTCTTCTGGTTAAGAAAAAATTATCTAATGATTTTTTACTTTTATTATAATAATGATTTTGGTTATCCAAAATAACAACAGCAGATTCGTTTTTCCATTTTTCTGGTATAGTAGGGATTTTTTTATAGGTATCATTTTCTCCCCAAATAAAAGCCTTAATGTCTTCGGATTTTTTGGGTTGTGCATATGCAAATAAAGTAATGCATAAGAAAAATAGAGTAAAGAAATAGGTAGATTGATGATTGTGGTATTTTTTCATGTTTTTTTAGTGGGTATAAAATTTTATTTTCCCTTTGTTAAAATGATTTGTTTTTGGTATTGTTCCTTTAAATTATAATGAAAACCCTTCCATGCATCAATCGCATTAGCACTAATTTTTGCGTTCTTAAAATGAATTGTTTTTTCATATTTTATTTTCTTACCATCTGTTTTGTAACTAAAAATGATTTCGAAATCGTCATTTTTGATTTTTAAATCTTTTGGTAATTCTTTAATTTTATAATCTGTTGGTATTTCTAAATTGATAGCGGTTTTTTCAAAGATTTTGTATGGAAACATATAATCGATAGACCTCTTGTCAAGGTTAAGGTTTTTATATTCTTTATAATAATCAATGTCAATATACAATTCGTCTTCGAAAGCACTCACTGCATTTTTCTGATTAATATTATATTTTAGACTTAGATCACCATCTCTATCTGTAATATCCGTAACATCTATATTAGCTATGGATAAATTATTGTCATCCCTTTTGATATACCATTCTAATATTTGTTCTCTTTTATCTGTTTTTAAATTGTTAATACTATATAAGAAGTGAGACTTACTTTCTCCTTTATATTCTCTGGAAATCTTACCTATTAACTCCTCTTTTTCAATAATAAAATCGCCTACAAATGTTTCAAGATTTTGAGTTGATTCATATAAAGGGATTTTGTCAAGAATATAACTGTCTCCATCTTCGATAAGTACTTGTTTGTTTTGTATTCGTTCTGCGCTATAATTTAATGGGTTGTATTTTTCTGTAGAGTCCAGGTAATATTTTTTATCACCATTAATAACTGTGCAAATCATATGATTATCTACAGCTATAGTTGGTAAGGAATAATCATATGCAATACGCTTGGTACCAATCCATGTGAGTCTTGCATCAAAACCTGCGATTTTTAACATTTGCTTAGTAAGGTTAGCCATTCCCTTACAGTCACCATATTTTTTGCGATATACATTTTGGGCTTCATCGGGCTTAAACCCGGCAATTCCATCTTCAAAAGCTATATATCTTATGTTATCCTGGACCCAATAGTAAATTGCTTTTATTTTATCCTCTTCTGTCTGGCTGTCTTTGATTATTGATAAGGTCTTTTCTTTTATAGTTTCGGGATCATCTTTTAGTTGTTGAACAAGAGAATAATACCAATTGTATAAATCTCCAGTATTATTTAAAAGTGTTTTTTTCTCTCCGGTTTTTTGATGAGATTTGGCCAAGAACAGTAAATGAGGTCTGTAATATGTTGGCCCTGGTTTATTCTCATCTTTTGGAATAGCATTGCTGTTTTCAAGAGTATAAATATAGGTAGTAATACCATTTTCATCATCTCTTTTAGAATCTTTTGTAATAGATGCATTATCAAAGTTAATCTCTTTTATGTCTAAAGACAGCCAATCCGGGATATGAACTTTAATCGTTTTCTTAAGAATAGGATAAGTGTCGTCAAAATAAGTGTTGACAAAATATTTTATATCGCTATATGTTTTGGTATAGCTAAAGTTGTATTTATAACCTAAAAGGGGAAATTTTAATGTCGTCCATTTTACTCTGGCATCGGTATGAAACAATTCCTCATTATTATAGTATTCATCACCAAAATATATTCCTGCGTTTTTATCATTTCTATAAGATACTTTTAATCTATCTATTGTAGATTGTTCGTCATAAAATAGATAAAGAGGTATTTTGGTTCTGGAGTCCAGGTTAATGTATTCCTGATTATTGTTGTGTTTTACAATTACTTGTTCTGTTTTCTTGTCAAAATCAAAAGAAATATCTTCAACATGGTTTAAAATAGCAACATCATCTTCTAGGTACTTTTTTTTTAATTCTTTAGCGAGTTGAATATCTTCAGAAGTAGGGTCAATATTCTTTTGAGGAAACAATACTAAGTGATATAGTAAAAATACTATTAAAGTAGTTTTTTTATTCATTCTGAGAGTTTTACGTAAACTTAATAAAGACAAATATAATATTCCAAATGAAAAAAGACCACAAAGTCGATAATCGTCTTTGCGGTCTTAAGTATTTTTTAAAGTCTTATTCTAAAAAGAAATACTATTTATTAAAATAGCTGAAGCTTTCCCCAGATTTAATATTTAACAGACTTTCGTAAATTAATTTTATAACATTTTCTACATCATCTCTGTGTACCATTTCTACTGTAGTGTGCATATAACGCAACGGTAATGATATCAAAGCAGAGGCAACACCACCATTGCTATAAGCAAAAGCATCAGTATCTGTTCCTGTCATTCTACTGGAAGCCATACGCTGAAAAGGAATTTTTTTACTTTCTGCAGTAGTAATAAGAAGCTCTCTTAACCTGTTTTGAACAGCAGGAGCATATGAAATTACAGGACCATCTCCGATTTTAGTTTCTCCTTGAGTTTTCTTTTCGATCATCGGAGTAGTAGTATCATGACAAACATCAGTAACAATGGCAACATTTGGTTTAATAGTATGTGTAATCATTTCTGCACCTCTAAGACCAATTTCCTCTTGCACAGAATTAGTGATATACAATCCAAAAGGAAGCTTGTCTTTATTTTCTTTTAATAAACGGGCAACTTCAGCGATCATAAATCCCCCCATTCTATTGTCAAGGGCACGACAGACAAATTTATCCTTATTTAAAATAAAAAACTCATCAGGATAAGTAATAACACAACCAACATGAACTCCTAATTTTAGAACTTCTTCTTTAGTGTTACAACCCACATCAATACAAATGTTCTCTAGAGTAGGAGCTTGTTCTTTTGCTCCTTTTCTTGTATGTATGGCAGGCCATCCAAAAACACCTTTTACAATACCTTTTTTTGTATGAATGTTAACACGTTTAGAAGTTGCGATCTGATGATCACTTCCTCCATTTCTGATAACATAAATAAGCCCGTTATCTGTAATGTAGTTTACATACCATGAAATCTCATCAGCATGTCCTTCAATAACAACTTTGTATTTAGCCTTAGGATTGATTACACCAACAGCAGTTCCATAAGTGTCTGTTATGAATTCATCTACATATGGTTTTAGATAATTCATCCAGATTTTTTGCCCTTCCCATTCATATCCGGTTGGAGCAGGATTATTTAAATATTTTTCAAGAAAAGTCAAGGACTTTTTATTTAGAATGCTTTTTTTTGCCATGGTATTATTTGGTTTTATTGCGAAAATAATAATATTCACATTCATTTTACAGTTTACTATTGGTTAATTGCTAATTTTGGAACAATTTTAGAAGCTCTCAAAGTCTATTATGTCTAAACATTCAATATTATATATAACATCTCTAATGTTTGTGTCCTTACTATACTCTCAAAAAGGAACTCAAAAGCAGATTGATACTTCTTTAGTAGATACTACAGGATTTATACAGTATTATATTATTGATGGGGATACGATACCTCATGAAGCTATAAATCTCGATGAGGTTATTATTTTACGAAGATTAAAATTTAAAGATAAACTGTCCAGAAGACGATATCTCATACTTAGACGTAAAACTAGAAAAGTATATCCTTATGCAAAATTAGCTGCAGAAAGATTAACAACACTTAATAATCGATTAGAAAGTATCCAGTCCAAGAAAAAGAAAAAGCGATATATAAAAATATTGCAAAAATATATGGAGGAGGAGTTTACAGCAGAGTTAAAAAAACTCACACGTACAGAAGGGCAGATACTTGTAAAATTGATTTATCGTCAAACAGGTAATACCATGTTTCAATTGGTGAAAGAATATAGAAGTGGATGGAAAGCTTTTTGGTACAATAGTACTGCCAAATTGTTTAATATTTCATTAAAAGAGAAATATGACCCTATTAATGTAGAGGAAGATTACTGGATAGAGGATATTTTACAGCGTAGTTTTCAATCAAATATTCTTAAAGAGCAAAAAACTGCATTAGATTTTAGTTTTTATGATTTGAGAAACAAATGGTCAGATACAACAAAAACAGCCTCAGGTAAGAATTAATTTTTGGGTATTTCCCCAATGCTGGGGTCAGGCTGTCCGTTATATCTTTTGTTGTAGAGGAAGATCTTCTATTAGGGATTAGAAGTTGTGATGTTAAGAATAATGCATTTTAAACCATATAATATAAACAAAAGGATGCCACTTCCATCCTTAATACAGGTATTAGATAAAAATTAGAATAGGGCAGAGTTAAGTAAAAAAGTCTAAAAAACTCGTACTCAGTTTAATTAATTTTATTATCTTAGCTTTCTATCTTTTTTAAAATCAGGAGTTTCCTTATTTCTTGAGAATTTTTCTAAAAAAAGATATTACTTTTGTTTTAATTAGTATATATTTGCACCCGCAAAACGGGGTATTGTTTTGTTTAGTTCATTGAGATTTGGTTTATTTTTTTAGGGATTTAAGATGTTTTAAATTTTCTTAATAAATTTCTTGATATAATAAAAAAGGGTTGTATGTTTGCGCCCGCTCAGAGCGGTTATGTTTTTGGGATTTTATATTGGATTTGAGGTTTAGAAAAACTTTTCAAAAATAAATTAAAAAAAGCTTTGTAGAATAAAAAAGGGTTGTATATTTGCACCCGCTTACAGAAACAGAGCGAAGTTCATAAGTTTAGAGATAGTACAGGAGTAGGGTGTTTTTTACGACATTTATAAGGTTCGATTCCTTATGTATCCACAGGAATTACTAGCGATGAAGATTGCTTTAGTGATTACAAAAA
>NZ_OMPF01000004.1:0-220737 GCF_900312735.1 Aquimarina sp. AU119 | reverse complement strand
CGGTAGTACCGCCAACACTAAGTGTATAGGTCTCATCAGCCTCATCGATAGTATCCTCTTCTCCGCCATTCGTTACTGTAAAGCTCGTTACTCCGGCTGGAACAATAACTCCATCTCCGGCAACATTGAGTGTTACTCCATTACTAAAAGTAGGTGGAGTATCATAATCAGCTGTCACTGTAGCTGTAACATCAGTAATACTAAATGGGAAGTTAGTCACACTTGAACTACCATTACTTAAGGTAACCGTATGCACTAAGTCAGTTCCTTCCGTCTCTGATTCGCTAGTCACACTGGCAATGGTTGGAACTCCATCATTATCTTCTATCGTTCCGGTACCTGTTGTACCCCCAACACTGAGGGTATAGGTCTCATCAGCCTCATCGATAGTATCCTCTTCTCCGCCATTCGTTACTGTAAAGCTCGTTACTCCAGCTGGAACAATAACTCCATCTCCGGCAACATTAAGTGTTACACCATTACTAAAAGTAGGTGGGGTATCATAATCTGCTGTTACACTTGCTGTAACATCGGTAATACTAAATGGGAAGTTGGTCACACTTGAACTACCATTACTTAAGGTAACGGTATGCACTAAGTCAGTGCCTTCCGTCTCTGATTCGCTAGTCACACTGGCAATGGTTGGAACTCCATCATTATCTTCTATCGTTCCGGTACCTGTTGTTCCCCCAACACTGAGGGTATAGGTCTCATCAGCCTCATCGATAGTATCCTCTTCTCCGCCATTCGTTACTGTAAAGCTCGTTACCCCGGCTGGGATAATAACGCCATCTCCCGCAACATTGAGTGTTACACCATTACTAAAAGTAGGTGGAGTATCATAATCTGCTGTCACTGTAGCTGTAACATCAGTAATACTAAATGGGAAGTTGGTGATACTTGAACTACCATTACTTAAAGTAACCGTATGTACTAAGTCAGTGCCTTCGGTCTCTGATTCGCTAGTCACACTAGCAATAGTCGGTGCGTTATCATTATCTTCTATCGTTCCGGTACCTGTTGTACCACCAACACTAAGTGTATACGTCTCATCAGCCTCATCAATGGTATCCTCTTCTCCGCCATTCGTTACTGTAAAGCTCGTTACTCCAGCTGGGATAATAACGCCATCTCCCGAAACATTGAGTGTTACACCATTACTAAAAGTAGGTGGAGTATCATAATCAGCAGTCACTGTAGCCGTAACATCTGTAATACTAAAAGGAAAAGTTAAAGCTGCTACACTCGAACTGCTTAAAGTCACCGTATGGACCAAAGCCGTTCCTTCTGTTTCACTGGCATCACTGACACTAGTAATGGTAATACAAATATTTTCTGAAGAAGAAAGGATAGCTGTATTATATGTTGTTGAATAATCCACTCCAGCCTCGGTTACAAGCCCATTCGATGAATTAACAGTAGCAGGATCTATTGCTCCAAACTGTTGTCCATCACCTCCATCGGCATTAATATCATCATAAGCTTCGTTTGCATCACTACAACCATCGCCGTCACTATCTGTGTCCAAATGGTTAGGGATATTATCTCCATCAGTATCAATGTATGTACAGTACGAAAAACTAGAAAATAAAAATGTTACGTTACCATTATTTACAACATTACCATCTTGTCTTTGTTTTCTGGTAATAACATCAAAAGAAGATACAAGACCTATAATTGTTATATCCGAATAATTAAGTGTTGTATCACCAGAACCATTAGTATAAGAAGTAATTGTAGGTGATAAACTATTATTATTAAGTATGATATTTGAGTTACCTCCAGAAGTAGTTGTATAATCACCATTAGGAAAAGCAGTAGGGCTCATTAAATCACTCATATTTATAGCTTGCACATTTGGCCCTGTAGCATTAACCGTAACCCTATCCCCTTGATCTATACCTGACCATCTAAATTTAACATCTGCAATAGGTTCACTAAAAGTGAATGTATACACAACAGTTTCTCCAATACCATCATCTACTTGTTGCCCTTGTATTCTCAAAGAAGTTGCATTTTCAACTTGAAGTTGAGATAAAGCTCCTCCATTAACAAGATTTGCAACCGCAGTTACATCAACATTTACACTATTAAAATCATAAATATCATTGATAAACCCAACACCATTTTGATTTCCAGAAGGCGCTGTACCCACGTTAATAGCTGCTGAAGAACAATTAAAACTTTCATTTGTATTTAAAATACCATCATTATCTGCATCAAGATCACAACCATTAGGTACATTATCACCGTCACTATCTACTGTATCATTAAAACCTGGACAAGCATCCGAAACATCGGGCACCCCATCATTATCACTATCATTGTCGGTAACTGCCTCTTCAAGAGCTAAATCATCTACAAAATTCCATGTATTTGCACAAGATCCTGAAGCAATAAACTCAAGTAAGAAAGTTCCACTTGAAGGAGCTACAAAACTAACACTTGGTCTACTCCATACATTTTCTATACTTGGAGCCGAAACCGTACCAACAACTGTTCCATCCAATCTAAGTTCTAATTGGGGAGTACATGCCGTCTGAAGAGGTCTTGTTTCAATAAGATAATCAAATGAAAAAGTATATTGAGTTCCTGCAACAACAGTTACATTTTGTGATATCCCTTCGGGATTTGCTCCAAAAACTCTAAAACCAAAATAGCAACCTCCATTAGGAGATGCAGGTCTAGACGCCGTGGTTACAAACCATGCTCTTTGTGTCTCTGTAGACCTATCAGGAGTAAATATTTGCCCCCAACTATCAGGCGCTACACTATCTGTAGCATTATCTGCCGTACAGTCTACTCCAGAAACGTCTAGACCAGGGTTTGTCAATAAATTCTGTGCATAGCCTTCAACTGAAAAAAATAAAAAAAGTAAAGGTATTATCTTAAAATACGAAAAAGATCTGGATATAAACTGCATAAGAAGAAACATTAATAGACAAAAAACTAGCTGATTATAAGTAAGCTACACTTTGAATAAAGTAGGTTAGTAAAATATAACACTATAGAAGGCTAAATAATAGGTTGTAGACATATAATATCTACTACAGCAGTATTTTTTATTATGCCAATATTAGGAATCTTAAGCAAGGATTTTTTAGATAAAAAAATCCGAAGAAAATTCAATAGCCGCAAGGGCAACAAATCTGAGGTAAAAGTACTTTTTTTCATATGACGATTATTTATAACATCTACGAAAACTTAATAGGGTTGGTTCTCATAAATCGTTTACAAAATATTACAAACAAAACACACGGTACATGTAAACCACACATAAGTTACTGTTAAACCGTAAGTTAATGTTTGCGAAATTAAGAAAATAAATCTTCTTATTTTAACATTCTAAAGAAAAATTTCTTAATAATATCGATGTAATACTACTTTTAATCGATTAAATGCACAATTAAAATCTCGCACAACATCTGCTCGCCAAAGTTATTTTTATAATTAAAAGGAATTATCCTTTGTTGGTTCTGTTTAATTGCTATCTATATTTAATAAATACACACAGCATTATCACTAAGTTAATAAAGGAAGTAAAATCTATTCATATTCATTTCAGCCTTCTTAGAAACCCTTATTATTAGCAAATTACTATAAATATAAAAACTTTAACATTTATTTTTATGACAAAAAACACGATAATTGACATAACATCAATTTTCATCGACCAAAAACATAGTCTTTTGAACTATTGTATGATTTTAGCTTCTATTTTTAAACATATACTCAAAAAAGTCATATACCATGATTATCTATTTTTAGTACTATATTTGCAACCTTATTAAGCCAAGCTATACCAAATTCATTGAAAAGGGAGCATCATATATTCTATTAAGGCTATAAGATAAGATCTGAAAAAAATAATACAATTAAATGAAATTTACAGACGAAATAGGAAGAAGAAGAACTTTTGGAATTATCTCTCACCCAGATGCAGGTAAAACTACATTAACAGAAAAATTATTACTTTTTGGAGGAGCAATTCAAGAAGCTGGAGCAGTAAAGTCTAATAAAATCAAAAAAGGGGCTACAAGTGATTTTATGGAAATTGAGCGTCAACGTGGTATATCTGTAGCAACTTCTGTATTAGCTTTTGAATATAAAAACATCAAGATTAATATCCTAGATACTCCTGGACATAAGGATTTTGCTGAGGATACTTTTAGAACATTAACTGCAGTTGATAGCGTTATTGTTGTTATTGACGTAGCAAAGGGTGTTGAGGAACAAACTGAAAAACTAGTTTCTGTATGTAGGATGAGAAATATTCCTATGATTGTGTTTATTAACAAATTAGATCGTGAAGGAAAAGATGCTTTTGAATTGCTTGATGAAATTGAACAAAAATTAGGACTAACTGTGACCCCTTTAAGTTTTCCTATTGGAATGGGTTATGATTTTAAAGGTATTTATAACATTTGGGAGAAAAACATCAATCTGTTTAGCGGGGATAGTAGAAAAAATATTGAAGAGACTATAGAAATATCTGATTTGTCTTCTCAGGAGCTCAACGCGACAATTGGAGATACAGCCGCGGATACATTACGTGAAGAATTAGAACTCGTAGAAGGGATATATCCTTCTTTTGAAAAAGAAGATTATCAAAATGGAAATTTACAGCCCGTATTTTTTGGATCTGCTCTAAATAATTTTGGAGTAAGAGAGTTGTTAGATTGTTTTGTAACCATTGCACCTCCTCCAAGACCAAAAGAAAGTGATATTAGAATAGTAAAACCTGAAGAGAAGGATTTTACAGGGTTTGTTTTTAAAATCCATGCTAATATGGACCCTAAACATAGAGATCGACTGGCATTTATAAAAATTGTATCAGGCACTTTTGAAAGAAATGTACCTTATCTACATACAAGGCATAATAAAAAACTTAAATTCTCAAGCCCAAATGCTTTTTTTGCTGAGAAAAAAGAAATTGTTGATATTTCATACCCAGGAGATATTGTGGGCTTACATGATACAGGAAATTTTAAAATTGGAGATACTCTTACTAAAGGTGAAGTATTACATTATAAGGGTATACCTAGTTTCTCTCCAGAGCATTTTCGATATATCAATAATGCTGATCCAATGAAATCTAAACAATTATCAAAAGGTATTGATCAATTAATGGATGAAGGAGTAGCTCAACTTTTTACTCTAGAAATGAATGGAAGAAAAGTTATTGGTACCGTGGGCGCTTTACAATATGAAGTGATTCAATATCGATTAGAACATGAGTATGGAGCCAAATGTACTTATGAAAATCTAAATGTTCACAAAGCCTGTTGGATTGAGCCGACGGATATAAATAATGAAGAATTTAAAGAATTTAAACGGGTAAAAAGTAAATTTTTAGCAAAGGATAAACAAGATCAATTGGTCTTTTTTGCAGATTCTTCTTTTAGTCTTCAAATGACTCAGCAAAAATATCCTTCGATACAGTTTCATTTTACATCTGAATTCTAAAATTAGCTTTAAATACTTTTCAATAAAATAACAAAGACCTATAAAAAACCCTCCTAATCTGTATTAGAAGGGTTTTAAATTTTATATATAACTATAAATAATATTAAGCTTCGCCTGTAGGGCCAAAGTTCATAGGAATAGGAGCTTGCTCATAATCTTTAATCTCTCCATGAGCAGCCTCAAAACGATTTACATTATCATTAAGTGCCTTAAGTAATCTTTTGGCGTGCTGCGGAGTCAAAATAATTCTACTTTTCACTTTGCTTTTAGGCCTACCCGGCATAATATTTACAAAGTCAACCACAAATTCGGAAACCGAGTGATTTATAATAGCAAGATTACTATATATCCCATCTGCGATAGCTTCATCCAATTCAATATTCAATTGATTTTGCTTCTGATTATTTTTATCTGCCATAACTAATTTTATTTTAGCATCTTTCTATAAAAAAAGAAAGCCTGCCTAAAAAGGCAGGCTCTTCTTATTAATTATAATTAACTTCTTGTCGTTGTTCCATTCGTTCTTCAAATTCATCATTCGAACCAACAATGATACTTTCATAGTCTCTCATCCCTGTTCCTGCTGGTATTCTATGTCCAACAATTACATTTTCTTTAAGACCTTCAAGTGTATCAATTTTACCACTTACAGCAGCTTCATTTAATACTTTTGTCGTTTCCTGGAACGATGCCGCAGAAATAAATGACTTAGTCTGTAGCGATGCTCTTGTAATACCTTGCAGTATTGGAGTAGCCGTTGCAGGAGAAACATCTCTTGCTGTAACTAAGTTTTTATCATCTCTACGTAATGAAGAATTTTCATCTCTTAGATCACGAGGAGAAATAATTTGTCCTGGTTTAAGGTTCTCACTATCTCCAGCATCTTCAACTACCTTCATTCCAAATATCTCATCATTCTCTTCAATAAAATCAGCTTTATGTACTAATTGATTTTCTAAGAAGATAGTATCTCCCGGATCCTGAATTCTTACTTTACGCATCATCTGACGAACTACAACTTCAAAGTGTTTATCATTAATTTTCACACCTTGCAATCGATATACTTCCTGTACTTCATTAACCAAATACTGTTGTACAGCAGAAGGCCCTTTAATTTTAAGAATATCTTCTGGAGTAATCGATCCATCTGATAATGGCATTCCTGCGCGTACATAATCATTCTCTTGTACAAGGATTTGATTCGAAAGTTTTACAAGATACTTTTTAATCTCTCCTATTCTAGATTCTACGATGATCTCTCTATTACCACGTTTGATTTTTCCAAATGAAACCACACCATCAATTTCACTAACCACAGCAGGATTAGATGGGTTACGAGCTTCGAATAGCTCTGTTACTCTTGGAAGACCTCCGGTAATATCACCTGCTTTAGCAGATTTACGAGGGATTTTCACTAAAATCTTACCTACACCAATCTTATCATTATCATCCACCATAAGGTGTGCTCCAACTGGTAGGTTATAAGAACGTAATACTTCATCTCCTTTACCTAGTACATGAAGTGTTGGTATCTTTTTCTTATCACGAGATTCAGAAATTACTTTTTCCTGGAATCCTGTTTGTTCATCTATCTCTACCTGGTAAGTAATACCTTGTTCAATATTTTCATATTTAACTTTACCTGCAAATTCAGAAATGATTACACCATTATATGGATCCCATTGACAAACAACCTGATCAGTTTTGATCGTATCACCATCTTTAATAAACAACTGAGAACCATAAGGAATTAAGTTTGTACTTAAAACAATCTTGGTTTTTGGATCGATAACTTTAATTTCTGATGTACGAGAAATTACTACATCGATCTCATTTCCATCATTATCTTCTCCTTTAACTGTCTTCAGTTCTTCAATTTCAGCTTTACCTGCAAATTTAGATTTCAGTTGATTTTCTTCTGAAATGTTACCTGCAATACCTCCTACGTGGAATGTACGTAAAGTAAGCTGTGTACCCGGTTCACCAATAGATTGAGCTGCTACAACCCCTACGGCCTCTCCTCGTTGTACTGTTTTACCAGTAGCAAGATTACGTCCATAACATTTTACACAAATTCCTTTCTTAGCTTCACAAGTAAGTGCAGAACGAACTTCTACTGATTCTACTGGAGAATTCTCAATATTCCTGGCAACTTCATCGGTAATCTCTACACCTGCTTCTGCTAATACTTCCTGAGTTAACGGATTAATAACATCTTGTAGAGAAGTTCTACCTACAATTCTAGCTGCAAGTCCTTCTATAATCTCTTCATTTTTCTTTAATGGAGATACTTCTACACCTCTAAGCGTACCACAATCTTCTATATTAACAATAACATCTTGAGCAACATCAACCAAACGACGTGTTAAATATCCTGCATCTGCAGTTTTTAGAGCTGTATCTGCAAGACCTTTACGAGCACCGTGAGTAGAGATAAAGTATTCTAAAATAGAAAGTCCTTCTTTAAAGTTAGAAAGAATTGGATTTTCAATAATCTCTCCACCAGCAGAACTAGCTTTCTTAGGTTTTGCCATCAATCCACGCATTCCTGTTAGCTGTCGAATCTGTTCTTTAGATCCCCTTGCTCCAGAATCAAGCATCATATATACAGAGTTAAATCCTTGTTGATCTTCTCTAATACGCTTCATCGATAATTCTGTCAATTCTGCATTTGTAGACGTCCATATATCAATAACCTGATTATAACGCTCATTATTAGTGATCAGACCCATGTTATAGTTCCCTACAATATCATCTACCTTAGCATTAGCATCAGCAATCATGGTATGCTTCTCTTTAGGAATAATAATATCACCTAAACTAAATGATAAACCACCCTGGAATGCAAAGTTATATCCTAAAGTCTTGATTTCATCTAAGAATTCAGCTGTTTCAGGAACACTTGTTACCTTCAAAATACCTCCGATAATATCTCTTAGTGATTTTTTCGTTAGTACTTCATTAATATATCCTGCTTTTTCTGGAACTTTCTCATTAAATAATACACGACCTGTTGTAGTTTCTATAATTTTAGTTACTACTTCTCCTTCTTCATTGATATCTTTAGTACGAACTTTAATATTAGCATTAATATCAAGTCTCTTCTCGTTATATGCAATAGTAACTTCTTCTGGAGAATAGAACGTAAGATCTTCACCTTTAATTTCTAACTCAGGAGTAGACCTACGTGATTTAGTCATATAATACAGACCCAATACCATATCCTGAGAAGGAACTGTTACCGGTGACCCATTGGCAGGGTTAAGAATATTGTGTGATGCTAACATCAACAACTGTGATTCTAAAATTGCTTCTGGTCCAAGCGGTAAATGCACTGCCATTTGATCTCCATCAAAATCGGCATTAAATGCAGTACACACTAATGGGTGTAATTGTATTGCTTTACCTTCAATAAGTTTAGGTTGAAATGCCTGAATTCCTAATCGGTGAAGCGTAGGAGCACGGTTTAATAATACTGGATGTCCTTTTAAGACATTTTCCAAGATATCCCAAACCACTGGCTCTTTTCTATCTATAATTTTCTTAGCAGATTTTACTGTTTTTACAATACCACGTTCGATCAATTTTCTAATCACAAACGGTTTGTATAATTCGGCTGCCATATTCTTTGGAAGACCACATTCGAATAATTTCAATTCTGGTCCTACAACAATAACAGAACGTGCTGAATAATCCACACGTTTACCAAGTAAGTTTTGACGGAAACGTCCTTGCTTACCTTTTAACGAATCAGATAACGATTTTAACGGTCTGTTAGAATCTGTTTTAACAGCAGAAGCTTTACGCGTATTATCAAATAATGAATCTACAGATTCTTGAAGCATACGTTTTTCATTACGCAAAATAACTTCTGGAGCTTTGATTTCCATCAAACGCTTCAAACGGTTGTTACGAATTATTACTCTACGGTATAAATCATTTAAATCTGATGTCGCAAAACGACCTCCATCTAATGGTACTAAAGGACGTAATTCTGGCGGAATTACAGGTACAACTTTAAGTACCATCCATTCTGGATTGTTCTCTCTATTTTTATTAGCATCACGGAACGACTCTACAACCTGAAGACGTTTTAATGCTTCAGTTTTACGTTGTTTAGATGTTTCGTTATTAGCTTTATGTCTAAGTTCATAAGAAAGGGCATCGAGGTCGATTCTTCTTAAAATTTCGATAAGGCATTCTGCTCCCATCTTTGCAATGAACTTATTCGGATCTGTATCATCAAGATATAGATTTTCCTGTGGAAGGCTATCTAAAATATTTAAATACTCTTCTTCTGTAAGGAAATCCATTTTCTGTACAGCTTCACCCTCTTCATTTTTGGCAATACCAGGTTGAATTACTACATAACGTTCGTAGTAGATAATCATATCTAACTTCTTAGAAGGAAGACCTAGTAAATATCCTATTTTATTTGGTAAAGAACGGAAATACCAGATGTGAGCCACAGGAACAACTAAGTTAATGTGCCCTACTCTATCTCTACGTACTTTCTTTTCGGTAACTTCTACCCCACATCGATCACAAACGATACCTTTGTAACGAATTCTTTTATATTTACCACAAGCACACTCAAAGTCCTTTACAGGTCCAAAAATACGCTCACAGAACAAACCATCACGCTCAGGTTTGTGAGTACGATAATTGATAGTTTCGGGTTTTAACACCTCTCCCTTAGATGCTGCCAAAATTGACTCAGGAGATGCTAAACCTATAGAGATCTTATTAAACCTCTTTACTGTATTCTTATCATTATTTCTTGCCATAATATATGGTTGCTAAAGAATTATTGTAATTTAAAATTGAATAATACATTGATAACAAACTGTCTCCTTTGACGAGCTCAGGATGACAGTTTGGTTATTTTTATATTATTCTTCTAATCTGATATCCAGACCAAGACCTTTTAATTCGTGCATTAATACATTAAACGATTCTGGTAATCCTGGTTCTGGCATAGGTTCACCCTTAACAATACTTTCGTATGTTTTAGCTCTTCCTATAACATCATCAGATTTTACAGTCAATATTTCACGCAATGTTGCAGAAGCACCATAAGCTTCCAGCGCCCAAACTTCCATCTCTCCAAAACGCTGACCACCAAACTGTGCTTTACCACCAAGTGGTTGCTGTGTAATCAATGAATATGGACCAATAGAACGTGCGTGCATTTTATCATCTACCATGTGACCTAGTTTAAGCATGTAAATCACACCTACGGTAGCTGGTTGATGGAAACGGTCTCCCGTTCCTCCATCGTATAAATATGTATGTCCAAATCTTGGAATTCCAGCTTCATCTGTAAATCCGTTGATTTGATCAAGAGATGCACCATCAAAAATTGGAGTAGCAAATTTTCTATTTAATTTTTGTCCAGCCCATCCTAATACAGTTTCATAGATCTGACCTATATTCATACGAGAAGGTACTCCCAATGGATTTAATACAATATCAACTGGTGTTCCATCTTCTAAGAATGGCATATCTTCTTCTCTTACAATACGAGCAACAATACCTTTGTTACCGTGACGACCTGCCATTTTATCACCTACCTTTAGTTTACGTTTCTTAGCGATGTAAACTTTTGCAAGTTTAATAATTCCTGAAGGTAATTCATCTCCTACAGAGATTGTAAATTTCTCTCTTCGTAGATTACCTTGTAAATCATTTTCTTTAATCTTAAAGTTATGAATAAGATCAGCTACCATAACATTTAAGTGATCATCAGTAGTCCAAGTTCCTTTAGTAAGGTGAGCATAATCATCAACACTATTAAGCATTTTTTGGGTATACTTTTTACCTTTAGGGAGTACTTCTTCTCCAAGATCATTCATTACCCCTTGAGAAGTTTTTCCACCAACAATAGCAAATAATTTATCTACTAATTCTGTTTTTAACAACTCGAATTTAGTATCATAAGATCTCTCTAAGATATCAATATCTTCCTTATCTTGAGAACGTTTTCTCTTATCTTTAATCGCACGTGCAAATAATTTTTTATCAATTACAACACCATGTAAAGAAGGAGAAGCTTTTAAAGAAGCATCTTTAACATCTCCCGCTTTATCACCAAAGATCGCTCTTAAAAGTTTTTCTTCAGGAGTAGGATCACTTTCTCCTTTTGGAGTAATCTTTCCTATAAGAATATCACCTGGCTTAATTTCTGCACCCACACGGATCATTCCATTTTCATCAAGGTCTTTAGTTGCCTCTTCAGAAACATTTGGAATATCGTTAGTTAATTCTTCATTACCTAGTTTGGTATCTCTAACCTCAAGAGAATATTCATCTATATGTATAGAAGTAAATATATCTTCTCTTACTACTTTTTCAGAAATTACAATTGCATCCTCAAAGTTATACCCTTTCCAAGGCATAAAGGCTACTTTCATATTTCTACCAAGAGCAAGTTCTCCCTTTTCTGTAGCATATCCCTGACATAATACCTCACCTCTCTTAACACGATCACCTACACTTACAATAGGTTTAAGGTTAATATTAGTTCCTTGATTCGTTTTTCGGAATTTTATTAACTCGTAAGTTTTAGAATCTCCATCAAAACTTACCATTCTTTGTTCCTCTGTCCTATCGTACTTGATAGTAATTTTCTGTGCATCTACATATTCTACAACTCCATCACCTTCAGCATTAATTAAAACACGAGAATCTGAAGCTACCTGACGTTCTAATCCTGTACCTACGATTGGAGCGTCAACTCTTAATAATGGTACCGCCTGACGCATCATGTTTGATCCCATCAATGCACGGTTTGCATCATCATGCTCTAGGAAAGGAATCAATGAAGCAGAAATAGAAGCTATTTGATTAGGAGCAACATCTGCATAATTAACATTTGTTGGATCAATTACCGGGAAGTCACCTTCCATACGGGCAATTACTTTTTCACTAGTAATATTTCCTTCTTCGGTAGTAGGAATATTAGCTTGTGCTATTAATTTCTCCTCTTCCTCTTCTGCACTTAAATATCTATATTCTGCTATATCAACTTTACCATCAGTAACTTTTCGATATGGAGTTTCTAAGAACCCCATAGAGTTAACTTTAGCAAAAACAGCTAATGACGATATTAATCCAATATTTGGTCCTTCAGGAGTTTCAATTGGACATAGACGACCATAATGAGTATAATGTACATCACGAACCTCAAATCCAGCTCGCTCTCTTGATAAACCACCAGGCCCTAGGGCAGATAATCTACGCTTATGAGTAATCTCTGCTAATGGATTTGTTTGATCCATAAACTGAGATAATTGGTTTGTACCAAAGAACGAATTAATAACAGAAGATAATGTTTTGGCATTGATCAAATCAATTGGTGTAAATACCTCATTATCTCTAACATTCATACGTTCACGTATAGTACGAGCCATACGAGCAAGACCAACTCCAAACTGTTGTGATAATTGCTCTCCTACGGTTCTAACACGACGGTTAGACAGGTGATCAATATCATCAATCTCAGCTTTAGAATTAATTAGCTCTATTAGATATTTTATAATGGTAATAATATCTTCTTTGGTAAGCACTTGCTTATCCATTGCAATATCAAGTCCCAGTTTTTTATTCATTCTATAACGACCTACTTCACCAAGGTTGTAACGTTGGTCAGAGAAGAATAATTTATCGATAATACCTCTTGCAGTCTCCTCATCTGGCGGTTCTGCATTACGTAACTGACGGTATATATGTTCTACCGCTTCTTTTTCAGAATTGGTAGGGTCTTTTTGTAAAGTATTATGGATTATTGCATAGTCACCTTTCTGATTATCTTCTTTATGAAGTAAAATCGTCTTTGCTCCTGCATCTATAATCTCATCAAGATGGTCTTTATCAAGAATTGTATCACGATCCAAAACAATCTCATTACGTTCAATTGATACCACCTCACCAGTATCTTCATCCACAAAATCCTCATGCCAAGTGTTCAAAACACGAGCAGCCAGTTTGCGACCTAATACTTTCTTTAATCCGGACTTAGAAACTTTTATTTCTTCTGCAAGGTCAAATATTTCTAAAATATCTTTATCACGTTCAAAACCAATAGCACGGAAAAGCGTTGTAACCGGTAATTTTTTCTTTCTATCGATATATGCGTACATAACGCTATTAATATCGGTAGCAAATTCTATCCAAGAACCTTTAAAAGGAATTACTCTTGCAGAATATAGTTTTGTTCCATTTGCATGGAAAGATTGTCCAAAGAATACCCCAGGAGAACGGTGTAATTGAGAAACAACAACTCGTTCTGCACCATTGATACAAAAAGTACCACTTGGTGTCATATAAGGAATTGTACCTAAATACACATCCTGAACAATAGTTTCAAAATCTTCGTGTTCTGGGTCGGTACAGAATAACTTCAGACGTGCCTTTAATGGCACACTGTATGTAAGACCTCTTTCTATACACTCCTGAAGATCATATCTTGGAGGGTCTACGAAATAATCTAAAAATTCTAATACAAATTGATTACGTGTATCTGTAATCGGGAAGTTTTCCATGAAGGTATTATATAGACCTTCGTTTCCTCTTTCTTCAGATTTGGTTTCTAATTGAAAGAAATCCTGAAAGGATTTGATCTGAATATCTAAAAAATCAGGATAATCAGGTCTATTCTTTACAGAAGAGAAATTCAATCTTTCAGTTTGCGTTGCTAACATCAATGGACGGAATTAAATTAAAATTTTAAAAAATGCGCGTATTATAATGCATAACATTTATATACGCAAAATGGTTTAGACCACAGAGAGCAATTTCTCTGGGTCTAAACCTATATGTCAATATATGGTAAGCTTACTTAAGCTCAACCTCAGCTCCAGCCTCTTCTAATTGAGCTTTAAGAGCTTCTGCTTCGTCTTTAGCTATTCCTTCCTTAACAGGTTTAGGAGCACCATCAACTAGTTCTTTAGCGTCTTTAAGACCAAGACCTGTAAGTTCTTTAACAAGTTTTACAACTGCTAATTTAGAACCACCAGCAGCAGTAAGGATTACATCAAACTCTGACTTTTCTTCTGCAGCTTCACCACCACCAGCTCCACCAGCAGCAACAGCTACTGCAGCAGCAGCAGGCTCAATACCATATTCTTCTTTTAATATATCAGCTAACTCATTAACTTCTTTTACTGTTAAGTTAACCAATTGTTCTGCGAAATCTTTTAAATCTGCCATTTTCTATCGTTTTAAATAATTTTTTTTAATTGAAATATAATTTGTTAAAAAGTGCGTACACTACTATTATTATCCTTCTTTTTCGGATAATGTTTTAAGGATACCAGCAAGTTTACCTCCACTTGACTTTAACGCAGAAACTACGTTTTTAGCAGGTGATTGTAATAGTCCAATAATATCTCCGATAACTTCTTCCTTAGACTTAATATTAACTAAAGCGTCTAAGTTTTCATCACCTACAAATACAGCTTCCTCTACAAATGCTCCTTTTAACAAAGGTTTTTCAGATTTCTTACGAAATTCTTTAATAACCTTAGCAGGTGCATTACCCGTTTCAGCAAACATTATTGAAGTATTACCTTTTAATGTACTTGGTAAATCTCCAAAATCCTTATCAGAATTCTCCATTGCTTTAGCAAGGAGTGTATTCTTAACTACTTTTAATGATACATTAGCTTTAAAACAAGCTCTACGTAAATTCGAAGTTGTACCTGCATCTAAACCTGAAATATCAGCTAAATAGATATTAGCATTTTCAGCCAACTGAGCAGTTAAGTCTTCAATTACTAGTGATTTTTCTTCTCTTGTCATAATCGTTTATCTTAATTACCCAGCAAAGTTTTTAGCATCTATCTCTACACCAGGACTCATTGTAGAAGACATATATATAGATTTAATATATACCCCTTTAGCGGTCTGTGGTTTCAACTTTACTAATGTTGTTAATAATTCTTTAGCATTTCCTTCGATCTTTTCAGCATCAAAAGATGATTTACCAATTGCCGCATGAACGATACCAGTTTTATCAACCTTGAAATCGATTTTACCAGCCTTAACATCAGATACAGCTTTTGCTACATCCATAGTTACTGTTCCGGTTTTAGGGTTAGGCATTAATCCACGAGGTCCTAATACTCTTCCTAATGGTCCTAATTTACCCATAACACTTGGCATTGTGATGATTACGTCTACATCAGTCCATCCTCCTTTAATTTTTTCAAGGTATTCATCAAGACCTACAAAATCAGCACCTGCTTCTTTAGCTTCGGCTTCTTTATCTGGTGTTACTAATGCTAAAACTTTAACATCTTTTCCTGTTCCGTGAGGTAAAGTTACCACACCACGTACCATTTGATTCGCTTTACGAGGATCTACGTTCAAACGAACAGCTAGATCTACAGATGCATCAAAATTTACGTTTGTTATTTCTTTCACTAAAGCAGAAGCTTCTTCTAATGAATACGCTTTATTCTTATCGACTTTAGCGTTTGCCTCTTTTTGCTTTTTAGTTAATTTCGCCATTTTGTAAACTTTTTTGGATTAAAAAGGAGCTTGTCCTTTTACAGTTACACCCATTGAACGAGCGGTACCAGCAATCATTTTCATAGCAGACTCAACAGTAAATGCATTTAAATCTTGCATTTTGTCTTCTGCAATTGTACGAACTTGATCCCAAGTAACACTAGCCACTTTTTTACGGTTAGGCTCTCCTGAACCTTTCTTTTGTTTTGCTGCTTCCAGTATCTGGACAGCCGCTGGTGGAGTTTTGATAACAAAGTCAAAAGACTTGTCTGTATACACATTGATTACAACTGGTAATACTTTACCAGCTTTATCCTGTGTTCTACCATTGAATTGCTTACAGAATTCCATGATATTTACTCCGGCAGCACCTAAAGCAGGTCCAACTGGTGGGGATGGGTTTGCCGCTCCTCCACGCACTTGTAATTTTACTACTTTACCTATCTCTTTAGCCATTTTTCTAATTTTAAATTAGAATTGTTCTATAAGTGGAAGCAAAAGAACAATTCAGGATCTATAATGTAACAATTATTATATTTTCTCTACTTGCATATAACTTAATTCTAATGGTGTCTTTCTACCGAAAATCTTAACCATAACTTCAAGTTTACGCTTTTCTTCATTTACTTTTTCGACAGTACCATTAAACCCGTTAAAAGGACCATCGATAACTTTTACTGTTTCACCAACTGTGTAAGGAATTGCTACATTATCAGTTTTCACTGCAAGTTCATCTACCTTACCTAGCATTCTATTAATTTCTGACTTTCTAAGTGGCACAGGGTCTCCTCCTTTTACTTCACCTAAAAATCCAATAACACCATTAATAGATTTAATAATATGTGGCACTTCTCCAGAAAGGTTAGCTTCTATCATTACATAACCCGGGAAGTATACACGTTCTTTATTTATTTTTTTTCCATTACGGATTTGTACTACTTTTTCTGTAGGAACAAGAATCTGAGAAACATAATCCTCAAGTCCCATATGAGCAATTTCACGCTCAATATAGTCTTTAACTTTATTTTCCTGACCGCTTACCGCTCTTACCACGTACCATTTTTTCGTATTATCCACTTCAGCCATTTTAAAAATTTATGATTTAACTAAAGTAAAGTAATACTCTATTAGATTGCTAAATGCAGTATCGATACCCCAAATAACTAAAGAAAAAATAACCGAGAAAACTATAACAACCACGGTAAGTTTTTGTGCTTCTGCCCATGGAGTCCAAGTTACATGATTCTTTAACTCGTTATATGATTCTGTTATGTAATTTACTAGTCCAGCCATCTTATTCTATATATTTAAACGAAATCAAAAAACATTTTTCAAAATCGTTATAAAGCATAATACTTTATTAATTCTTACATCAAAAATGTTACTATATTCTAATCAAACAATTCACATTTTCTAAGCACGGGTTGAGAGACTCGAACTCCCGACACCTGGTTTTGGAGACCAGTGCTCTACCAACTGAGCTAAACCCGTATAACATAAGTCAAGGTATTCGTAGTACGAATACCTTAACTTTTTATATACAATATTGTATTAGTCTAAAATTTCAGTTACCTGACCAGCACCTACTGTTCTACCACCTTCACGGATTGCAAAACGTAGACCAACATTCATCGCAATTGTCTGAATTAGCTCAACTGTAATTGTTAAGTTATCCCCAGGCATTACCATTTCAACTCCATCAGGAAGTGCAATATTTCCTGTTACGTCAGTTGTACGTACGTAGAACTGTGGACGGTAGTTATTATGGAATGGAGTATGACGTCCACCTTCTTCTTTTTTAAGGATATAAACCTCAGCTTTGAATTTCTTATGTGGAGTTACAGAACCAGGCTTAGTGATTACCATACCACGAGAAATCTGAGTTTTCTCAATACCTCTTAATAAGATACCTGCGTTATCTCCAGCTTCTCCTCTATCAAGGATTTGACGGAACATCTCGATACCAGTAATAGTAGAAGTTAATTTCTCAGCTCCCATACCAATGATCTCTACAGGATCTCCAGTATTTGCGATTCCAGTCTCAATACGACCAGTTGCAACAGTACCACGACCAGTAATAGAGAATACATCTTCGATAGGCATTAAGAAATCTTTCTCAACATCACGCTTTGGTAATTCGATCCACTCATCTACAGCAGCCATAAGCTCCATTACAGTATCTACCCATTTTTGTTCTCCGTTAAGAGCTCCAAGTGCAGAACCAGCGATTACAGGACCATTATCTCCATCATACTCATAGAAAGAAAGAAGATCTCTAATTTCCATTTCTACTAATTCAAGAAGTTCTTCGTCATCTACCATATCCACTTTATTCATGAATACAACAATTCTAGGAATACCTACCTGACGTCCTAAAAGGATGTGCTCACGTGTTTGTGGCATAGGACCATCTGTAGCAGCAACTACTAAGATCGCACCATCCATCTGAGCAGCACCAGTAACCATATTCTTCACATAATCCGCGTGACCTGGACAGTCAACGTGAGCATAGTGACGATTTTGAGTTTGGTACTCTACGTGAGATGTGTTAATAGTAATACCTCTTTCTTTTTCTTCAGGAGCATTATCGATTTGATCGAAATCTCTTGCTTCAGAAAGACCTGCATCTGCCAATACTTTAGTAATCGCAGCAGTTAAAGTCGTTTTACCGTGATCAACGTGTCCAATAGTACCAATATTTAAGTGTGGTTTGGAACGATCAAAAGTTTCCTTTGCCATAATTATTTATTTAATCTTAGTTATATATTAGTGTTCAATTTAAAAATTCTGAACCTAGAGCCAATGACGAGATTTGAACTCGTGACCTCTTCCTTACCAAGGAAACGCTCTACCCCTGAGCTACACCGGCTTTTTAATGAGTATAATGACAAACCAGAGCACTTTCATTACCTTAAGAAAGAAATCCAATCAATCATTATATTTATGTTAAAAATCCAACCTTAACTAGCTAATAATTAAGATTTGCTCTATTTTTAAAGCAGAACAATTGAATTAAATCAAAATCTTCTACTTTACACAGGCGTTTCACCCTGTTTTCTTATACCCAAAAATAAAGTTTAAAACATTACCTATTGTAGTAAAGAAAATTCATTGAGCGGGAGACCGGGTTCGAACCGGCGACATTCAGCTTGGAAGGCTGACGCTCTACCAACTGAGCTACTCCCGCTTTTAGTTCTGAATATAAATTCAGAACCGAATTTCTATCTTTAATTTCGAAAAAAAAGCATTAAAAAATATTTTTATTCAATGCTTAATTTTAAAATTTTGTGGGGAGAGCAGGATTCGAACCTGCGAAGACATAGTCAGCAGATTTACAGTCTGCCCTCGTTGGCCGCTTGAGTATCTCCCCGATTGATAAAATCAATATTTCACGATGAACATATGAATTTTGAGTGCGCAAAATTAATCAATTATTTTACAATTCAAAATTCTATTAAAAAAGTTTAATTTTTATTACAAAAATAAAGCTTTTTTAGAGCCGATGGAGGGACTCGAACCCACGACCTGCTGATTACAAATCAGCTGCTCTAGCCAGCTGAGCTACATCGGCTTTTCACTATGTTTTAGAACATAAAAAAGTCCGCTATTTCTAACGGACTGCAAATGTATATAATTTATTTCTTTCACAAAACTATTTTTCAAAAAAAATAATCAAACATGTGCATTTAATTTTTCCTTTCTTTTTTTCAATTGTCTTTCTAACGAACTAACACACTCATCCACACCTTCTTCGAAGGATTTATTTATTTTCTTGATCATAAATTCATCTCCGGGCACACTTAATAAAATTTCTGTAATTTTATTCTCCTTACCACTTGTATTCATAACTTTCAAAAAGACATCTGCATGAATTATACGATTAAAATGAGTTTCTAACTTATCTAATTTATTCTGAGTAAAATCCACCAGCTTCTGATCTGCATTAAAATTTACGGATTGCAAGTTCACTTTCATACGTTGTTAGTTTAATTAGTTTAACAAAAAATATTAAGCCTAAAAGAATGATAAATCAAGAACTTATCTTTTACTTTTTATTCCTCGGATGAGATTCTTTATACACTTTAGCCAATTGAGCGACACTATGATGAGTATACACCTGTGTTGCGGCTAAACTAGAATGACCAAGTAATTCTTTTACAGCATTAAGGTTTGCTCCTTCATTAAGCAAGTGTGTTGCAAAGGAATGCCTCAAAATATGAGGGCTCTTTTTCACTTTTGAAGATGCCTCACTAAAATAACCATTTATGATGCGATACACAAGCGTTTCATAGATTTTAACTCCTTTTTTAGTCAATAACAAAAACGGAACTTCCTCACCTCCTAACAAAATAGACCTCATATCCAAATACTGCGTGATAGTATCACAAACTGATGACAGTAAAGGCAAATACCTTTCTTTATTACGCTTACCTAACACCTTTATTTGCTTATTACTTATATCAACATCAGAGAGTTTTAAATTTACCAACTCTATTCTTCGAATACCTGTAGCATAGAAAAGCTCTATAATTAACCTATCTCTAACACTTTCAAAATCTTTATCATCTGTTAAACCATCCAGCACACTCTCTACTTCTTTTGCCGAAAAGGGTATTTGAAGTTTCTTTGCAACTTTTAAAGCCTGATGCTTAGCAAGAGGATTCTTATCTACTTGCCCCGTTTTGAGTAAAAATTTATAATAAGTTTTTAGAGATGATATTTTTCTATTTATAGTACGATTAGAAACACCGCTATTTACCAAAGTCACTATCCATGAACGAATCTGAGCATAATTAGCTCCAGACACCTCCCCTGTATCATATTCTTTTTTAAAAAAATCAAAAAAAGTCAATAAATCAGCCTTATAAGCCTTTACAGTGTGTTCAGAATATTTTTTCTCTAAAAGCAAATACTCTACAAACTCAGATATAAACATAAAAAAACCGTTAGAAGACAAAAGTATGAAACTTTTGATTTCCTAACGGTTAAAATTTATACTGAAAAACGGTATCCGGTTTCTTCGTAAAGAAACACTATAAAGACAACGTTATTTACTTTTAAATTTCTTCTTGATCTCTTAAGTGCTGAATATATTGCGCTTTTTGGATCTGAGCTCTTCTTTCTACAGAAGGCTTTGAAAACGCTTGGCGTTTACGAAGCTGACGCATCGTTCCTGTTCGATCAAATTTACGCTTAAAACGTTTTAACGCTCTATCTATATTTTCTCCGTCTTTAACTGGTATAATTAACATAGTTGCACCTCCTTTCTTTAGAAATTATTAGGGTGCAAATATACTACAAAACTATTACCTGCAAAGTTTTATTTAATATTATTTTAAAGACCACACAGAATACCCTTTTGGTGGTGCCTGTATCTTAACCCATCTTCCTCCTTGAGTAGTTGGTTCCCATCCCGAATTGCCTGTATAATCCTTAATTTTCCTGTTAGACCAATTTGTTTCAATCCATCTTTCTTTCCAAGAATTGGAATTATTAATATACACTATTAACCCATTTTTTCCACCTCCTCCATTTCGTTTTGCTATATATTCATCAGTATCTGTCCAGAGATTTGTAGTACTTCCACCTGCAAGGTTATTATGGATCCAAATAAGATTATTCATTTTAGTCTTACTTAACCAATCTTCATAATCTCTATAAAAAATTGCCGGATATCCTTCGTGTGTAAGAATATATGCATACGCCAATATCTTATTATTAATGATTTCATCTGTATCATGATTTGCTACAAAAGTTACTGCTCTTGACGCATTTCTTTTCCACAACATATCACCGCTTAGTGCATTTAGGTTATTTCCCATAAACGCGTCTCTCATTTTATAGTAACATCCAAAATCAAATGCTGACATTTGGGCCTGATCCGTCCACCATTTCAATGTATTCACATTACCATCCCAATACTCTCCTACTGCAAATCCTCCAACAGCATCTCTAAATTGTCTTGGCACCCATGGTTCAAACCCTTTTACATAATCGAATCTCCACCCATCAAACTTCATTGTGTTTTTATAGTATTTAGCCACAGAATTTGATCTTTTCCACAACCAATCTTGCACATAAGGTTTCTTATGGCTTAAATCGGGAAAACCTCCAAAAAAACCACTATCAGAGTTATACTTATCATTTGGATGAAAATCATACTTAGTTCTATTAAACTTACCTGACAATGGCATAAACTTGGTATACGTATCTTTTCCAGCAAATTCATTAGACTCTAAATCACCACCACTATTATGATTAAGCACCATATCTGCAATTACGCTTAACCCATTATTATGAGCTTGTGTAATCAGTGACTCTAATTCTGATCTAGAACCAAAACGTGTTTCGGTACTCCCCATCTGATTATATTGACCAAAATCATAATAATCAAAAGGATCATACCCCATTGAAAATGGACCATTCTGAGCTTTACTTACCGGCGGCAACCAAATTGCATCTATCCCTGCATTGTTCCATGAAGAAACTTTCCCTTTCACAACATTCCACCAGGTACCTCCCGCAGGTACATCCCAATAGAACGCTTGCATCATCACTCCAGAGCCTATTTGTTTCAGAGCTTTGGAAGAAACTTCTTCTTGAAGAACATTTGACTCTGATTCTAACGGATCCAGAACCTCATCCTTACTACAACTTAGAAATAAAATCGTAATAGTTAAAAATGCATAAAAAAATCTGTTAATTTTCATAATTACTTAGTGTTTGTGTTAAATTCTTATCAAATTAAGTATTTAATCCAAACCGAAAACGTTTGAAATCCTACGCAAACGTTTTCGTGTTGATAAAATATTGAACATTAACAATTGTCGCCTGCAAAAAACAAAAGGGTAATAAAATTATAATAATTTTATTACCCTTTTGTTTTTTACTTAAGGAATCGAAACTAGTTATTTAATCCTAAGTTGCCGCTTTATATTCTTTCTTATCAATAACTATTTTAGCTATTATTTCTCTTAAAATTTCTGAAGTACCTCCTCCAATAGGGCCTAGTCTACTATCTCTAAGCAACCTGGCCAACGGGTACTCTTCCATGTAACCATATCCACCAAGTAACTGCAAACATTTATAAATAGCTTCATCTGCCATTTTTGTAGATAACAACTTGGACATTGAAGCCTCCTTAACTACATACTGTCCGCCATCAAGTCTTTTGGTTATTGAATAATTAAACTCTTTACACATTTCTATTTCACTAGCTATATCTGCCACTGTATGACGTAGTGCCTGAAACCTATCAATTGTCTTTCCAAAAGCTTCTCGTTCTGACATATATTGTATCACATAATCTAACGCATATTCTGCTCGGGCATGTGCATTCACTCCCATAATTAATCTTTCTAACGCAAAATGCTGCATTATATATGAAAATCCCTTATTCTCCTCACCCATAAGATTATGGGCAGGGATTTTTACATTATCAAATGCTATTTCTCCCGTATCAGAAGCTTTCCAACCTAACTTTTCTAATTTGGTAGCAGAGATCCCAGGAGTCTCTCTATCAATAACAAAGATACTTATACCTTTATTCCCGAGCTCTGGGTTAGTTTTTGCAGCAATTACAAGATAATCACTATACACTCCATTAGTAATAAATGTTTTGGAGCCATTTATAATATAATGATCTCCTTTCTTTACCGCCGTAGTTCTCATTCCTGCTACATCAGAACCGCCAAAAGGTTCTGTAATCCCTAAACATCCTATTTTTTCTCCAGATATACTTGGTCTTAGATATTCTTCCTTAATCCGATCGTCTCCCTCTTTGTTTATATGAGTCATTGCCAAATAAGCATGCGCCCAAATAGCAGCTGCAAAACCTCCAGAGTTAATCTTTTGTAATTCCTCTAACAGAATAACTGTATAAAAAAGATCAAGTTCTAGTCCTCCATATTTTTCTGGGTAGGCGATACCAAAATACCCCATCTCACCAAATTTCTCCCAAATAAATCGATCGATATCTCCAGTTTTTTCCCATTTATCTATATGAGGGGTAACTTCTTTTTTTAGAAATTCTTTTAGACTTTCTCTAAATAATTCGTGCTCTTCCGTAAAATACATACTATCCATATGGTAACTCTAGCTTTTTTAGTTAACATATTACTGTAGAAGGTGACAAACCAATATAACAAAACCATAATCAAAAACAGATTTTGAGATTATATATTAGAGATTCATCAAGAATTCACAGCAATTTTTTTCCGATTATCAATTTAATGTCAAATATAACTTTATTCTATCTATTTTTTCTAAAGAAAAACCTTCGATTTTTTTCAATTCATTAAAGTCTGAAATATTACCATTACTCTTTATAAAATCTTTAATATCCAACGCAGTCTCAAAATCAAAATAAGGCACATCCATCAGTTCTTTGACAGATATGGTATTAATATTCATTTTTTTAATTGCTCTTGGAGTCTTAACGGTATATAAGGACAATATCATTTTTCTCTTATGATCATAGAGTCCCGAAATATCCTTTAGCTGTATATCACTTACAAATCCTCCTATTTTACTTTTATATCTTATGATTCTTTCTGCGATAAAGTCAGGAATCTTAGTATCTTTTTGAAGTTCTTCTGAAGTGACAGTGTTCAAGTCTTTTTTTTCAGCATGTGATTTGATCGGATATTTCTTTTTGGAATATGACTTAGATGTATTATTATTCTTAATCCATTCGGGAAACCTGAATAGTGGTGAAATAATTATCAATAGAGAATCAGAGACTTGTGTTACCTTTTTAAAGTCAGCTACAGAATTTATCCACTTGCCTTTTTCTCTATACTTATGTAAACGGTCTAATTCCTTTGCAGAAAGACCTAATACATATCCTTTATGATCAGAAATAAAATTAGGATTAAAAGTTGATACCTTATATTTCTTCTCATTATTTTTTGCAATTTGTTTGAGTGAGTCTATTTGGTTTTGAAACTCGGTAAGCTCAACAAAACTACTTTCGGTTAATTCTGGTTCTGGATAAAAATAGTATCCTAATATAGTTATCAGAAGAATTATAGATAAAAGAAAAATCCCATTTCGAAAACGCGTATGGATTTCAAAATGGGATTTTATATGTTTCATTAGATATGTTGTTTTATTTTTTTGAAGCTTTTATAGCTTCAAAATAACGTCCTAACTGTTTTTTAACTACAGGAAACAGGAAGAATAAACCTATCATGTTAGGAAAAACCATCGCAAAAATCATCGCATCAGAGAATGCCCAGATAGAATTCATACTAGCAGCAGCTCCAATAATTACAAAAGATAAAAACAACAATTTATATGTTAAATCGGCAGCTTTACCTCTTCCGAATAAAAACTTCCAGGATTGCAGCCCATAATATGACCATGAGATCATAGTAGATACTGCAAAAAGTACTACTGCAATGGTTAAAAATATATTAGAATAAGGTATATATTGTGCAAAAGCTTGAGAAGTAATCCCTGCTCCTTCATAAGCAACACCATCTATTAAGACCGCACCACTTCCATCTCCTCCATACTGGAACGCTCCTCCAGAATTAAATATTATAATTACTAAAGCTGTCATTGTACAAATCACTACAGTATCGATAAATGGTTCTAGTAAAGCCACAAGTCCTTCACTAGCAGAATATTTTGTTTTTACTGCAGAATGCGCAATAGACGCTGATCCTGCACCTGCTTCATTAGAGAATGCTGCTCTTTTAAACCCTACTAACAAAACTCCGATCACTCCACCTACTCCGATAGCCTTAGGATTAAAAGCTTCTGTAACAATTAATCCAAGAGCATCATCAACAAAAGAGAAATTACTAAAAATAATATACAGACATGCTAATAAATACATAATAGCCATAAACGGAACTACCTTTTCTGTAACTGATGCGATACGTTTAATTCCACCGATAATGATGATTCCTACTAAAACTGCAAGTATAATTCCAATCCAAAACCCAGCTCCTGTACTTTCTAATCCTATTAGTTCTTTTAGTACTATTGTTGCCTGGTTCGATTGCGCTGCATTACCACCCCCAAAAGAACCACCAATACAAAATATAGCAAAAATTACTGCTGTAATTTTACCTAATACTACAAAACCTTTTTCTTTTAAGCCTTTGCTTAGGTAATACATAGGTCCTCCATACACAGTACCATCTTCACCAACATCTCTGTACTGAACACCAAGAGTACATTCAACAAATTTAGTAGACATTCCTAATAATCCACAAATAATCATCCAAAACGTAGCACCCGGTCCTCCAAGAGCAATGGCTAATGCTACTCCTGCAATATTCCCGTTACCTACTGTTCCTGAAACTGCTGTTGCTAATGCCTGAAAATGACTTACTTCTCCTTCTTTAGACTCATCCCGTATGGTATCTCTAATATCTCCATCTACAGCTGCTGAGGGATCTCCCAAGCTATGACCTTCTACATCATCATATTTACCTCGTACTACATTAATAGCTTTTCCGAAATATCGAATATTAGGAAAACCAAAATACAGTGTAAAAAACAAGGCACTTAGCACTAATAATATAATAACGAATGGAGCTCCATCAAAAACTTCAAAAAAGATAATACTAGAAATTGCATCTGAAAATGGCTTAAAAGCCTCATCTATTTTCTGATCCAAACCTTTTTCTGTAGTCTCTTGTGCAAATGTTAAAAATGGAATTGTGAATGCTAACAGTGAAAGAAGAATTCTCTTCATGATAATGTGAGTTAATTAAATTTTAGTTATAAGAAGTGAGCAAGATGCTAAAAAAAACGGTCGTGTACAATTTTTAGTGAGTTAAATGTTTTGTAACAGTTAAATATTAAACTCTTTATTAAGTAAATTAATTTGCTCTGGACGTCCCAAAACTACAATCTTAGAACTTGGTCTCAAAATTGTATCTGCTTCAGGGTTTACGATATATTCGCCTTCTGGAGATTTATATCCTATAATGGTACACCCTGTTTTAGATCTCATATCAATAGTACGAATTGTCCTTTCTTTATTATCATCAAACATATCTTCGAAGGAAACCTCCTCTATATTTATTGATCTTTTACCAACAATAGAAAGATTATCCAAAAACTCTATTAAGTCAGGAACCACAACTAATGATGCCATATGATCTCCTCCAATACGATCTGGCATAATCACATTATCTGCTCCTGCCAATCTTATTTTTTTATACGATGTGTCTTGTGAGGCTCTACTTATGATTTTAAGTTCTTTATTAATTTGCCTAGCAGAAAGGACGATAAATAAATTATCAGCATCTTCTGGAAGTGTACATATTAAACAATCTGCATTTTTAATACCAGCTTCAATTAAAACATCATCTTCTGTTGCATTACCTTTAAGAAACAACAATTGATCACTCTGATACCTTTCTATGACATCATTATCTTTCTCGATAATAATAAAGGGTTTATTATAGGCTAATAACTTTACCGCCGCTTGTTTACCATTACGACCATATCCAATGATAATAATATGATTTTCGAGCTGATGTATCATTTTTTGTGTTTTTCGATATTGTACTCTTTTGGGATCATTTTTGCTTACTATATACTCTGTAATTACAGAGACAGAATATGCAAATATAGACACACTAGTAGCGATTAGGAAGATTGTAAATAATTTGGCATTCTCATCCAAGGGATGCACTTCACTAAATCCAACCGTTGACATCGTTATGACGGTCATGTAGAGGGCGTCTGTCCATGAATAATCAGAAAAAAACTTAAAACCTATTACTCCAATACTAATTACAATAATTAATAAAATTAAAGCAATATATACTTTTCGTCTGCCCCAATTATAAATTTTTATCATAAGTCAAATACAGAAGTTCGTTTAGTATACACCAAGTCTTTTAATTTCAACCAAAACGCCATATTAAGATATATTACAAATCCTAATCCTGCTGTAGCAAAAGTTAAGTAAATAAAGAATAATCGTACATTCTTAGCTCGCATACCTAACCGATCCGCTAATCGTGAAGAAACATAAAATCCGTTACGTTCTAGAAAATGTCTTAAATTATAAAGCATACCGCAAAATAATTATATTAAACTAAATTCTAATCACCATTTAATAAATAATTCCCAATTGCACACTTTAAACATGCTTTTTGATCACAATATTGGTTCTTTAACTGAATCATAGCCTGAGAGTGTAGTGCATTCTCAATAGGAATTTTTAATCCTTCAAATTTATCAACAATACTATTTTTTTCTTTAGAGAGTTGAGAAATTAATTTAAAAACCTCATCATCAGGATATCGACCTATACTTCTTGCATGTAAAAATTTAATTGGAATTATAGTATTAATCAATAATAGATCTACAAAAGATTTTGTTATCTTTTTCCTTCTAATTTTTGATTCCTTTTGAAATGTATAGTGATTTTCCCAAAAACTACTTGCCTCAACACTAAACAGTGTATAGAAGTCTTCAATATTATTAATATGAATAATTGAACTAAAAAGCTGATTATTATTAAAATATAACATGGCTAATTGAGCTAATCGTATAGTAGGAAAGTTTGATGGTCTCAACCTAAAAAATTGAAAAGGTAATATTCCTTGAGTATCCAATTGAAATTTAGATTTTAAAAAAACATATTCTTTTTTAAGAGATTTGGCATACTCATTTTCATAATCTTGTTCTAAAAAACCTGCTTGACCAAAAAACAAGGCTTCTAATTTTTCACATGCTATACTACATTTCCTAAGGGTAGAAAAATCTATCGAGTTTGCTAAGCTCAAAAAAGCATCTCCGTTTACTTTTAATCCAAAATTTTTTGCCAAAAGTTTAAAAAGCACTGCTTCCCAATCATTAGCTGATTGATTTAAAAGTTCTGTTATATAACTTGATTTCTGCTCTAATCTTTCTAAATACAATCTTTCTTGCCAATTAGACAAAACAAAATTAGAAATATAAGGGAGTTGTTTTTCACATCCGATCCAGTGTTTATTACTTTCTGTAAAAAGTTTTTTGTATCTATTTAATATTTCATGAGATACATAATCCTTAAGTTGTAGTGTGGGAATTATCGTATTATCTTTTCTAAATATTTCGATATCATCTTCCCAGACTACATGAAGAATTACATTATCATAGGCTGGATCATTTTCATGATTATGCACATACCAATCGCTTGATCTGATATGAATTTCTACATTCCCTGCCCATTTCTGACCATTTATAATAAGTCGGGCATTAAAAAAATCAGGGCCTGAATGATCTGTATTATGTAATCCAACTTGTTGCAGGAGAAGGCTTTCTTGCTTTGTTGTTTTTAAATTAGAAAGTTCAAACTTTTTATACTTCCAAAGGTATTGGAGCAAATCTTCTTTCATCTGTATTGCGTATTGTTTTATATTACAAATTGTAATTTGCTACTAAACATCACGGGTAGGATAAAGAAAATGTAATAGCGAATCTAAATAGTGCATGAAAATACTAAATATTATCTTAATCTTGTAAGCTCTACATTAGAACATTGACCAAATTACAAACTCCAATATAAATGAACAATATCTTTAAATCTGTTTTTATATCAATTTTTCCTGTAATTGCTCTCTATTATGCTATAGACAGTATTGTACACCTCATTAATCATAGTGTATCATATCGATATATAGGAAGATTAATCTTAGCTTCTACTATTGTTACCTTTTTTCTTTTTCTTTTTATTAAACCGGTAGCAAGAACAGATTCGAATCTAAAAAAACATACTATAAGTATTGCGGTAGGCCTTTTAATAAGTCTAATATTTGGAGGAGCTATAGAGCAAGATATATATGGTTCATTACCTAGTATTGGTTTATTTTTAGGGTGGGTTTTATACATAAAATGGTATTCAACTTTTGAAGATAGAAAAAACAATACAATGCTTAAGATTGGTAGTTATTTACCAGAATTAGAACTACAAAATATTGAAAAAAAAAGAATCAATACCTCAAAATTTATTGGTAATCCATCTATTTTTCTTTTCTACCGCGGCAACTGGTGCCCATTGTGTATGGCTCAAATCAAAGAAATTGCCTTACAATATAAAGAACTTGAAAAACGAAACGTAAACATCATATTTATCAGTCCACAATCTCATGGTCACACAAAATCACTTGCTGAAAAATTTAATTTGAATTTTAATTTTTTAGTAGACCATAAGAACAAAGTTGCTAAACAGTTACATATTCTTTCAAAAAATGGATTACCAATGGGTTTCCAAACCTTAGGATATGATAGTGATACGGTGATGCCAACTGTATTAATAACTAATAGGGAAGGGAAAATCATTTTTGCAGATCTTACAAATAACTACAGAGTACGCCCAGAGCCTGAAACTTTCCTAAAAATTATAGACACATATACCTCAAAATAAAATCATATTTATCTAATTGACTCCCTAAAAAAGCACATATAAAAGAGTGTAAAAACACAGAAAAATACTTTAAAACCCTTCATAAAATGAGTTTAACAAGTTAAATTTCTTAAAATCAAGTTAATTCGATATAGAAATGTACTATTGGTAAGATTTTATGTATTAATGGAAAACACTACTACAATTTCATTTCTTTTCTTTGTTTGGAATTAAAAGGGAAAATTAATTCATTCAAAAAATATTAAGATTACAAAACCCTAAGCTAAGTTGAGTTTGTGTTAGGTTATTGATGGTTGTCATTTTTGACGACCATCTTTATTTTTAGACTATTTCTAAACCTCATCAATCTTTTATATGTCTTATGAATTCATATCCGGGTATATATCAAACTTATTAAAAAAAGCTTTTCTAAATTTTGAAGAATTCGAATAATTAAGAGTATCCATTACTTCTCTTATCGAAAGGCCATCACCAATGATCATATTATATGAAATCTCAAGTCTTCTATTATTAAAAAATTCTAACGGTGTCTGATTATGTATTTCTTTAAACATATTAAAAAAATTAGTACGACTCATATGTGCCATAGCTGCTAATTGGTCAACGCCAATAAATGGTTCTTGAATATTATTTCTTAAATAATTACTTACTTTATATATACTTCCAACCTGAGCACTATTAATATTAAAAGGATTGCTTTCTGTTTCCCATTTTAATACATCTTTCCAAAATGTTTCTAACAAACGTATCCCTCTGGCTATAAAATAAAGGTAATTTTCGACCTTATCTACATCAGGTTCTACAATTTGGTCAAAAAGATTTGATTGCTTGTATGAAAGATAAAACTTATTAATGTGTTGATGTGAATACCTAATATAGCTATCTACTCTTTCTGCCATATCGTTATTTTTCATAAAATATGGTTCGGTGTAAGAGCTTTTTAACACAATCATAGTAGATTTTACTTCTGCTCCCTTTGTGATAAAAACTTGTTCTCCCTGCTGACCATCCATACATCTCATATTACCTGGTGTATAGCTATCAGAATAGGTGCTTATAATTTGATTTTTTTCTAATTGATGATCTAATGCATACTTTCTAAAATGAAGTATAATATCCTTTTCATTAATCGGTTGTCTTATGTATTCAATATCTGCATTAGCTCTGTAATTATTAACCAAGAGAAAGACTTCTGGAGATATTTTATAATATGATAAATATCCTTCTCCTATTTCGGGAGGAAAATAAATCCGATCGGTAGTACTATTCGGATCCAATTGAGACCTAAAATAGTTTCTTAATTTATCGATATCAGAAAAGTCAAATGTATATTTATGCATATTCCCTCATTTTACAACTATATTATTTTAATTAAGATCATTATTCCCTAATAAAGTTGCGCAATATATATCCAAATAAAATATAAAAACAACCCCTTTATCAGCCAATAACGCTAATAGAGGGGGTAAATTATATTTTAAATATAAGGATTTATTTTATATGACTAATTACGTCATATTTTGTAATAATATGATGCTTCCCATTATCTAAAGCAACCAGAACTGCAGGATTGCCGTTCTTAATCAACTTAGAAATTTCATCAAGAGAAGTTTTTGAAGATACAATAGGATACGGATCTTTCATAACATCCTTAATAGGAGTATTATCCATATTTTTATCATCAAGAAATGCAGAAAACAAAGCACTTTCATCTACAGAACCAACAAAACCTTCACTATCAACAACAGGAATTTGAGAAATCTGAAATTTACGCATACGCTCGATCGCGTGTGATACCAATTCTTCAGTTTTAACAGTAATTAATGGTTTTTCTATATGATCTTTTACGAGGTCATCTGCGGTAGATACTTCTTCATCAAGAAATCCTCTTTCTCGCATCCAATCATCATTAAACATCTTGCCCACATATCTACTACCATGATCATGATATAAAATAACCACTACATCATCTTTAGTAAAATTTTCTTTTAATTGAAGTAATCCTTTTATAGCAGCTCCTGCGCTATTTCCTAGAAACATCCCTTCTTCTTTAGCTAGTTTTTGTGTATATACGGCAGCGTCTTTATCTGTTACCTTGGTAAAACCATCTATAACTGAAAAATCTACATTTTTAGGTAAAATATCTTCTCCAATACCTTCTGTGATATAAGAATAAATCTCATTCTCATCAAAAACACCCGTTTCATGGTATTTTTTAAATACCGAACCATAAGTATCAATTCCCCAAATCTTAATATTTGGATTTTTTTCTTTTAGATATTTTCCTACACCAGATATTGTTCCTCCTGTACCTACTCCTACTATAAAATGTGTTACTTTACCATCTGTTTGTTCCCAAATCTCTGGTCCTGTACTTTCATAGTGTGCCAGAGCATTAGAAGGATTATCATATTGATTTACATACCATGAATTTGGTGTTTCTTCTGCTAATCTTTTTGAAACTGAATAATATGATCTTGGATCGTCTGGTTCTACATTAGTTGGGCACACCATTACTTTTGCTCCTACAGCTCTAAGAATATCCATTTTTTCTTTAGACTGCTTATCTGCCATCACACAAATTAGCTTATATCCTTTTACAATTGCAACCAGAGCCAATCCCATTCCTGTATTTCCAGATGTCCCTTCAATAATTGTTCCTCCTGGTTTTAATCTGCCATCTGCTTCTGCATCTTCAATCATTCGTAAAGCCATACGATCCTTTACAGAATTTCCTGGGTTAAAAGTTTCGTATTTTGCTAATACTAAAGCATCGACATCCTTTACCATAGCATTCATCTTAACCAGGGGTGTACCACCAATGGTTTCCAATATATTATTTGCGTATTTCACTCCAATATTTTTAAGTCTCCCAACATGGGTATTTTGCAGCGCAAAGATACAATCTAGATTATCGTTTGACAATTTTTAGGTAAGAATACCTATTTATTGAAAACGTATCGATTTGGTTGGCGATATTTTTGATATAATGTAAGAAGGAATAAGCAACATTAATAGACACAACATCATAGTTCCAATATTAAGTACTAAAACATAACTTATATCAATGTATACTGGAGCTGTGCTTACATAATATGTTTCAGGATTAAGTCCTACTATACCATAATGTTTTTGAAGAAATAGTAATCCGACTCCAATAAGGTTTCCCCAGAATAAACCAATTAAAATTAGATATCCGGCATTGTACAAAAACATTTTTCTTATACTCCAATCACTAGAACCTAAAGCCTTTAATATTCCTATCATAGGAGTTTTTTCGAGAATCAAAACTAACAAAGCGGTAATCATATTAATTCCTGCTACCAGGATAATAATTCCGATAATACCTATAATATTAAGGTCAAATAATTTTAGCCATTCAAAAATAGTAGCATACTTTAAAGCGATGGTTTGACTATCTAGTGTAGAAGGTATGTTTTCATAAATTTCCTGCCCTTTTTGATCTATACTATCAAAATCATCAATAAATACCTCAAAATTTCCAATTTCATCTGGTTTCCACTTATTCATTTTCTGAATATGTCGAATATCTGCGAAGAGAAAAGTTTCATCAAATTCCTGAAATCCAGAATTATATATCCCAACTATTTGAAAAGCTCTTATATAAGGATTTGAATTACGCTTAGCATTTTTCTTTAAAAAATAAGTAATTGCTTTATCCCCTATAGTTAACCCTAAACGATTTGCAATATGTGAAGACAATAAAATTTCTTCATTAAGTTGATCTCCATAATTAGGTAATCTTCCTTCTATCAGATATTCTTTAAAGTAATCCCAATAATAATCTTTTCCTACTCCTTTTACTACAACTCCTTCAAAATCTGTTTCTGTGCGTATTAGTCCCATTTTGGTTGCTACTCCTTGCATATGAACTACACCATCAACATCAGTAAATTCGGGATAAAAACTCTGATTTATTGTTATTGGAATCAAGGATTCAACACTATTGTTATTATCAAAACTTGAAATTAGCACATGCCCATTAAAAGCGGCAACTTTTTCTCTTATTTTACGTTGTAAACCCACACCAGTAGCAACAGTAATCAACATCATAATCACACCTATTGCGATAGCGGATATTGCAATTTTTATGATTGGAGTTGAAATGCTACTTTTATGTTCCTTACCTTTGATAAGGCGTTTGGCAATAAAATACTCGAAATTCAAGCTTAACTATGGTTTTTATTAGAAATGCATTCAAAAATACATTTTTATTCGTTTGCACCCTTCTTATTTTTTATGGAAGTATAACAAAAATGTATTCACAGGATTTACCTGATGCACAAAACACAATAAAAAAAGATAGTATTATAGGGGATACTACAAAAATCAAATCACCTCTCGTAGGAGCAAATCAGATAAAATCATATCTACCACTCTTACAAAATAAAAAGGTTGCTATTGTAAGTAATCAGACATCAGTAATTTTTAAAGATAGTATCACAAATCAACATTATATACATCTTGTCGATTCATTGTTATCACATAATATCAACATTCAAAAGGTTTTTGCTCCAGAACACGGTTTTAGAGGTAAAGCTGATGCAGGAGAACTGGTAGCCGATGGTAAAGATGCTAAGACGGGACTTCCTATCATTTCATTACATGGTAAAAACAAAAAGCCTTCTGCGGCCACTTTAACAAATATAGATATTGTTGTTTTTGATATACAAGATGTTGGAGTTCGTTTTTACACTTATATTTCGACATTACATTATGTAATGCAAGCCTGTGCAGAAAATAAGATTCCTGTACTTATATTAGATCGTCCAAATCCTAATGCTCATTATATTGATGGGCCTACTCTAGAAAAAGAACATTCGAGTTTTTTGGGGGTCCATCCTATCCCCCTTGTACACGGTTTAACTATTGGGGAGTATGCAAATATGGTAAATGGTGAAGATTGGTTAGGAAAAGGACTAAAATGTGAAGTCACAGTTATCCCTGTAAAAAATTACACCCATACAACTCCATATAGTTTACCAATAAGACCTTCTCCTAATTTACCAAATGATAAAGCAATTAACCTGTACCCTAGTCTTGGTTTTTTTGAAGGCACAACTATAAACGCTGGTCGTGGTACTGAAACTCAATTTCAGATCTTTGGTTCTCCTGATTTAGCAATAGAAAAATATGACTATGCATATATTCCTAAACCCAATTTTGGTGCTAAGTATCCCAAACATCGAGGAGAAGTATGTTATGGAAAAGATTTAAGAAAAAGTGAATCCTTAAGTGCTATATATCTAGGATGGTTAATCAATGCTTATAATAATTCTAATGATAAAGAAAAGTTTTTCAATACCAAATCGTTCACCATTCATGCGGGTACAAAAAAGCTACAGCAACAGATTGAAGAAGGATTAAGCCCTGAAGAAATTAGAAGTACTTGGATGGAAGATCTTCAAAAATTTAAAATAAAAAGAGAAAAATATCTAATTTACCTGTAATACAAAACTGATAAAACCCCCTTTTTCAGGGGTATTAGTGTATGTAGGAATTAATACATTTGTTTATGTTGAGATTTTTACGAAAACTGATAATATATCACTTCTTTATATTCTGCCTTGTACTAAAAGCACAGATAAAAGAAGATACATTCTCACGCCCTTCTGAAAGCTTAAAAACGGAATATAGAGAGAAAAAACGCATTGAAGAAGCTTATAATCTACTCAAAAACAACAAAGAAAAAGAAGCGTATAGCATTGCACATGAATTACTAAAAAAAACACTTGACAATCGTTCTAAGACCAGTGTTAATTTACTCTTAGGGTATTACTTTAATTCAAGACAACTAATTGACTCCTCTTTATTCTACACTAACAACGCCTTAAAAACTAATAGGTTAAATAAAAATGACTCATTAAAAAACAGAATTTATGGTTTAGGCTATAATTTACTTGCAGTCAACTATAAAAGACGAGGGTTATTAGAGGAAAGTAGAAAATGGCATCGTAAAGGGATTGATGTTTCTCAAAAATTTAAAGAGGAAAACATTTATTACACTCACACTCATGGGCTTGCACTTATACAAAGTGAAATGGGAGATTATAAAAATGCATTAAAACTATTTAAAGAATGCTTAACCTATAAAGAAGATCCAACAATCACATATGGAAGTTACATCAATATCGGAAGTATTTATGCTAAACTTAACGATTACAAATCTTCTAACGACTATTATCAAAAAGCTTTAAAACTTAGTCAACAAAAAGAAAATTACCATGCTATAACTGTTATCAAAATGAACCTGGCTTTTAATTATCAGGAACAAAAAGACATGGACAAAGCTACAGTCCTATACAATGAGGCAATCCTATTATCAGAAGAAAAAGAATACAAACACCTTTCACTAATCGCTCGTCTTAATATAGGAAGTGTGTATAAAGACCTTAAGAAATATGACGAAGCAGAAATTGCTTTTTCTTCTGCATTAAATGAAGCAATTGAGCTAGGCTATCTTGATGATCAAAAAGTAATATATGATAATTTAAAAGATATTTTTATTGCTCAAAACGATTATAAAAAAGCCTTTGAATTTGTAACAAAATCTTTTGAAATCAAGGACTCAATTAACAAATTACAAAGTGATAAAGAGATTGATGAACTCGAAGTAAAGTATAAAACGTTACAAAAAGAAAAAGAAATAAAAGTACTACAGGTAGAAAATTACAACCGAAAATTAGAACTTAAAAACCAGGATGAAGCTATTAAAAACCTCAAATTGCAACAAGAAGTTGAAAAAAAAGAAAATGAAAACAAAATTTTATCCTTTCAAAATGCTTCAGAAAAAAAACTGAATGAAATTACTTTGTTAAAAAAAGATCAGGAAATTCAGGAAACTAAGTTGATTAGACAAAAAAGTATTAAAAACACAATTTTGTATTCTTTTTTAATACTTCTTGTACCTGTTATTGGTTTATTGGTGACATATTATCAAAAACTTCAAACTCAGAGTGAATTAAATAAAAAGCAAGAAGAAATTAGTGGGGAAAAAATTTCTTCTTTACTTAAAGATCAGGAGTTGAAACTTATCAAAGCATCAATAGAAGGTCAGGATAAAGAGAGAAAACGTATTGCACAGGAATTACATGATAGTATTGGAGGAAATCTGGCGGCTATAAAATTACAACTTAACAATCCCACTAATAGCAATAAAGAAGATTACATAAAAACCATTAACTATCAAATAGATGATACCTATGAGCAAGTTAGAAGCCTTTCTCATAATTTAATTCCTAAAAAATTTAGTAAAAATAATTTCTGTGATGTACTTGAAGAGTATTTTAATAATATAGGAAAAAGTAGTAGTCTTACTACTTCTTTTGTAGTATACCCCAGAATCGAGATCGATTTCTTAGAAGAAATATTACAAATTGAAGCTTTTAAAATTATTCAGGAATTAATTACCAATACAATCAAACATTCAAAAGCCTCTTCTGTAGAACTACAACTAAATCTGGTAGACAATGTATTAAGTATTCTATTTGAAGATAACGGGATTGGCTTTAATCCAAATAACAATAATGACGGAATAGGTTTTGAAAATATAAAAAGTAGATTAAACAAAATTTATGGTACTTTTCACATTGATTCAAGAATTAACAGAGGTACCATTATAAATATAGAAATTCCAACTTTAACTACAATTGCAAATGAAATATAATTTAATTATCGTAGACGACCATAAAATGTTTTTAGATGGTTTACTTAGTATACTTAATTCAGAAAATGAGTATAATATTTTACTAACCGCCAAAGATGGAAAACACATAGCAAAATATCTAGAAATCAATCCAGATGAAAGAGTTGACCTCATTATCACAGATATTTCTATGCCAGAATTAGATGGTATTGCTCTCAATAAAATCATAAAAGATAGAAAGAAAAACACAAGAACTCTTGTGGTTAGTATGCATAATAATGCGGACATGATTGATAACCTCATTGAGCATGATGTAGATGGGTATGTTCCTAAAAATGCAGAAAAAGAAGAACTTTTAAAAGCAATAAAAACAATCCTAAAAGGAGAGAAATATTTCTCAAAAGAAATAAAAGATATCTATCTGGAAAACAAGTTCTCTAAAAAAAGACAAGAAGAAATTAAACTTACTCAAAGAGAAATTGATGTTATTACTCTGATAGCACAAGAACACACTACTCAGGAAATTGCAGATAAGCTATTCCTAAGTAAGCATACTATCGAAAGTTATAGAAAGAACCTTATCGCAAAACTTAATGTAAGAAACCTGGCTGGACTTACTAAGTATGCATTAAAAATGAAGTACATCAAAAATGGATAATCTCAGCATGTTTACCTACAATTTCAAAATGGACAAAACCCCTTGTAACCCACTGTTTTTCACTGAAATCAGGTTTTTGTTTCACTGGAAATAGGGTGATTATCCTTGCTAGTATCGCCTAAATTTATTGTAGAAAATTATATTAATTAAAACTACAATTATGGTGAAATTAACATTCGCACAGCTTGAAGAGCAAGGAAAACAAATTCTAAGTAAACAATCATTGTCTAAAGTATATGGAAAAGGAGGTGCAAAGAGACCAATTTTTGATCTCCCTGGTCCTTCTCCAGTATATCATGAAGATGAAATAGAATAAGATTCTTCCTCTAGTAAAAGAGACTGTCTTTTCAGGCAGTCTTTTTTATTGTTATTTGTTTATATCATTTAATTTTTAAGTATTTTTAAAGTGAGTTAAAAAATGTATTAAACTCAAATGATTTTAAAAACAAATTAAAACTAAAAGTTATGTTGAAATTAACAATCGAACAGCTTAAAAATAAAGAAAAGCAAGTTCTAGACAAAAAATCCTTATTCAAAGTATATGGCGGTGGTGGAATCAAAAGACCTATTTTTGAAGTTCCAAATCCTTCACCTGTATAATAAAAGAAAGATGTATTCTTTAATTAAAAAAGCCATTACACGACGTATAATGGCTTTTATCAGTTTTAAGGTTTTGATTATTATTTCTACATAAAACCATTTCCAAAACGATAACTTAATACAATTCCATGTGTATTATTTATGGGCGTACTTTTTAACGTCTGATTATAATTATATAATACTCTTAAATGATTAGAAACATAGAATCCGGCAAGAAAATTCATTGAAGAATTCGTTCTATATCCTGCTCCAACTTCAATTTTGTTTTTATAATTAACCTTAGTATTAAAATCTGCCTGAGTTGGTGCTCCAGAAACATACTTAATGAGTACACTAGGATTTATCATAACTTCTTCAAAACGGGTTGCAAAAAAACGATATCCGGCATAAGCATAATAGGGACTTTCTATATTTACATTATCTTCTGAGGATAATGAGTCTCCCAATAAATTAGGTGCTGAAACCCCCACGTAAATACGTTCTCTATTGTACAGTATCCCTATCCCTAAAGTGGGTATAATCGTATTAATGTTATTTGCAAAGTTTGGATCATTCTGAATACCTAGTTCTAACAGGTTTTCATCATAGATCATTACTCCTCCTGTTATTCCAAAAGATAATACGTTGGGATTATAAGACCACCATCTAGCACGATTATAATTATGATCAAAAAACAATTTATAAGAATATGCCCCAAAAAGGCTTGTTGCAGTCGTGACTCCAACCTGATCACTATACACACCAGCTCCAAGTCCAACATTTTCTGAACCTAATGGGGAGTTAAATGTTAATCCAATATTTCTTGGACTTCCGTCTATTTGATTTAAGTATCCTCTGTTGGTAATTGTAACATCTGCATCTGGATAAAACCCTGCATGTGCTGGATTTATGATCACAGTATTGTAGTCATAGTTTGCAAAAACCGGAGTTTGTTGCCCAAATATTGGACATAAAATCCCTTTTGATAGCATTACAGCTATCAACATTATTATATATTTTGTTTTCATGAATTAACGTTTTAAAACAAGGAATCCTGTTTCTTTTTTCAAATTATGAGCTCCTTCTATTTTTATATCAAAGAAATATGTCCCTTCTGGTAATTTATCCCCTCCTAAACTTCTCTTTCGGTTTGCAATTCCCCTAAAAACTCTTGAAGTATTATTATAACCATCAACTTCAAAAACTAAATCTCCCCATCTATTATATATCAATACTTTGTTATTGGGGTAATTATCGATACCATTAATCTCCCAATATTCATTGATACCATCATCATCAGGAGAAAATCCATATCTTGTTTGGTCCTCTTCTAATGGAGTTACAAATACGGTAACCATATCCTCTGCGGTACACCCATCAGTCCCGGTAAAAAGCAAAGTGTATGTTGTAGTTTCTGTTGGATTAGCTATTGGGTCTGTGATATTTGTGTTACTCAGCCCTCTGGAAGGTGACCAAATCAACGTACCAGGATTTGAAACCATAGCATTTAATTGTATTTCTTGTCCTTCAACGATTTCCTGATCTTCTCCTGCTTCTATAGTACATATTGCAAGGTCATTATCTGTAATAACAACATCTTGGGTTGTAATCGTTCCAAGAGTAATACCTGATGATGGGGTACTAATCGTTAATGTTGCCGTTTCTGTACCTTCTACATCAGTATCGTCAACAATAGTAAAAGTTACTGTACCTGTAGTCATACCATCAGCAATAGTAATCGTAGTACCACTTAAAGTAAAATCTGTGGCTGTAATTCCGGTTCCCGTAGTAGCAAGATCAATAGTTTGATCACCCACTACAGCAGATGAAGAAGTAGCTGTAACCGTGATTACTGTACCTGCAGCTTCTGTACCTGTATCTGATGAAACCGAAAGATTTACTGAAGGGATATCATTATCTGTAATAACAACATCTTGGGTTGTAGTTGTTCCTAACATTATCCCTGATGATGGATTACTAATCGTTAATGTTGCCGTTTCTGTACCTTCTACATCAGTATCGTCAACAATAGTAAAAGTTACTGTACCTGTAGTCATACCATCAGCAATAGTAATCCTAGTACCACTTAAAGTAAAATCTGTGGCTGTAATTCCGGTTCCTGTAGTAGCAAGATCAATAGTTTGATCACCCACTACAGCAGATGAAGAAGTAGCTGTAACCGTGATTACTGTACCTGCAGCTTCTGTACCTGTATCTGATGAAACCGAAAGATTTACTGAAGGGATATCATTATCTGTAATAACAACATCTTGGGTTGTAGTTGTTCCTAACATTATCCCTGATGATGGATTACTAATCGTTAGTGTTGCCGTTTCTGTACCTTCTACAACAGCATCATCTTCAATAGTAAAAGTTACTGTACCTGTAGTCATACCATCAGCAATAGTAATCGTAGTGCCACTTAGGGTAAAATCTGCGGCTGTAATTCCGGTTCCTGTCGTAGCAAGATCAATAGTTTGAGCACCTGCAACAGCTGCTGAAGAAGTAGCTGTAACCGTGATTACTGTACCTGCAGCTTCTGTACCTGTATCTGATGAAACCGAAAGATTTACTGAAGGGGTAGGACTGAGTGTTCTTACATTATCTATATGATAAATTTCCCCTTGATTACCAACTCCGTCTTCTAGAAATAAATACACATCATAAACCGCATCAGACATAAGAGAAGAGATAATTTCCTCAATATCAGTATTGGCCAAGTCCATTAAAAAATTATCGTTAGTAGTTGCTCCAGTTCCATTTAGAATATCGTCATGATCTGGAGTTCCAGAAAAATTACCTGGATAAACAGCATAGTGTATTGTTCCTGTTTCTGGTCCATTAACAACCAATGTAAATCCTGATAAAGTCTCATCAATTGCTTGAGGGTACCCAGTATTTAATGGTATAGCATAATGATCTCCTCCAAAAACAACATAGGCTTCACCGTTCGTTGCCCTTCGGTTTCCTAGAATAAAATCAGAGATTCCATCACCATTAAAATCTCCACCTCCATCAACTGGTCTTCCACTACCCCCAGACAACCCTTCGATGATAAAACCATTGTTACCATTCAAAGTGGTTTCATCTATTGGATCGGGAAAACCTGTTGAGCTACCAAATACTACATAAGCAATTGGGTTAGAACCGTTACCACCAAAAGTGGAAACAAAATCATCAATCCCATCCCGATTTATATCACCTATAGAAGCTGCAACAGAAATCGCTGGTAAATTAAACCCATTAGAACCATTAATATCACTTACATCAAAATTAGCAGGGAAAGCATCAGAACTACCATATATTGCAAGTCCTTCAGAAAAAATATCATCTATATTATCGTTATTAATATCTCCCAATAACCCTACATATGCCAAAAAAGATCCACCTGTATGTTGAATTGTAAACCCGTTAGATCCATCCAAAGTTCCATCAACATCAACTATAGGATCAAAAGAACTTCTTCCGAAAAGCACATGAGTGCGCTCCTGAAATGAACCTGACCCAATTGACCAATCTCCCAATATAATATCATTAAACCCATCATTATTAACATCTCCCGCACTCCCGACAAGATATGAAGCTCTCAAAGTAGATGAATATCCATCAATCCTAAAACCATTACTCCCATCTATCCAACTTTGATCAAAGGATCCAGGAAAATTACTAGTGCGTCCAAAAATGACCAACGTATCGGTAGAAGTGAATACTGGACCTACAATAAAATCACTAATTCCATCACCATTAACATCTCCTAATCCTGCAACTTCATTGAACCTGTTACTTTCGATAATAAAACCATTGCTTCCGTTTAAATCATTTTTATCGATACTGGCCACAAACGTACTCGAACTACCATATATAACTAGTGCATCAATATCTCCTGCAGTTATAAAATCATCAATTCCATCTCCGTTAACATCTCCAATTCCACTAATAGAACTACCAATTCTTTCTTCATCTTCTATCCCTTCAATAATAAAACCATTTGTACCATTTAATGAAAGTATATCAAAATCGGCATCAAAACCTGTAGAAGAACCAAAAACAACATATACTGTCCCTGCTCTTGTAAAACCGTTAAAAGAGGCAAATTGTGCCCCAATAGCAATATCATCTAAACCATCATTATTAATGTCTCCAATAAAATCCACTTCTGATCCAGTCAAGGATCCATTCAATATTCCAGGAATTCTAAACCCATTACCCCCATCTAAAGTAGTAAGATCAAAATTAGCCGGATATAACTGTTGTGCATTGATACTACTGTTAGTAAGATTCAATGTTATAACCAATATTATAAATTTAAGTATCCAAATTTTCCTTTTTATACTTCCCATACCTAAAAAATTATTTATCTACCACAAAATTATTTATGATCCAATACATAGCAATCACCATAAATGGGGTTTTACCATAATATACACCCCCCTGTTTTCAGGGGGTTTTTTAATTTCAAAACAAAATACCTTCTCAACTCTTACATTAACTACTACTTTCTTTTATAGATCATACTCAAAATTATTTAATACTTAAAAAAAACAGTTTATTTAGAATAAAACTATTCATGATTATCAGTATTAGTAGAATTTAAAATTAGATACCCATTCAACATACCCCCCTGTTTTCAGGGTATTGTTTTTCACTAGAAAAGGTGTTTTCCTCACCATGCTTCTATCTCATCTTTGTACTGTGATTTTTTAGTCTCTATATCACTTCTTGATATATACAGATAATAGATATAGAGTCATTTTAAAAAACATATAAAGTAAAAAACAAGTACTAACCCTTAAAAACTAAAATTATGACTTGGGGAATCACTTTAATTCTATTGAGTATTATAGCAGTGCCTTCATTATTGCTATCTAAAAAACCAAATGCAAAAGAACTATTAGAAAAAATCGAACCTTATCAAGGCTGGATCGGACTTGTATTCTGTTTCTGGGGAGTGTGGGGAATTATCTCTGCAGTTCTTAACCTGGGATGGCTTACAACATACCCTATCTGGTGGATAACGCTATTAGCTGGAAACATTATCGAAGCTATTTTAGGATTCATGTTAGGTTTTGGTCTAATCAATAAACTCTTTTTATCCAAAAACGAGGCAGCTAAAGAAAAAGCTAATCAGCTTAGAGAAAAATTAGCTCCAAAACAAGGTAAACTAGGAATCTTAGGAATCATAGTTGGTTGTTGGATGATCGTTGCTTCTTTCTTATTCTTTATATAATTGAAAGTAACCAAAATTAAAATTCTAGAATAACAAGTATCTAAACCTATAAAGTAATACATCATGATCATATTCGGAACAGGTTCTTCTACAATACAACCTAAACAATTAGAAGGAGGAAGTTGCCCGCATTGTAATACACAAAATAACATGTGGATACAAGGGTATAAAAAATACTTCCACGTATTTTGGATACCATTCTTTCCTATCGGAAAAAAAGTATACACCGTCTGTGGTCATTGTAAAGGTGCTTTTGAAAAAAGAGAAATTCAAAACCAAGAGTTGATAACAAGTTTTACTGATTTCAAAAATAACCACATCAAAACTCCTTGGTATCACTTTATAGGCTTGATCATTTTTGCAGCAGCCGTTATGCTAATTGCCATACTACCTCTACTGGGTAAATAAAAATAAGTATATCAAAATCTTTTTATCATGAAAAAACTCGTTTTTATACTACTATTAGCTATTACACCAAGTATAGCACAAGAAAATGGTAAAACATTAACCGTAGTTGGAGAAGCTAATAAGCAAGTAGAAGTTAGCAGTTATTTTCTCACTATTTCATTAAAACAAATCGTTGCAGATGGGTACCAGCAGCTTGAACCCAAAAGTTTGGCAGAGGTACAACAAATGTATAGTGACAAATTAAAAGCTATAGGTGTTGATTTTAGCAAATACAGCAAAAATATTCTTTATCAATTGTATGCATCTTACTCAGAAGTAAATGATGTTGCATACTACAATTACACCTCAACTTCTGAAGAAGAGATAATGAAAATTATCAAACAGAAAATGAACGGTTTAACTGTAGTACAAGTGCAAGCAGATGCAAAGGAAAAAACAAATAAAGAATGGGCTGACTTAACCCTTACTGCTGTAGAAGATGCTAAAACAAAGGCGCAAAAAGCAGCCGAAGGACTTGGTAAAAAATTAGGTGAAATCACAAAGGTTGTGAATTCTGACACCAAAGCACAATACATAAACATGTACAAGCCAGACGAAATTCAAAAACATCTTGTAACGGTAACCTTTACTATAGAGTAAAAAACTTTTTAAACACATTTAATAAATCATAAAAACCAAAAAATGAAAACAAAAATTCTAATTGTAGCAGCAATACTAGCTTTTGGAAGCACTTTTAACGCTAATGCACAAAAACTAAAGAAATTTGGTAGTTCTATTGAAAAAAAGATTGGTCCTAAAACTATAAAAGTACCATATACAGATGTCGTATCCTATATGGGATATGCTGCTCCTGGAAATGAAGATGAAGTAAAAGACGGAAAGAAATTTTATTACATCTATGTTTGGATACCTGCTGTTGCTCCAGAACTAGGAGTAAGAATGATGTCTCCTGTTGGTAAAACCAAAATCAAAAAGGCTACAAAATCTGCAGCATATACAGAAAATGCCGGTTCTAGTGATTATTTTGATACTTACATTACTCTAGAACGTTCTGATATTATAAGTAAAGATAACATTAGCGAAGAGGCTGCAAAAGCTGCTAACTGGGTAACCCTGGAACGTAATGACGATAGTGGTGAAATGCCTAAGCAACCAAGCGGAAGAGGATACAACTCATTATTAAGATATAAAAGTGAAGTAAGCGATCCTCTTAAAGCATTAACTGTTGGATTATACCGTATTGGTTTTACAACCTATAAGACTGGTGAAGTAAAAGGTACATTCTTAGCTGAAGTTGCAGCTCCGATAAAACTTCCTGGAGTAGTTATGGCAAAGACTATTGCAGACTTAAAAAAAGGGTTATAATATAAAATTGGAATATTAATCCCAATGGTTATTCCTATATTTTTTAATACAAAAATATGGGGATAACCACTTTTGTCAAATTCTTTTTTTCTAAAACCCACGATTCGAAATGCAAGAAAACGATAACGAAAAACCAAAAAAAGAAAAAAATCTTTTGGATGATATTCTAGCCAATGCAATCTCTTCTACCAAAAAATATGAAGAAACAAATGCTGGTCTGGAAACTAAGAAATGTAAAGGTTGCGGAGCAGCCAGACCTGATGATACAGATCTTCAGTATTGTGATTTCTGCGGAGGTCAATTCTATTAAAATACAACTAACAACTCCTTACAACTATGTCTTTCATTGAAACACAAAATAGATGGGATGGTTTTCTCAAAAAAATTAAAGAACGATTTCAAGAAGTACTAGAAAAAACCGAAGCTGCATTACCTGTATTATTCGAAGCTACAGATTTTGAGACCACTACCTTTAGTAATGCCTGGCAAGGAATTTATTCTCAAGCTAGTGATTTGATTTATAAAATAGATGATACTTGGGATGAAAAAGTTGAAGAAGCTTTTGAAAATTCAGGTGTTGATTTTGGTTCAGATCAATTTAATAAAGAAAGAGACAAAGGGTTCCACACCAGATTTGATTTGGAACAAAAACTAAAATCATACGAAGTTAAAATTTTTGCAGATGCAGCAAAAAAATTAGTTCAGGAAGTAAAAGATACATTATCCAAAGATTTTTGTTGTACACAATGTCAGGCAAAACTTCCTGTAAAAGATAATTTTTTCAGATCCTATTACAGTACATGCGAGTATTGTCAGACTGTAAACACTTTTGAACCTGGAACCAAAGCTAGAAATATAGAACATTTTGCTGTTCATGCTTTAGGTGAAGAAGCTGCACTAGAACATTATCTACACCACGAGGAGCTTAAGTTTCAAAATTATCTTAAAAGTAAAGAGATCTACAAAAAAGAAGAATTAGATGCTATATATCAAAAATATGTAGAGACTTATCTTAAAAAAAGAATTGAAATTATCCCAGATTATAAAGATCGCTACGAAAAAGATTTTAAAGCTAAAACAGCATTTTTAACTAACTATTAGTAATTCTAAAAAGGAACAGCTATGTCAAATTCATTTAGTAATCAATTACGTTCGGTAATCGAATGGCAAGATCCAAAACCTGAAACTCTTTTTGAAAAATGGACAGAAGACGGAGATGAAATAAAAAACGCATCAAAGTTGATTGTAGGTCCAGGGCAAGGGTGTCTTTTTGTATACGAAGGAAAAGTGGAAGGCTTTTTTGAAGAAGAGGGCCTATATGACCTTAAAACAGGAAATATTCCTTTTTGGACAACGATCAAAAACATTATGTACAAGTTTGAATCTGCTCATAAAGTAGGTATCTTCTTTTACAGAAAGGCTGAAATGCAAAATATACGTTGGGGAACTCCTTCTCCAATTACATATAAAGATCCTGTTTATAATTTTCCTGTGGGACTTGGCGCCTTTGGAAATTTCTCTTTTAAAATCACAAAACCTGTTGATTTTTTTAGAAATGTGATTGCTGGTGATGATTATTATCCTGTAAAGGCCATACAAAAAGTTATCTTATCCAGAATTACTCAGCCAATAAGTGATTTTCTTGCCAATGCTTCTTTTAGTTATACAGAAATTGATAAACATCGTAATGAAATTGCATCATTTTCTAAGAATTCATGCACTCAGATTTTTGACGAGCTTGGATTTGAATTGCTTGATTTTAGAATAGAAGGCACCAGTTTTGACGAAGAAACCAAAACGAGAATAGGAAGAATTGCAGATATGAGTGCAGAAGCTCAAGCAATGAAAGAGTTAGGCGTTAGTTATCAAGATTATCAACAACTTGAAGCCTTAAAAAATATGGCAAAAAATGAAGGAGGAGGTAACATTGGTATGCAAATGGGAGCTGGATTAGGAATGGGGCAAATGTTAGGGAACATGATGAATAATCAGAATAACCAAAACCAAGGGCAGCAGGCTTCGCAACAACAATCTCCACAACAACAAAACACTCCTCCACAAAATGATGATCCAATGCAAAAATTAGAAAAATTAAAAAAAATGTTTGATGCTGGATTTATCGATGAGCAGGAGTACAAACAAAAAAAACAAGAAATATTATCTCAATTTTAATACAAAATCAATCTTAAAAATTAAAGACTATGAGCACTATAAATGAATTATATCAAAATGTTTCAGGAAAAAACAAAGATGAATATAGAGACTATTTATTAGTACTAGATCGCATGGATTGGCATAGTTATGATTATACTACATGGCCATGTGCAGATCTTTCTTTTCAGGATCTTGATACTAACGAGAACTATGATGTCTGGCCATTTAAACCAAATTTAAACGAGCCTCATTGGGTTGACCTTAATAATCAATTTCCTTCTGGCATAAGAAGGTACGGATATGTAAATAAATTTGTAATGCCTGAGCAAGTTCGTGAACTTTCTCATGATGATGCTACAGATATACTAAACGATATTAAAGACCTCAAAGACAATAATGCAGAAGAGTTTAATGATCAGATCAATGAATATGGATTCTCTGATGAAAAACATTTTTTATGGGGAATAGCTTTATTAGATGATGCAGAAGAGAAAGCATATGATGCTGCAGATGATTTCTTAAAAGAACAAAAAGCTAAATTAGATGCTCAAATGGATGCTCATGTAGAAGCGGCAGAAGCAGGTGGTTTATTAGATCCTATTTCGGGGATTGATATGGAAACCTGGGCTGCTGCTAATGCGAAGATTGCAGGAGGTATGGATCTAGAAGAAGTACTAAAAGTAGTTGGAACAGAAAAACCTATCTGGGATGAAGTCTCTGCAGAGTGGACGGCAAGAATGTCCCAAGATACTACATTTGCAATATCAAAGGTGTATGGTGATGCATTTATGAATTCAAATATTGGAAAATTTGCAAGTGAAGAAACTAATCAAGGTTCAGCATCAAGCAGCTCTAATGGTAGTGGTGGTTTAAATGAAGTAATGGAAGATTTTGAGCTATATATCAAAATTATGTGTCATCAAAACATGGGAGCTACACAAGGAAAAGATGCTGCTTCAATTTTACAAGAATATGGGCTTACAGTTACCGATTGGAGTTCTGTAGGGGCGCACTGGTCTCCAAAAATGGCTACAGATACACGTATGGCACTCCAAATGGGTGAACTTATGGAGAAATACAATGCAGAATTTGCATCGGCAAAAGCAGGTGATGATATAGATTTCTAAAATCAATTTAAAAGATGACCCGGGGTTTGTTGAATCCCCATAACACTACACTACGAATACTGTGAAACCGGGTCATCTTGTTCTATACATCAAAAACAAATTACAAACACACATTAAACTTTTGAGAAACATCGATGTAAATCACTGAAAATCAAAATCTTAAATGGATTAAAAATATAATATTTCATTATGAGTATCATTCTCGTTAGAAAAGTTCATATTTGCGTAAATAATTATTTCAATATATTTAACAAAATATTAAATAGAAATAATGCGTGTGTCTAACCAACTAATCATTAATAACTATAACTAAATCAATTATTATGAAAACAAAAATCTTAATTCTACTAGCCATCTTTGCTTTGGGAACATCTGTCGAGACTCAAGCTCAAAAACTTGGTAAATTTGGTGGTTTAACTGAAAAAAAAATAGGTCCTAAAACTATAAAAGTACCATATACTGATATTGTATCTTACATGGGATATGCAGCTCCTGGTAACGAAGATGAAGTAAAAGATGGGAAGAAATTTTATTATATCTATGTATGGATACCTGCTGTAGCACCAGAACTAGGAGTAAGAATGATGTCTCCTGTAGGTAAAACTAAAGTAAAGGGAGCTACTTCATCTGCTGCGTATACAGAAAATGCTGGATCTAAAGATTTCTTTGATACATATATTACATTAGAGCGTTCTGATATTATTAGTAAAGATAATATTACAGAAGAAGGTGCAAAAAATGCAAATTGGACTACCTTAGAACGTAATGATGATAGTAGTGAAATGCCAAAACAACCTAGTGGAAGTAAATACAACTCACTATTAAGATATAAAAGTGAAGTAAGTGATCCTCTTAAAGCATTAACTGTTGGGTTATACCGTATTGGTTTTACTACATACAAAACTGGTGAAGTAAAAGGTACATTTTTAGCACAAGTTGCAGCTCCAATAAAATTACCTGGAGTAGTAATGGCTAAAACTATTGAAGATTTAAAAAAAGGACTATAATAAGTTCTAAATAACAGACACACGATAAATACAATCTCCCTATGTTTTCTATAAAAGAAAATATAGGGAGATTTGTTTTGTAATAATATTTACAAAGGTAACCTGGCTTTCATCTTTTCGACAATATTAAATGCTGCAGGACATATAGCCACATTCTTTAGTGTTAAATTGGATATTTGCTGAAATTTTTTACGATCTGTATGAGGATATTCACGGCAAGCTTTTGGCCTTACTTCATAAATACTACAATAATTATCTGCTCCAAGAAAAGTACAAGGCGTTCCTTGTAAAATCAAATCTCCATCCTCATCTATTTGCAAGTATTGTTCTTCAAATTGCCTGGGTTTCATCTTTAAGAATTTTGCAATTCGTTCTACATCTTTATCTGTAAACAATGGCCCGGTAGTTTTACAACAATTTCCGCAAGATAAACAGTCGGTAACACTAAACTCTTCGTCGTGCAAATCCTGCATGATATGATCCAACTTTTTGGGCGGTTTTTTTTTAAGTTTAGCAAAGAACTTTTTATTCTCGTTATGTTTATCTTTGGCCAGTCGTGGTAATTGATCTATAAATTCTTGCATACTGCAAAAATAAGATTTTTAAGTACTAATCATAACCACCAAAATTATAAACCCAAAAAGGATGAATACAGATGTCTTTGGAAAAGCTATCAAAGATTTTTATAATAAGGAATATACAGAAGATATTGTCGTGAAAGCTGATGATTTTGATGATGATCATATACCTATACCCTATCTTTTCAGATCTTATCCAGAAATGCCTAAAATAGAACAAAAAGCATTAGATATTTCTTACGGAAAAGTACTTGATGTCGGATGCGGTGCAGGTAGTCATAGTCTATTTCTTCAGGACAAAAAAAAACTCGATGTGACTGCAATTGATATTTCGGAAGGTGCCGTAGAAATCTGTAAAAAAAGAGGGATTCAAAATGCGCTGACTCAGGATATTTTTCAATATAATCACACATCATTTGACACTATACTATTCTTAATGAATGGGAGTGGCATTATAGGTACTTTGAGTAATATTGATATGTTCTTCACACATATAAAAAGACTCTTAATTCCTGGTGGGCAAATTCTTATGGATTCTTCAGACATTTCATATCTTTTTCAAGATGATGATGGGGGTTTTTGGGTAGATGCATCTGCTGGATATTATGGCGAAATGAGGTACTCATTACAATATAAAAATCAAGAATCAGAAAAATTTGACTGGTTATATATTGACTATAATACATTACAAAATGCAGCTAATACTAATGGTTTTTTAACCGAATTGTTATTTGAAGGAGAAAACAACGACTACTTAGCCAGACTTACTTTAGCAATTTAAAAAAATACTTCTTATACTAAAATTGATGGTACAATCTTTGTGGCACAGAAGTACATACAAAAACAATGTTAAAGTAAAAATAAGATACTGTGTAAATTCGTTTATTTACCAACACTAACTAATCCTTAAAAATACTCCTGTGCAAATAACAAAATTTTTAACCTACTTATTGATCTCTTCATTTATTCTCATTGGGTGTTCTAATGATGATGATAATACTCCTTCAACTAATGCCTTACAGGTAAACAATAAACAACCACTTGGTAGCTCTGCGAATGACCTTCTAAGCGCTACAAATTTTACCAGTATCACTATAGAAATGGTATCTGTACAAGGGTTTGAACCATCAGCTACTGCTGTAAATGGATTTAGAGATTTTTTGCAGGAAAGATTATTTAAGCCCGATGGAATTACCATTACTCAACGTTCTGTTCCTTCTTCTGGTAAAGCTCCTTTTACTATCGAAGAAATTGCAGAAATAGAAAATGATACCAGAACATTATTCAATGAAGATGGTAATATCACTGTATATGTATATTTTGCAGATGGAAGTAGAGAAGATGACACAACTGAACAAGTAACTTTGGGTTCTGCTTATCTCAACACTTCTATGGTTATTTATCAAGGTACATTGCTGGCATTAAACGCAAGGCCTAACTCCCCAGCTCTTAGCACAGTAGAAATTGCTACACTTAATCATGAATTTGCTCACCTAATGGGATTAGTCGACCTAGGAAGTCCTTTACAATCCCAACATGAAGATGAAGAAGCTGAAGGTCACTGTAATGTTTCTAATTGTCTAATGGAAGCGGCTATACAATTTGGCAGTGGTATGATGGGTATGGGAGATGTAATTCCAGAACTGGACCCTCAATGCATTGCAGATTTACAAGCTAACGGTGGAAGATAAAATGAATATAACTAAATCATTCGTATACACCTTTTGTAAAGACAATTAAGAACCACTTAAAAATGACAACAAAGTATTTCTATAGGTTAAACTTATAGGAATATGCGTTTTTTTAATTTCTACATACTCTTTTGTATATGTTTTTATTTTTCTGGTATTTACGATATAGGATTTATGTATACGCATAAAAGATTGTGATGGTAACCTTAATATAAGATCGCTCATTTTTTCATACACAACCAATGTATCTTCTATAGTATGAATTTTTACATAGTTACTTAAACCTTCGATATAAAGTAATTCTGAAAAATTGACTTTTACCATTTTTTTATCAGCTTTGATAAAAATATGATCCGCAACAGGAGGAATAACAATATTAGAAAATTGAGGTGTCATTTTCTGAATCGCTTTTAGAAAACGGTCAAAAGAAAAAGGTTTTAATAAATAATCAACAGCACTAAGATCAAATCCCTCTAAAGCAAATTCTCGATGTGCAGTGGTAAAAACTATTTTGACTTTATTTTCTATAATTTTTGCTAGGTTCAAACCAGAAAGTTTAGGCATTTCTATATCCAGAAAAACCAGGTCTACTGGATTATTCTGAAGATAATCAAGAACCTCCAGGGCATTCTTAAATTCTGCAATTAGTTCTAAGTTTGAAACATCACCGATATACTTTTTTAAAATATTTCTAGCAGTCTGCTCGTCATCTACTATAATACATTGAAGTTTCATCTGTTTATTTTATTAGTCTGAGCCATTTCACAGTTATTTTTCAAACACAATCACATCTTTATACATTAATTTTCAATACAATAGAGTATAATTTATCCTCATCTTCAATTTGCAATTCGTATTGATCATCATACAAAATATTTAATCTTTTCTTGATATTTTCTAATCCGATACCTCTGGGAGAAGAATCCTCAATAGTTTGATCCGGTTTAGAATTTTTAACCTCATAGATCAATTGACCATCGACAACTTCTAATTTAACAAATATATGGGCAATTCTTGTTTCATTTTTTAAACTATGTTTGAAAGCATTTTCAACAAATGGCACCAAAATCAAAGGAGGTATAGATATCTGATTGATATTTTCTGGGATGGATACTTCTACCGCTACTCTATCGTCAAATCGAGATTTCTCAAGGTCAATAAAATCATTTAATAAATTGATTTCCTTCTCTAAAAGAATAAATTTTTGAGTACTCTCATACAGAGAGAAACTAAGAAAATCAGATAATTTGAGAATTAATTCGGGAGTCTTTTTCGAATTTTCCAGTGACAATCCATAAATGTTATTTAATGTATTAAAAAGAAAATGAGGATTGATCTGCGATTTCAGGTATTTTAACTCTGATTGTAATTTTTCGTTTTCAAGGGTTTTAGCTCGCTTTTGTAGTTCTGCTACCTTCCATATCACAGAAATTCCAATAATGAGAATTAAAGGGGACGCAATAATCATAGAAGTCTGCAGAAATTTATATGGTAGCCACACTCCAAAATCATACAAATCAGAGTAAAACATGGATAGTATCTTGTAATTGGCTAGTCGTTGAATAAACCCTGCAACAATTAATGTTAATAGTGTATATGTAAAATATTTTGCTGTTTTTCCTTGCAATAAAAATCTAGGAAGTAAAACAAAGTAATTAAAATAAACAACAATAAGCCGCATGGGCATATTCATAAGCTCAAAAGCTAATGCTTCTGTATATTTTCCTTTATAACTAGCTTCAACTACAGTAAATATAGCAGTATATATAATCCAAAATCCTATATGAAACCAGATGCTTTTAATTTTCATTGATAACAAAGCTATAGGATTTTCGGATTTGACACTCACTTAAACCTATAATTTATGTAAACCCATAATTTATTTATGTGTAATGAATTTACATAAGTAAAGAGTAAGCACACATCAAAAAAGTGAAGATTTATATAAAATTAATCTTTTCGATTTCTTTATGAAATACATTAGTTATGCTGGAAAACACTTTATGTAATTCGCATTTTTAAAAGAACACCAATGAAGAAGGTTATTTACATCTTATTTTTTGCTGGATTTAGTTTTTCAGGAATAGCTCAAGAACCAATAGAACAATTTAATAAAAGTTTTATAGCTTTTACAATTCCTGAAAAAGATCTGCTACCCGAAAATGTTGCATATGACAGCAATGATGGAACTTTTTATATTGGAAGTACCCGAAAAGGAAAAATTATAAAACGAACAAAAGATGGACTATATCAGGACTTTATAAAACCTAAACAAGATGGTTTACATATGATTATTGGGATGAAAGTTGATCCGGTAAGAAAACATCTATGGGTATGTAGTTCTGGAGGAAATAACCTTATAGGATATACCAAAAATGACACGATAGAAGGTCGCCCTTCTGGAATTTTTAAGTACAACCTGACAACCGGGAAACTTATTAAAAAATATTGGGTAGATATCCCTGGAGAAGTTCATTTCTTTAATGATATTACTTTGGATACATCTGGAAATATATATGCTACCCATATGTTTTCTAAACCTAAACTATATACTATACAAAAAGATGAAGGTCGATTAAAAGTCTTATCTGACCTCTTTGAATTAAGATATCCTAATGGAATAACGATTTCTAATGATAATACATATTTGTTTATAGCTTGTACTGAAGGAATTGCCCGTGTACATATCAAAACTGGTAAAAAAGAAATATTACAATGTTTAGAAGGTATTAAAGTATCCGGGGAAAAAAGTGTTGATGGGCTATATTTTTATAAAAACTCTCTAATTGGTATTCAACCTGACGAGAATTCGGTTAGAAAATTAGTACTTAATACAGAACAAAATACAATCATTAAAACGATACTAATAGAATATAATCATCCAATGATGAATAATCCATCAACTGGTGTTTTGATAGAAGATGAGTTGTACTATATCGCAAATGCTCAGTTTGGAAGTTTCAATAAAGATGGATCTCTTTTTCCTATGGAAAAATTATACGAACCTACAATCCTAAAAGTAAAATTGGATGATCAGAATTAATAAAAGAACACTTAAAACCGAAACATAGATAAAGAAAATTAAATAGGCCTCTTTCAAAAACAATCAAAAAACAATCAAAAATCGAACAGACAATCGAATGAGGTCTATTTTTTTAATATTTTATGTTGATCAGTATATTATGATTTGCACAACAAATTAATATACTTTCTCCCCTGCCAAATATGTAGTTTTTACTTTTATTTTTGGAATTTGATCTTCTTCGACTTCCATAATGTTATCTTCCAAGATTACAAAATCAGCAAATTTACCTACAGTGATGCTTCCTTTTTCTAGTTCTTCAAAATTACTATATGCCGCCCAAATAGTCATTCCTTTTAAGGTTTCTTCTCTTGTAAGAGCATTTTCTTTTTGAAAACCTCCTTCTGGATATTGTTTTAAATCTTTTCGTGCTACAGCAGCATAAAATGTATAGAAAGGACTTACATGTTCTACAGGGTAATCGGTTCCTAAAGCAACTTTACCCGTTTTTTCAAGTAATTTTTTATACGCATATGCTCCTTTAATACGATCTTCTCCTAATCGCTCATCAGCCCAATACATATCACTGGTAGCATGGGTAGGTTGCACACTCATTACCAAGTTATCATTAAGAATATCAAATTCTTCTGGAGCTACTACCTGAGCATGCTCTACACGCCATCTTCTATCTGATTTATTCTGTAATACTTCATAATATGTTTTCATCACTACTGCATTTGCAGAATCACCAATAGCATGTGTATTCATCTGAAATGGAGATCCTGCTAATCGTTTTGCTAACGTTTTAAAATCAGCATTCCCTATTACCATTGCTCCATGATGGTTTTCTTTATCTGAATATGGCTCTTTTAATGTAGCTCCTCGAGATCCTAATGCTCCATCTGCATATACCTTAAAAGAAGAAACATTCAGTTTATCTGTTTTATACACTCCTTTTTCTAAATAATAATCTACGTATTCTGGCACATTACTCACCATAGTATACATTCTAATCTTCAACTCATCATTTTTTTGCAAACTATCAATTAAAGCAATTACTTCTGGGCTTAATCCAGCATCATCTACTGTAGTCAATCCATAACTAAAGTTAATCGCTTCTGCATCCTTTAGTGCTTGTATCTTCTCCTTTATCGTTGGCTGAGGGATAACTGACCTAATCAATCCCATAGGGTTATCAATAAGTACCCCAGTGAGTTTTCCTTCTTTTTGAACAATTTCTCCACCTTCTATCTTTGTATCAATTGTAATTTTAGCAAGATCTAAGGCTTTCTGATTTACAATCATCGCATGACCATCAACCCTTGTAATAGCCACCGGGGTATCAGGAAACAAACTATCTAACTTTTCTTTTGTTGGAAATTCTTTTACCTCCCAATCATTTTGATCCCAACCTCTTCCGGTTATAAACGGCACATTTTTTTCCTTTTGAAATCCAACAATACGATCCAATACTTCCTTATAACTTTTAGTACCAACTAAGTCAACTTTTTGTTGTTGTAATCCAAGTCCATAAAAATGACAATGAGCATCAATCAATCCTGGTACAATTGTTTTTCCTTTAGCATCCAAAGTATCACCTGCGTCATATCCATTTAACAACTCATCATTACTACCTACATCTAAGAATTTACCATCTTTTATCACAAAGGCTTCAGCTTTTGGGTACGCATCATCTACTGTGTATACATTGGCATTTAGCACAAGTAAATCTACTTTCTCTTTGTGTTGTTGACATGAAACAACAGATAGTGCGATGATAAATAATAAAGGAAATTTTTTCATTATAGTTGAGTTTAAAGGCCTAAATGTAAATATATCTTAGTAGTGAAGTGGTTAAGATTTTCTTAATATAAGAATTCAAACATCAAATAATTACATCTAGATTATTAAAAAAACTATCACTTCTGCTTCATAGATTCTAATGTATTGGTAACAAAATTGAAACGGATTCGTCGTAAATATATCTTAACAAATACATTTTCTATGAAATTTAAAATTATAGTAATCGGCTTAACTTTCTTATCATTTTTCTCAAATGCACAAAGCAGTGATGTTACTAATCATAAATTAGAACAAGTCATCGAGGATTTTAGAACCTCAATTATAGAACACAATAATTTCGAAAAATTCTCTAATTTATTTTTACATGATTCTATTACCTGGGCTGCTATTTTTACCAATAAATCAAAAGAAATGGTAGCGAAGAAAATGCCTGATTTTGTTTTTACTTCTAGTGATTACAAAACATTTTATAACAATCTAGCAGATGGATCTGAAGAAAAATTCTATAATATCAAAATGGATGTAAGAGATCAGTTTGCAACGATATCTTTTGATTATACTTTGGCTGTTAATTCTACAGTTCAAAACTGGGGTACAGAGTACTGGTCACTCATGCTAGTCAATAATTCCTGGAAAATAACAAGTGTAACCTGGTCTATGAATATAGAAAAAGTAGAAAAATGTCCTTTTGTATCTGAGCATTATTTTAAATTACAATAATACATTTTTGATTTCACCTCATTAAATTTTTATTCCTATCTGACCAATACCCAGTAGTAACAACGGGTATAATTCCAAAAAACACCCCTTAACAAAAAGGGAGGTTATCCCCTAATTTTCAAAAAATATTTGCTTTAGGTTTGTCACTCAATATTAGTATTGGCGCTATCATTTATATCACTATAGAAGAAGAAACTGTAGCGTGATCGTCATAGTGTCTACCCACTTTACTATAAAAACCGTCTTAAGGCGGTTTTTTGTATATCATAATATACTACTATGAATATAAAAAGCACAATTAAAATGTCATAGGTTTTCTTTATTTTGGTTGTCTAATTATCTTTTCAGAAAATAATGTATATCAAGAATAAAGTTGAGTTAGAAGAAATAGGGTATTCAGTTTTAACTAATCTGTATACTGAATCTGAAATTAATAAGATGTCAACATGTATTAAAAACTCTGAACAGAATGGGGATTCTTTCTTAAAAACAAAAGATGTATTTGCCATTAGACAACTTATAAATGTAATTCCTGAACTGAAAACAATTCTTTTCAACAAGAATTTGATTGATTTTTTGCCTGATTCTAGTTATTTTTTGACTAAAGCCATTTATTTTGATAAACCGAAAGAATCCAATTGGTTTGTAGGTTATCATCAAGATTTAAGTATAGCTGTTGATCAGAAAGCAAATCTAAAAGATTACATAAACTGGACTTTTAAAAAAGGGCAATTTGGAGTTCAACCACCAATTAAGATACTACAAGATACCATTACCATAAGAATTCATTTGGACAAAACTGATAAAAACAATGGAGCACTTAAAGTAATTCCTAAATCACATCTACAAGGAATTCATCGATCAAAATCAATTGATTGGAAAAATGAAACCGAACATATTTGCGAAATTGAGAAAGGAGGAGCAATGTTAATGAAACCATTGATATTGCATGCTTCAAATCGGACAACTAATAATAAACAAAGGAGAGTTATTCATTTAGAATTTTGCAATCACGAACTTACTAACCCCCTAAATTGGTTAGAACGCCAAGAAATAAATTTAGGACAATAAATCTTACAATTTTCACACCTTTTAGTAAAACTTTAAATCATGAAAAAACTACTCTTTTTACTATTAATTATTATCATGTATTCTTGTGATAGAGATCATCCTAAGATTGAAATAATAGAAAATGAAAACCTTACTCAACATCAGATTGATTCTATATTAACCAATTTTAAATTTGAATATGACAAACCTGTTTTTATAGATAGCACCTCTCAGGTTTTATTACCTATTACTACACAACATTCAGAAAGAAAAAAAACATTTAGCAGATATAGTGGTGATGAATATTCCTGGGCAGATTATCCAAGATATTGGAATATTCTTTTTTATGACAAAAACTCTAATCAGACTAGACTATTAACTGAATCTAAGATGAGAATTACTGATTATATAGTGAATATTAAAGAAACCGGGGCAATCTTATCTAAAAGTATTTTATATAAAATTGGAGATATTGATTACAATAATGATAAAAAACTTAATCATAATGATCCCGAACATTTATTTATATCAAGGACAGACGGCACTGAATTTAAAAGGTTATCTCCTAAAAACGAAGACTTAATATCATATACACTAATACCTAAAAGTGATCAAATTATGATAGAAACCATACGAGATACAAATTCTGATTTAGAATTTAAACCCGATGATGAAAAAATATGGTATTTGATAAATCTAAGTTCAGATGTAAAACCCATAGAAATTATAAACTCTGGACTGCGAAAGAAAATTGAGAATTTATATTTTGAACAGTGGCTTAAAAAGAAATAAAAAAAGAGGTTGTTTAAAAGCTTTTAAACAACCTCTTTTAACGATATAGAATAATAATTACTTATTATTTGCAATCCAGGTATTGATTTTATCTTCCAGCAATGCTAATGGAACACACCCAGTCTCTAATACTTGATTATGAAATTGACGAATATCGAATTTGTCTCCTAATTCTTTTTCTGCTTTAGCTCTTAACTCTCTTATTTTTAACTGACCAATCTTATATGACAGCGCTTGCCCGGGATTCGCCATATAACGTTCGATCTCTGAAGTAATTCCAGCTTCTGATTCAGCCTCGTTATCCAACGAATATTGTATTGCTTGTTCGCGAGTCCACCCTTTTGAATGTAGTCCAGTATCTACCACCAAACGTATAGCGCGATGCATTTCTGCACCTAACATTCCAAAATACTGATATGGATCTGTATACAACCCAAGTTCTTTACCTAAAGATTCACTATATAACGCCCATCCTTCTCCGTATCCACTATACCATAATGTTTTTCTAAATTTTGGTAATTCTTCACTTTCCTGAGTAAGTGAAATCTGATAATGATGTCCCGGAATAGCTTCATGTAAAAACAGAGACTCATCGCTATATGTATTATACTTTGTCACCTCAGGAATTGGTGTATAAAAAATACCTGGTCGTGTTCCATCCAAAGATCCTGGATTATACTCTGCGCTTGCAGAATTTTCACGAAATGCTTCTGTGCGACGTACTTCGAATGGTGTTTTTGGTTTTACATCAAATAATTTTTCAATTTGTGGTTTCATACGATCATGAATCGCATTAAAATTATCTATAACTTGTTGAGGTTCTGTAAATGGCATTAACTCTTTCTTATTACGTACATGATCAAAGAAAGATTTTAGATCACCTGTATATCCTACTTCTTCCTTGATTTTTTCCATTTCAGAAGAAATTCTTGCCACTTCAGCAAGCCCTAATTCATGAATTGCATCAGCCGTCATTGTTGTCGTGGTATACAACTTGATTTGATATTGATAAAATTCTTTTCCGTTGGGGATTTCAGAAATCCCAGAACTAGCTCTTCCTGCTTCCATATAAGTTGTACTCATAAATTGATGTAAACTTTTGTAAGCGGGAATGATTTTCTCAGATACCATTTTACTATATGCTTCAGTTAATTGTTTTTTATCCTCCTCTGTAAAACCTTCAGGGAAATTTTTAACAGGAGTATAAAAAAGATGTTTATCCAAATCTTCTACAGTCAATGCTTCTAATTGCGGAAGTACTTTTACAATTAGAGATTTTGGCAACACATATCCTGCTGTCATCCCCTCTTTCATTTTTGCTTCAGCAGAGGTCATCCATGCAATATATCCTTCAAGACGCTTTAACCAATTATTATAATCTTCTACAGTTTTAAATGGCTGAGCACTAGAACCACTAGCTAACTGCCCAGCGACAAGGTTAATAGACCACATTTGATCTATTGGGAAATAGTCTTGTTTAAAATTAAACGCCTCTAAACTCATGTCACATTCCCAATTGAGAATTGCTTTGGTCATTTTTTCACTTTCAGATAATGTAGCATCATCAAACTGTGCTAATTGCTCTTTATATTTTTGAAAATACGCTTTAGATTTATTTACGGTTTCGTCGGCCAAAGGATTGGGGAATTGATCGTTAAATCTATTATCTCCTGCAAAAGTTGCTTGCACAGGATTGAGCTGTAAACCTTCTTCATAGTAGTTGTCCAGCATCTCATTAAATTTAGCACTAACATTAATTTCTTCTGTGGGCTCTTTTGTCGTGGTTGTTTCATTTTTACAAGCTGTAAAAATCAAGGTGAGACAAACCATGGCAAGTGTCTTTTTAATCATGATGTGATGTGTTTTTGTTTTAGGAAGGAAAGATAGGAAAATTCACAAGAAAAGAAATGTTTCTTATAGAACCTATAATGAAGTTAATCACTCTTAATCTGTAAAAAATCAGATTTGTAGACACATCTAATATTCTAAACTTTTTTCTACTTTTTTATTAGTTATTACTTAGTCTTTCTCTTTTTAAAAAAGTAAAGAAAAAAATGAGACGTTCTATTATTAATCCATATAATAAAATATTAAAAATAAGACGAATAATAAAAATGGAAAAACCTTGTCCTTTGACACTAATCAAATTAAACAATGTTTGTGTTGGATACATAAGCACCGTATACGTTTTTCTCAAAACTATAGATATTGCATTAGAACTTAGTGTACCTTCTTCACTGGCGTACTCAGCCATAACACTATAGGTCATTAAAACAGAAAGTACAATTACTGATAGACTAAAAATGTGGAAATTAATTCTTGTCATCAACTTAAATATTTATGATATGCTCTATATAATTCTAAAAAAGAAAGTCAGGTATCCTATATCAGTTTAGTTTCTGATCATGCTTTTAAATTGACTTACTTTTTAAACGCTTCAAACAAAAAGCAAAATGCTCGAATGCAAAAGAATATAACAATACATTAAAAACTAGTCTTCAATTATTTTTTCCTTACACTCTTTTACTAATTCAAAATTCAATCCATTAAACATAAAAACACATTGACATTTGAAAGTATTTGATTGATTCACATTTTGAAAATAGTCTTGGTCATTATTATTAGATTCACTTTCAATGTAATTTTTACAATTACAATCGGTTGTTAAGTCATCTGTTTTATAATCTACCGATATCATTCTTGTTTTAGGCTCATATTTAACACCTTCTTCCCAATCCCTCAAAACAAGAGAGTATGAAAAGTCTTGTTGAAATATTCCATTTTTGTAGGTTACCAACATCACACCGCTCAGAAAACAAAGCGAGCATCCTCTAACAAATTTTGTTAGCACGTATTTAGTTCCTTCTGTTGTTGGTATCGAAAAAATACCAGTAAAACCATCACCATCAAAAACTTCATAAACTTTTGATTTTTGAGCATTCATTGAATCTTCTTCTTTTTGCACACTATTATTTAATTCTGTATAGTGCATCAATGAAACTCTACTTTTATATGTACCTCCTGTTTTTTCATCAATAGAAAAATTATAAAGTTTACCATCATCTGATTTTATGATATCTAATTCAGATGAATTAAGTAATTGAGTAATATCATTTTTACCAAACTCGGCATTAGTAACAACTCTATTTAGGTTATACATTATTTTTTTCTGTAAAAAGAGAATTAAATCATATTTACCAATGGAGTCTCTGACTACAAATTCATAGTCTTTTTTATTTTTAAGTATGTTTTTTTGATCTTTTTTAGATATCCCTATTTCATTAAACGAATATAAATTTTTTCCATAAATTGAAATCTCCCCGTAGAATTCGAGGTATTTATTGGTTTTGGAGATAAGTTTTTTAAATGAAATATTTTCTTGAGCAAAAGTAAAATTACTTAGTATCAAAAAAAATAAAATGAATTTTAATGTATTTGTATTTTTTTCAAGAGCACACAGCATCACACCAATGATTTGAACGATTCTAAGATAATGTTTTTGGTCAAGTTGGTAATCTATTTTTTGATTTTAAATCAACTTTCTTTTTAAACTTTTTAAACAAAAAACAAAACGTTCAAATGCAAACGAATATAACAGAACATTAAGAATTAGTCCTCCTATTAAACCATATATCCCTTTTACAACTCCAGAATATCCAATAGCATCTGTAGGTAATTTAAATATCGTATTTAGTTTCATTAAAAACTCTGTCGTGGGAGTAAAAACTAGTGTTCCCCTATCATTGGCATTCCCTAATATGCTGCAGATTGCTGCTAAAACAAAAAGTAAAATAAAGGTTACAATGTACGTATGTATATTAATCTTTTTCATCTGTAGTTGCGTATTAAAAGTTAAAATGAATTATTCTTAATACTGTGCAAGATATAGTCGTTTGGAAGTATACCAAACACCATAAACAATGAAAATTAGTGCCCTGAAAACAGGGGATTATTAATAAGGAAAAAAGGGGTTGGAATTTCTTATATCCAATTTATAAAAGAGGTTCAATAAAAAAAGGAGTTAATAACCACGCGTGTACTTTTCTTTTTCGACAAGAGCAATTGCCTGTTTACCATTACCTGTAAGAAATTTTGTTTTTAGCGTTACTCTTTCTTTTAACCTTTGAAAAAACACAATAAAATGCAAATGTGGCCCGGTAGCCCAACCTACATCTCCACTATATCCTATAAACTGACCTATTTTTATTTGATCTCCAATCTTTACTTCTGCTCCATTCTTTTTGATATGAGTATATTCAGCAAAAGTACCATCACTATGATATATAAGAATAAAATTATTATATTTTGCACATTCTGATGTTGTACAACTTTTACTAAAACTTTCTTCTATATCTACTACAACTCCATCTCTAGCGGCATATATTTTAGTTCCTACAGGCATTTTAAAATCTAGCGCATTTTCATTTTTGTGGGAGACAGTGCCATTATATCCTTGGGATAACCAATATTCTTTTCCTTTTGGAAAAGGTAAATAATACTTAAAGTTAGTATCATACTTCTTCAGGTTATGATTCCCATGATTATAGGTAGACTCATACCCTAATTTTATACGTTTTTTTCTATCAATTACGGTTAGATCTGTAATGATGTGTTTCTTGGTTTTTGCGGGCACAACAAACACCTTATTATTTCCATTGGTAGAGTTTAAATTCTCTAATCTAAAATCTATTTTAGCTGAAACCGGGCTATACTCATCATTATCGGCAAGGATAGTAAAACCATTCTCAGTCTCTTCATAATAAAGTTTAAAGTTATCCTGAGAAAACAGAGATATCGAAAATAAACTTAAAATAAGAAGAGTACTGGTTTTCATATTTTTTTAGTTTTTAATGATTGTCTAGAGGTTTTATACTTTTATTTTAATTAGTACCAAAAACTATACCGAGTATATTTCCCTTTTATATTGGATACTATAACCTCTATAAGTTACAAAAAAAAATAAATCTAGTTTTTAAGAAACCTAGTCTAATAATTAAACTTATAAGTAACTCCTCCTAAAACCTGTATCCCTTGAACTGGGAAATTGACCCAGCGTTCATAATTTTCTCCAGCCAGATTATTTCCTTTTACAAAAAATGAAAGCTGATCACTTAAACGATACCCCAGATTAACATTAGCATCAAAATAGCTATCCAAAGTAACTATAGACTCTGGAAGTGAAGGAAGAGCAATAACTTGATTGTTTATATCCTTTCTTTCACCTACATAAAATAGTTGAGCTCCAAAATACCATTGTTTATTAATTTGATAATCCATAAGCACTGAAGCTTTGATTTCAGGTAAATTCCATGCTTCTTGTTCGTCTTCTGTACTATAATTAAAATATTCTGCAGAAGCTCCCAGTTTAAACTTCTTATTAATTTCAAAATTTAACTCCCCGTATCCTACTAGAGTATTGATATCATCATAACGATACGAAAATGAATTTCCATAATCAAAACCTTCTAGTTGTAATGTTGGTCTAGCATTGTTTACAAATAATGGTTTTTCATCTTCAGAAACATAACTTCCTCTAAAATTATAACTTACTACATCAGATATCTTTCCTTTTAATCCTATATATGCATCATATAAAGTATTTGTAGGTTCTATAATTAATGTAGGAGAAACAAAAGGGTTTTGTTGTACTGCATCTCTATAGCTATTCTGTTCTAATTCTCCTTCTAAACCACCATACGCGATAACAGCTTCCTCTAGTAATCTATAAGAAGCAGTAACTTTTGGATAAATAAAGAAATCATTATCGCTATTTTCTGTATCAATACTGTAATATACAGCTGCTCCCAGGTTTACCGTAAGATTATCCCTAAGAATCACCAGGCTTGGATTTACTCCCAAATTTAGAATACCATATTTATTGGGAGTTTGCGAAGCAAAGTCAAGATCTCTCTCAAAATTACCACTTAGATAATCAACAATAAAATTAGTGGTAATCAAATTATCTCCTATTTCAAACTCAAAAGTCGGTTTTGCAACGACATGATGTTCTACAGAGCTTAAAGCATCACCAAAAAATCTATAATTTAATGATGCTTTCTTAAAATATAAATCATCAAATTGAAGCTTCCCTCCAATTTTGGCACCAAAATAACTTTGTTGTGGATCGATGGCATCAATTTGTACTTGCGTTAGCTCAGGAATTTCTGGAAGTCCATACCAATTATACAACTGATGTTCTACTCCAACTTCTATTCCGTATGTATAATCTCTTGTTCGAGAAGTATAATTAAGATCCAGAAAAGTATTATAAAACTTATCATCCAGTTGCACATCTTCAATACCACCTTGTGAAGAATTATGATGCAAATACAATCCTATATTATCTGATCTATTGATCTGAAAGTTACTATAAAATTCTGCAAGAACCGATGTGAAATTTCCAAATCCTAATGTTGCATAATTATCATAGATCTCAATGGGTTTAGGTCTATCAATATTAGCTGCGCGACCTTTGGCTGGAGTATATGTTGATGCTACAGGTACCGAAAATATACTATATCGAATTTCTTTTTTTTGTTGTGCCACCGAATCATTAAGAATTGGCGTAGATTTAATTTTAAACGCATCACTAATTGTTGGTGTATATGCCTTAACAATAACTACCCTTTCAGTTTCAAGCGTTTCTTTTTCTTTTTCCTGTGAAAAAGTTACTGTACTTATAAAAGTACTTATAAGAAGTAATACTCCAGACCCAATTGGTTTTGAAAAACTACAAGGGCTATTCATTTTTTTAAAATATGTAAGCATATGATACAACTCGTTTAATAACTGATTATTATTGTTCGGTTTGGATAGATGAATTTGTTTTTGCCTCTTCGGCTTTGATTTTTTTAAGTTCGATAGTTGCCTCATCAATTACCTCTGGGTAATCTGTAAAGTTTTTAATCACACTTTCCAAAATATAGGTTGCCTGATATGCATCTTTAAGGCCATAGAAATTTTTTGCCATAAGTACTAATCCTTTAGACCCATACAATCGATATCCGGGGAAATCTTTAGATAGTTTTTGAACAGTTTCATTAGAGCTTTTATAATTTCCTTCTTGGTTCTTAAAGTAAGCTTCATAATATAAAGCCTCTGCAGCCAGTTCTCCTGTTGCAATTTTCTGTACTTCGGCATATGCTCGTTTTGCCCTCTCCATATCGACAGTTTGGAAAGCTGCCCGTGCTGTAAAAATTTTAGCATCACTTTTTACATCGTTTTGGATTTTTGGATTAGCCAACACTTTATCCGCATATTCAATAGTCTTTTGATACTTTAGTAACTGATAATATGATTTCATCAAATTAGATTGTGCAAAGATTATGTTCTGAGGATAATCTGCATCACTTTCTAGACGTTCTAATACCGGAATTGCTTTTTCATAATTGCGGTTCTCCAGGTGTATCTGGGATAATCTTGCAAGAGATTGTTCTGTATACTCTGTGCGATCCTGTTGTAATACATATTCATAATGGGGTACAGCAGTTTCTTTTTGTCCTTTTTTGAAATATAATTGTGCCAGATGAAAATTACTTTTTAAGGCGTGTAATCCATTTGGAAATTCATTTAAATATTTTTCAAAACCATTAATTGCTGCATTATCATTATTCTCCAAAAATTGTTTCTCTGCAGCTTCAAACGAAGTGTTATCCAAATCTGCATCACTCACATCAACAAAACTCAGTCCTTTAACCCAAGTAGCGTATTCTTCTGTTCTACCCAGATCTACATAAATCAACCTAGCTGTATTTACTGCTTGAATAGCTTCATCGGTACCTGGATATTCTGCTACTACCTTTTTAAATTTTGATAATGCCTGATCTCCTTTATCTCCATTGTAATAGATCAAGCCTTGTTTTAATAGAGCTTTTGGCACATATGAACTTCTGGGTAAGTCACGGATAAGACGATCATAGGCATCAATCCCTCGTTGCACCTTATTTTCAGACACATACACATCACCTAGAGCAAACATAGCATCATCACGATACGTAGATCTAGGATATTTTTTTAAGAACATCTCAAGATCCTGAATCTTTTTATTATGTTTATTTACAAAACCATAACTAATTGCTTTCTGATAATGTGCATAATCAGAATCAGGTCCGTTTTTATCAATTGCCTGGTTATATGCTTCCATAGCCGGCCAATATTTACTAGATATAAAATGACTATCTCCTAGTCTTAAATAAGTATCAACCTGCCTTGCTTCATCTATATTATCCTTTTTAGAAAACGTATCAAAATACGTTGCAGCTTGAGGGTATTGTTTTAATTTAAAATACGTATATCCCAAATTATAATCAATCTGTTGATATTCATTCGTGGTAGAAGCTCCTGCACTACTTTGAAAATCTTTAAACCCAATTAACGCATCATCAAAATTAGTAAGTAAATAATCACTTTCTGCCTTCCAATACGTTGCCTTAGCTGTAAACTTAGGATCAACTTGCTCTTTTAAGGATTTATCAAAATATAAGATGGCTTCTGTATATTTATTTTCATTATACAATTCGATCCCTCTATAAAAAGCAACTTTTTGATATACTTCCTTATCTGCAAAGTTTCGACTACCTTCAAGCAAATCCATTGCTTCTTTATAATTTTTTGAGGTGATATACGAACTGATTAAAAGTTCCTTAATCTCTTCTTCAAATTCGGTATTAGGATATTGATCCAGATATGATAATAATACTTTTGGAGCACTCTCAAAAGAATTTCCTATCTCATAACTAAGTTTTGCATAATTATATGTAGCATCTTCTTTTATTTTAGCTTCAAAATCCATTTCTGAAGCATTCTTAAAAGCATTTAATGCTTGTTGTTTTTGGTCAGTTTTTAAATACGATTCTGCCAAGTGATAATATGCATTTTGAGCAGTAGCATTGCGGCCGTCTACAATTTTATTGAATTGAGAAATTGCATTTTGATACTCACCTTGCTTATAATATGCATATCCTAAGAAATAATGATCTGTATTATTCCATTTTCCTTTTCGACCTCTATATTCTTTAAGATACGGAATCGCTTTTTGATATTCGCCAAGGTTGAAATAACTCTCTCCAATAATCTTATTCAATTCAGATTTTTCTGAAGGTTTTGATTTTGGTAGCTGAGTCAAGCCTTCGTTAATAGCTTCTTGAAAATTACCCGACTTAAAATTCATGTCACTTTGAAAATAAGATAGGTTCTTATTATATTGATCTAAATCCTTAACTTCATCAAATAATTTATCTGCTTCCTTATAATTATCTCCTTCATATGCAATAAAGCCCAAATAGTATTTTGCCTTTGCTCCATACTCTGGTGAATCTTCTACCTGATTAAGGAATTTTTTAGCTTCGTTAAATCGTTGGATTTTGAAATAAGCATACCCATTATTAAAGTCATACTTTTCTTTTTCTGTTCGGCTTAAATTCCCTTCATCTACCTTATCGTACCATTTACGGGCATATGCATATTTCCCATTATCAAAATAATATGTAGCTGCATCAAGATAAGCAGCATTACGCTTAATACTTGTTGGATATTGTACTACAAATTCTTCTAAAAGTTGATCTGCATCTTTTTGATTTAACCAGACAGCACAATTAGCAATATAATAACTACAATTGGCGTCAATATTTTCATCTCCTGAAGCTTCACGCACTTTATCAAAAAGGGTTTGAGCTGCCAGAAACTGCTTATTGTTATACAATTCTAGTGCCTGATTATATTGCACTAATTCATTGGTATAAATTGCGGATTGCTGTGCAGATATATGTGCAGACAGGCAAATCACAAAAAGCATCGAGGTGATGTATTTGTTCATTTAACTAAGTATTACAATAAAAAAGTAAATATCGTTTCCCGTGGATAAATTTTATGTTAAAGATAGCCTAATCTTCATTTTAATAACGAAAGATTTTCGAGATAATTACATTCTTAATTTATAATTATGAATTCTTTATGAATGTCATCTATTGAAAACACTGCATTTAGAAAGCTTTTATTAAGAAAACACAGTCTTCGCACTTAGCAAAAAAATATTAAATCACTACAGAGTTTACCTTGTGATCATCTTTAAGTATTCATTCCTTTCTTGTTTTACTGTTAGAAATCTAAAATATTTATTCTAAATTTTGGTTAATTATATAAGTTGGTTGAAAACTATTAGTATACCTAATTTTTTTTAACAGAAAACTTTTTACTTTTACCAAATACTATTAATTCTGAATCATAAACTATGTCCAATACGGTATTAAGCCTTAAAAATGCTTCAATCTATCAACGTGAAAGCTTAATTCTATCTGATGTCAATGTAGAAGTAAACAAAGGTGATTTTGTATACCTTATTGGTAAAACCGGTACAGGAAAAAGTAGTTTTATGAAAACCTTATATGGTGACCTTCCATTATTAGAAGGCGAAGGAAGTATTGTTGACTTTGATCTTCCTTCATTACAAGAAAATCAAATTCCTTTTCTGAGAAGAAAACTGGGTATTGTATTTCAAGATTTCAAATTATTAAATGACCGAACTGTAAAAGGTAACCTTGTATTTGTGCTTAAGGCTACTGGATGGACAGATGAAAAAGCAATGGATAGTAAAATTGATGATGTTTTGGATAAGGTAGGAATGAAAACTAAAGATTTTAAATTTCCTTATCAATTATCTGGTGGAGAACAACAACGCATTGCGATTGCAAGAGCACTATTAAACGATCCAGAATTAATATTAGCAGATGAGCCTACTGGGAATCTTGATCCACAAACCTCTGTTGAAGTTATGGAAGTATTGCAAGATATTAATAAAAATGGTAATACCATTCTTATGGCTACTCATGATTATGCTTTACTTCTTAAATACCCTTCTAAAACCTTAAAGTGCGATGGAAATAAAGTTTTTGAAGTTGTACAAAGAAAAGGATAGCACAAAACATCAACTTTAATCAATTCGAAAACATTTAAGTTTAAAAACTTCCCGAAAACGAGTACTAAAACTGATGAAATACAGTAATTTGTGTTTTTTGTCGTAAAAAAAATGTGTTTTACCGAATATTTAACGTTTTTTACAAGTTCCACTCCGGTTTTTCTTATTACATTTGTAATGTCAAAAAATAAAGAAATTAAATACGGCAATTCGCCCCAAATATCGAATAAGCCCCCAAACATTTAATTCGCCCCAAACCAAAACCCCAAAATATCGAAAGAAAAACCCGAGTCAGCTCGGGTTTTTTCGTTTTTATAGTATTGATGTTTTTAGTGCACTCTCCAAATTCTTAAAGTTTTTATAAAAATCTAAACATTAATTAGTTTGGCCCAATTCCTGTAATCTATCCTATAAAAGAGTACTCTATTATCTCTTTTTAAAAATTATTGTATCACATAAAAAGTAAGGTTATGAAATTATTCTATGGGATTATGATTATTGATATCAAAGCATTAAAGAATTTTTTGAAACAATTACCTGGGGCTAGTAGATATGCTATGAGAAAGTAAAGTTTTTCAGGTTGTATTTAAAAAAAGATCAAGAATATCTGTTTTTGATTTGGTATAAAAAAAAACCCAGACAAAAATCTGGGGTTTTTATTTTAAACTTCATTATATCGTTTACACAATCTTATTTCGTTTACGTTCAACCTCGGTAAGGAAGATTTTTCGTAATCTTAAATGATTCGGAGTTACCTCAACATACTCATCTTTTTGAATATATTCTAAGGCTTCTTCTAAAGAAAATTTAATTGCAGGTACGATCTTAGCTTTATCATCAGCACCAGAAGAACGTACATTTGATAATTTTTTAGTCTTCGTAATATTCACGGTCATATCATCTCCACGAGAATTTTCACCAATTACTTGTCCTTCATAGATATCTTCTCCCGGATCTACAAAAAACTTACCTCTATCCTGAAGCTTATCAATAGAATAAGGAATTGCTGATCCTTTTTCCATAGATACTAATGATCCATTAATACGTCCTGGAATATCTCCTTTTAGGGGTTGATACTCTTTAAAACGGTGTGCCATAATTGCCTCTCCTGCTGTAGCTGTCAATAATTGGTTACGCAAACCAATAATCCCCCTTGATGGTATCATAAATTCACAAACCATACGATCTCCTTTGGCTTCCATGCTAAGCATTTCACCTTTACGCAATGTTACCATTTCCACAGCTTTTCCAGAAACATTTTCTGGTAAATCAATAGTTAACTCTTCTATAGGTTCACATTTTTTACCGTCAATTTCTTTGATAATTACTTGTGGTTGCCCTATCTGTAACTCATATCCTTCACGTCTCATCGTTTCGATCAATACAGATAAGTGCAATACTCCTCGACCAAATACTAAAAATTTATCAGCACTATCGGTATCATTAACTCGTAATGCAAGGTTCTTCTCTAATTCTTTAGCTAGTCTCTCCTTAATATGTCTTGAGGTTACAAACTTTCCATCCTTACCAAAGAAAGGTGAATCATTGATGGTAAACAACATACTCATTGTTGGTTCATCAATAGCAATTGTTTTTAACCCTTCGGGGTTTTCTATATCTGCTACTGTATCTCCAATCTCAAAACCTTCTAGTCCAACCAATGCACAGATATCACCAGCTTCTACTTTATCTACTTTCATTCTCCCTAAACCTTCAAAAGTATGGAGTTCTTTGATTTTTGATTTTTTAATAGTTCCATCACGTTTTACCAAAGAAACCTGCATCCCTTCTGTCAACGTTCCTCTTTGTAAACGTCCGATAGCAATACGTCCTGTAAATGAAGAGAAATCCAAAGATGTAATTAACATCTGTGTAGTACCTTCCTCAATTTTTGGTGCAGGAATATGCTCTATAACCATATCTAACAATGGTTCGATATTATCAGTTTCATTCTTCCAGTCCTCACTCATCCAGTTATTCTTAGCAGAACCGTATACTGTTGGAAAATCCAACTGCCATTCTTCTGCGCCAAGTTCAAACATCAAATCAAAAACTTTTTCATGAACTTCATCAGGAGTACAATTTTCTTTGTCAACTTTATTGACAACTACACAAGGTTTTAATCCCAGATCAATTGCTTTTTGCAACACAAAACGTGTCTGAGGCATTGGCCCTTCAAAAGCATCAACAAGAAGTAATACTCCATCTGCCATATTTAAAACACGCTCTACCTCACCACCAAAATCGGCGTGACCAGGAGTATCTATAATATTAATTTTGGTTCCTTTATAAATAACTGAAACATTTTTTGAAGTAATCGTTATTCCTCTTTCACGTTCCAGGTCGTTATTATCCAAAATCAAATCGCCCGTATTCTCATTTTCACGAAATAATTGACAATGGTACATAATCTTATCTACCAACGTAGTCTTACCGTGATCTACGTGAGCAATTATTGCAATGTTCTTTATAGCTGTCATAAACGCCTCATTTTTAAGGCTGCAAAGGTACGAGTTATTTTGACAGGTTGTATATGAAAACTCAATTATTAAAAAAGCTTTAAAATCTAGCTTACAAAACCTTCATATAAAGCTTGTTTAATATTAAGAAATGGTATATAATTTAATAAAATCAATTATTTCCCAAATGCCCAACCTAATCTAAAGTTGACAATTGGAGCCATAGATTGATCATTATCATTAAAAGCATACCCTACTCCAAGTTCCAAACCTAGGTTAAATCCCGAATTATAGGTGCGCTGAAATCCCCAAACTGGCCCTACTTGTCCTACATAATCTATATCTGTATCTAAATCCCCTAGTATAGGATCTCCATGTGCAATATAGGTAGTCATAGCCAAATAATTTGCAGAATTGCCTGAAGTATTCTTTCCTTTATTCGCTCGTTTTTCAAAATTATAGTAATACCTGTAAGCCCCTTCAAACGTAAGAAACACCCCATAATCCTCATCATTATTCGATTTCACATAGGCCAATCCGGTTCCTAACCTAAAATCTAAGGTAGCATTCTAACTCACCCCCACTTCATACTCTACCCCTGGAGTAAGCAATAAGTTGGCTTTAAACATTTGTTTTTCTACTTTATTTGTCTGGTTTTGTGCTGATAATAATAATGTACTAAAAAGGAAAATTGCTGTGAGTATTTTCTTCATGATTTTGCGTGTTTAATGTAAATGGTTTGGTTTTAATCAAACTTCTTGCCATGATTACTTTTATTAATAATTCTTTCCCTTCAAATTCTAAAAGGATTATCTTTACTGCCTCAAAAAAAGTAAAATGGATCTTTCTGAAATCAAAAACATAAAAAATCTAGATGCAAACAATTTTTTTCTTTTGGCTGGACCATGTGCCATCGAAGGAGAAGAAATGGCATTACGCATTGCAGAAAAAGTAGTTGGTATTACTTCAAAACTTAAGATCCCGTATGTTTTCAAAGGATCTTTTAAAAAAGCTAATCGCAGTAGAATTGATAGTTTTACAGGGATAGGTAATGAAAAAGCCTTAAAAATCTTACGTAGAGTAGGTGAAACATTTGAAGTCCCAACGGTTACTGATATTCATGAAAATGAAGATGCTGCACTTGCAGCAGAATATGTTGACATTTTACAAATCCCTGCATTTTTAGTACGCCAGACGGATCTTGTAGTAGCTGCCGCTAATACAGGAAAAACGGTTAACTTAAAGAAAGGGCAATTTATGAGTCCTGAAGCCATGCAGCATGCAGTAAGAAAGGTTAAAGATAGTGGTAACAATAAAGCTATGATTACAGATCGTGGAACCATGTTTGGTTACCAGGATATGATTGTAGATTTTAGAGGAATACCTACTATGAAACAATATGGAACTACTGTTCTTGATGTTACACATTCTCTACAACAACCTAATCAATCCAGTGGCGTTACGGGAGGAAGACCAGACATGATAGAAACCATAGCTCGTGCCGGAATTGTTACAGGTGTTGACGGTTTATTTATGGAAACTCATTTTGATCCTGCTAATGCCAAAAGTGATGGAGCAAATATGCTTCACTTAGACTATTTAGAAAAGCTATTAAGCAATTTGGTTGCTATAAGACAAACGGTAAACAGTTTATAAGTAAACTTCATTCTATTTGTAGAACTTTTTATCTTTAACGAGATAAGCATTTTGTAAAACTTCAATTAAAACAGTTTCATTGATCTCATCTATGCTTTTATAGCGCAGTGATTTCATTACTTTACGTCCCGCAGTAGTCATATGCTCAAGATGTACTGTGATATGGCCTGCATTCCAAAACCCTACATCCACATAGCCTTTGTTAGCATTTAGATAACAAAAGGGTCTATTGCTTATGTAATAAAAAGGGATTTTATATTTATATAATAATTCTACAGATGGAATAGTACTCTCAATCAACATCTGAAGGTGTAATAAAATCGTTTTAAAAGGTTCTGACTGATTTAGAATATAGTGTTCTGCCGGTTTCATACATCAAACATATTTTAAAGTTTAAATACTATATAACTACCATTCATGAATTGTTAAATCCTAAAGCATTGTTAATCTTTAATTTGTCTTTTTCCTAAAAAAAATTAACTTCGACAAGGACTAACAAAAAAACTTTATCAACCTAACTGTATTTAAACCACCCCAATAATACGATAATCTACAATTATTTATGAAAAATCTTTACGAAAAAACCTCTGCCGAGGTTCCAGAAAATTTAACAAAACCTACATCTTCATTTAGAAGGCATGTATGGCTCGCCATGGGAGGATTAATATTATTTGTCGCGGCATATGCTACGTTAACATGGTGGTTTGGGCATACGGCGTACCGATTATTTTCTGATTCATTTTCTGGAGGCAAAGATGCATTTATGGATTTTGTAATTGCATTACCAAATCTGTTTCTTTTCATTTTTATGATCAAAGCATTATTCTTTATAAAAAGAGGTGGTGACCCAAATCAAAAAGAAATTACAGAAAAAGAAGAACCTACATTATTTAGTTATTTATATCAACTTGCAGATGATGCAGGTGCTCCACGCCCTCATAAAGTGTTTTTATCCAGCCGAGTAAATGCCAGTGTATCTTATGACCTATCGGTGCTTAATTTTTTCTTTCCATCAAAGAAAAATTTAGAAATTGGTATCGGCCTTATTAATGTACTTAACTTGGGTGAATTTAAAGCCGTACTTGCTCATGAATTTGGTCATTTTGCACAACGATCTATGTTGGTTGGTAGATGGGTATATATGTCCCATCAGATCGCAGCTCATATTATCGGAAAGCGAGATGCTCTTGATAAATTCCTTCAAACCATCTCATATCTAGATCTAAGAATAGCATGGATAGGATGGATTCTATCTCTAATCGTTTGGTCAATTAGAGCTCTTGTAGAAATATGCTTTAAAATAGTAGTTATTGCGCACAGAGCACTTTCTAGAGAAATGGAATTTCATGCAGATCTTATTGCTGTATCCTTAACAGGAAGTGATGCTCTTATACATGCATTACATAGGCTACAAGCTGCAGATGATGCCTATGACAAATCATTAAACATGGTTAATCATGCTCTTAATAAAGAAAAAGCAGTAGTCGATATGTTTGCTCTACAAACTAATGCTATCGAGCGAATGGCCTATATTCTTAACGAAAAAGAATATGGCGTTTCACCTATTATCCCAAAAGAATCTCCTGAAAAAAATAGAATTTTTACCTCAAAATTGGCAAACCCACCAAAAATGTGGGCAACCCATCCGGCCGACCATGATAGAGAAAACAATGCAAAAAAAATATATGTAAGTGCTCCTATTGATAATCGACCAGCCTGGGTTCTATTTAAAAACCCTGAAGAGATAAAAAGAAGTATTACTGCAGCATTAGTTGAAACCGCAAAAATAAAAACCACTCCCCTTTCTACCGAGGAAAGTATTGCAGAACAAAATAAAATATTTGATAAAGTATACTATGATCCAAAATATAGAGGTGTTTATCTAGATCGTGATTTTTTTAGGACGTATGAAAATGCTTCCGAAATTTATTTAAAAGACACTTCTTTTGCTGACTTAAAAAAAGAAATCACATCCCTATATCCAGAATCACTAAATGAAGATTTAGAAATTCTTAAAACCATAAATGAAGAACATGTATTACTTACAGCCTTAAAAGAAAAAATACTTACAGCACCGGGAGGAGTAATTATGTATCGAGGAGAACAAATCTCAAGAAAAGACCTTCCCGCGGTAATTAAGAATGTAGACAAAGAGTTAGTCGAAGCTCAAAGTAAAGTTCGATCTCATGATCAATTAAGTCGTTCTGTTTCTCTAGCCTCGGCTAAACAAATTGGCAATGGGTGGGAAAAGTATTTAAACAATTTATCTTGTATTCTACATTATGCAGAACATAGTCGCGCAAATATAGAAGATGCCGAAAATGTACTGTATAACGTACTTAATGTAGTCATGGCAGATGGAAAGGTTACCTCTTCAGAACTAGACAGATTACTTAGAGTAGCTAATGATCTTCACGGAGTTTTACAAAAAGTATATGTAAATGGTGAAAGTATACAACTTACCAAAGAACTTCTCGATCAACTAGACACCAAAAGCTGGCAAGAATATACAGGTAAATTTGATTTGGTATATGCCAATCGAGACAATATCAATAAATGGATGGAAGTTATTGAGAGTTGGACTAATACAATTAAATCTGCCCTATCAAAACTTCGTTCTATTGCACTCGAAAGCCTTCTTAAAAGCGAAGAATATGTAAACAATCTGGTTCTTAATGAACAAGTTTCAGAGCAACCAGCTCCTATGCCATCATCTTTACCAGAAAAATATAATTTACTTATCCCTGGTTCAGAAAGACCTATTCAGAAAAAACTTGGATGGTGGGATCGTTTCCAAACCTCGGACGGAGTACTACCTTCTATAGCAAAATTAGCTGTTGCTGCTGCTATTATAAGTATTACTGTTTTTGCCGGAAGTTATGTCGGCACTTCCTCCCTTGCTATTTACAATGGGCTCGGAAAACAAGTTATTGTTCAAATTGATGGAAAAGAACTCGAATTAGATCCTTATACTTCAAAGAAAATAGCCTTAAGTACTACTGATGGAATTTCTGTAAGAACAATTTCTGCTGATGATCAAACAGAAATTGAATCTTTTACACCAGAAACAGAATCTACTTCTGAGATGTATATTTATAATATTGGAAATGCTGCCGCCTTATTAAAATGGACTATTTTCTATGGAGGCACACCTTATAATAACGATAAATATCTTGGAGCAGCACGTTGGAGTACTACTAATGCAGATTATGTCATGGAAGAACCTCCTTCTTCTATGTCAACAAGTGGATCATCTACCACCAGAGATGTTCTGGACGCTTATGCCAATATTGCTCCGGGAAATTTATTAAGTATGGTAGAGTCTAAAGAAGATATGACAGCAATGGTCCTTTCTCATGCCAAATGGGATAGTCGTGAGTCTCCACATATTATGACTTGGTTAAGTGTTGCACAAAATTTTGAAGGTTTTAACGACATTCTTAAAGATCGATTAGGTAAAACCCCGGATGATCCACTTTTTCTAAGAATGCAACAAGAAAGTGCTGTAGGAGATGCTAAATCCAAAGTATGTGAAGAACATAGTAAACTAGCAGCTTCTCACCCAAATAATGGAAATTATTTTTACCTCAAGACCCGTTGTATGGGGGATGGGCCAGCACAAGATAACGCCTTTAAACAAGGAAATAAGAAATGGCCCGATAACCCATGGCTAGCTTTTGCTGCTGGATATACATACGCCAACTCTCAAAACTGGAGAAATGCAGAAAAATGCATGAAAACAGCTATAAAAAACGAACCTGCATTGAGCTATTATATAAGTATTGATTTAAAAAGAATTCAAAATGTACTTGGGAAAAATGACAAAGGAGCATTTAGATCAGATATCAAAATAGAGTATTTGGATTATATAGAAAATCTGGAGAAAAATGAATTTAAAATTAAAGATTCTCCAGATTATGCGTATACTTTATTAAATAAAGGAGAGATTAAAGCGGCTATTGAACAAGTAAAAAATGACGACTTACAATATGCTATCCTAAGACAAGCCGCTGTTTCTGATGGAGCAGAACCAAAAGTTATAGAATCCGCATTATCGTTAAGTCTTGAAAAAGGAATAAATGATTATACGATTTGGTCTGCAATTGGTCTTGCTGTTAGAGAAAGACAAAGCCTCCAGCCTTATAAGACTAAAATTAAAGAACTCTATCCCGAAAGAGAAACCATAATATTTGATTTTGTTGACTTAGTTAAAAACAATAACATGGCAGCTGCAGAGGCAATAATAAAAGACATGAGACCCCTAGAAATAGGATCTTTTTATTCTTTAGGTACTATCATTTTAAGAGATAAAGCTCCAAAACGATGGAAAGCTAATGCAAAAGGCCTCTTATTTTTAAATGAACGACCATATTTCGAGTAAATTCAAAAGAAATATAATCTTGTCATAAAACCACAACAAGATCCAATTTTATACTAAGACATGCTCTAACGTATTACTGAAAGAACCCAATTAGATTAGGTTCTTTTTTTACGTCCCTCAATCGCTATTTTCATTCAGTATTATGAAATCATTTAAAAGCTATTCTTACAAATGCAAGAACATCCTGAATAACTTAATTCATACTAAAACTTGCATAATTCAATATTTTAAATTTACTTTGTATTTCAAAGTACTTTTAATATGAGCACAGAAGAATACTTAAAAGACATTACAGAGATTAAAGACATGATGAACAAATCATCTCGTTTTTTCTCTCTTAGCGGTTTATCAGGGATAATGGCAGGAATCTACGCACTTATTGGCGCTGCGGTAGCTTTTTATTTAGACAGCATCATTGGTAGAGGATATCTGATTTTAAACAGTAAACTTTTTTATTATATCCTGATTGATTTAGTTATCATAGCATTACTTAGTATTCTAACTGCTATTATTTTAAGCGTTAGAAAAGCTAAAAAAAATAATGAAACCTTATGGAATAGTGCTTCCAAAAGATTGCTTACTGCATTTCTGATTCCGTTAATTACAGGCGGGATATACATTATCATAAAAATTTCTAGTCACCATTATGGACTTACCGGTTCACTAATGCTAATTTTCTATGGTCTTGCTCTTGTCAACGCATCAAAGTACACAATTGGGAATGTAAAATATTTGGGATATATAGAAATTGTATTAGGTTTGATCTGTGCAATATATCCAGGATATGGTTTTTGGTTTTGGGTACTTGGTTTTGGAGTTATGCATATTATATACGGAAGTTTGATATATTTTAATGAAAATTCAAAATCTTCATGATAGAAAATTAAATGGGTGTATTTGAATTAACTCTGATGTTATTAAATTATATATTAAACTAGCCAGAATGTAATCTGAAAAGATTCTTGCCTTTGTAAGAATGAAAAATGGGAAGTATAATTAACAATATAAACAAAGCTTTTGATCATCGAATTCGATTAGGGATTATGTCGGTTTTAATGGTGAATGAATATGCTGATTTCAAAATGCTGAAAGAACTTCTCGGTGCTACTGATGGTAATTTAGCGAGTCATACTAAAGCTTTGGAAAAAGAAGACTATATAAAAGTGGAGAAATCCTTTATTGGAAGAAAACCTAACACAAGATACAATGCAACAAAGAAAGGTCGTGAAGCTTTTAAAAAACATGTAGAAGCTATTGAAAAGTTATTAAAGCAATAGCTATATTTTTTTATCAATTGACTTTGAATTTCAAAGTACTTTAAAACATTACAATGAGAGCATTTATTTTAGAAACAATATACGAGTGGAGTAAAAAACCGTATCAAAAATGGTTTAAAAACCAACCTTCATGGGATATTCCTATAAAAGCTTTAATCCAATATCCTAAAGAAAGCCTGGGGTTTCATCTGGGTTGTTTTATGCTGCAACATGATTTTAGTCCACAACCAAAATTAGAGAATCATGATGTTTTTCATGTATTAACCAATACAGGAGTGTCTGTACCAGAAGAGATTTCAATGCAATATTATCTTTTAGGAAATGGAAAAAGGAGCATATATCTTATTTCTGTAATTTTTCTTGGTACTCTACTCTATCCAGATAAATTCCAATTGTTTAGTAAAGCATATAAAAAAGGGAAAGCTGCATATACTTTTTACCAACTTGATTATAAAAAACTTTTACATCAACCTATACAAAACTTACAAACCACGTTTTTAATATCGAAAGTATGAAAATAGCACAGCGTATTAATAAAATTGCAATCATCATAGCTATTACAAGCTTTATTTTAGGAACCATACTCTTATTATACTATAGTATCACTCAACATCGTGAAACCATAGAAATAGGCATGCTCTATGTTCAGATCACATTTGTCATAAACGCAATAGTACTCATCACACTTATTTTAAATGCCATAATCAACTACAAACGCTATAAAGAAAACCTAATAACAATATTATTAATCTCTTTAAACATTCCGATTGTATATGTATATATAATGATTGCAGAGGTTATCTATTTTGGCTAACAATCACATCAACATATTCAAAATTTATAAATCACATTTTAACATCAGTACTATGAGAATTATACAACCTATTAATAAAAAAGCATTGGCAATAGCAACGATAAGTTTTCTTTTAGGGACTATCTTATTACTATTCTACCTGATTTCACAATCCAGCATAGTTGCAGACATAGGATTCTTCTATGTTATCATAGCAACCGTCTTAAACAGCATCACTTTTATAGGGCTAATTACCAATGCTATGATTAATTATCAATATTATAGAGAGAACCTGACCACAATCCTTTTAGTCATTCTCAATATCCCAGTCACGTTGGGATATATCACTATTGCTATCAATAATCCTTTACAAAACTTTTTTGCATCATGAATACTATTTATAAAGAACTACCTTTTATTAAAGGTTTTATAACTGCAGTAACCTTCAGTTTTGTACTCTTACTTACCAGAATTATAAAAACCGATTCTTCGTTCTATCTTTTCCTGGTTTGGAATCTCTTTTTGGCTTGTATCCCTTATGGTATCACAATCCTCATTAGTTTAGGCAAAACAAACCGTTTTGTGTTCTGGTTAGGTTTTATAATCTGGTTACTCTTTTTGCCTAATTCACCATATATACTTACCGATCTACAGCATATTAGATTAAGCACTTTGCAATCAGTATGGTTCGATGTTTTATTGATACTTTCTTTTGCCATTAACGGGTTAATTATTGGTTTCGCTTCATTATGGATGATGCAGACATTACTTAGGGAAAAGTTTTCAAAAACAACTACCAATATTATTACCTATCTGATTTTACTGCTTTGCGGTTTCGGAATTTACCTGGGAAGAGTTTTAAGGTGGAATAGCTGGGATGTATTACAGGATCCTACCGGAATTTTATCTGATGTTTTAAAACGAATTATATTCCCATCTCAACATATTAATACCTGGGCATTTACAATTGGTTTTGGCGGTTTTTTAATCATCACATATCGATGTATACAATACTATCAAGAAAAAAATAATTAAAAACAAACACTATAAATTTTATACTTATGGAAAATCAAAAACAAAAAAAGTCTTTTGGGCAATGGCTCAAAACTTCAATAACGGTTAGAATGTTAATGGTTGGAATACTAATACTAGTATTATTAATTCCACTATCCTACATCAAAAACTTAATTCAGGAACGAGCCTATAGACAAGAAGAAGTGGTTAAGGAAATTAATCAAAAATGGGGAAATGAGGTGTTATTATATGGCCCGGTACTTAAAGTACCATATCAAATACACACCCTTAAAAAAACCTGGGATGACAAAACTAAATCGTATTCAGAAGAAGATATCATCACTATACAGCATGCATTTTTTTTCCCAAACACATTAAATATAGAAAGCAATATAGAGTCGGAAACTCTTGGAAGAAGCATTTATGAATCTGTTGTATATACTGCTGATATGAAAATAAAAGGCTCTTTTACCACTCCTAATTTTGAAACACAAGATATTGCTGAATCTGATATCCTCTGGAATAAAACTACAGTGATTATTAACTCTACAAATCTAAAAGGAATTAAAAGTAACCTGGAATTAAAACTAGGAGTCGAAAGCTATCCTTTAAGATCCAGATATACCCAAAATTCATACACCAATACTTTAGAAACTAAATTCTTAAAAGAAAATTCATTACCAAAAGAAAATGCAATTGACTTTAGTCTCGATCTAATCATTAATGGTAGTGAACAATTACGATTTATTCCTGTTGGTAGAGAAACTAATGTTTCTATGACTTCAAATTGGGCTTCTCCAAGTTTTAACGGTAACTATTTGCCAAATCCAAAAACCAAAGAAATTTCACAGAGCGGGTTTAATGCAAATTGGAAAGTACTACAAATTAATCGGGAGTTTGAACAAGAGTTTTTTGGAGAATTACCACAGATTAATTCCTCTGCTTTTGGAGTAAAATTACTTATCCCTGTCGATGAATATCAAAAAAGTGAGCGTGCTACCAAATATGGATACCTGGTTATTGCACTAACCTTTTTAGTATTTTTTCTAATTCAGACGATAAGTAAAATCCATATACATCCTTTTCAATACCTTATGATTGGATTAGCGCTATCTATGTTCTACACGCTATTAATTTCGATTTCAGAACATTCGAGTTTTCTACAAGCATATGCGATAGGAGGCGTTTCTGTAATCCTCCTTATTTCTATGTATTCTAAGGCAATACTCAAAAGTTTTAAGTTTATGGGATTCATAGCCGCTTCATTAATCGCATTGTATACTTTCATATTTGTTATCATACAATTAGAAAACTATGCTCTACTTGTAGGAAGTATTGGGTTATTCCTGATTTTGGGGACAATAATGATGGTATCTCGAAAAATCGATTGGGGTAATGATTAGTAATTAAAATATGAATACCCGATTTTAGTTAGTTGTAAAAAGTCGTACTTCAAATTTTTGAGGTGCGGCTTTTTTATCTACTTTTAGCTCTTATAAAAGAATCGTTCCAAAAACAATCAGTATCCAATTTATGAATGAACTTAGTTTTAGAACGCATTTGACTTTTTAAACACAAATTCAAAACAGATGAGAAAAAGCATTTATATTCTAAGTTTCGCATGTGCTGCACTAAGTATATTTTCGTGTAAAACAGATACTGAAAATAATCAAAACCTGGTTAAAGAAATCCCTTTTACTAAAGAAGGAGAACTTTCTTTATTTGACCTCAAAGATTCTATCCCAAGCCCTATTGTAAAATTAGACATCGAATTTGCAGAAAATGAATACCAAATTCAAACGGGGTTGATGTATCGTAAATCTATGGAAGACAAACAAGGAATGTTATTTATATTTCCTGAAGAAGCTCCAAGATCTTTCTATATGAAAAACACTAAATTTTCGTTGGATATTATTTTTATCGATAGCAACAACAAAGTAGTGAGTATTCAAAAAAATGCACAACCATTGAATGAATCTTCATTACCTTCTGAAGGTCCTGCACAATACGTACTTGAAGTAAATGCAAAACTAACCGATACCTGGAATCTTAAAAAAGGAGACTCTATTTCTTTTCAAAAATTCTAAAAACATAATCTTTTTTATTATCCTATGTTTAAAATAGCTCTCAAAATAATCATTATTCTATGTATTGTTATGCACACTTGTGCTCAAGAAAAAAAGACAAATACAGAAAACTTAATTAGAGAAAATATTGAGAGGCTTACAAAGAATCAAAGCTACTATTATGATAAAGGAGAATATGAACGATTTAAGCTATATACAGATTCAATTTTACATATTGCAAAGAAAAACAATTTACAAGAAATTGAAATCGATGCTATTACAAGGTTAGGAATTTACCATAAAAAGAAAGCTGAATATGACAAGGCATTACTATACTACTTAGAATCCCTAAAACTAGTTAATTTAATACCAGAAAGCTACAAAAGACGCACTGTTATTTTGATTAATTTAGGTAATACCTATAACGAAATAGGAAACCGCGAAAAGGCAAAAAAAGCATTTAAAGAAGCTCTTGACTATGTCAATAATCATGGAGGCCCTAGTATATATAGAATGGCAATTTATGTAGGTCTGGGAGAGTTATCTGCAGCAAACAACAACTATAAAAAGTCATTAGAATATTTTGAAAAATCCAAAAAAATTGGAGAAGAACTTAAACGTAATGATATCATCATTTCTGCTCTTAATAGCATAGCAGATAATTATTACCAACTAAAAGAATATGAACTATCACTAAAAAATAGTCAAGACGCACTAGCGCTTAATGACAACAATATATCCAAGGAACTTATAGCATCAACTCACTATAATATAGGTAGTGCCCTAATAAAACTTAATCGTTTAGAGGACGCAGAACAACCTCTCCAAATCGCCTTAGGGTTAGCTTTTACTTATGAATACAGAAAAACCGAAATGTATGTTCATCAAAAATTAGCATACATTTATACTAAGTTAGGAAAACTTGAAAAGGCAATTAATCATCAAAAAGGTTATGATCATAAAAAAGGATTATATCTATCATCATTATCTGAAGCAAAACAGTTAGAATTAGAAATAGAACTTAAGAAGTTAGAAGAAGATTTAGCTGGTCTATCAGAAGAAAAGAATTTCTTCATCATATCAGGTATTATTGTCTTTCTGCTATTATCCGGAGTCTTGTTTTACTATTTAAAAAAGAGTAGAAAATTTAAACAAGAAACACGAGAATTAAAGGAAGACAGAATGCTTTTGAAAAATGAAAACGAAACTCTTAAGATTAAAATCTATAAACTGGCACAACAAAACATTTCTTCTTTAGTCCAAAAAAACACTAACACACACGCATATCAAAACTCTTCTTTAACTCAAGAAGATCGAGAGAAATATCTACAGAAAATTCTGGATTATATGGAAAAAGAAAAACCATATCTTAATTTTGAGATTAAGCAATCCGATTTAGCAAAAGAGCTTTCAATGAGTGTTCATCAATTTTCTGAGGTATTGAACGTTTGTCTAAAAAAGAACTTTAATAACTTTATTAATCTATATCGAATTAATGAAGCAAAAAGCTTAATGAAGAAAAATAAATATGAAAATTATAAAATCCTTGCAATCGCATACGATGCAGGCTTTAATAGTAAGACATCATTTAACAGAGCTTTTAAACAATTAGTTGGCAAAACTCCATCAGAATATCGCGAGAAATCTTTAAAAGATCTTACATTATAAAGAATCCCCTTCTTTTAAAAATAAAAAATCCGTTCTGATTACTCAAAACGGATTTTTTAAATTATAATAACAAAAGATTACTTTTTCTTTTCTTCTTCTTTTGGTTCTTTTGTTTTTAAACCAACTTTACTTACCGTATCAAACATTATTGGTGTTGCTATAAATAAAGAGGAATACGTACCAACCAGTACCCCAATAATAAGAGAGAACATAAACCCTCTTAATGGTACTGCAAATATAAAGATTGCCACAAGTACTAATAAAGTCGTTAACGATGTATTAAGCGTACGACTCAATGTACTATTCAAAGCTCCGTTTACATTTTTATTTAATGGCCAGGTAGTATGTTCATTGAAGAATTCTCTAATTCTATCAAACACAACCACCGTATCATTTAATGAATACCCAATTACTGTTAGTATAGCTGCAATAAATGCTTGGTCAATTTCCATATTAAACGGCATAAACTTATACGTAAGCGAGAAGATACCAAGTACGATTAATACATCATGGAATACTGCTGCTACGGCACCTAAACTAAACTGCCATCTTCTAAATCTTAATAAGATATATAAGAATACTACGATCAATGATCCTAAAACAGACCAAAAAGCAGCTTGCTTAATATCATCAGCAATAGTAGGTCCAACTTTCATAGAAGACATTATACCTACTTGTTTATCCTTATCTCCATTAGCAAATTGATCATACGTCAAACCATCTGTTAAATATGGCTTTAAAGATTCGTAAAGCTTATTTGCAATTTCAGCGTCTATTTCTTCACCAGTTTCATCTACTTTATATTTTGTTGTGATTTTCAATTGGTTGTTTGATCCGTATGTTTTTGCTTGTGCACTTTCGAATGTTGCTACAAGATCTTTCTCTACATCTGTAGGAACTACATCATTAGCAAAACGAACTGTATACGTTCTTCCTCCTACAAAATCAACTCCGTAATCCAAACTTTGAGTCACTAAAGACCCAATACCTACTAAAATCATAATTCCTGATATTACATAAGCAATCTTACGTTTCTTCAAGAAATCGATATTAATATTTTTAAATAAGTTCTTTGTAGCCCCTGTAGAGAACGCTAATTCTTTACCATTTTTACCGTATCCATTAATAAATAATCGAGTTACAAAAATTGCAGTAAACAAAGAGGTTAAAATACCTATTAGTAAGGTGGTAGCAAATCCTTTTATTGGCCCTGTACCTATTACTAATAAAATCAAACCTGTAAGACCAGTAGTAATATTAGCATCTAGTATTGATGATAATGCATTACTAAAACCATCTTTTATGGCATCTGCCTGAGATTTTCCTTTAGCTAATTCTTCCCTGATTCTTTCGAATATAAGTACGTTTGCATCAACCGACATACCAATAGTTAATACAATACCAGCGATACCAGGAAGTGTTAACACTGCTTTTAATCCTGCAAGAACTCCGAAGATAAATAAGATATTTACTACTAACGCTACATCTGCAAAAGCACCTGCCTTACCATAATAGAATATCATCCAGATCAGAATAAGCACTAATGCAATTGCAAAAGACATGATCCCACTATCAATAGCTTCCTGTCCAAGAGAAGGTCCAACTATTTCTGACTGAATAATATCTGCAGAAGCTGGTAATTTACCAGCTCTTAGCACATTGGCTAAATCCTGACCTTCTTCGATAGAGAAATCACCTGTAATCTCACTTCTACCTCCACTAATTGCTCCAGAAGTTACTCCCGGCGCAGAATATACAACATCATCAAGTACAACGGCAATCTGACTTTGTTGACTAAATGCCCGACCAGTCATTTCTTCCCACTTCTTAGCACCTTTACCATCCATCTGCATAGTTACCGTTACTGCTCCAAGTTGGTTATATTCTTGTCTTGCATCTGTAATAACACCCCCGCTTAACTCAGGATCATTATCACGATTTCCTTTAATTACATATAAATCTAAAAGTTCTGAATCTTTAGAAGGCTTTCCCCATGCAAATTTTGCATAACGTTGTTCTACAGGCAATAACGCTCTAACTTTTGAATCGTTAAGATAGGCCATAAATTGATCAGCATTCTTTTGCTCTACTGATACGATAACCGGACCACCTTGTCTTCCTTGTACCGCAATTAAATCAAATAATGGGTTAACCTGTGCTGCAATGTCAGTCGAATCCTCTGCATCCTCTAATAATTCATCAATAGCTGCATCTGCATCTGTTTTTGTAGAATCTACCTGAGTAGTATCTACTTCTGTAGTATCAGCAACTACTTCGTTTGTTTCTTCAACTCCAGCTTTTGCTTTTTCTACTTTATCTGCTTCTTCCTTTAAAAGATTATTGGCAGAAAATAAGAAAGGAAATATTTCTTCTGACTTATATACATCCCAAAACTCAAGTTGAGCAGTACTTGTCACTAAACTTCTAACTCTATCAATATCTCTGGCACCAGGAAGCTCAACTAAGATACGACCAGACTCTCCTAAACGTTGAATATTAGGTTGTGTTACCCCAAATTTATCAATACGTTTACGTAATACTTCGAAAGCAGATGCTACAGATTCATCTATTTTTTTTCTTAAAACCGGCTTAACCTGATCATTGGTCATGTCATAAGTGATATCATCACTTAGGTTTTTATTCGCAAAAATATCAGGAGATGCTAATTTAGCATCTGGGATTTTTTCAAACTCTGAAAAGAAATCCTCTATGTATGTATTCTGACTATTTTTTTGCAATTCATCTGTAGCCAGTAATGCCTGATTAAATGATGGATCTTTAGTTTTATTAGCAAGTCCACTTAAAATATCTTTTACAGAAATTTGAAGGATAACATTTATACCTCCCTCAAGGTCAAGCCCTTTATTAAGTTCTTTATCCTTTGCATCATTATACGTAATACCAGCAAAAATTTCTTCTTTACCAATAGAATCTAAATAATTACGTTCTGCAGCTTCTCTTAACTCAGAATAGCCTTCTCCATCATCGGGATACTTTTGCTGTGCATAAACCTCAGCTTCTTTTTCTTTTGTGTAGCTCAAATACGTATACGATAATTGGTATACACATACCAATCCGAATAAAATTGCAAATGCTCTAACAAGTCCTTTATTTTGCATTATTTATTTATTTAGGTCAAACCTTTTAAAATTAGGTAATTATAAAATTCACCTCCTGCGATCTGACAATTGTTTTTAATGATTTAAAATATGATGTGATTAAGCTTTATCACACTAGTGATAAGCTATACTTAAAAATTAAAATAACTTCTAAGAGTTATGAATTACTCTTCGTTTTTAACTTTTAAAAATACGGGTAGTCTTCAGGAGTTTTTAAAATGCTAAACTCCAATTAAGAAATTGGTCCAGCTCTTACTTCAGGAGTATTACGAGAAGTATTATCTATTGCTATTGCAATATTTGTATTGATCTTTTGGGCTACTTTTACAAGCCTATTGATATGATCAATATCAATTATTGCAATAAAACTATATGTATTATCACCAGAATATCCATCACGCTCATGTTTTATTTCTAAAACATATTTACCATTAAAGTCAGCATTAGAATCTGTACTTTTTTGGATTTCATAAACATCGAGGTTATAGTCTTTTGAATTTTGATCTAAAGGAAATTGCTTGTCATTTTTATTTTCATTTTGATCATAAAAAACATGATCCAACGCTACATTTTGTTCTTCTGAAAGTACTCTCTTTATATACTCTACATCTGCATCGCTATAATATGCGATTTTGAGCTTACCATCTTTTAGTCCCTTAGAAATTCTGGTATTTTTCACTCCAATGGATTGCAATTGTTTCTTTACAATTGTTATCGCATTTTGAGCTTCTTTAGAAGTAACCTCAATATCAACAAATTCTAATACAATTTCCTGATTAGGTACTACGGTTTGCTGCTGAATAACAACAAGTGTTGCCAATGCAGTGATTAAAATCGCGAAGTACCATTTTTTCTTCATTCGGCAAATATAAAAAAATTAAAACTTCATTTCTTAAGTCTTTAAATAAATATCTATTTTAATTTTTCTACATCCATATTAACTACTGTCATCATAGGAATGGATCCTGACTCTAAAACAGCAGCAAAATCCTGTGCTTCTTCAACCGTAAAGTTTCCTGTAATTTGCGACATACCCCCTATTATTGGTCCTGACATAACCCCTGGAGCACTATATACCAAATCATTAATAACTATGGCTATCTGAAACCTTTCCTGAAAGGCTCTACCGGTTAGATCTTCCCATACTCTAGCCCCTTCTTCGTTCATTTCTATAGTAACCGTTGGTCTTGCTAATTGATCAAATTCCTGACGTGCCTGATTAATAACTTTTCCGGTTAAAGCAGGTTTAACTTGCTTATTTAACTTCAGGGCATAAAGAGGCAATTCTTCTATACCTTTTTCTTTTCTTCCCCATAAAAATTTAACAAATCGTCTTTGCGCGGGAAGAGAGGATTCTGCTCCTTTTAAAGACAAATAGGTTCGTACTAAAGCCGTATCTTTTTCTGACACATTAAAAAGTACTGAACCTCCTTCATAGCCTTGACTTTTAACTAAATCAAACAATGGGTTTTCATCTTCTTTATCTTTTTTCAATATATCATTTACATTCATCATAAAACTCATCATTTCTTCCATCTGATACGTTTCATAAAAATCCAGCCTACCCTGGTTGGTTACTAAATTCTTAATTCGTTCTGAATCATGATGAGTTTTCAAATCAATAGCAATCTGATGGCCATTAGTCACTTTCTCTACATTAAAATCTCTAGAAACCTTACTAATTCTTTTCTTTAGCACTTCGACAATAGCATTAGTTTCTATATCAGATTGCTGATTACTATCAAATCCTAAGGTTATCTTAATCACTTTATCTGGTTGTGGTCCAAAATTACAAGAGCTCACACTTATAGATAAAAGACTCACAAGTATTCCTTTTAAAAATATCATATACATAAGTACTATTATATTAAACAATAAGAGCTGCATAAAGCAGCTCTTATCAAATTTTATATTACATGGGTTATTAAAGTTCTAACAATCCATTAGTTTTCTTAACACCTTCTGCACTTTCTACCATTTTGCTTTTTTCTGCATCACTCAAATCGATCTCTACGATATTTTCTATACCATTTCTACCTAATACTACAGGTACACCAATACAAAGATCATTTAATCCATACTCTCCTTCTAACAACGTTGAGCAAGGGAAAATTTTCTTTTGATCACAAGCAATTGCTTGAACTAGTCCTGATACAGCAGCTCCAGGAGCATACCATGCAGATGTGCCTAATAATTTAGTAAGTGTTGCTCCACCAACTTTAGTATCTGCTGCTACTTGCTCTAATCTATCTTCTGCAATAAACTCTGAAACTGGAACACTATTTCTAGTTGCCAATCTTGTTAATGGCACCATTCCTTTATCACTATGTCCGCCAATTACCATTCCATCAACATCAGAGATAGGAGCACCAAGTGCTTCTGCTAATCTATATTTGAAACGAGCACTATCCAATGCCCCACCCATTCCTATAATTCTACTTTTAGGAAGATTAGTAGTTTTATGCACTAAATATGTCATCGTATCCATTGGGTTACTTACAACGATAATAATTGTATTTGGAGAGTGTTCTATTAAGCTAGAAGATACTGATTTTACAATTCCTGCATTAATACCAATTAATTCTTCACGAGTCATTCCCGGTTTACGTGGGATTCCTGAAGTTATCACAACAATATCACTTCCTGCAGTTTTAGAATAATCTCCTGTAGTACCTGTGATTTTAGTATCAAATCCGTTTAAAGATGCGGTTTGCATAAGATCCATTGCTTTACCTTCTGCATATCCTTCTTTAATATCTAACAATACTACTTCTGAAGCAAAATCTTTAATTGCTATATATTCGGCACAACTTGCACCCACTGCACCAGCACCTACTACTGTAACTTTCATGGTATTTTTTTTTGATTGTAATTAAACATATTTGTTTCGCGAAAATACGAATTCTTTAACGAATTCATTAACAAATAGTATGTTAATTACCAGCCAAAATTAAGCCCTAGAGAAAGGTTATTATAGTTCTGTAATGTGTAATCTAAATTAGCCTTAAAAACACCATATTGGACTTTTGCACCAATAGTTGCTTTAATTCCGTTTGTTCTACTTTTAACACTTATAGGATCCGTAACGGTTTCAGAAGCTAAGGGGCCATTTTGTATCTGGTATGTCCCTAATAAATCGGCATCACTGGAGCCAAAATAATACCCTAAACCACCATAAAAATTTAAAACAGGTAATTTGGTAGAAACAATACTTGTAAGTAACCAAGAATTTGTATTTAACCGAACTTCCTGATCTACTCCGTCAATACCACTATCCACTATATCATAAAAGCCTTTAATATTTGTATACCCCAATAAAGCCGAAAGTCGCACAGGCCATCTTTTTAATGGATAAACCCAATCAGTAAATTCATGTTGAAAACCAACTCCATATAACTGTATCTCTGCGTCTTCTACCGCTTTTATTCTTGGTAAAAACCGCAATTTAATTTCTGTACTTTTTATTAACCCCAAAGATCCTTGAATAAAACCACTTGGTAAAGAATTAATTTCTGCATTCCCAATACCATCAGGCAAAACCACTTCTAAAGCAGAAGCCTGACCAGGGTTTACTATGACGACAATATCTTCTTGATTTGTTCCCAACGCATTAGCCACTACCTGACTTACTTGTCCTGAACTAAAGGCCAGATTCTCATAATCCAATACATTTAAAATAAAAGATTGTTTCTCTTCTCTGACAAAAGACAGATTACCTACTATACCTACTTCAAAATGCCATAATTTTTTGACTTTTGCAGTATTATACCATCCATTCGATGTTGCATTTATGAGTGACTCTCCTGCCGAAGCAAAATAATCATCACTAAAGCGTTGTGCATTCTCTATTCCTATCTCGAGAATTTGATCAATATCTGTTTGTGAAGTAGCTGTATGACCGAGAAGTAATGCTAGTAGTAAAGCACATTTTTTCATAAGATTTGGGTTTAATAGGCTCTGCAATATAGAAAAAACGTTAATAAATCCATAAAAAAAACCGCCATACAAATATATGGCGGTTTTTTAATATCATATCAAAACACTAATTATGCATCAATATTTGCATAAACAGCGTTCTTTTCTATAAACTCTCTACGCGGTGGAACCTCATCTCCCATAAGCATAGAGAAAATTCTATCTGCTTCTGTAAGATTATCAATGGTTACTTGTCTCATAGTTCTATATTCTGGGTTCATCGTCGTATCCCATAACTGTTCTGCATTCATCTCCCCAAGACCTTTATAACGTTGTATTTTTGAATTTTCTCCAAATTCTTTTACAATCATATCACGCTGATCATCATTCCAGGCATATTGCTTTTTGGCTCCTTTTTTCACTAAGTATAAAGGTGGCGCAGCAATATAAATATGCCCTGCTTCAATTAATTCTTTCATATAACGGAAAAAGAATGTCAAAATTAATGTAGAGATATGACTACCATCGACATCTGCATCACACATAATCACGATCTTATGATAACGTAATTTTGAAAGATTTAATGCTTTACTATCTTCTTCTGTACCTATCGTTACTCCTAATGCTGTAAATATATTTTTGATTTCTTCATTTTCAAAAACTTTATGATGCATTGCTTTTTCAACATTCAATATTTTTCCACGTAACGGAAGAATAGCCTGAAACATACGATCACGTCCTTGTTTTGCCGTTCCTCCTGCAGAATCTCCCTCGACTAGAAACACCTCACACAATGCAGGATCTTGCTCTGAGCAATCTGAAAGTTTACCAGGCAACCCTCCTATACTCATCACCGACTTACGCTGTACCATCTCACGTGCTTTTTTAGCAGCGTGACGTGCTTGCGCAGCAAGAATTACCTTCTGTACAATGGTTTTTGCATCATTAGGATTTTCTTCAAGATAATTTTCTAACATCTCAGAAACAGCTTGTGACACCGCAGAAGTCACCTCTCTATTCCCCAACTTGGTTTTTGTCTGACCTTCAAATTGTGGTTCCTGAACTTTTACCGATACAATTGCAGTTAATCCTTCACGAAAATCATCTCCTGCAATTTCAAACTTTAGCTTATCTAATAACCCAGAGGCATCTGCATACTTTTTAAGTGTAGAAGTAAGACCTCTTCTAAACCCTGAAAGATGAGTTCCTCCTTCATGGGTATTTATATTATTTACATAAGAATGTAGATTCTCTGCATATGAGTCGTTATAAATCATCGCAACTTCTACTGGGATGTTATTCTTTTCTCCCTCCATAGAAATCACATCAGCAATAATAGAACTGCGGCTTGTATCCAAAAACCTAACAAACTCTTTTAATCCTTCTTCAGAGTGAAAAGTTTCTGAAACATTATTCCCTTCTTCATCTTGGTGACGCTTATCGGTTAAAGTAATAGTTATCCCTTTATTAAGGTATGCCAATTCTCGCATACGACTCGCCAAAGTATCATAATTATACTCTAATGTTTGCTGAAAAATTGTTGGATCAGGTCTAAAAGTAACTACTGTACCATTAAAATCTGTATCTCCTGTTGATTTAACCGGATAAAGAGGCTTTCCTTTCTCATATTCCTGCTCCCAAACTTTTCCATCTTTATGAACAATAGCATGCAAATGATCTGATAAAGCGTTAACACAAGAAACTCCTACTCCATGAAGTCCTCCAGATACCTTATAAGAATCTTTATCGAATTTCCCTCCTGCACCAATCTTGGTCATTACAACCTCTAAGGCAGAAACTCCTTCTTTTTTATGAATTCCAACAGGAATACCACGACCATTATCTCTTGTCGTAATAGAATTATCTTCATTTATGGTTACCTGTATAGAATCACAGTACCCAGCTAATGCTTCATCGATAGAATTATCAACAACTTCATATACTAAATGATGTAATCCTCGAGACCCTACATCACCAATATACATGGATGGTCGCATTCTAACATGCTCCATTCCCTCGAGTGCTTGAATACTATCTGCCGAGTAATTCTTCTTATTAGCTTCTTCGCTCATAAAATCCCTTAATTAATTATTTTATTTTTTTGACAACAAACAAAGATAAAAAAACAGTAAAAGGATAAAAGGGTTTTATCAAAGATGATTTAAAGAGTTATCAACAATTAGTTAAGAATAGTACCAGAAAAATAAAAAATGCTCTTAAAACTGATAAAAACAGCCTTAAATTGAATTTAAGATTATAATAACATTTTAAAGCCTTTTCTGATTTAATAACCTAGACACTTCAAAATGAATACAATACATTAATTCACTATTACGCCTACAAAACTCAAAGAAAAGACATAAAAGATAATTCTAAGTAAATTTCCTTTTAAATAATAAAGCCCCAAGAAATTCTTCTCAGGGCTTTACATCTCAATTAACTCAACTTCTAGTTAGTAATAAAAATAAATTGTATGTTTATTGCACGACTTCTTCGGCTTCATAGGCCTCTTCGTGTACGTTAGCTACTGCTCGGCCACTTGGATCATTCATATTTTTAAAAGCTTCATCCCACTCTAATGCTATTTTTGTACTACATGCTACCGATGGCTCCTGAGGCACACTCATAGCTGCAGCATCACTAGGAAAATGCCCTTCAAAAATTGAACGATAATAGAATTCTTCTTTATTCTGGGGAGTTTGAATCGGGAACCTAAAGTGCGCATTTGCCATTTGTTCATCCGTTACTTCTGTTTCAACTACTTCTTTTAAAGTATCTATCCAACTATATCCAACCCCATCAGAAAACTGTTCTTTTTGTCTCCAAGCCACACTTTCTGGTAAATATGACTCAAAAGCCTTACGAATAACCCATTTCTCCATTCGTTCTCCATTAATCATTTTATCTTTTGGATTAATTCTCATGGCCACATCCATGAATTCTTTATCTAAAAATGGTACACGTCCTTCGATCCCCCATGCGGCAAGTGATTTATTTGCACGCAAGCAATCATACATATGAAGTTTATCAAGTTTACGCACAGTCTCCTCATGAAATTCTCTAGCATTTGGTGCTTTATGAAAATAAAGATATCCTCCAAAAATCTCATCAGCTCCTTCTCCAGAAAGTACCATTTTCACCCCCATTGACTTAATAACTCTAGCCATCAAATACATTGGAGTCGACGCCCTAATTGTTGTTATATCGTAGGTTTCTAAATTATAAATAACATCTTTTATAGCGTCAAGGCCTTCTTGTATTGTAAATTTAATTTCGTGATGAACGGTACCAATATGATCTGCCACTTTTTGTGCTGCCTCAAGATCTGGAGATCCTTCTAATCCAACAGAAAAAGAATGTAATTTTGGCCACCAGGCATCTTTTACATCATCTGATTCTATTCGTTTTTCTGCATATTTTTTTGCAATAGCTGAAGTAACCGAAGAATCTAATCCACCAGACAACAATACTCCATAAGGAACATCAGACATTAATTGTCTATGAACAGCTGCTTCAAGCGCATCTCTAAGCTCATCAATACTTGTTTGATTTTCCTTTACAGCTTCATAGTCTTCCCAGTCTCTTACATACCATTTTTTCAATTCTCCCTCTTCACCAGACAAGTAATGCCCAGGAGGAAACAATTCTATTTTTGTACATACTCCTTCTAGAGCTTTTAATTCTGAACCTATATAAAAGCTACCATTTTGGTCCCATCCCATATATAAAGGAATAATACCCATATGATCTCTTGATATAAGGTATGTGTTTTTCTCCACATCATACAAAGCAAATGCAAAAATACCGTTCAGATCATCTAAAAAATCAGCACCTTTTTCCTTATATAAAGCTAATATCACTTCACAATCTGACTCTGTCTGAAAATTATATTTTCCTTCGAATTGCTTACGAATCTCTCTATGATTATAAATTTCTCCATTAGCAGCAAGCACTAACTTCTTATCTTCACTAAAAAGAGGTTGTTTACCAGACACCGGATCAACAATTGCCAATCTCTCATGCGCCAATATCGCATGTTCATTTGAATATATCCCACTCCAATCCGGACCTCTATGACGAATTTTTTTTGACATCTCCAGTAATTGAGGTCTTAAAACCTCTGAATCTTGCTTTAAATCAAAAGCACAAACAATTCCACACATATTCTTCTTTTTCTATGATTTGAGAAGTCAAAGATGTACTTATAGTTACATTATAAAAACAATAAAGCTTAAATAGACTACAAATTATAACTAAAAAAACACTATAACCATAAAAATGAAACAAATATTAAGCAATACCTTTATAAATACTATCAAACTGTCACCAACAACATTTAACACAATTTATAGATACGATTAACATTTCGCTTGTAAGTTCGAGTATATCTTTACGTCTGTCATAAAAACAAAAATCACTCTTATGAAAAAATCAATCTTATTAGTTGCAATTATGTTGATAGGAACATTATCAACTGTAAATGCTCAAAAATTTGCTGGGTTACAAAAAAGCCCTACCGACATTTCTTATGCAAAGAAAGACCGAAGTGCTAAACCAGAAATCAAAGTTGTATATAGTCGCCCACAAAAAAAAGGTCGTCAAATTTTTGGTAATTTAGCCGCTTACGACAAGGTTTGGAGAACTGGTGCTGATGAAGCTACAGAAATTAAATTCTTTCAGGATGTAAAAATGGGAGATAAAACTGTTAAGGCAGGTACATATTCATTATTTACAATACCTGGAGAGAAGGAATGGACTATAATTCTAAATTCTGACCTAGACAGCTGGGGAGCATATACTTATGATGAAAGCAAAGATGTTGCAAGAATTAAGGTTCCGGCTGCAAGTGGAGAGGAATTAGAAGTATTTTCTATAGCTTTCAAAAAAGTTGACAAAGGGTACCATATGGTTATGGGATGGGACAAAGCTCGGGTAGAAGTTCCTTTTTACCTATAAACAAGAAACTTAGAGTTTAAAAAAACCAATAAAAAAATAGCATGAAACTTCGGACGTTTCATGCTATTTTTTACCTCATATAGTATTTGTTGATACTAATGATTCCCCCAACAGAGATTAGATATTATCTCCTCTCTTTTTTTAGTTATCTGTGGATAGCGTGACCAGACGCTCCAGGTAACTCTTTTAGAAAATCCATTACGACTCTAAAAGTTAATCTAAATTTCGTGTAAAATAGCCCCATATGTTATTTTTAAATTAATTAAATACTACATAAATATAACACCAATATGATGTGATTTCAATAATTATTTATGCATTTTAGATATAAATCAAGATTTTATCGATAACAAACACAAAAATCTCAATTCTAGTACTTTCCATTCTAATCAGCTTGTTATTTTTTACTAGGAAAATGGGGTAATTTCCCCCTAATTTCATTTTGTAATTAACAAACTATTCTTTTTAATTTCCAAAAATTGTCCCTCAACAATTTTAAAAAAATTATCTGTGGATTGCATTACTGCAAGCCGATGGCAATTGCTTTAAAAAAGCTTTTAATGCCTTTACATCTATAACCAAAATACCGTAAAATAGCCTCATAATCTTTTGATTTATAATTTGTTGTACAAAGATAACACTCATCTCATTTGAGATAAAAAAATTAACACTTCTCAAACAAGGTTTTTAGATATAAAGCATTTTAGAAACGACGTGAGGTATAAAAATGAACTATCAACCGCTTTATTTTAAAGAAATTTCCCACACATAAAAGTTGTATTTAAGGGGTTTTCTCCCCCTTTTTGATTCTTTAAAACTAGTAATTAAACCCCCTCAGATTTACAAAAAAGCCATATGATATATCAATACCGGTCAGCTATTTCTAAATACTATTATTTCCCCTTCATTACAAATATAAAAAAAGAGACTATACACCGCTGGGGGACAGTCTCTTTTTTTTATGTTTTTTTCAAATATTTCAATGTCTAAAAAGTAGTCTTCATCACTTTCGCATCACATAAGCAGATGCTCTCGGAAGATCTTTCAAGAATTTAATAATGTTTTTAAAAATAAGCCCTTTAAAAGTAAAAAATGTCCCCATATGTGATTCATTAAATATTAATTCTCAATCAATTTAATTAAAGACATTAAAAAATACAAGATTTTTGTTAAATAATTAACAGATTTCCAGAGACATACAAGAATAAGTACTTCAAAAAAATAAACCTAAATAGGTTTTTTACTTTTCAAATAAATAAGAGATTGTTTTATTTAAACAATCTCTTATTAAAGGTTCAAAACATATGACAATGCATAATATGAAAACATACTCATATTAATTTCTTATTATTTATACATCGCGTATCGTGAAGCTCCTGGTAGTTCTTTTAAAAAACTAATGACAACATTAAAGTTTAATCCGAAAATAGTAGTAAAATATTTCATAACATCCTGATTTTTAATTACACTTACAAATTTATAGGATATACACTCTTGTAACCGCAAAAAATCGCTGGTTAATCAAAAAGGCAGATTAAACCGGCATTTACTTTCGACGAAAGGTAATTTCGTCTTTTTTATTATTTAATTAAGTCATGATGTTTTGTATAACACATATACTTGATTATGGAATATTAAGATACTTATGGGTCTGCAGAGAAACCTTCCATTTTGGGTTTTTCATAACATAATCCACTATCATTGGAATCATTTTTTCGCGAACGCTCCATTCTGGTTGAAGATATAATATACAGTGATCAGAAACCTTAGCAGCTTGTTCTTCTGCAAAAGCAAAATCACTTTTATTATAGACAATGCACTTTAATTCATGGGCTTTTTGATAAATCTCTTCTTTAGGAAGTTTTACTTTCTTGGGGGAAAGACAAATCCAATCCCATTCTCCTGTCAAAGCATAAGCTCCAGAAGTTTCTATATGAGTTTTTGCTCCTCTATCTCTAAGGCCCTGGGTTAACAAACTCATATCCCATGTTAAAGGTTCACCACCAGTAACAACTACTACATCACTATATTTCAAAGAATTTTCTATAATTAAGCCTGTATCTGTAGGAGGATGCAGGTCAGCGTTCCAACTCTCTTTTACATCACACCAATGACATCCAACATCACAACCGCCTATTCTAACAAAATATGCTGCTGTTCCTTTATGAAAACCTTCCCCTTGTATGGTATAAAACTCTTCCATTAAAGGAAGCATCTTACCATCATTCACCAATTTTTGTACACTCTCTTGCATAAGGCTGCAAAGGTACATAAGATAAAAGAATTATAAGACAAAACTATAAATCGAATATTATAACAAAATTATTGCTTTACTGCTATGCATTCTATTTCTATTTTGGCGCCAACAGCTAAACCTTTTGCAGCAAAAGTAGTTCGTGCAGGTTTCTGCGGAAAATATGTTTTATATACTTCATTAAAGGAAGAAAAATCTTCAATGTCTGCTAATATCACAGTACACTTCACAACATCTTCCATTTTCATACCGTGTTCTTTTAGAACCGCTTTAATATTTTCTAAAGTTTGTTTGGTTTCTGCCGTCACTCCCCCCTCTACTAACTTTCTTACACCATGATCCATACCGACTTGTCCTGAAAGAAAAAACAAGTTCCCTACCTGAACAGCATCAGAAAAAGGAGCATTTGATTTTTTAGGCTCATGGGTTTTATGAAAAATTACAGTATCTGAAGATGTTGAAGAATCAGTACCACAACCTACTAAGAATACAAAGAGGCAGGTAATTGCTATTATTTTTTTCATGAATTAAAGTATAATAAAGTTTAGTAATACGATTTACTTTCATTAAAAGTAACTTATAATTTTAATAGAAAAGTTAAGATTCCTATTTTTATGAAAAATTACAATCAAATCATGAGTGACAATCAAGCATTTTTAGATCACATTAACAAAGGGTATACTACCAAGGGAGATTTTCTTACTATGGGAGCAGCAATATATAATGGAGAGACCATTACAAATGCACACGTAAAAGTACCTCTAAAAACGCTAAATCGCCATGGTTTAATTGCAGGGGCAACGGGAACAGGTAAAACCAAAACTCTTCAGGTAATTGCAGAAAATCTAAGTGAACAAGGAATACCAGTACTTTTAATGGATATCAAAGGAGATCTTAGCGGAATTGCAGCAGCAAGCTCAGGGCATCCCAAAATTGATGAACGTCATGAAAAAATAGGCATTCCTTTTGAAGCTAAAGAATTTCCTGTAGAGATTCTTTCTCTTTCTGAACAAGATGGTGTTCGTCTTCGTGCAACCGTAAGTGAATTTGGACCTGTTTTACTTTCAAGAATTCTTGATGTTACTACAACTCAAGCGGGAATCATATCGATTATATTTAAATACTGTGATGATAATAAATTACCCCTTTTGGACCTAAAAGATCTAAAAAAGGTATTACAATATGCTACGCAAGAAGGTAAAAAAGAACTAGAAAAAGATTACGGAAGAATTTCTACCGCATCGACAGGTGCTATTCTAAGAAAGATTGTCGAACTGGAGCAACAAGGTGCAGATCAGTTTTTTGGCGAACGCTCTTTTGAGGTTCAGGATTTATGTAGAATAGATGAAAATGGCAGAGGGATAATCAATATTATTAGACTAACCGATATCCAAGATAAACCTAAATTATTCTCAACATTTATGTTAAGTCTTCTTGCTGAGATATATGGCACATTTCCTGAACAAGGAGATAGCGGACGACCAGAGCTAATCATATTTCTTGACGAAGCACATTTAATTTTTAAAGAAGCTTCTAATGCATTAATGGATCAAATAGAAAGTATTGTCAAATTAATCCGATCCAAAGGAGTTGGGCTTTATTTTGTTACGCAGAATCCTACAGATGTTCCTGACGGAATTTTAAGCCAATTGGGATTAAAAGTACAACATGCACTTAGAGCATTTACTGCCAAAGATAGAAAAGCCATCAAACTCACTGCTGAGAATTATCCTATTTCTGAATATTATGATACCAAAGAAATATTGACCTCTTTAGGAATTGGAGAAGCATTAATATCCGCTCTTGATGAAAAAGGGCGCCCTACTCCATTAGCAGCTACGATGCTTAGGGCTCCTATGAGTCGCATGGATATATTAACGGATGATGAATTAAAGACATTATTAAAAAAATCAAAACTTATACCTAAGTATAACGAAGAAATTGATAGAGAAAGTGCTTATGAGCTTTTAAATGAAAAAATAGAAAGTGCAGAAGCCGAAGAAGCAAAAGCTGTTGCCAAAAAAGAAAGAGAAAAACTAAAAAGAAGTTCTTCTTCCAGCTCTAGAAGCAAAAGAACCAGTACTACAGAAAAAGCTATTATAAAAGTATTGACTAGCGCTACTTTTATTAGAGGCGCTTTGGGTGTACTTAATAAGTTATTGAAATAATTTACGTTACTATTAAAATGAAATTATTTAATCAACTTATCATGATAAAAAAAATTATTCAAGTCTTTGCTATTTCATTAGTTGTTTTTAGTTGTCAGAATGACAAAAAGCAAGACCCTTTTGAAATCACTACTAACAGAATAGGACTATTAACTAATGAAATACAAGTTAAAGAGTTGGACTCTATTTTTGCAAAAGACTCTATTGCAAAAAGAACTCCAGGAGATCAGTCTATCGGTTATGCAAACGAAATAGAAATCTATGAAAAAGGAGGTACTAAACTCTTAATTCTGGAAACTGATGAAAAATCAAGTCCTAGTTCTATTATCAAAAGTATTGAAATAATTGACCCGAGATATAAAACCCCAGCTGGGTTATCTTCTAATGGAGTTTTTAAGGACATTAAGGATCATTATAAAGTCTCAAAAATCAATAACACATTAAGCACTGCTGTGATATTTGTAGATAGTATTCAGGCATATTTTACTATAGATAAAAAAGAATTACCTCAAAAGTTTCGTGGCACCACAGATATCGAAATAAAAGAAGCAGATATACCTGATTCTTCAAAAATCAAGAATTTCTGGATAAGTTGGGATAACAATTAAAGGATAGAAGAATGCAAAAAAAATATAGTATCCAAAAATCACCATTTGTTGTACCTACTACTGATGGAAAATTAATTGAGGAACATTTTGGTAATGCAACAGATCAAAACTCTCAAATTAGCATTGCCCATATGATTGCTCCTCCTCATTGGAGTGAACCTTTTCAAACACCCGAATTTGATGAATACACCTATATTATAAGAGGCAAAAAACAATTTACAATCGAAGGAGAAAAAATAATATTAGAATCCGGACAATCTATAAAGATTGAAAAAAACACAAGGATTCAATACGCTAACCCTTTTGATGAAGAATGTGAGTATCTTGCCATTTGTCTTCCGGCATTTACAATGGAAGCTGTACATCGCGAAGATGAATGAAAGAAAAATTAAAAAAATACCTCCCGCTACTTATTGGAAAACAACTCCAACTCCTGTTCTTTTTTAATCCAAAAAAAGCTATTCACAAAGCGTATATCCTATTTTGCACTCCCAGAAAAGGAAAAGTTTTACCAGAACAAGAGTACTTTTTAGAAGAAGCAGAAGATGAGGTCGTAGTGGTTGATGACACCTATATCCAAACCTATAGATGGTCTAATCTTGGAGAAACCATATTGATGGTTCATGGGTGGGAAAGTAATACACATCGTTGGAAAACACTTATTCTAAAATTACAGGAAGAAGGTTACAATGTCGTTGCCTTTGATGCACCAGCACACGGAAATTCTTCTGGTAAATTATTAAATGTACCATTATACACAGAATGTCTTCAAAAGATTATAGAATTATATCGCCCCAATCATATTTTAGGCCATTCTGTAGGAGGAATGACAACCATATTTCAGCAATATCTGTATCCAGATCAGGAAATAGAAAAATTAATTGTACTTGCCCCTCCATCAGAGTTATCCAGAATTATGCAAGATTATCAAAAAATATTAAGGCTCTCTTCTAAGTTTATGACTGCCCTAAATCAATATTTTAAGGATAAACACGGTTACTATTTTGAAGAATTTTCTGCTTCTGATTTTGCAAAAAGCTTAAAAGCTCCAGGTTTGCTTATTCATGACATCAATGATCAAATTGCACCATATACAGAAGCTCAAAGTATTAATAAAAACTGGAATGGAGTTCAATTTATCTCTACAGAAGATTTTGGTCATTCGTTATTCTTTGATGAAGTAGACACTATGATTATTGACTTTTTAAAAGCCTAAGTTTTAATAAATTTAATAGTATAGCTATATTGTCTTCCTACTTGTTCTATACCTTCCTACTCGTTCATATTTGCTATTAAAATAAACAATTATAAAAATATCTTTTTCAAAAGAACACTTCCCTAATTGATATCTATTGTTCACTCATTATTGTTTTCTTCAAAACTATCTTCAATATAGATTTACAATAAATTGAAATCATGAAAAATATAATTTATATCTTATTAGTCTTCTCTAGTTCTTTTGTAACAGCTCAAATCAGAGGAAATGCAACAATTATTTCCAGGCAAAATGTAATGGTTCCTGCAGAATTAGCAAATGCTGATATTTACGGAGGTCAAATACAACAATTCAGGCAAAAAAACCTAGTACCAAACCCTATAATAACAATCGACACCAAAGTATTAAACAATATCGTTGCTGATTCTTATACTGCGATTTTTAACATCGTGCAAATTGGAAAAACTTCACAAGAAACTAATACACTTATGAAAGAGAGAGTCGCAAAAGTAAAAAAGGAACTACAAAGTAAAGGTGTTTTAGAAGAAGATGTTATTATCGATGTAATATCATTTGTTCCTATATATGAAACGGTTGTAGAAAAAAAACTATTCAGCAAAAAATACAATGAAGTACCTAAAGGTTTTGAATTACAACAAAACCTTCATATAAAATTCACTAATGTAAATCAGTTTGAAAAAATACTTTCTGCCTGTGCAAATAATGAGATTTACAATCTTGTCAAAGTAGATTACTTTATAAATGATATCCAAGCCGTATACAAACAACTACGAGCAGAAATTCTGAAAACTTTAAAAGAAAAACAACAATTTTATACCGATTTAGGTTTTGACTTAACATCATATGAACCAATAATTGCAGACACCAAGTATTGCCATTTCCCCAAGGAGTTTTATAAGAATTATCAGGCTTTTAATAGCACTTCTTTAGAAACATTTAATAAAAAACAAGGAATCGTAACAGCAAAAAAACAAACTACATACTATTATGATCCTATCACATATAAAGATTATGATATGGTCATAAATTCTTCAATAGTAGAACCTGTTATACAAATAGGTATGGAAATAAAACTACAATATACTCCAAAACCAAAGGAACAAAAGCCAGTCGAGAAAGAAATTATAAAACCAAAATACTTTTTAATTTCACCAGATGGAAATGTTAACATCAAAGAATTACAATTGAACTAATAGCATCATGATTTTATGACAACCATCATCTTTAAATACTATCTTTGTATATTATTTAAATTATATGTCTGAAAAAACGTTCACAAGACTTAATAAATATCTTAGCGAGGCAGGGTATTGCTCTCGTCGCGAGGCAGATAAGCTAATAGATCAAAAAAGAGTAACCATTAATGGAGAAGTTCCTTTAATGGGAACCAAAGTTTCATCAGATGATATCGTACATGTTGATGGAGAATTAATTAATGGTCCCAAGGAAAAACATGTTTATCTCGCTTTTAATAAACCCGTAGGTATTGTTTGTACTACATCGCAGGAAGAAAAAGATAATATTATTGATTATATCAATTACCCCAAACGTATTTTCCCAATAGGAAGATTGGATAAACCTAGTGAAGGCCTCATCTTTTTAACTAGTGATGGAGATATTGTGAATAAAATTCTTAGGGCTAGAAATAATCATGAAAAAGAATATCTGGTCACTGTAAATAAGTTGATCAGTCCAGAATTTATAAAAAGAATGGGGAACGGAATTCCAATTCTTAATACAGTAACCCGAAAGTGCGAAGTAGAACAGATTAATAAATATGATTTTAGAATTGTATTAACACAAGGACTTAATCGGCAGATTCGTAGAATGTGTGAATATTTAGGGTATGATGTAGTACGGCTAAAACGAATCCGGATTATGAATGTAATACTAGACGTTCCGGTGGGAGAATGGCGAGATTTGACAGATGAAGAATTACGTATCATTAATACCGATGTAGGGGATTCTAGCAAAACAGAAGAGGCTTCAGTGATAAAAGAATCAAAACCATCACGTCACAATAATCAGTCAAAACAAAATTTCAGAAATAATTCCAAAAGAAAAACATTTCCTGAAAAAGATACTTCTAAACCAAGAAGCAGAAGACGTAGAGATCGAAGAAATTAAATCTTATTATTGTTGTTAATTATATCCTAATTTCGTCTTCTTAAAGTTTATCACTTTCTCAAAATAAGTAAATTACCTTACTAATCAATCTATAAACCAAATGGTAAGGTCTGTTTTCTTTCTGTTTTTTTTATTTAACATCACCGCATGGGGTCAAACTGAATATGAACCTTCTGAAGCATATCCCTTTGGACAACCTAATCCAAATGCTCCTAAAGAAATTCTTGATTTTGCTCCTCTCATCGGGGTATGTGACTGCTTATCTCAAACTCGAAATCAAGATCAAACATGGGCAGAGCCCGTTAAAATGACCTGGGAATTTAAATATATCATGAACGGAATGGCGGTTCAGGATCAAACCAATAAAGCAGATGGTAAGCATTCTGGAAGTATCCGGCAGTTTATTGCGGATAGTAGTAAATGGTACGTACATTATTACTCCTCTGCAAAACCTACGACCGTTTTATCTGTCTGGGAAGGAAATAAAAAAGAAGGGAAAATTGTTTTATATAAAAAACAAAAAGCTCCCAATGGTATAGATGGCTTCTATAAACTTAGCTTTTATGATATTAATAATGATAGCTATAAGTGGATAGGTGAATGGGTAGACACAAAAGAAACTATTTCTTTTCCAACATGGAAAATTGACTGTAAAAAAAGAAAAAATACTCAAAAACTTTCTGATGAAGAACAAATTAAAGCCGCGGCAAAAGCGTTTTCTGCATCCTACCTAAAAAAAGATTATGAAGCTTTAGCAAAAGCCTATACCAATAATGGCAAAATTTTCCCTACAAATGTTCCTATCATAGAAGGATATGAAGCCATTAAAAAACGATGGTCAGGATCATCAGGATATACTCCTATAGAACATGAGATCATCCCTGAGGAAATTGTAATTCTTGGTGATACAGCCCATGATTATGGAATATATAAGGGGAAGAATAAAAATGATGATGGTACCGAAATATCATATAAAGGAAAATACGTAGTCATCTGGAAAAAAAGAAACAACGAATGGAAAATGTATCTGGATATATGGAACAGAATAAAAGATTAATCAGAATTCATTTTTTTAATAAATACTTACTAATTCTACCTTTACAATGAGCATATTATCTCCATTTCATCTTGCAATTCCGGTACATGATTTACAAGCAGCCAGAAATTTTTACAATACCATTCTAGAACTTGAAGAAGGTCGAAGTAGTGATCATTGGGTAGATTTTAATTTTTTTGGTCACCAACTCGTGATTCATTATAAACCCAAACTCAGTTCTGAAGATAACTATAGTAACCCTGTAGATGGTAAAGATGTTCCTGTTCCCCATTTTGGAATTATTCTCGAGTGGGAAACCTGGGAAAGTCTCGCAGAAAAACTTATCGAAAAAAAAGTGCAATTTGTAATTGAGCCTTATATTAGATTTAAAGGAGAAACTGGAGAACAAGCTACAATGTTTTTTTATGACCCCTGTGGCAATGCTTTAGAATTTAAATCTTTTAAAGACAGTTCCTTAATATTCCAAAAATAATCTATTAAACGAATAACAAAAAAATCCGTTTAACATAAAATTATGAGTTTTTGGACTTTTTTAGTATATTGATGATAATTCTTAATATAAAAACAACACTAATATAGACTATAAAATACTCTCCATCTATGAAAAATACAAGTTTAATAATCTATACACTATCATTACTATTTGCTGTTAGTTGTGGCGTCCCTCAAGAGGAATTTGATAGACTAAAGAAGGAAAACGAAAATTTAAAACAAAAGATTGCAGAATGCCAACTCACACCCCATCAAATTCTTGAGCAAGCAAATGAATATTATGACAATTTGGATTATACCAAAAGTAGAGATCGATTAAAAGCTTTGGTTGAAAAATTTCCTAATTCGAGTGAAGGTAAAAAAGGTAAAAAATTATTAAAAAAAGTAGAAAAAGAAATTCTTGCAAATGCTGAAGCTTTAGAAAAAGAAGATCAGAAAGAAGGCAATAATGAAGCCTACCAAAAGGCACTTTCTAATATGAAAAAGAAATATGATGTAGCTAATGAAGTAACTTGGTATTCTGATAATTCTTCTACTCAATCAAATGATAAGAGTTACATTCAGACATATATTGGTAAAAAAGAAAAGCGCAAACCTTGGTTAGGGTTATCTATAAATCATTTTACCAAAAAAGATTGGTTATTCATACAACGAATGGAAATAGATGTGGACGGGAAAACTTTTGAAATAGAAGAGGCTACTCCAGGAGAATTTAATTCAAAAGAAGAATCTGGCGGAAAAAGAGAGTGGTTAGATCGAGTAATTAAAGAATTGGATATGCCAATGATTAAAGCTATTGCTTCTAGTAAAGTAGCTAAGATAAAATTTGTTGGTAAAGACGATTTAAACACAAAGACGATAAGTAAAGCTGAAAAAAAAGCAATACAAAATGTTCTTGATGCATATAATGCCTTATTAAATGTAAAATAATCTTTTTCCTTAGACAATCGTTAAAAGTTTAGTTTTTCTGTAATTACAGGTACTTTGTTAAAGGTTTACTAAGAAATTCTCACTATATTCCGCCCCCGGAATAAATAGAAAAAGAAAGATGGATTTTACTAGCCCCTTGGTCTACGGAGTACCTTGTTTTTTAGGTCTAATTTTATTGGAATTAACCTATAGCAAAACTCATGACCATAAGAATTTATACAATTGGAAAGATTTAACAGCAAGTCTCACTATGGGTGTTGGATCTGCTATATTAGGTCCTCTGATCAAAACCGTTTTTTCAATTGTCCTTTTTCATTTTGTTTATGAGTTTTTCAATCCCGAAATCGACGGAATTCGAACTAACATTATGGGATGGAAATCTTTTGGATATGCATGGTATGTTTGGCTTCTATGTCAGCTTGCTGATGATTATACATATTATTGGTTCCATCGACAAAATCACATGGTAAGGGCTTTATGGGCAGCACATATTGTACATCATTCCTCTGATAACTTTAACCTTGGTACCGCAGTACGTAATGGATGGTTTACTCTCTTATATAAACCACTATTCTATATGTGGATGCCAGCGATAGGTTTCCCTCCAGAAATGGTAGTGGTATGCCTAGGAATTGAAGCATTATGGCAATTTCAACTTCATTCTGTCTATATTCCAAAAATGGGTTTTATAGAAACAATATTTAATACGCATACCATGCATCAGGTACATCATGCCAAAAATGTAGAATACATGGATAAAAATCATGGTGGATTTTTAAATATTTTTGATAGAATATTTGGTACCTGGAAACCATTAGATGAAAATATTGAAATACAATATGGTGTTACTCATGCCCCAAACTCATATAATCCCTGGGTAATCCTTACTCATGAATATAAAGACATTTGGAATGATACCAAAAAATCCAAAAACTGGTATCACAAATTCATGTACATATTTGGCCCTCCTGGATGGAGTCATGATGGAAGTACACTTACCGTAAAACAGATGCAAAGAGAACTTAAAAAACAAAAAGCGTTATAAAAATAACTATATTTAAAGTTCTCAAGAATACTTACAATTATAGTTATGAATTTTCAGCCTATTATAGATGAGCAGCGTCGTTTTTTTGATACGAATACTACGAAAGATATTCAATTTAGAATCAATGAATTAAAACGATTAAAAAATGTTTTAAAGAAAAATGAAGCATTGCTTTATTCATCTATTTACAAAGATTTCAAAAAATCTAAATTTGAAACTTATGTGACTGAGCTATCTATAATTTATCATGAAATTGATCTTGCTTTAGTAAACGTTAGGAAATGGGCAAAAAAAAAGAAAGCTTCTACAGGATTAACTAATCTTCCTGGAAAAAGTTATATCATACCAGAACCATATGGTACTGTACTAGTCATTGGAGCATGGAATTACCCATACCAATTGTCTCTTTGTCCTGCCATAGCAGCAATTGCTGCCGGTTGTACTGTTATTCTTAAACCTAGTGAACTTCCGTCCAATACTGCGGCTGCAATGGCTCAACTTATTAATCAGAATTTTGATCCTTCTTTTTTTAAAGTAATAGAAGGCGGAGTGCAACAAACAACCGAATTATTACAAATTAGATTCGACAAAATATTCTTTACCGGAAGTTTACCTGTAGGAAAAATTGTGTATCAAGCAGCTGCAAAACATCTTACTCCTGTAACTTTAGAATTGGGAGGAAAAAGTCCAGCTATTATTACCAAAGATGTAAATATTAATATGACTGCAAAACGTTTGGTTTGGGCCAAATATTTAAACGCTGGGCAAACCTGTATCGCTCCAGATTATGTTCTTGTTGATTCTAGTATTCATGACTCCTTATTAACCGCAATGAAAGCGGAGATCGAAAAAGCAGCTTATCATGTTGATCACCATAACTATACTCAAATCATTAATGACAAAAATTTTGATCGACTTAAAGATTTAATAGATAAAGAAAAAATATATGTTGGTGGAGAATGTAACGTAGAAGAACGTGTTATATCGCCTACAATTATGAAAAACGTAGAATTCTCTGATAAAATAATGAAAGATGAAATTTTTGGACCTATTCTTCCTATACTATCTTTCAAAACCATAGAAGAAGCAATCGAAAAGGTAAAAACATTATCCAAGCCTCTTTCTTGTTATGTATTCACCAAAAATAAGACCATAAAAAATAAAATCCTAAATGAAATTTCTTTTGGAGGAGGAGCAGTAAATGATGCCGTAATGCATTTTACAGAGCAGTCACTTCCTTTTGGAGGAGTTGGTGATAGTGGAATTGGAAATTATCATGGAAAATATGGATTCGAAACATTCTCTCATTATAAAAGTATTCTGCAAAAACCATTTTGGATAGAACTCAATTTAAAATATTCTCCATATAGTGACAAAAAACTTAAATGGTTAAAACGAATTATTGGATAATACAACGTCAATAAAACGACTCACAATTATTTAACAAAATTAAAATCAAGCTTTTAAACTTTTGTTAAACATAGAATTTCTTAAAAACAAATAAAGAATAGAGGTCCAAAATATTGTATATTAGAATACACAATTCTGTATTTTTAATTTTTATTTTAACAATCTTATACTAAAAATTTACTTTGTTCTTTTATCATTCTGTATATCATTCAATTCTAACCTATTTTTCTTAAGATTTATCTAAAAAAAATATAGAAATATAATATTGAATATCCACTTTTAAAACTTAAAACCATGAAAAAATTTGAGCAATTAAAGCAATCTAATTATCGCCGATTAGAACGTAAGGAGACCACTAGTATTATTGGAGGAACAAATTGTTTTGAAGTTAGAGATGCTTGTAGACAATCATGTGCCTCTCCATCGAGGCCAGAGTTTTTTGATTGTTTTATTCCATGTCTTGCTAATGCAGGGTGTTATGCTTAGATCCATACGTTTCTGAGGAATTATATAGCATCTCTGATCTGAAATAAAAAAAGAGTCATAGTTTTATGAAATTATGACTCCTTTTTTATTATTTTAACTTTAACTCTGTAATTTGAAGTCTTTAACCTCTAAGAGATTCAATATATATTGTTCTACCTCTTCTGTATCCCAAATAGTTTCGATATTATTCATCTGCATGACTTTACTCATAATTTCTGCCTGCTGATCTCCAATCTTAAGAGCTTCTGCATATGGTCTATGACTAAATGTGACTCTGGAGTAAAGTGGCAACCATTTTTCTGGATATTTTTGAGAAAATCGCTTCTCAATTTTCTTTCGTAGAAGAAAATCCGGATCTGCCGTTTTACTACTCATTTCTATAAAATTGCGATATGACAGCTCTGCAATAGCATCGGCATTAGACTTTCGGGATTCTTGATAGGTTTCAAAAATATCTTGCCAATTGTCATCTCCCAATTCTTCTATAATATCATCTAAGACAGAAATATCCTCAAAACCAGCATTCATTCCTTGTCCATAAAAAGGAACAATTGCATGAGCCGAATCTCCTACCAAAGCGACTTTATCCCAATATGACCAAGGATAACATTTTGTAGTTACTAAGGCACTAGTTGGATTATTTCTAAAATCTTCTAATAATCCAGGCATCAAATCAAGAGTATCGGGAAAATTAATTTCCCAAAATTTCTTAACTTCATTATCATTGGTTAACATTTCGAAAGAGTCTTCTCCTTCATGTGGCATAAATAAAGTACATGTAAAACTACCATCCAAATTTGGTAAAGCGATGAGCATAAATTTACCTCGTGGCCATATATGAAGTGAATTTTTATCTAGTCTATGGGTTCCATCTAAATATGCGGGAATACCAAGTTCTTTATATCCTGTATCCAGAAATTTTTGAGAATAATTAAATCTACTTCTTCGTTGCATCTTATGTCTAACCCTGGAAAAAGCACCATCGCAACCAAAAACAATATCATATTGATATTCTTTCCATTCACTTTTTTCTGTTTCTCCAGTATAAATCTTTGCTTCGGGTAAATTTATATCCCAGACTTTCTCGTTAAACTTAAAAACCACCCCAGCATCTTCGGCAAGGGTAATCATTTTTCTATTTAAAATTCCTCGTGGAATAGAATAGATAGCTTCTCCATCATTACCATAATGTTGATGATAAATTGGCTCCCCTGTTAAATGCATTGTACGTTTATGCATTGGTATAGATAATTCTCTTACAGTATCGCCAATTCCAATTTTATCCAAAGTTTTCCATCCTCGTACTGACATAGCCAAATTAATAGAACGACCACTAAACTCTATAGTTCTTATATCAGGTCTTCTATCAAAAACTGTAACTTCATACTTGCGTTTTCTTAAGTATATAGCGAGTAATGAACCTACAAGTCCACTCCCTACTATTGCAATATTTTTTGTTTGCATACATTAATTGCTATTAACAACCGTTGGAATAGTACATACAATCCTGAAGAAGATTCGAGTTTTAATGCATCCAACAGGGTCTACTTTACTTTTATAAAAGTATATGCAAGCATCAAAACCTTCGGTAAATGTAACGATTATTAGTGAATTAAGGACATGATCATAAGGTATAAGTTACCAGATACCCTACTGTTCTTGCAATCAAAATTTACAACCTTGCCTTAATTTCAAAAATCAAAGGATATAATTTATCTTTTGTTACATACATTCCCTTTTTATTTTTAACCAAACCAGGAAATATTTCATAAGGTGATCCATCATGCTCATTTAAGGATTGGATAGTCAATCCTGCTTCAGAAAGAGAAGAGATTACCTCTCCCAATCCATGATTCCACCCAAATTCTTTACTAACCATTTTAGAACTCTCATCAGCATAAGTGCCTTGATATTCTTCATAAATAACCTCTTTTTGATGATAACCATATTTCATAACAGGTTTTTCCTCTAAGTAATCAAACATCCATACAATAGGGTGAAATTCTACCATATAAAAAGTTCCCCCAGGTTTTAGACGTTCGGCAATCATTTTACCCCAGGGTTTCAAATCCGGCAACCAACCGATAACACCATAACTTGTAAAAACAATGTCAAATTTATCCTTAATATATAGAGAAGTATCCAGTACGTTACAACTCACAAATTCTGCATTAAGATTTAACTCAGAATTTAAGTTCTTTGCCAATTCTATTCCTTTTTCGGATAAATCAATACCAGTACATTTTGCCCCCATCCTACTCCAACTAAGGGTATCTTGACCAAAATGACATTGAAGATGTAATAAAGATTTTCCCGACACATCTCCTAATGCTTCTATTTCATAATATTGCAATGAAGTTTTTCCATTTTTGAAATCCTCGATATTATAAAAATCACTTGCAGCATGAACAGCCACTTTTTCATTCCATGTCTGTTTATTGGTTTCAAAATATTCATCGAATTCTTTAGACATTACTTATGAGTTTAATTAGATTTGAATGGTAATTTTATTTCTTTATAAATATAATGAATCACTATACATTACAAAATCTTACAGAAATGCCTTCTCGGCATAGAGCTAACCTTATAAATAGTTGTACAGGTTATAAATCATGCAATTTAATTGCTACCAAAGGCAAAAACCAAATCACGAATGTGGCAATTTTTAATTCTATTGTGCATATCGGAAGTAATCCTCCAATGTTAGGTTTTATACTTAGGCCAACAACTGTTCCTAGAAACACATATAGAAACTTAAAAGAAAGTGGTTTTTTTACAGTGAATCAAGTGCAACAGGATATCATTGCTGATGCGCACCATACTTCTGCCAAATATGACGAAAGTATTTCTGAATTTGACAAAACAAACCTTGACCCTGTATATCTTGACAATTTTTATGCTCCTTATGTAAAAGACAGCCCTATACAACTAGGATGTAAGTATGTTAATGAATATTTCATAAAAGAAAATGATACTATTCTAATCATAGGTGCTATTGAGCATATTTATCTTAATGAAGATATCATACATCCTGATGGATGGGTTCAATTAGATAAAGCTAAAACCGTATCTTGCATTGGACTAGATGGATATGCTTTACCAAAGCTATTAGAACGTTTTCAATATGCCAAACCAGATCAAGAAACAAAATCGCTACATATTGAACCTAAAAATAAAGATTCTTAATTTTATAAAAACCTTAAGAATTAACCCTTTGACAAGTATTGCAAAGGGTTTTTTTATTGATTAATTTTAGAAAATGAAATTCACCACAAAGCATCTTCAACAAATTCCGGATTTTATACATGTTCCCCATAAACAATTACAATGGCTGATTGATAAATCTCAAACCGAAATCTTTAAAGCAGGTGAATATGTTTTTAAGAAAGGAGACCCTATTGATACGCTTTTAATTATGCTAAAAGGAAAAGTAGAAATCAAAATCGAACAAAATGGTAATTATAAATTTGTAGGGTTTATTGAAGAACATGGTATTGGTGGGCTACTTCCTTTTTCAAGAGCTAGTTCTGCTTTGGGATATGGAGAGGCTATTGAAGAAACTGAAATACTCGTTCTTAAAAAATCATTCTTTAAAGAAATGATTTCTGATCATTATGAACTTACAGAAAGCTTGGTTCATAATATGACCTCTCGAGTGCGAGAATTCACCAAAAACAATGTTCAATCAGAAAAAATGATGGCATTAGGTAAACTTTCTGCCGGGTTAGCTCATGAACTTAATAATCCTGCTTCTGCCATGTTACGAAGTGCCAAAGAACTAAAAAAGCATTTAAGTCATGTCCCAGAAAAATTTAAAAGGATTACTTCAATTAAAATTTCAGAAAAAGAAGTAGATGCCTTAAATACGATACTTTTTAACAAAATTAGTAATCGTCCTGAGAATAACATGAAACTAATAGAGCGTAATGAAAAAGAAGATCAATTAGAAGAATGGTTGGAAGATCATGGTGTAGAAAATGCGTTCGAATTAACTGAAACCCTGCTGGATTTTTGTATGGAGATCCCGGCAATGAAAGAAATTCATCAAATCACAGGTGACCATAATTTTCCGAATGCAATAGAATGGATAGAGAATGTTTTGACCACAGAAAAAATGGTCGATGAAATAGAAGAAGCGTCAGACAGAATTTCTAATCTCGTACAGTCCGTTAAGAGTTATACCCATATGGATCAAGCTCCAGAGAAAATTGCAACGAATATCCATACTGGTATAAAAAGTACGCTCACCATGTTAAATCATAAATTAAAAAAGAAAAACATACAATTAGAAAAAGACTTTCAAAAAGATCTCCCGCATCCAAAGATATTTGTAAGTGATATCAATCAGGTTTGGACTAACCTTATTGACAATGCCATTGACGCTATGGAGCATTCTGGCACTTTGCATATTAAAACAAATCAAGACAATCGTTTTATAAAAATAGACATTACAGATGATGGTAAAGGAATTCCCGAGGAGCATCTTAGTAAGATTTTTGATCCCTTTTTTACTACCAAAAGCATAGGACAAGGCACAGGAATGGGCTTAGAAGTAGTACAACGGATCATTAATCAACATAATGGAGATATCAAAGTAAGCTCGCAACAAGGAACCACTACTTTTACCGTATGTTTACCCATTCAATAATCATATATAGATGAAAAAAATCACAGACATAAAAGGGGCTTTTACATTACATAACGGTGTAGAAATGCCTTATTTAGGATTAGGTGTTTATCTGGCGGATAATGACAACGAAGTCATTGATGCTATTCATTGGGCCCTAGATACGGGATATCGCCATATTGACACAGCAAGCATATATAAAAATGAAGAGGGTGTTGGTAAAGCAATACAAAGCTCTTCTGTTCCCAGAGAAGAAATCTTTGTCGTTAGTAAAGTATGGAATGCAGATCAAGGGTATGATACTACTCTAAAAGCTTTTGAAGAAAGCCTGGATAGATTACAATTAGATTACCTGGATCTTTATCTAATACACTGGCCTGTCAAGGATAAATATGTAGAAACCTGGAAAGCTCTTGAAAAGTTATATCAAGAAAAACGAATACGAGCTATTGGAGTCAGTAATTTTATGAAACATCATTTAGAAGATCTTATATCGAAGACTGAAATAGTACCTATGGTAAATCAAATGGAATTTCATCCACACTTGATACAACAGGATTTAATTGATTTTTGTACGAAGACTCAAATCCAATACGAAGCATGGTCTCCAATGATGCAAGGGAAAATTTTTGAATTATCTATATTAGATGACTTGGCAAAAAAATATAACAAAACTGTTGCTCAAATTGTTTTAAGATGGAACCTTCAAAAAGGAGTGATTACTATTCCTAAATCGGTTAAGCAAAAACGAATCATCTCTAATGCTGCTCTTTTTGATTTTGAAATATCAAATACTGATATGAATTTTATCGATGCATTGGACAAAAACCAAAGAACCGGGCCGGATCCTGATAATTTTAATTTCTAAAAAAGTATAAAAGCATATGAAAAAGCCAATCATATTTGCACTAGATGATGATCCTCAAGTATTAAGAGCGGTTACGAGGGACCTTAAGTCAGAGTATCGTGCGACGTATCGAATTATGAGTACAGATTCGGCAAATGATGCTTTAGAAGCATTAGAAGATCTGAAAAAGAAAAATGAAACTATAGCATTATTTTTAGTTGATCAAAGGATGCCCGAAATGTTAGGCGTGGAATTTTTGACTAAAGCCAAGAAATTTTATCCTAGCGCAAAAAAAGTATTACTTACAGCATATTCTGATACCGATGCTGCAATCAAAGCTATAAATGATGTGCAGTTAGACTATTATCTAACAAAACCCTGGAATCCTCCCGAAGAAAAACTATATCCAACACTTAATGATTTATTAGATGTTTGGCAATTAGATTTTCAACCAGAATTTGAAGGAATTAAAGTTTTAGGATATCAGTTTTCTCCAAAATCTCATGATATTAAAGATTTCTTATCTGCTAACTTATTTCCTTTTCAGTGGTTAGATGTAGAAACCAGTGATAAAGCCAAAGAAATTATAGAGCTTCATAAGCTCACAACTTCAGATTTGCCTGTTGTTTCATTAGCTGATGGAGAGTGTTATAAAAACCCCAATATTGTAGAACTTGCAACCGCTCTTGGGCTTAATGCACACCCAAAAGATACGCTTTATGATGTGGTTATTATTGGAGCAGGACCATCTGGCTTAGCCGCAGCTGTATATGGTGGCTCAGAAGGACTAAAAACATTATTAATTGAAAAACACGCACCAGGTGGACAGGCTGGTACCAGTTCTAGAATAGAAAACTATCTTGGATTTCCCAATGGATTAAGTGGACAGGAACTTACACATCGAGCCATTACACAGGCTAAACGATTTGGTATAGAATTCTTATCTCCGCAGGAAGTAACTTCTATTTCAGAAAAAGATGGATATAAAAACATAACATTGGGTAATGGACAATGTATTAGTACCAAAAGTGTAGTAATTACAACTGGAGTAAATTATAGAAAACTGGAAGCAAAAGGTATTGATGAATATACCGGAGCAGGAATCTATTATGGCTCATCAATGACCGAGGCCCAGGCCTGTAACAATAAAGAAGTTTTTATAGTAGGCGGAGGAAATTCTGCAGGGCAATCGGCGGTATATCTTTCTAAGTTTGCAAAGAATGTATACATAGCTGTCCGTAAAAAAGATTTAACAAGTAGTATGTCTAGCTATCTTATCGACCAAATTGATGCCATTGATAATATCACATTATTAGGTCATACTAATATTACAGAAGCTACAGGAACAGATGGAAGACTAACAGAGTTAGAGCTTTTAAACAGTGCAACTTCTGAAACAAAAAAGGCAAAAGCTGATGCTTTATTTATTTTTATTGGAGCTAGACCTTATACAGATTGGTTAGCATTAGATATTATCAAAAATGAAAGAGGGTTTATTGAAACCGGTAGAGATCTTACTCGATATAACAACTTTAAACAAATCTGGAAAAAAAACAGAGAACCCTTTTTATTAGAAACATGTAGCCCAGGCATATTTGCATCAGGAGATGTACGTGCAGGAGCTATGAATAGAGTCGCTTCTGCTGTTGGAGAAGGCGCAATGGCTATTAAATTTGTACATGAATACTTAGCAGAGATATGAAACTACGAACCAAAATATGTGAGCATCTAGAGGATTTTAATACAGCTAACATCAAAAAAGATGATCGTTATCAATGTGTAGAATGCATCAAGACAGGAGATAATTGGGTACATCTAAGAACTTGTCAAGAATGTGGAGTAACTCTTTGTTGTGATTCCTCCCCAAATAAACACGCAAGTCATCACTACCAGACATATAAAAATCATTCTGTTATCATCTCAGCAGAGCCAAAAGAAAAATGGGCCTGGTGCTATGAGCATAAATCATTTTTGGAGTATGAATAGGAGAACCTATAGTCTTTAAATTACTATTAGGTATTAAAAGAACAAGTATCAACTGACCGCAAAAGAATTAAATCAAATTTGGAAGATAATAACGTTAGATTAAGAGAACTTATAGTATCAGATAAACCAAAAGTAGCAAAGCTTATCAATAATAAAAAAATATGGGATAATGTAAGAGATTACATCCCTTATCCCTATGATCAAAATGATGCAGAAACATTTATATTAGGCACAAAAGAAAAGCTTCCAAGGCAAGCTTTAGCCATTGTATTTAATGACGAACTCTGTGGTGTTATTAGTCTTATTGTTCAGGATGATATTTATAAACGATCTGCAGAAATTGGATATTGGATAGGAGAGCCATACTGGGGCAAAGGAATTGCAACTAAAGCGGTAGCCCTAATAACTCATTACGGATTCAAAAAATTAAATTTAATTAGAATTTATGCTGGGATTTTTGAATATAATACAGCTTCAATGCATGTACTTGAGAAAAATGGTTACAAAAAAGAAGCTATATTCCAAAAAGCAGTATTTAAGAATAATCAAATCTGGGATGAACATCGATACTTTATTCTAAATGAAAATGCTGTGAAAAAATACAATATGAGCTAAATCAATTATGAAAACAATACAGCAATCAAATGGGATATAAAATCTACAACGTAGAAGAATCAGAATATAAAGAGCTTGTTGATATTTGGGAAGCTTCGGTAAGAGCTACACATCATTTTTTAAAAGAAGAAGATATATTATATTTTAAACCATTGATCTTAAATGAATATCTCAAAGCTGTGAATCTAAAATGTGTTAGGAATAACGACATGAAAATAATCGGATTTCTGGGTGTTGCTGAACAAAATCTCGAAATGTTGTTTATACATCCTAACTTCATAGGAAAAGGAGTAGGAAAAACTTTATTGCAATATGCTATCAAGAAATTAAATGTAACCAAGGTAGATGTAAACGAAGACAATCAACAAGCTCTCAAATTTTATGAACATCATGGGTTTAAAATCTTTGACCGATCTGCACTGGATGCTTCAGGTAAACCATATCCAATATTATATATGCAATTAGACACAATAAAGTAAAAATCAGTAATCCGTTCATTAATAAAAAAGAGAAAAAATGTCAAAAAGGAAAAACATCGTTGCAATTAATGGCAGTGCAAGTGATAACTCTTCCAATTTAAAGTTGATTAAGCACGTTGCAGAATTAATGAAAAATGAGTTTAACTTTATCTTTTTTAATGATCTAACAAAATTACCACATTTTAAAACAGAACTGACAGATCATAATACGCCAGAACGTATAACCCAATTTAGAAATGTTATATCCAATGCTCACGGAATTTTAATCTGTACTCCAGAATATGTTTTTAGCATTCCAAGTCGTTTAAAAAATGCCATTGAATGGTGTATCTCCACAACCGCTTTCTCTAACAAACCTGTTGGACTTATTACTGCTTCTGCCAGTGGATTAAAAGGTCACGAAGAGCTTAAATTAATAATGGAGAGTATTGAAGCTATTTTTATTGACGACACCACTTTATTAATACAAGGAATTAAAGGCAAAATAGATCAGAAAGGGAACATTTTGGATGAAAAAACAAAAATCGAAATAGAAAATTTTGTAATTTCATTTCATGAGTTAATAGGAAACACAAATTCTTAACTTAATACCAATCAGAATATTCTTGTTAATCATTCTTTAAAAAGCTTAACATGATACGCCCATACACCCTATCAGACAACGAAGAATTAATATCGATTTTTAAGCTTAATACACCTCAATATTTTGATCCAAAAGAAGTAGATGATTTTAAAAAATACCTACATCAATATGGACATACTTATCTAACCATAGAATATGAAAATAAGATTGTCGGAGGAGTTGGGTATTACATAAAAGAAAGTGACCATTCTGGACGAGTTACATGGATATTTTTTCATCCTGATTATTCTGGACTAGGATTAGGAAGAAAAGCGGTAGAATATGCAATAACTCAATTAAAATCTGATTCTACACTAAAAAAACTCGTAGTAACCACTTCTCAATTGGCCTATCGATTCTTTGAAAAGTTTGATTACAGACTTATTCAAATCGAAAATGACTACTGGGGAAAAGGGTTAGATTTATATTTGATGGAACGAGAGCTATAGCATTAAAAGTATGAGACCATTACACATCATTTTTACTCTTTTATGGACACTTTCAATTAATTCACAAACCGAAACTAAAAAAATATTGTTTTTGGGTAACAGCCTTACATATTCTAATAATCTCCCTAAGATCTTAGAATATATGGCAAAAAACTGCGACGAATCGATAAAAAGTACGACATTATGTTTTCCCAATTATGCTTTAGAAGACCATTGGATCGATGGTACTTTTCAAAAAATAATGAGCAAAAAATCTTTTGATTATGTCATTGCACAACAAGGTCCTTCTTCTCAACCTCTTGGAAAGAAAATGTTATTGACCTACGGAGCAAAAATCAAATCTGTCTGTCAAGAAAAAAATACAAAATTTGGCTTTTTTATGGTCTGGCCCTCCAAACAGTACTATTACACATTTGATGGAGTAATCGCTAATCATAAAGAGGCTGCAAAAGTTAATCAATCCCTCCTATTTCCAGTTGGAGTGCTCTGGAAGGAGTATGAGAAACATAATAATTTCCAAAATCTATACGACTATGATAATTTTCATCCTTCAACAGCTGGTAGTTTTTTGGCCGCATTAACTATTTTTCATGGGCTTTATCCAGACAAAAACCTTAGCGAACTACAATTTAAAAAGTATAAAAAGTGGGTAAAGGATAAAAAATCTTTCCATTTGATGATCAAATTAGTCAATCAATAAAATTATAGATACTTCCTTTTCACTGAAAACAGTATAACATACCTCATATTCAAGAAGTATATTTGACTATTTATATGTAATAAATTCATTATATGAAACTTATATCATTAGTATTCACTTTAATATTATGTCTACCTATGTCCAGAGATAGAAGAGTATCTGTATCATTACATGATATTCTACAACGTCCATCCACCATTGTAGTTAAAGTAAAAAAGAACAATCCATTCTCTGTACAACAAGAAGAAAAAGTTAAAAAAGGATTAATGTCCGGACCCAATTTTTACATCCCATACATCATTATAAAGTAGAAGAGATTTTATATAAAGGTAATGAAGCCAATCAAATTAATATAGGACAAGATATAAGTGTTCGTAGAGCGAATTTTCGCACTCATCTTAGAAGGCATAAAATGTATCATTTAAGAAAAATGAGGAAATCGATATATACCTATCATTATGAAAAAGAAATGGATATCACTACTGTAAATCAAGCTATTATTTATATAACCTATCAGGAAGAAGATAAAGTTTTTGAATACGTTGTACAAGGAGCCTATGATAGTATCGATAAAAAGGAAAATATTCTAAATCTTTTACATACAATAAAGAATTAATTTTTTGCAAGAACAAGACAATAAGAAATGAAAAGTATTCTAATCATAATATGTATAACAACTAGTGTTTTTTGTTTTGGACAAACCTTTGAAATCACAAGCAAACAACTATCAAAAAATGAGGTTGATTCAATTTTCACAAATACCTTAAAAGATAAATTAAATATCGATTATGGTATTTTTCGTGTATACGAGTATCAGGACAAGTCTGGGATTTATATGATTGTAATGACTGAAAAAGAATACAAAATTGAAGGTAAAAAAAAATACTTTGATGCCATTAAAGCTTTCAATTTTAAAGTTGAAAATGGAAATTACACCCAACAATGGATGATACGAGATTTTTTCCTCGAAGACAACTATTCTGAAGAGTATTATATCTCTTTTTGGACAAAATATTTTGAAATAAAAGATTATGATGGAGATGGATTAGTAGATCCGATTCTTACTTATGGAACACTTGCAATGAATGAGTATGACGACGGAAGAATTAAAATACTTATTTTTTATAAAGGTAAGAAAAGAGCAATCCGACATAAAAATGGAGTACATGACGATGAGCGCAATACTCAGGTAGATAAAGAATTTTATGCCTTACCTATTCCAATTCAAAATAGAGCAACAAACATCATGGAGCTCATTACAAAAAATAATCATGGTATTTTTCCTTATGGATGGGAAACCGCTATGAAAAATAAAGAACTATGGTTTGATGAAAATTAGTATTATATTTTGACCTCAAAATATGTATTGAAACTTTTAAAGATAAACCACATACCGAAATGAATAATTCACTTTTAAAGTTTCTTAATAATACAGGAACATATTCTGAAAAAGAAGTAGCACTTCTTAAAGAAGAACTTCAATTTCGAACTTTAAAAAAAGATGAAATATTATTAAAAAAAGGAGATATTTGCTCATCCTTTTGTTTTATCATCACAGGAAGTTTTTATCAATATAATATAGATGCTAATCTCGATAAAAATATAATTGATTTGAATGTAGCGGATGATTGGGTTATTAATCACAAAAGCTTTACATCTCGAAAACCATCTCAATTTTTCATACAAGCCTTTGAAAATAGTTCTGTTTATGAAATTTCTATTGATGCTATTCATAAACTAATTGCAAAATCACAATCATTTCTTCAGATGGGTAAGATTTTAGAAGAAGCTACATCTCGTGTTGATCTTTTCGACAATGATTATACCCCTGATGAGAAATATCAATACATACTAAAAAACAAACCAGAATTAATTCAAAGGTTTCCACAAAAACTAATTGCTTCTTACCTTAAAATTACTCCTGAAACATTAAGCAGAGTTAGAAAACGGTTTTTAAAACCATAATTCATTTCTTGATTTCGATCAAGTGCTATTCCTTTAAAAACATTTGATATTTGACGTTCAAAATAAATATCAAGTCAATGAAACATCAATTTTACAAAAGCACAGGAATCTCTCTTATCACAGGTTCTATTTTAATTATCATAACGATGGTATTACATCCATCTGGAGGTAGTATAGAAAAAATTATTTCGATTTCAAACTCAATAACAATCACTCACTCATTAGCTATACTCAGTCTTCCTGTTATTTTATTTGGGTTTTATGGTCTTACAAATAAACTTTTAAATCCGTGGAGGACATCAATACTGGCCTTTATCATTATGGTATTTGGTCTTATTGCTGCGATGTTTGCCGCTCTGGTTAATGGACTAACTCTCCCCTATTTTCTTGGTCAATATGCTGATAAAATCTCACAGAATTCTTCTGTTTTAAAACCTATAATGGCATATAGTTTTGCTATAAACAAGCCTTTAGATTATATATTTATTGTAGGGTGCTGTTTAGCAATAATGCTTTATTCATGGATAATTATTCGTTCACATAAGTTTCCAAAGTGGATTGGCTATTTTGGTGTTTTACTAATATTTTTATCTATTATTGGAGCCATTACAGGATTTGTCTTTACGAGTTTAATCGGTTTCAGAGTATTCGTTTTTAGTTTGGCAGGTTGGATACTGTCATCTGGCCTATCATTAACATTATCTAAAGAACACTAATATGAGTAAGAAAAAAATCAAACAAGCTTATGAAGAATTAGCTAAAAATTATAATGCTCTAATCGATCATAAACCGCATAATGCATATTATGACAGGCCAAATACACTTAGTTTACTTACTGATGTAAAAGGAAAATCAATTCTTGATGCTGCCTGCGGGCCAGGAAAATATGCTCAAATATTAATATCAAAAGAGGCCAATGTAGTTGGATTTGATATAAGTCCTCAAATGATAAAATATGCCAAAGAAAGAAACCATAATTCTGCAACATTCTTTGTGCATGACCTAACAAAACCTCTTAAAACACTTAATGACGAGTCTTTTGATATTGTGTTATGTGCATTAGCTATGCATTATATTGAAGATTGGAATACAACCATCCAAGAATTTTATAGAGTTTTAAAACCAAATGGTCACTTAGTCATTTCTATTGAGCATCCTTTTTTTGAATATATTTATTTTAAATCAACAAGGTATTTTGATATTGAACCTGTACAATGCACATGGTCAGGTTTTGGCAACCCAATTGAAATTCATAGTTATAGACGATCTCTTCATGAATGTATTATGCCGTTAACCAATAATGGTTTTTATATTGACAAGTTAATTGAACCTAAACCTCTAAAAGAATTCGAAAAACTCGATCCAAAACATTATAAAGAGCTCAATGAATTCCCTGCTTTTATGTGCATTAGGGCCATCAAAAAACCAAAGACATAAATAATAGATAGTATACAAACATTGTAATAATTTTTAAACAATAGTGGTTGGGGTGTATAACCTCAACCATTTTTTGTCTATTGAACATAAAATTAGTTGTTGTATTTTAGAGCATACAAATATTTTGTACAAAAGCTATAGTAATATGAATACAACACTCTGGATTTCTTTTATCGGTACGGTCTTAATTATTGGAGTGACTCCAGGCCCAAGTGTTCTTTTGGCATCAGCAAATAGTATGAGCCATGGAGCACAAAAAGCAACAGGTACTATATTGGGTGATTTATCTGCAAATGCTATACAAATAGTCTTATCGTCTTTAGGTTTAGCATCCATAGTAATTTCTTCAGGAGAAGTTTTTAGTCTTATAAAATGGGTAGGTGTTGGCTATTTAATCTATATGGGAGTGACGAAAATCATATCTGCTCCCAAATCTGGAGAGTTTAAAAAAAACAATCAAAATAAAAGCTTTTTAAAACTATATAACGAAGGTTTTTTTATGTCTGCTTCAAATCCAAAAGCAATTGTATTTTTTGCTGCTCTTTTTCCATTATTTATTGACCAAAACCTAGCATTTGCTCCTCAAGTTATTATTCTTGGAATCACGTATTTGATCATTGATGGAATTTGCTTATTTGTTTATGTCAAATTTGCATCAAGATTGAAGAAATATCTCGAAGATCAAGAGAAAATTCATTTACAGAATAAAATTATCGGAACACTACTAATATGTAGTGGTTTACTATTGTCTATGGTAAAACGTACAAACACTTAATTTGAAACTTCTAATCAAGAAAGAAAAATAAATTCACATCACTTAGCGCACTAAAAAATAACCGACAAGAAGCATGACAATTAAAACTCATTCTTTTTTAATACATTTATCTAATCTGAAAGGTTTATATTTTTCATATAAAACTATTATACTTAATTATTTATGAATACAAACAAACGTTTAAAAATTGGAGAAGGAAAAATAAGCGGTTATCTAGCCATCTTTTTGGCAATCATTTGTCTGGGAGCAACAATTTGCGCTTATTTTCCCGAGTATCTTACCACTAGTGAATTTAGAGAATTATATACCCCAAATTTTATTAAATGGGTATTTTTAAGTGTACTTGTACTTTCATTTTTATTCAGTCTAACTAGTTTTTTATTGAGTAAAAAAACCAAACTAGGTTTTCTTGCCATCATTATTTTAGCCATTGCCATTTTTTTAGCATCGGGACTTCCTGAAATTAAAGAAATAGAATCAAAATCATTTACAATAGGTCTAGATTGGTTATTACTGGATATCCTTCTTTCTGCCGTTATATTTATTCCTATTGAATTATTTTTACCTAAGAGGTTAGAGCAGACAAAGTTTCATCCTGAATGGAGAACTGATCTTGTATATTTTGTAATTGGCCATCTACTGATTCAAGTCACAGGTGTTTTAGTACAATTACCTGCTGTTGTTGCCTTTTCTGGATTAGGTCTATCTGGTATTCATGAATGGGTACAGAGTATTTGGTTTTTACCACAATTATTATTGGCCCTTTTTGTATCAGATCTTTTTCAATGGTCTGGTCATTATTTCTTTCACAAAATTCCATTTTTATGGAGATTTCATGCTGTACATCATTCAACTAAAGATATTGATTGGTTAGCAGGCTCTCGAACTCACTTTGTTGATCTTATTGCTGTAAGAGCCGTTACATTTATACCTCTTTACATTTGTGGATTTAGTTCTTCTGTTTTTACAACATATATTGTAATAGCAGCAATTCAAGCCGTTTTAGCCCATTCGAATACAAGGATTAATTTTGGGTTTTTACGTTATGTTTTTGTAACTCCACAATATCATCATTGGCATCATTCTGATGATCCAAAAGCTTATGATAAAAATTTTGCTATTCATTTCCCCTTCATTGATATGATTTTTGGAACGTATTATCCTATGGGAAAAGAATGGCCAGAAGGTACTGGATTGGGTGATGTTCAATTTCCTAAAGGATTTATAAAACAATTTATTTTTCCTTTTTATAAAAATCCCGCTAATGATAACAATTTGGATAACCCTAGTGAACGTTAGAATAAAATGAAAATTTATTTGTGATTTAAAATCAAGAATTAAGAACGGTATTTTCACATATAAATTGGTATATATCATTATAAATAAAGCCCAATGGAACTAATCAGCAACCCTAAGGTCAATGACGTTTTTAATAATTACCCTACATCAGTACAACAACAATTACTTTATCTAAGAGAATTGATTTTAAAGACAGCATCCAATATTGAAGGACTTAATACACTTGAAGAAACTCTTAAATGGGGTGAACCCAGTTATCTTACTAAACATGGAAGCACTGTAAGAATAGATTGGAAATCTAAAAACCCCGAACAATATGCCATATATTTTAAATGCACTTCAAAACTAGTTCCCACTTTCAAGACAATCTATAAAGGTGTTTTTGAATTTGAAAATAATAGAGCTATTGTGTTTAAACTAAAACACACAATACCAGAGCAAGAATTAAAGCAGTGTATTGCAATGGCATTGACATATCATAAAATAAAACATCTCCCGCTATTGGGCGCATAATAATGAGTCATTTCTTTCTAAAAGCTACCCACAACATACACAAACTAATTCACCCAGCGACCTGTAGCATATAACCTGAAAGCAATCCAGGCACCAACAACCATTTCTAACCAGCTTAAAGGAAGAGTAATTAGCAGAATATTCCAATCAGATAAACCCATATTTGCAGTTGCAACCCAAAAAATCACAAACACAGCCAACCATACTATGGTACCGGCAATCAAAACAGATTTTAAAGTATTCTCAAATGTTTGTGTATAAAGCCAAAATGTAAATACCAAAACGGCAGTCAAGAGCGTATCCCATAACCCCCAAATTGAAAAAATACCGACATCCATTTCTGCAATACCAGCTTTGTTTTCAAAAAATGATTTTATTCTGGACATAACTAAAACGAAATATCGAAATACTTCAGAAGCATTTATCCAAATACTTGTTATCAACGTAATAATGATGAATTGTTTTAGGTTAAAATTAGTGTTACTCACTTCAATTAATATTTAGTGTTTGTTTAATTTCTTCTAATATGGCTTGAGGAGTTGGAAAATCTGGAGTTGAACGATAAATGGCAACTGATTTTTCTAAAACACCTATCTTCTGTACCAAATCAATACTGCGATTTGAACTTTTTGCAAACCTCAGATCTTTAGGATTAATCATATTTTTGTCTATTAAAAAATCTATTTTCTTTTTGCAACGACAAGGATTATCAGGATTTGCCAAACCACATTTATTGTTCATGAAATTTCTGATTTTAGCTCTTGACCTAGATAATTTTTTTCTAAAATTTTCGGCTGTAATTGCAACTATTGCTGAGCCTTCAATACTATTAAACTCAAGAATATCTGACAATATGTAAACAATCCTATCCAACTCATTCAGGCACAAAAGAAGTCCTTGTGTACAACTCACTTTAACCTCTTCTTCCAACAGTAAAAGTTCACCATCGTTTTTAGAATATTTAACGATATCAGACTGCCCCAAATCGATTAAATCAGAATAGTCTTCGAATGGCATTGCAAATTCTCTCGCCTGTTTTCCTTTGTAGGATAGTAAATAATTGGTAGCCACTCTGTACACCCAAGTTCTAAATTGACTTTTATGGTTAAAAGTACTTAAATGAGTTACTATTTTGATTAGTATTTCTTGTGTGGCATCTTTTGCATCTTCTGGAAATAGTAACATTTTCAAAGAAAGATTATAAACCAAATCTTTAACCTCAATAATAACCGATTCAAGTGCTTTTCTATCACCCAAATTAGCTTTTTCAATACGTTTTTTTAGATGTTCATTCATATCTTCTATAAGTTAGACATTCAAAAGATACGAAGTGTGACAAATAGTATAGAAAAAAGTAAAGTATAAGAATAAACCTATAACATCAAAGTAATTTGGTACGCTCTGTTCGTGTCTTTAAATTTTTCATTCTTCAATATGGAATCCCGTAAAAAAAAGAAAAAATAGCAGTGTATCTTTATACAACACATTTACAAGGGGTTACAAACGCAAAATAGATATAATGCTAACATATTGTACTATATCATTTTGTTAGTTAAAATTAAATGAAAATCTACAAGGGGAAATATCTAGCGATTACCTATGAAGTCCAAAACAGTCTATTTATACAATATTGGTATAATTCACCAGACTGTATCAATGATTTTAAAAAAGAAATGTTAGCCTATACTTTATTTTATGAGGAGTTTAGACCAATGTATACATTATGGTTACAACAAAAATTCACCTTGCACTTAGATCAAACTATACAGCTATGGATTGAAGAAATGGTTAATAAACCTTGCTATACATACGGTAACAAGAAATGTGCTTTTGTAGTTAGTAAAGATATTTTAGCGCATGTTAGTGTAATCAATTCTTTCGAAAAAACAAAGTCCTGCATTGTTCCAATACATTTTACTACAGAGCAAGAAGCAAGACAATGGCTTACTAATTCAGTTGAAAATACCCGAAATTATAAAAAAAGTAAAATTATTTATGAAGGAGTAGATCAAGAAGGAAATATGATTATCAAGCTGCCTTGTCAAAACATAAAATCTACCTTAAAATTCCTTAATGAATCTATAGAACAAGAACAATTTATCCTGGAAAATGAATACAAATATCATTTACTAACTCAGCGAGAAAAAGAAATCTTATCTCTAATTGCAGAAGGCAAAAAGCATCAACAAATAGCCGAAAAGTTATTTATCTCTCTTCATACGGTAAGAACCCATTGGAAAAATACAAAAGCTAAATTAAAAATCCAGAATAAAGATAACTTCTTAGCCTTTCTTAAAGCTTTTAAAAACTAAAATACCCAATATCGGGTATTGATAAACCCTGGTATAATAACTTCTTTTGATTCAAGTATTTAAAAATGAATTAGTCATTTGTATACCATGTTTGATCAACACCAAAATCTAAGTACTACTGATTTACCAAAAATATTGTAAAAAAGGAATACGATCTTTTTATGTTAAAACAAACAGGGAAACCGAAAACTGTATAGAGTAGGTAATATCTAATTTAATTGATTATGGATTTAAATGAACTAAATCTCAAACTAAAAAACGATGGACTAACTAGGACTGAGTTCTTCTCTGAACTCACATCTAAACTTAAAGAAAAAGATATTATTAAAGATAGTACTGATGTAGTAATCAAATCTGATGATAATGGTAATCTTTCTAATTTTGTTATAAAACCGGGTACAAGTGATGCTATCACTCAACTTGATGGTATCAACACTACAATAGAATTATTAAAAAAATACGGGGTTAACGATCTAGAATCTATTCATCCATTCAACTCTGATATTGATCCATATAGCTGGAATATAGTATATAAAGATGGTGGTTGGGTAGTCAATAGCTAAAAATGATCATAGCGCGGTTTCATTATAAAAACCGTGCTATATAAATTATAAAACATGCATACATTAGCCATTTCTTTAACAGACAATTGCCCATTAAGATGTTCATTTTGTTGCGTTCCTCCTAAACCATTAGATTTAAAAGATTCATTCTTATTTGATGTTTTAAAAACAGCTGAGTTAAGAAAATTCAAAAAAGTTGGATTTACAGGTGGTGAACCTTTAATAAGAAGAAAAAAACTATTCGAAGCAGTAAGATTATGTAATGACTCAGGTATCCCTTGGGGGTTAACCACTGGACTTGGTTGGACAAAAAAAGAAGAATATGCAATAACCGTAGCTAATGAATTAGTTTCAAATAGAATAAATGATATTACCATTAGTATTGATCCTTCCCATTTAAAATTTACAGATCAAAAAATTTATATAGTATTCATCAGAGAACTTTTAATGCATAACATTCCTATTTTACTTAGTGTCACACTATTTAAAAATGAAAGGCAAGAATTTGAAAAATATCTAAGTAAAAATATATTATCTAAACTTATTGACTCAAATACTTCTCTGATTAAAGTTGATTTTCATTATGTTGCCCAAGTAGGATATGCGGAAAATAAAGAAGGCTGTGGCAGCATTATAAAAGAAAAAATTACTTCTAAAGCTATGAGATGTCCTTTAAAAAAATCTTTTGTGTTTTCTGTATGGCCCAATGGAGATGTATATCCTTGCTGCTCTACATATATAGTAAATAAGAAAAATGAACTTATTCTTGGAAACTTAAAAGAGAATAGCTTCGAAGAAATCATAGATTTTGCAGAAAACGATCCTTATTTATGGGCTCTATCCAATTTAGGTTTTAATAAAATTATTTCTTTTATTAAAGATGATATTGATTTTTCAGAAATATTAAATTCTAAATTTAATGATGTTTGCGATTTATGCAATACGATAGGAACAAAAACTAAAAACATTACCATAAAACAAATTAGAAATTCACTATACCAAAATGCAGTTAAATAAAATTACTTTATTGTTTCTCATTAAAGTAAAAAAAGTTCACTATACTAATAGCGCGGACTTCAACATCCGCGCTTATTAAAATCTCTGACTTTACCCGTTAAACTCTTCTTCTCCTATGGGTTCTAATGATGTATTAATAGAAGCCATCTCCCAACCTGGTACATATCGCACATAAACAGGTTCTTCGTTACGAAGTAAATCTACAATTCGCTCAAGATCTGATTCGCTATAATGTACGTAAATGTATCCCGAACCACTCATCGAATCTGTATTAGGAAGAGTAGATGCATCTCTATGAAAATAAGCAGCACCTATTAAGCTGCCGTTATCTCTTCTTAGTCCTATTATTGCTCTATATGCATAATTTTTACTATTATTTCCTCCTCCATAATAGGCGATGTCATACTTTTTGATGTATTCAATTGTTGTCATAATAAATATATTTAGTTTTTGTTTGATATAAAATAAAATCTATAACCAAACAAAAACAACCGTCTTTTACCTAATTTACATGGGGTTTTTATCCTAATTTTGAAGGAAAAATCACTCTTCTAAGACTATCAAGACTTATGAATACCAAATTAGATTACTCCATAAGAAGGCTCAAAGAAACTGATTTACATCAAGTAGCAGAACTCTATTCGCTATTTTGGGATGATGCGATGAACCTCACAAAAATGAAAGAAGTCTTTAAGAGGGTTTCAAAAGATTCTCAATACATTTTTTTAGGTGCAGAAATGAACGGAGAAATAATCGGGACCATACAAGGTGTTATATGTGAAGAATTGTACGGAGCATGTAAACCATTTCTTGTTATGGAAAATTTTGTTGTGAGTAAAGAACATAGAGGAAAAGGAATAGGAAAAAGCCTTTTGAACGAATTAGAAAATAACGCAAAAAAAAGAGAGTGCTCGCAAATGATCTTCTTAACCGAATCTGATAGAAGCGATTCTATTAAATTTTACGAAAAATTAGGCTTTGATTCTTCAACACATAAAGGTTTTAAGAAATCTCTATAACAAAATATGCTTATCCTTCACTAGAAAAACATTGTAAATTGATTGTAATTCTTCATTAGGATTATAGTAAATCTTACGGTAGATTAGCTATATAAAATCAATAAAAAATAATCCAATTGAGTTTATTTAAACGGTAGACTTAAGAAAAAGAAGTAGTATGAGAATTATTTCAAAACTAATATTGATTATTGGAGTATTCGTGATGACAGGTTGTTCCGAAAAATCTAATGATTTAGTAGTGGGCGGGCTTTATATAACCCAAAATGATAATGGATTTTATAGTGTATCAAAAATATTAGCATTAGATGAATTTGCAGTGCATATAAGAATGTATTCTGATGAATTTAAAACCAAACCAAATGACTTAAACTCTGCAGATTTAAATTTCCTAATCGGGCATGCTCCTATGGCAAAAGAAGGATTCTTAATGGATAAACCCGTATTGTTGAAAGTAGAAAAAGTATCTAAAGAAGAGCTAGAAGGTTATAATTATTATCTGGATGCAATGAAAAATCAGTAACAAAGTCTAACATTATATAAAAAAAACAGAAATAAAGTAAGGACTAATGATAGAAGAATATCTAAACAATATAAAGAAGCAATTCGAATCCTATAAGGAAGTTGCAGATAAAACAATTTCACAATTAACAGAGAAAGATTTATATTGGAAATATAATGAAGGAAGTAATAATATTGCATGCATAATGATCCATGTATCAGAAAATATGTTATCCAGATGGACAGATTTTTTTGAGAGTGACGGAGAAAAAGAGTGGAGAGATCGAGAAAGTGAATTTAAGACTCAGAACTTAACATATTCAGAATTAATTGAAAAATGGGAGAAAGGATGGAATTGTCTTTATGATGCTTTAGGTTCTATTAATGAAAGTAATTTTCACAAACCAATTCTCATAAGAAATAAAAAAGTCAAATTAATTGAAAGCATAACTAGACAAATTGCTCATTACCCATATCATATCGGTCAAATTGCTTTTATTGGGAAAATGGTTTTAAATGAAAAATGGAATTCACCCTCAATACCAAAAGGAAAATCGAATGAATATATCCGATTAGAATTTGAGAAAAATTCTAAATAAAATCAATTATATCAACATGCAAAAAATTATATATTCCTTTATCGTCATTGTATTATTTCAAATAAATTGCAATGCCGAAAATATTATTAATGCAAGATTGATTGGTTTTTCAGATTCAGGCAATTTCATAGCCATATATACCTATACCCCATACAGTGAAAGTTATACCTGGAAAGGAAGACTTGTTATTGTTGATGTCAAAAAAAACAAAACAATAGATGCGCTCGAATTAGAAAAAGAATACAAACCTATAGCCTCCAATACTTCCAATGAATTCGTTGTTAATGATCTACTAAAAAGTATGATTGCTTTTAATAACCGGTTTCTTGATAAGTACAATATAATAAGAGGCAATACTGGTTATTTGGCATATTATCAACCTATTCACGAGTACATATTAAAAAACAATGACTGCGTAAGTAATCCAGAATCACATAGTAAATTAAGTATTCCTATAAGTAGTGAAAGATTTAGAACTACAAATATGGCAGATTCCCAACAATTTAATATTAATTTCTCCACAATGATTGTAGATGAATTAACTATTGATGAGGATGGATTGGGTTGTTCTGAATGTATTAAAAAATTTAGTTTAAAAATCACTGACGAATCTGATAAACCAGCCTTTGATTTTGAAAATCAATTAAAATTAAATCAATGTTACAGAGATTATTTTGTGGGTAGCGTCTATTTTTATAGTGAGAACAAGATAATAATTATAGCCTATGGTATGAGACCAGGATATGAAGGTTTAATGATAGAACCCATTTTTATAAGTGGTATTCTTTAATACATAAAATTAAATATAGAAACCGATCTTGGTTCCTGGATCAAGATCATTACCCATTTATTATGAAAAACATAGCAACACTAACATTTTTCACCTTATTGATAAGTACACTATGCTATGGACAAAACACCTACCTATATTCTCAACCAAAAGAACATAATGATGGATGGAAAACGAACAATTTACAGTCTCAAAAAATAGATACAACAAGGATATATAAATTATTCAGCCAAATACTCAATCAAAAAAACAAACTACATAGTGTTTTATTGATAAAAAATGATCAGCTAATTATCGAGGAGTATTTCAATACAACCTCTGCAGACCAACCACACGATCTTCGTTCTACAACAAAAAGTATACGATCCATACTAATGGGAATTGCTATCGATAAAGGATTTATAGCTAGTGTGGATGACCCCATATCAAAATATCTTAAAAACCCTATTGTCACCAAAAATATTGACAACAGAAAAGAAACAATTACGATCAAACATCTTTTAACTATGTCTAGCGGGCTTGATTGTAACGATTGGAACAAAAAATCAAAAGGGCAAGAAGATAAAGTTTCCAGAAAAAAAGACTGGCTTCAATACACACTTAATTTACCTATGATCAATGAGCCGGGAGCAGTATCCAATTATTGTTCTATGGGTGCAATTCTGATTGCAGAAATAATAAGTCAAGCTTCTGGAATGACAATTGACAAATTCGCAGATCAATATGTATTTAATGATTTAGGTATTACCAATGTACATTGGGGGCATACTTCAGATAAGGAGATTATCCCTTCAGGAAAAAGGTTATATATGACCTCTCGCGATATGGCCAAAATTGGGCAATTGATACTCAACAACGGTCTATGGAATGAAAAACAAATTGTTTCTCAAAAGTGGATTGAGGAATCCACCACTCCGAAAACAAAAATAACAGGAATTGACTATGGATATTTCTGGTGGAATATTCCGTTTAAAATAGAAGAGAAAATGGTTATTTCTAAAACCGCAACGGGTAACGGCGGACAGTATATTATGATCTTTCCTACATTAGATATGGTGGCTGTATTTACTGGGGGTGCATATAATTCACAAGAAGATAAATTACCATTTGCAATAATGAAAGATATATTCTTGCCAACATTTGTGAAAAAAAAATAACGTTGTACATACTTTAGCTAGCACCTGTCAAACCAACATTTTGTATCTTTTTATGTTGCATTTCATACCCCAAACCCTATCTCTCACCTAATATCATCATTGCAACATCTCCAAAATTTTAAGGTTTTTTATAAAACCTTAATACCCAAAATGTGAGCAATGATCGCTTATTTAAGATTTTTGGATTATTACTTGTTTCATTGACCTCATCTATTGGATGTGCCCAGGAACATGTCGAAGAGCTAATAGGTAAGGTTCAAAGCCTTAATCATGACATCTCCAATGTTTTGATCATTAACCTTAACACCAAAAAAACCACGATTACCAATGCAAAAGGGCTTTTTAAACTAGAAGTTAACGTAAACGACACCTTACAGTTTTCTGCAGTCCATTACTCAACAAAAGAAATTATGGTAACAGAGGCTATGCTACATCAAAAGATGATTTTTATCGATCTACAAGAAAAAGTTATCGATCTGGATGAAGTTATAATACAACCACACAATTTAACCGGCAACATACATCTTGATGCTCAACGGTTAGACAGCAAACCTGTTATCAACTCTTCTTCTTTAGGATTACCACAAGCAAAAGTGAAGGTAAAAACCAAAAACGAACGATTGCTTTTTGAAGCAGATGACGGGAAATTTGTAAAACTACAAGGCAGTCCTTTTGGAGTCGGAATCACAGTAAATACTCACAAAATCATGAATCGGATTTCGGGAAAAACAAAAGCACTTAAAAACCGGTTGGTATTGGATGAGCATATCAAAATAGAAAAACAAATAGCCAATATGTTTCCAACGGTTGCCTATTCTAAAGAACTAGGAATACCACAAACTCACATTGAAGATTTTCTTAGTTTCTGTATACATCAAACAGATTTCCCTAAACCATCAGATACCAAAAATCCATTACAGATTTGGGAGTATATTAAGGGTAAAAGCAACACATATAAAAAATCGAATGGTCTGAACTGATAAACATATTGCATAATTTACTTATCACTTTGAACTTATCTCAGAATCTCAAATTATGAATTCTTAATTTCTAATTCATTACAATTTATTATCTTGGATTATACAGAATATTTCCTTTAGACAATTCTACAATAAACCAAACACAAACCGTGAATACAAATACATTAAAATACCTTTTAATAATTCTATCTTTTTTAGGCATTTCTTGTACTAAGGAAATTAAAAACCAAAATAAGGATAATTCAATTGTTATAACAAAAGAGAATAAAACTGTTGAAACTCCAGAAAGAACTAGTGATATAATAAATTCAGAGTATACACAAGAAGAATCCATCTATATTGGGATGTTGCAGAAGATGTATGGAGAAGATGACTATTACATCTCTATAGCATTTAATGACGCTGTACCTGATTCATTCCACAATACATTTCACAGAAATACAGAAGACTATATAGGAGAGTTAATATCAAAAACTGAGGATCACGAAAGGTATAAAATTAAAAAATCAGTAGCTCAAAAATATTTTGATGTAAAGGGTTTGGATACAATCATAATATTAAATGATAATCAAGAAAGAATAGATACATTATTTAGAAAAAATTATGAGTATTTCTCTGATCAATTAGAAAGTCAAGTGATTGCTACATATGAAAAAACCAAGATTGTTAATAAAGATGAAGACTACTTATGTATGTCTAATAATGATATTGTTTTAAGTAAAACCTCTGTATTTAAAAAAGATTCTACATACTTAGCAAAAACACTTATTAAAAATTCTTTTCATCCCTCCAATGTTTACGCTCATTATAAAATGATAAAGAATACTGATACCATTTCTTTTGTGTCATTTGGTATTTACAATAACAAAATTCAGAAAGAATGTTTTTACTTATTTAAAAATAAGAATCCTATTGATTCTATAATTAATGAATATTCAATATCCAAAATGCTTCCTGTACCTATATCTATGGAAACCGAAAATTTATATATTGCATATGAGTTTATTCCTGATACAGATGCCTTTTGGACATCACTTATTGGGATCGATTTAAAAAATGATAAGCTCAAGAATTATAAAAGGAATAGGCTATATACAAGCCTTAAAAAAGAATAAAGAATAATAAATATCTCTTAAATTTGTAATTCATGTGTCTATGTTTAACTACATATGATCTCTATTCTTAGACAACACCTATTTATAACCCGTATCTATAATACCCAATCGTAGTAAAATATAGTAGATTAATTTTCAACCAACAGGTATGCCTTTAAACCCAATGTCAATCATAGCAAGAACATTATACAAAATCCAAAAAAAACATTTCAAAATAACTCCATCATACTTTTTTACACACACTAAGAAAAAATGTAACTTACACATTTATTTTATGTTAACCACAACCAATACCAATTTTTAATATGCGTACTATCAAGTCTTCGACCTCATCTATCTCACTATTAGTTATGCTCTCTATTTTAGTTTTAAGCTGTACTCAAAAAAAGAATACTACAGATGTAGAAAAATCAACCAACCTTGTAAATCCAAAAGATTGGCCAACCATCAAAGCCCTGCCGCTAGACCCATCGATAGAAGCACAAATTGATGAAATACTGCCAAAACTAACGTTAGAACAAAAAGTTGGTCAGGTCATCCAGGCAGATAATGGATCTATTACTCCAGAAGAGGTTAAGCAATATCGATTAGGCTCTGTATTAAGTGGTGGTAATTCGGCACCAGGACCGTTACCATATGCTGATACCAAAACCTGGTTGGCAATGGCTGATGAATATTACAACGCATCGATTGATAAAGAAGGTGTTGAGATTGCTATACCTTGTATATGGGGAATAGACGCAGTACATGGTCATACAAATCTTAGTGGAGCTATTGTTTTTCCACATAACATTGGACTTGGTGCGATGAACAACCCTGACTTAATTGAGCAAATTGCATCAGTAACTGCTCACGAACTTACTGTATCTGGTCACGATTGGACCTTTGCTCCCACCTTGGCCATACCGCAAGATACACGTTGGGGTAGAAGTTATGAAGGATTCTCTGAAGACCCTAAAATAGTAAAATCCTATGGAAGTCGCATTGTCTATGGACTACAAGGCCGTGTTGGTGAAGAAGGTTTTATGGGAGCTGGTCGCGTTATATCAAGTGCTAAACACTTTCTTGCTGATGGCGCTACAGAAAAAGGTGTCGATCAAGGAGATGCTCTTATTAGTGAAACAGAATTACGTGACGTGCATGCAGCGGGATATTATAGTGCAATACCTGCAGGAGTACAAACCGTAATGGCTTCTTTCTCTAGCTGGCAAGGCAGAAAACTTCATGGTGACAAAGAACTGTTAACAGACGTCTTAAAGGGTCAACTCGGTTTTAATGGCTTTGTGGTTGGTGACTGGAACGGTCATGGTCAAGTTCCTGGCTGTACCAATACAGATTGTCCACAATCACTTAATGCAGGTCTGGATATGTATATGGCTCCCGATAGTTGGAAAGGTTTATATGAAAGCACTTTGAAACATGTAAAGAGCGGAACAATTCCTATGACTCGTTTGGATGATGCAGTACGCCGTATTCTTAGAGTAAAAATTGCCTCGGGTATATTTACCAAAGGAGCACCAAGTACTCGTAAAAATGCAGGAGATGAAAGCCTTCTGGGGCTTCCTAAAAACAGAGCCATAGCACGACAAGCTGTTCGTGAGTCCATGGTTTTGCTTAAAAATAATAATAGCGTTTTACCAATAGACGCTACAAAAACGATTATGGTTGTTGGCGACGGAGCAGAAAGCATCTCCAAGGCATGTGGTGGTTGGACATTGTCATGGCAAGGTACGGGTCATACCAACGATGAGTTCCCCAATGGTGAATCAATACTAGAGGGTATAAAAGAAGTTGTTAACAAAGCAGGTGGTAAAGTAATTTATTCTGCCAATGCAGACACAAGCGCAACTGCCGATCTTGTAATTGCCATTTATGGAGAAAATCCATATGCAGAGTTTCAGGGGGACCGCGAAAATCTTGACTTTGTTCCTAATGATTTTGACGTAAATACATTGACAGAATTTAAAAGTAAAAGCATCCCTGTTGTATCTGTTTTTCTATCTGGTCGTCCGTTATGGACTAACCCAGAAATCAACCAGTCAGATGCATTTATCGCAGCATGGTTGCCTGGTAGTGAAGGAGGAGGTATCTCAGATCTGTTATTTCAAACAGACCCTTCTTATGATTTTACAGGTCGTTTATCATTCTCATGGCCGTCGAGTGCTGTAGTATCAGAAGACGCTAAACCATTGTTTACCCTGGGTTATGGTCTTTCTTATACCGATACTGCAACGGTTGATCAGCTTTCAGAAGATTCAGGCTTAGAAGATAGTCAAGTAGTCTCTACAGGTGAGTTTTTTAGTAAAGGAGCTCCTGTTGCCCCTTGGGGATTATGGTTAAGTTCAGGCGATTTAGTCAAACAAATTGGTAGTTTCCCTACATCTGTAGGCGGGTTGATAATTAGTAAAACCGACCACAATGCGCAAGAAGATGCATTAAGAATACAATGGACAAAATCAGATCGTGACCAAATACGGGTTAGTGCAGCGTCACCAAGTGATATGTCCCGCCAATCCAATGGTGCTATGGAACTTGCGTTCTCAGCAAAATCATTTACAGCCAGCGACGCAGCCCTACAAATTGGTATGTGTGGTCCAGACGCTCCGTGTGATAAAACGCTTAATATCAGCGTCGCTCCCAATGATTGGAAAGAATATCGAATAAGCCTAAGTTGCTTTGATAACCTTGGTCTTGATATGACCAAAATTAGTTCTGCATTAATGATTACCGCTGGAGAAGGTGTCGAGATTGGGCTAAGCAATATTCGCCTGGCATCAGATCTTGATGCTAAGCCCGGGTGCGATGGTAAATAGTTTTTTTGTTTTACCATAAAAATGTCACAGGCAAGGCGATTTATTTGTAATTCATGATAATATGAAGAAATTAAGGGCGATAGATAAGTTCAATAAAAAAGTTAGTGAATGTCTAATAGTGTTAGAAAAAACAGACAGTGAACAAATATCTATAAGCCCTTCTCAAGATGCATGGTCCTTATCAGAATTATATGACCATATTATGAGGGTGGCCAGAACCTATCAAATACCTAATTTTAAAAAAGCGTTACTGCATTAGCAAAAAGGAAAAAGAGAAAACAACAACTTAATATTGGAAGGGTTGGGTTATGAGTGTGGCTTTAGTTCTAAACCTGAGTTCTTCAATAACCTTAAGAAGAAAACAGATAGAAACGCCTGAAAAATATAAAAAGAAATCAGTACAGATTAATTAAGGACTTCCCATATCCACTTTTAAATTCCTTTTTTTGCTTTAAAAGCAATAAAACATGAATAAAAGAGATTTCTTAAAGACTGTAGGAGCTGCTTCAATACTTACCTTCCTAAGTCCTTCTGATGTTTTTGGAATACACAATGACAATTCCAAAAAAGTGCTGATTTTAGGTGGGAGAGGATTTCTTGGGCCTAGTATAGTAAAGGAATTTTTAACCTCTGGCTATGAGGTCACACTTTTAAATAGGGGAAAGACAAATACACATTTATTCAACAATTTACCCATCATAATCTGTGATAGGGAAAAGGAAAATAAAGCAGGTTTAAAAGCAATCGACAAAAAATACAAAGACACCTATTGGGATATTGTTGTAGATACCTGGCAAAAATCACCAAAGGCGATATCCGACTTTTTGGATGAATTTAAAGGTAGAATAGGTCATTATCACTACATATCATCAATTTCTGTTTATGGTAATTGGAACAAAAAATTTATTACTGAAAATGACCCTTTAAAATCTCTGCCTAAACGTCCTGAATCTATTGCAGAAGGAATGAAACATCGTTATGCACTTCGTAAAACGTTTGCCGAAGAAGCCATACGAGAACAAATAGATAATTATACAATATACAGATCTCATGGAATGCGAGATTTTAGAAGTGTAGATCCAAGCAATATCATAGACGAACCTTTTTGGCCTATACGCTTTTACAGAGGAGGCGAAATATTATTACCTCATGTAAAAAATCATCATATACAAGCTGTTGATGTTAAAAGCTTGGTGAGTTTTATTGTGCTTTGTTCTCATCAAAATACTTTTGGAGAATTTAATATTGCCTGCGAACCAACGCCATTTAAAGATTATGTTTCTAGTCTTATTCATGCTACTGCAATGCCAGAGAAATTGTATTGGATCGATGGTGAATTTTTAATTAAAAACGGACTTATACCATATAAAGTAGTCCCTTTCTGGAAGCCAAAACCAGAAGGCTCATATTATTTTAATGTACAAAAGGCCATAGAAGCAGGATTTGTACATAGACCATTAGTTGATATGATAAAGGACCAGATAGAGGGATATAAATACAGATATCCAAAAAACGATATCATTTTTGGAAAACAATCAGATGGTCAGGTGAAATACTATTCATTAGAACATGAGAAAGAAATAATCAAAAAGTGGGTTTCTAAACAGAGGTAGTTTTTTACAAAATCGTCTAATGTTTGAAAAACTATTGAACTAAATTGTAAACATAATCTACAGTAACCTGATATCCAATGATTTTGTAATCTCTCAACATCTAATTTCCAACACTCAACACCTGACTTCTGCCCCTCATTTTAACGCTCAAAGTACGAAGCTCGATGCCCGATGTTTTTGTAATCTTTGTCTTCGGTCTTCTCCACCCAGATGACACTAATTCATAATCCATGTCTATAAATAAGTAAAACAAAATATAAAATTAGACGCTGTGCTTAATCCAAAATATAGTATCTTTTTACTCGCTACGTTTCATTCACAAATCGCTAGCACTAATTAAAAAGTAGTAGACATCAATATCACATTATTCACCTTAGTATTTCACTTGTTTTTGTTTAACAATCAAATTGATCATTTAACCGAACATATAGGTTGTGAAACAGAAAATCTAGTGCTCAAAACAGAAACAATCGAAAGAGAACGGAAATTCTTGTTTTGGAAATTACCACAAAAAAAAGTTATCTTGATAGATAAGGTGGTAAACTCTAACGGAAAAGTTATATTAAAACGTAAATCTGCATTTCTTGTATCTATGGATTCTTCAGAAGACAAAACATTTAGAAGGATTAAGATTGTTGATAGAGAAATACAGGTTTTCCGACATAGTAGGGATTATCAAAATCAATTTATCGAACTTTATGACTTTTGTGGAAAGTATAAAGGCAGGAGAATCTGGAAAGATGGGGATTTTTATAAAACTAAATAAAAACTTACAGAAACAGCATAGCTATTCTTTGAGGTAACTAAAATATTATTCACAGAACGTTATAAACAATCAATAAAATTTATGGGATTTTTTAAAAAACTATTTGGAGGGAATCAAAAAAAAAGTTCTGAGCAAGAGGAAAAGAAAACCAGTGAATACAATTTGAAATGGATTAATCCAGAACAAAACCCTTGGGGGTTGAAAATTTTAGATTTAAGACCAATTTCTCAAAATATGCTTTCAACTTCAAAAGATCCTAAAATGGCTACTAATGCTATTTCTTATGGTCAAGAAGACGGAACAGCTTTTACAGAGTATTCACCCAAATCCAAAAGAACATTTTCTAGTGATTTAACGATTTCAACAGATGAAAAACTTGAGGAGGGTGTTTTGTTTAATCCATCAACAATGGAAAACAAATGGGCGATTTATTTTATTAATGATCGTTTACTATTTATTAGAAGTTGGTTGAGAGAAGCTTTTGTAGTTGCAAAAACGACTCAAGAAAAAAACCAATTAAGAATAACTGAAATAACAGGCGAATTCACTGATAATGAATCATCCAAAATGACTGAATCCATTTTGATGTTTTTACTATATAGTCATTCTTTAAATGAAACAGTCCCCGCTCCTATTCCAAAAGACTTATCAAGCAATACAGATCAGGCAGGAATGTGGGCTTTTTCTACTTATGGAAACATGGCTCATTTCGGATATTTTGGGGAGGACTTTAACTATAAAACAGCGTTAAAACTAAGAACCCACTCTTTATTACATATAGCAATTGCAAGAGGTGAACTAGATAAAATAAACCTAGAGTTAGATCGAAATACTAATATTAATTGTTTGGCGGGAGATGGCCTTTCAACGTTACAATGGGCAATAACCGCTGATTCAAATGTATTAAGTTTGTTGCTTGACAAAGGAGCTAATCCAAATACAAAATCAACTGAAGGAGCAACCCCAATAATGAATGCTGTACAATCAAATAAAGTTGAACATCTCAATATTTTGATTGAAAATAAAGCTGATCTAAATGCTAAGGACAATAGAGGTTTTACTGCTTTGCACAGAGCCTCAGAAATGGGACATCAAGAAATCGTTCGCATTTTATTAGAAAATGGAGCCGATAAAAATGTAGAAGCAGAAAGTCATACGCCCTTATCATTAGCCATAGCTATGAAAAATAAAGAGATTATAAATCTATTAGAAAAATAAAAGATCATAACAATTTGTATGAATAAGCATTTTTATAAAGGGATAAAAGAAGATACTTCTTCAAGAATAATATATGTTACAGATCCTAATAAATTTGATATAACAAAAGTGAATAAAGGTATACTTTCGTTTCATGCTAATTGGAGTGGACACTCCATAATACACGGAAATTCAATTCTGAAGTTAATAGATAGATCCGAGGTAAAAGACTTTTATATTTATGTATTTGATATTGACTTAATTTCGCAAGAAAAACAACTTGAATTAATAGGAGCTAAATGTCATGGTTATTTTGAATCTGTTTGGGTCGAAAACGGAAAAATTGAGTTTAACTATAGAGATACTAACAGAGCTCAAGAACTAGCTAAATTTATTGAATTCTTAAATGAGAAGCTAAAAATTACTTCATCATCTGAAGATAAACTAAAAAAAGAAAAAAACAGTTCCTCCAAAGCCCCTATTCCTGATCAAAAAGATCATGTTGAACATAAAGAAGTTGAAACTTCAAATGATAATCCTGTAACATCTTATGAAAAAGAATTTTTTACCATTTTTGAGTATTATGAACAAGGATTACTCACAAAAAAAGAATTATTTTCTCAAGTAGTTTATTTAAACCAAATGTTTTATATAGAACAAGGAAACCTACAGACTAAAAATTATTTTATAGGAGGAACAGCAAAAGATCTAACCAAAGAATAAACCTGCAACAAACAAAGTATTCCGATAGCAAATGTTTGCAATCCATATCCTCACTTTTAATGCCCGAAGCCAGATGTCCGATGTTTTTTTAAACTCCTGTCTTCGGTCTTCCAACTTCCAACCTCTAACTTCTGACCTCATTTTAATGCCCGAAGTACAAAGACCGGTATCCGATGTTTTTTTTAAACCCCTGTCTTCGGTCTTCCGACTTCCAACCTCTGACTTCTGAACCCCATTTTAATGCCCGAAGCTTGAATCACGATGCCCGATGTTTTTGCAATCTCCCAACATCCAACCTCTGACATCCAAAACCCAACTCCAAACATCCGACACCCAACATCCGACTTCTCCCACCATGAAATACAATGAAATATTTTCTTATACACCTCTTTCCTATTTTTAATCAGATCAGTTTTTATAAAAAAATGAACAGATACTATCCATCTAGTATAGGTTTATAAATTATAAAAAAGTGAAAAATCAATTATTAAAGCACGCCCATAAATTAAATCAAAATGCATTAGATCATGAACTTAAAATCTCTAATTCGGATATTAAAAATTCAGCTTATAAAGGGATGCAATTGAAATAAAAGTCATTGTAGTTTTTTCCCAATAGGTATTGCAAGGATGAAATCTACCCATAAAATTCTTAAAAATTATTAACCAATAAAATTTTAAATATGAGATCTGTTTATGTACTTGTCAATAATGATGGAACCAATCAAGGGGGTTCTGGTATTTCTTCAACTTCACGAGAAGGAAAAGGAAATTACTTTGTGAATTATGAGAAACCATTTTCTCAATCACCAGGCGTAAGCGCTACTCCTTGGGGAACCGGAGTACTATGCTCTGTAAATGTTCTGGCCGAAAATACATGCGAGGTTTTGGTTACCGACTTACAAGGAAATCTGATTGATAGTGGATTCGCTTTTCTAGCGGTTGGTGACTGAAATTAAAAAAATATAACATATTAAATTACTACTGAGGGTGATGTCTTACATCACTCTCAATTACCTTAAATCCAGAAAAGTTTACATACAAGGTATTTCCAAAATCTAACAATTGTATGAATTTCAGGAAATATCAAAATTCTAGAAGCAACTATATGAATACTACTCGACTAGTATACGATTATAAAAATAAATAAAAGGATATATATCGTTTATATCATTTTATAAGTAATGCTCTCGATTAAATCAGCACAAAAAACATGCAAAATATGGAAAAGAAAACTACAATAACTAATGTTACAATTTCTTCTATCAGTCCAACAGAAGGTTCGTTGATAGGAAATAATTTAATCACACTCACCGGAACAGGTTTCAATAGTATTAACAACCCTGCCGTGAATTTTGGGAATGCAGGAGCTACCAAGATCAAAATTGTATCTGATACTATCATGACCATGGTCAATCCTAATACTGGAGTACCAGGTTCGGTTTCGGTGACATTAATTGATGGAGGTACTCCTATAATCGCACCTAAAAAATTTAACTATAATTTACCAGAGATAACAGGAATTCACCCCAGTGCATCTTCAGTTCAAGGGGGTGAAACCATTACTATCGAAGGAAAATTCTTTACGGGAGCTTCTGCTGTAAATTTTAAAGCTCTTGGTGCAACCCAAATTCATGTACTATCTGACAATAAGATCACGGTCACTAACCCTATAGCTCCAAATGCTGAAACTGTAGATGTGCAAGTAGTTGTGCAAGGTAATAATTCGCCAAAGGTCAATGCCGCTCAATTCACATATCATCAGGCTGCTAATAATGGCGTACCATTATTGTTTTCTTCAGAAACTCCAAGGGATACTTACATTCAATTCATCGGTGATCAAAGCATGGATGGAAAATATTACGATAATTCGGGCACTTTAAAGTCTTTGGCTCCAAACACCGCCTACAGTTTGCAAGAGATCACTAGTGGAACAAGATTTGGAGATGGCTTGCCAAATGGAGTCCCAGCAGTATTAATCAAAACCTTTTCTGGCAGGATTTATATCAGTATGGGCGGTCCAATCACTGGTATGAGCGCTAATTACACTCCAGATGCAAACAAGAACCCTAATCTTGATCTAAGGTATCAATACTTTGAACCCACGATCAAAGATTCACAAATGGATGTAGATTTATCTTATATAGATTTTACTGCCATTTCATTATCACTAAATACATTCAATGCCCCTCATGCTACTAATAAAAATCAGATTAGCAGTAGTAGTTTTGATATGGCCACAGCTACAGGAGCAGTCGCTTCAACCAAAAATGGTTCGGTTCTTCCCAAACCTGCGGACCAATTACCCAATGCAGCATTTGCTCGTGTGATCAGTCCGCAATTAGGAAATGATGGTTTATATCACGACTTTACAAACTATCTCAAAACCGTATTAGTAAATAAAAAAGTGAGAATCGCAGGAACGTATGTCGGTACAGGACATCAACCATCAGGAACTCCTTCTACACAGGCTCAAAGCTATGATTATACAGCAAGTTTTGATACTCAAGGCAATGTAACCTTAGTTCCCAATACAGATTCTGGAAATGGTTACGCTCCAGGTGTTCCTACCGTACAACAAGGCCCCGGAGTTGGAACAACCGGTGGAAATATTGTCATTACTTTTGATGACCTAAATGATAAAACAGGAATTTACGGCTGCAACTCCCCTTATACATTAGGTTCTAATCCAAAAACTACAGGAATAACTAACGATGTCTACGGACAAGTGGTAGGTGATCTATTAGCTGGGCTCAACTTTGGCTATGTTGGTAGTACAGCAAAAAGCAATAACGTACCCATAGGATCCTTATCAAGTACAGAATGGTGGGGAGGTATTATGCCCGATGGAACGGTGATTTCTTTTTCATCCACACCTGGTGGAAACAACATTTATTTTGACGGAGCGCAAAGTGATAGCAAAAATTATAATTCTTATGCTGGTAGCATTAGTCTATTGACTAGTGGTTATGGTTTTCCTCTTCAGGATCGATTAGGTCATAACCTGCTAACAATGAATACGGCATCTGACCCAAATGCTTATCTAGTGGTATGGGTCGATATTTTACCTACGCCTGCCTAAACTATTTAACAAACATAGTATATAATACGTTTGTATGTAATCCAATAACACCTAATGGTACGGATTTGTAATCTGTGAACTCCATCAAAATCTCAAAACTTAGCTAACTACTATCCACTACCGCTAGTCTTAGACTAGTGGGTGACAGTAGTAGATATAATCTAAATCAATGTCTAAGAGAGTGCAATAAATGTTCTCCTTATGAATTTCTCAAACTTTCGAAGTAACATTTTCTCCTATTACGACACATACTCATAACATTATATGTAAAAAATAGAGAAATATGAATTCAAAAATTCTAGAACATTACCGAGAACTTATACGTACAAATCTAGAGTATCTCAAAAGTGCTACTATAAAATCAAGTATAGAAGAATATAAAACCAATCTTATAGAAGAAACAGCTAAACTCGAATTAGAAAGTCATAGAACTCATAACCAAAATTTTATAAATTCATTTTACAGCGAATCAATTGCTACATTAAAAGAAGGTGGAGATGAGATGAATAGTTGTATACATACGGCAATTAAAAATCTGAATACAATAGACTTAAAGCAAATTACTGAGTCTATTAAAGAACAAATTGAATCTTCATTAACAAGTTTTGAGCTTAAAGAAGAATATAAATCATTCAATGGTCTTCTATTCGAATATAATTCAAATCTAAGTTTTTCTGGTATTGCCTTTAAAGAACCAAAATTCGAAATCAATCTGGAGAAACCAAAATACTTAGAATTTCAGGATGGAAGCTATGCATCTGATCATCCAATAGATTTTGAATTAGAAGAAGCGCTTGGATCAATTTTAAGCGAAGAATTTGACGAAATTGCTTGGGCATTTGATTTTGAATTAGATATCTTTCTTAAAACACAAGAAACCGTTTACTCTATTGCAGCTCTTGCTTTACATGCTGTGCTCGATTCTGAAGACATAAAAAATACGTTAAAACAAAAAGGGTTCGAAAATAATGGTGTAGTATATTTATATGAACATGACAACGAGGAAAAACCAGTATTTGTGAATGAATAACCTCATCACCCGATACGCAGATTTACAATCTGTGCCTATACAACTCATACCTACCTCCACCTTCTGACTCCAACCTTAATGTTCGAAGCATGAAGCCCTGTTTCCGATGTTTTTTTAACCTCGATCTTCTGTCTTCAGACTTCCAACCTCCGACTTCTAACTTCTGACTTCCGACCCCCGACTCCCCTCTCATGAAATACAATGAAATATTTTTTCTAACCCTTCTTTTTTACTTTAACAAACTTTTTACACCACACTGTGGGTAACCGTAAAATTTATAAAATGTAGGGCTGTATTTTAGATCAAAATAAATATGATACGGTTAATATCCGTTTACACATGATGATAAATGGATGTATTTAGTTATCAAAGTAACTATATATCGTTGTTAGCATTAATTATAAAAAACATATGAAAAAACTATCCATATCAATATTCCTCATAACTACTTCTTTGATGAATTCTCAAAGCATCAAATTCGAAAAAGTGATTCAAACTGATAGCACTGAATCGAAATTGATTTTGTTTGAGCGTCTGAACAGTAAACTAATGGAATTTATGGGCAGTAAGGAGAAATATGATAAAAATATCATCCAATTGGATAAAGAAATGGGTATAATAAAATTTAATCAGATCTTAAATTATGATCCAAAAGGGAATAGAAGTGACGACGGTACAGTAAAATATCAAACCAATGTTTATTTCAAGAATGGACGATTTAAAATAATTCTGAATGATTTTGAGCACCAAGGCAAAGGTATTTCTCTATTTATGATTACGGACGATTCTGAATATCCTCATAAGAAATCAAACTACCTAAAGTTCAGAAAAAAAGCGTGGTTGGAACTTAAGATTTATCTAAATTCGGAAATGCCAAAAACGTTTTTAACAATGGAAAGTTTGATAACTACTCCAACGGAAATGGAATCTGATTGGTAGGCACTAATGCTAACAATATATATGAAATCAGAGCAAAGTTTGGTTTTAAATCGAAAGGTCATTGTCTTTTTGCGAAGATGCTAGATTTTTATAAACTAAACAAGAAATAAAAATGCGCAGATAAATCAATTGGTTCAGGTATACTTGCCTTGCTCCGATTCATATATTTGGCGTTAACAAACATTAAGATACAATCGAATGATATTAGTAGTTGATGATAAATTAGAGAGTTTTGAAAAAGTAGATGAAGTATCATTCATCGGGTTGAATATTTGGGAAAGAAAGCATATTCAAGAATGGATTCGTCAAGCTCCGGAACTTTTAGGGGAAGAACTTTTAGTTTTAAGCGTAGAGTTTGATCGATTTAATAATTCAAAAGACAGATTAGATATTTTAGCCCTTGACAGGCAGGGAAATATAGTTGTAGTTGAGTTAAAAAGAGATCCCTTTGCTGGATATGCTGACCTTCAATCTATAAGATATGCTGCAATGGTATCATCTTTAACAATTGAAAGCCTTCTTCCCTATTATCTTTCTTATCAAAAAAAATATATTGGAATTGAAACCCCTTCAAAAGAAAACTCTTTAACTGACATTCAAGAATTCGTTACAAATGAAGACTTTGAAGAACTATCAAACACTCCGAGAATTATTTTATGTTCAGAAGATTTTTCACAAGAAATAACAACAACAGTTTTGTGGCTAAACGAAAATGGACTTGACATTAGTTGTGTTAAAATCACACCTCATAATCTTGGAGATAAAATTGCAATAGTTCCTAATAAAATAATTCCACTTCAAGAAGCTAAGCAATATTTAATTAACATTAAGAAAAAAGAAGAAAGAGAAAGCAAGGGGAAAAGATATCGACCAAGGACTATGCGGATTTTGATTGACAATAAACTTTTAAATGTTGGAGATAAAATTTATTTAAAAAATGGACTTCCGAGTCATGTGGAATACGAAAAGGATAATCCAAAGTTTAGTGCAGAGATTACTGGAAAACTTGGACAAAGCAATGCTATCAAATGGGATTTTGATGACAAAGAATATGCAATATCAGCATTGACTTGGAAATTTTTCAAAGACCTTCACCCTGAAAAGAAAGACCCAGGTGGAGTAAATGGGAATTGGCATTGGGTAAATGAAAATGGAAAGAATTTATGGGACATTGCCGAATCATTTTGGCTAAAAAATGGATAACAATAACGTGTAATAGTAATGGTTATAATTCAATGTAGTTTTGTAACCAAATAGGGCGGATTTGCAATCTGTATACATAAGCTGAGTAAACCAAAATATAAAAATTCGGCTTGAGTATAATCTGAAAAGTCAGCGTTTATTTACATGCTACGTTTCATATATGTAGCCGTTAAGCACAATTAAACTAACCTATGAAGTCAAAACTAAAATTAAAAGATCAAGTTACAAGAACAATACTTTCCATTGTTTTTTTGATTACATATTCCTGTGGAGTTCAACAAAACTTAAAGATTTCATACAAGTTAAATCCTGGGATGACTAAATCGGAGGTAGAAGATATTATGGGAGCACCTACCAAAAGTGACTTCAAACAAAATATAGAGGAATGGCATTATTGTAAAACTGGATTTGACTCAGATGAGTTTTTAGCACTTTTTTTTCATAATGGAAAGCTAATTGAGAAGTTAAATTACACAGTTACATTAGCAGATACACGTGGAGCAACGGGCTCATGCTCGAAGTTTATTAAAATGGGTAACTACAAAGAACCTGACAAAGTTATAGAAATAAGGATGAGATAAAACTTCATAACTACAACGATTATCATACAAAGAAGAATAAGAGCGGGCTTATAAAAAATACTTTATTTTTATCAAACTAATGAAATACTGCAAAGTCGCAAACTTTGCAAAACTCCAAAATATTTAAATTATAATACTCAAAGATGATAAATTCAGAAATCTATTTGAGTTGAATCTGAAAGAAATTGAAATATAGAAACAATAATGTCCAAATTACACTAAAATCCAGTCTAGCTCAAATGTTAGTATAAATAGATAACAAAAATGACAGAAAGAATTTATCAAATAAATGATGGAAATATAAAAACTATATTTTTTGGAAAAAACGAGCTTATTTTTAGTGAGGAAAAAATAGAGCTATCGGTTAAATTTACTGAGTTACATAAATATCCCAGGTTGATTGAAAAGACCGTAAAGGTAAGGTTTGACGAAATAAAAAATATCATCTTCAATGATGGCGAGTTTAAAATTAATGCTTATGTAAAAATCGATGCCTTACGTTTTAAAAAAAGTTTTAAATTATCTGACAGTGATTTAACTTCTTTAAAAGATCAGATTGAGGAATTATCACATAAAAAAAGTATGATCAAACAAAGTAAATTTCAACTACTATTAAATCACCATGGAATTATTACTGTTTTTACAGGAGCACTATTTGCTTATTTAATATCAACTGGAGGAGATTTTTCTGATGTTCAAGGAAAAAGAAAGTTTTATGGATATATCATTCAAAAAATAATAGAAACATTAGGCGTGACAATTAGTATAATAATTTCAATTTTGATTTCAGTTTATGGAGTTTATAGTATCTGGAAAAAAGTTAATGAGCCATATGATGAAAAAACAAATAAATTAATGTACAGTGATATTAGGGTAAAATAACAAATACTAATACTATATATAGTAAATGAGTTAATTGATGACTATGAAGAAAATAAAACTAGAATCAATTGACCTTAATAAATATAGTGGATTTGCAATCAGTATCCACAAAATGAGTAAACCAAAATATAAAAATTCGACTCTGTATTAAACCGAAAATTCACTACTTTTAATTCCCGCACTAACCATAGCCGAAATGTTAGCTATTATCCAAAGAAAAAATGAAATATATTATAACCATAGGAGTTTTATTAGCCCTAATCTATCAAAAACAAAGTAAGGATTTTGATGATACTAACTTAATTTCAAATACTAAGGTTTATCAAGATCATAATATTGAAGATTTTCATCCACTGATTGATTTGATCCTATCTCATATTGTCAAAGAGGAAAAAGAAAAAAGCAGTGTTGTTTTAAAGGTAAAATCAAATTTACCTCTTGATATCTTTCAAAATGATGATTATATCCTTAAACGTTTAGAAAAACAAACAACTAAAATCTTATATAACAATTTTAAGACAAAAGTAGATCAGTTTAAACTGGATAGAACAAAACTCAATTTAGAGAGTAATGAATTATTAAACCATCATAATAATGAGAACAATAGTATAATTACATATACTTTTAATGGTTTTCTTATGAATCAGTCAAAAAATCTTGTTATCAGCTCAATTACCGTTCTATACTCCAATAAAACCTCTAGTAAGATCAGAGGAGGATGGCATGAATTAGTTCTTTTTGAAAAAAAGGAAAATACATGGGAAGTACTTGACCAGATTGAAACGATAGAATATTAACTCCTGCCTCGATAATACTAATTTACAATCCATCTACCTATTAAAACCTCAAAACTTAACCAGCTGTTGCAACGATACTTCTAGAGCTTTGGAGATTTCATATAAAGAATCATTAGTTTTGAGCATAAGTGATAAAACACATAAAAAAAGTCTTAATGAAAAGAAATAAAAAAATAGGAGTTTTAATTATTTTACTTGGCGTTTTTATTCTTCTTTACAAGAATGATGGTTTTTATGGTTGGGGAGGATATATAGATAAATCTTGGGAGAATATAATTATTAGTTTGGTTATAATTATTATTGGGGTGCTATTCTTAAAAAAGAATAGAAAAACTGATTAACATGCTCTGCAAAGTTTAAAAATGTAGTAACCAAAGCCACTGTCAAAACAAGTTAAGAAAAAAAGATACTTTATTTTATCAAATTAATGAAATACTGGTGAAACCATATTATGATAAAAATCACTCAAATAGTTGTTTTATTCTTTTTATTAACGAGTATTAAAATAAATGCTCAACATGAAAAGCCAAAGAATAAAGAACCTCTTAATAAATGTATTTGCAATATCATAATAGACGAAAATCAAAACATCTTCATTAACGAAAAAATTATATCAAAAAATAAAATTTACAAATCAATTCAAAAGTTATACAAGAAATGTAAAAGGAGTTCAGAAGTTAGAATCGAAAGTATTCATGGCAATAGCTATACAGATATAGACTTTTATGAAGAGATCAATGAATTAGTTACTTCAGCAATTCACGATTTACAAAATGAACTTTCTTTGGAAAAATATGGGAGATCAATAAAAGAGATTAATACTTCTGAAGGATATTATATTATAAATACATTTCCTGTAAATATTAAATCAGAGTTTTGTTGTATCGAAGATTGAATAATATGAATTCAAAAATGTAAACACCCACTGTCAACCTTCTGTATGACAACAATCTCATAAGATTCATTGATATTTGTTTTGTTACTAAAACAAATATCATGCACTCCAAAAACGAGCAGTTAATTATTGATTTGATACAGCAAGATCTTAAGCATTGCCAATTGGTCTATGGGTTAGACCGGTTGGGGCTACAAGGATCGAGTATACATCATCTGGATATCCTAGAGATCATATGCCAGTTGATGCAAATCCCCCGCGAGAAAAAAAACGACTATCTCGCAGAGACCTATGCCGCGTTTATGAGTATGGCCACCGAGTATGAGATCACCCCACTGGGGGAGTCACTACGTCCTTTGGCAAGGGATTGCTATCATCGATTAAAGTATTTGGTAGAGTTGTAGTGATTATGGTATATCAATTCGCGATACATCTCTCCCTTCGAGTAACCTCAGGGTTCGAGAATACGTCGACAGGCCTATCTTGATCAAACCTAAGTACTTGATAATGATTCCGTTGAAGTGTTTCACGCTGAGCTTGTCGAATAGTTCATTGTAACCTCGTGATGCCGAGTGAGAACGATGAGATTGCCTTTGTACTTCGGGATGTTGATGTTACTATCCTTACAAGAAAGAAGAGATAAAATAGTAACACTATTTAAGTAAGTTTTAATTTAAATTTAACTGTGGGAGCTAAACATTACAAGTGTTATTATATACCTTTATAAGATAACTTTTAAAACCGTAGTATTATGAAAAACATTGTGAACATTAATGGAATTAAGAGATTAAACAAATCAGTACAAAAAACAATTACTGGTGGATTTACTGATCCAGATGAGTATGGGTACTGTCCAACTCCTAATTCATTTTTTTGTGGTGTACCTGGTCATATTTGTTGCAATGGATTATGCGTTTTACCTACGCATGGCGCTTGTAATTTTTAATAGATTTTAAATAAAGCGAACTTCGGTTCGCTTTATTTATACTACCTATTTTTAATGATCAATGGATCACCTTGATCATAGTTTAATCAAAATCACCTGGTATTACAACTCTTTCCTGATCTGATCAACGATATAAAATACATTACTTTTCTTTCTGTTGACCAGCAGAATGGACTCTTCTTGGCAATCTGATTGAAATTAATATATTTGTAAAAAAGGGACAAGAATGAGTGAAAAATGGAAATACAGAGTAAAAATTGGTGGAACCTGGGGAATACTGACTGCAATACTCACTAATCTGTTTAAGTTAGCAGATCATCGAAGCTTTGTAGATATATTTTTCTCGTATCGTTTTCTTGCAGAACTTATAACGTATACATTAGTCGGTATCTTTTTTTTCGCAAATGCTTTTAGCCCTAAGGAAAAAAGCTAACAAATAAAATTATACTTATTTTTAAATCTATCATAAAATAGAAAGCGTAAATACATGCTATAATAAGCCAATGTATCTACGCTCTGTTCATGTAAACACCAATTATTCCCAATTCTTCAATTGTATATAATATCTCAAAAAATGATATTGTATTTCTATCTTTTCTATTAGCAATATACGACCAACTTTTAATCACTCGATTACGGAAATCCATTTTGAAAATTAAAAAGTTTTAAATATAAATTAAGTCTTCATCGGTTTAGGTTTGTAATCTCAATTGATAAAAAAAACAGTCAAGTACTCGCAGAACACGATCATAACGTTACTTATTGTTTATAAAAATCGGCCTCAATCGTTTCAAAAAACATATACACTATAAAAATCTTTTGGTACATTAGTCTTGTGACGGTATCTGTAAAACAATAGCAATGGTTATCATATAATTGTTGATAATAATTTGAACAAATAAAACTGAATAAGAGAATATACATTAATGAACATAAAGTTTTCTCAAATAGAAATTACCGAAAAGGAAATAGTTTTAGACTTATTTAAAGAAGCGGCTATAAAAATAGCAAAAATGAATATTGACCATTGGCAATATTGGAAAAACCCACCTTTAGAAAGGATAGAATGGCTAGAAGAAGGAATAAGAAACAAGGAATTTTATTTTATAAAGAATACTGATTCTACAACTATCGGAATGGTTAGGATTTTAAAGGAAGATTTACTGTATTGGGGCAAACAAAAGGAAAAGTCTCTTTATATTCATTCATTGGTTGTTAAAGACAAATATGGAGGTAAAGGAGTCGGAAAATCTATACTTGAACAGATTAAAAATGAGGCAAAAAAAAGCAATTGTAAATATTTAAGACTTGATGCTGATTCTAATAATCCAAAGCTTTGCTCCTATTATGAAAAACAAGGTTTTGATAAAGTTGGAGTAAAAGAATTACCTCTTTCTACAAATAATCTTTATCAAAAAGAATTGAAGTAAAAACGGCACGAGAACAATGGCAATAATTAATACGGGTTTTGGTATTTAACTAAAAAGAAGTTTTAGAAACAATGGGAAAATAATGTGCATAAAAATACATAAAACGTAGTACTCCTGTTGTTCGATTGATTTTATAAAGTGATAAAAAAAGAGCGTAAGTACCATCTTCTCAACCAACTTAGTACCTACGCTCCATAATTACTGGGGGCTTCATATATTTTTATACACTTAAAATAGAGAGCGCAAATATCAACTCTTAAAAACCAACTTAAACATTCACGCTCCCATTCACACAAATATTAATTAATCACAATACAACTCTAGTATAGGGTATATATGTTATGTTATTTTTTTCTATAAGCAAGATACAACCATCTTTTAATCACCCCGTTACGGAAATCCTCACCAAAAATTAAAAAGTTTTAAGTATACTATCTTTTATCATTTTGAAATCCTTTTGCTAAAAAAGTTTATCTTTAAAATATTCCACTTATATACGTTGTGGTTTTAGTCAAAATAGGTATGAAACAAACTCTCTGTAGAAAAAAACCAAACCTTGTTAATGACTCATTAAAACAATTCTACCATACATTCAGTACTCCAATAAGTAATAAAGATGGATTCCAGCCTACGCTGGAATGACAAAACACTCAAAATCTGTCATTCCAGCGTAGGCTGGAATCCAAAGTAATGGTAACTTTTTTTAAATCATTTTACCTGAGCATATGCTTATATCGTTTCAGTATATGAGTTTCTTTTATTATCTTAGTAATAACGGTTAAAAAACAATATTGCAAACATTGATAAACATTAAAAAGCTATGGGAGGCATTAGAATCATCACTATTATTTTTGCCACTGTTTTTATGTCTTGTCATATACATGCACAGATAGATGCAAAATTGATAGGTAAATGGAGCCTAATCAAAATAGAAGATAGCCTGGATACCATATCTCCTCCTAAAACTGCTAATTATGACCTTATTATATCTGATACTACATTTAGTTTTTCTGTGGGCGTAAACACCTGTGGATATGCAGCAAAAACGATCAAGAACACCATTATTGGTGCATTCGCACATTGTACAGAGGCCTGTTGTGATGATAAAGTATGGAAACACTTTGAAAAAATTAATTACCAAGGAGATTTCTCGCTTGAAGATGATGGAAATACCTTGATTATAGTCAATCAAAGCGGGAAGGTGTATTTACAAAAAATAGACTAGTAAACAAAAATACCATCAATGTATCTCTCACCAAAGAGAGCGATGGAAAAACTGCTGAGATTATTTACATCAAAAAGATCAAACTACTTTAATTATTAAATTATTTTTTTGCGATTTTTTTTAAAAAAACTTTGTTTTCTTTTTTTATTATTTCAAATAAATATGTCTGTTTCTTTGTTTTTATTGGTTCAAAAACACCACCTACTAGTACAGCCTCATTCCCTATAGCTTCGATTATTTCTACTTGTAGTGTATTGTTTTTTAAAATAGTATACACTCCGTAAATAGTATAATCTTCACTTTCATCATTACCACAACGAGGAAGGTTTTCAAAGCTTGCAAAACGCATTGTTTTGTCTAAAGTTGTTGATTTTTTATAAAACTCTACAATGCTTGCTCCTAGTGAATCTTTATATTGCTGTTTATTATTTATAGGTGTCAATTCATATTCTGTAATCGATTTATCTTCTAAAAACAATGTAGTAATAAACCATGCATTTTTCTGTAATAGATTTTCTATAGTACTTTTTTCTTCCTTTGATTGTCCTATCATTTTTATACTTAAGAGTACAAACAATGCAACTAATTTATAATGTGGTTTATTTATGTTCATTATCATTTTTTTTATCAAATACCCAAAAGCATTATATTTTCCTTCTCCAATCGCATATACACTAGTTTACTTTTTTATAAGCTGACCTTTTCCTATTATCTTTCCTTCTTCGTCTCTAACTACTACAAAGTAAGTTGCGCTAGCAAAATCCTCAACATTGATTTCTGTTTTTGAAATATTAGTTTTTATATTTTTTATGAGTTGCCCATTAAAAGAGTATATAGAAATGTAAGACACCTCTACTCCTACATCTATGATTGTACTTCTTATTGCTGGATTAGGATATATTTTTAAAGTTTGTAGGGGTACGCTTTTCATAATTTCTAAAAAAGGTTTAGCCGGTAAAAACTTAGCTATTATTGGTTTTTTATGATGCTCATCCATAGAAATTTGGGCAACTGGATGTTTGACCTTTTTATCTTGTGTCCACCATTGATAAAAGATACCTGTGTTTTTTTTGGATTGATTTAAAAGTACCCATTGATCTAATTCTTTCTTATAAAAAAAATCGGTAACACTTATTACATGTTTTAATCTGAGTGATAAGAAAGTTCCTTTAGGTAAAATAATATCACCCCATGAATCCACTACTGTTTGATGCTCAAAGACTCGAGTTCTTTTAATAGAATCTGCGCCTTTTTTTGTTTTCTCTACAATCTTATCTTCTTTTGTGGTGTTTGATGAAGTATCTTGATAATTTAAAGGATACTTTATAACTGTTTCCTGTCTAATATCAACACGTTTTTTTTCATTAACATATACACCAGAGCCGTTGCCTACTAATTTAGAACTAGAATGGTTCATAAACATCCATGCTTCATAATAGCCATTGTTTGAATAGAGTGCTATGTTAGAATTAGGAAAATCTTCACCAAATGGAGTGTCTTGAGGATCAACAAAAACTAAGGTATCTCGTGCAGTAGATTTTAAATTAGAAAAATCCCATACTTTATTTGGTCCTGGCTCACCTACATCAATAGTACTGGTGGGAAATCTTTCGTAGTATTCTACAATGGTGTCTCCTACAGATACAAAATCATTATGCTCCAGGGTGATTTGAGAAAACGAATGTGTCCCAATAAAACATACTAGCATTAGATATTTTTTCATTGTTCTTTATGAGGTGATTTATACTACTGTTATGTTCGTCTAATTTTTGAAGAGCACTCTCCTTCTACATTATTAATTATATTTTTTGTGCCAGATGCTAATCTGCTCTTTCAGCAAATCAATCGTTAAACTTTTCTTTGATTCTTTTACTTTGTTTTGAAGATATAGTTTGGCATTAAACAGCTCTTTTTTTTCTTCTATAAGAATCCCTTTGGCAGGTTGACCAACTTCATCATAAAAAATATGTGATATATAATCCCTCTTATTATCTCTCCCGAGATTGCCTCTGCTAAATTTTTTAAAAGTTGACTCAATTGTATTTTTTGGTGGTAATCCCGAATACATATCTAATACAAAGTCACTCCTAAACCATTCATGTCTCTTGCTTTGTATTTTTTCTAAGGTCTCTGAAGAGAAGCCCCAGGAAATATCTGATTTTAAAACTCCTTTTTCTAAATAGAATGCAATTCCTTTGTTAATGAAATTGTTGGTTGTATTTCTCTTTCTTTGATCTATTATTTCTTCTTTATAGGTTAACGAGATAAATTCTTTACCAACAACTATTTTCAAATCTGGGTTCCGTATCTCGACAATCTCCATACCTTCATCTGTTTTCTTTAAAATAAGATTATTTGCATAGTGCATCGCAAATACCCAAATACTAATGGCGTTTATTTTTCCTTTTTCTAAGATTTTAATACGAATACCATCATTAATCATTTCATACTGGGCTCCAGTATGTATCTTGTTGTTTTTATAAATTGATTTAAAAGGAATATCAATTAACTCTGTATTTTCTTTAATATTTGATCTAGCATATTGATACTTTCTAATTCCTTTTTCATAATAATCAAGAAGTACTACGACGTCTGAAATTGTTCTTAAAAAATAACCTTGATATGGTTGATTGTTTTGATAGGTACCTGTTTGTGTTATTTGTCCGTCGATCTCAAATACAGTATACTCAACTCCTATTTTTTGATCATTTTTATAAATTTCGAAAAACGTAATCCCTTTGGTTTTTGCTTTGACTTTCCTCTTGTCTAATTTACCTTCTTTATAAATTAAAACATCTCCATTATCTTTCAGAAGTTTGCCTTCCGTCGGAATCCCTTTTGTATAACTTAAGATATAAGCAGTATCATTATCGCGATCATAATCATAACTCTCCCCATCTTTTACTCCATTTTTAGCATAATAATATGCTAATAGTTCTTCATTTTTTAAACGCTTAAACACCTGTTTACCTTCCTCTTTTCCTTCTTTAAGAGTAGAGATTTTACTGCATACCCAACCGTGTATTTCTGCTTCACTAATAAAGGTTCCTGAATGTTTTTTACCATTTACATAGGTTCCTATAGCTATTGTCTTACTATTATATAGTATTTTTTCTTTTGTCTTTATCCCTTTTTTATATGTAGTCACATGTATGACACCTCTTTTCTTTCTATAAAAAGTTCCATCATAAGGATTATTATCTCTATTTATACCGTGATAAAGGACACTACCATCTAGATTATAAAATTCTTCATCGCCTTCTAATTTACCGTTTTTTATATTCTGAAAATGACGCATTCCTACTACATAACCGCATTTATTTCCTGGGTAATAACTTCCTTTAAAACGATCTTGTTTTTTTAATTCCAGATCAGTGATCACCTCTCTTATCTTTTTCCCGTTTTTTCTATAGTATAGTTCTGTCACTATAGTCTTAGCAGTATGTTTTTCATACGCTAATTGTGTAGTGTTTTCATAATATAATTTTCTCTCAATATTCTTTCCTTCTTTGTAAGTAGCAAAGCAATTTGTTGTTCCCTCGTAGGGTCTATCATTTTTATACATTACACTAGAAGTCAAAATTCCTTGTTTATTAAAAAATTTCCCTTCTCCCTCTTTTAGTTGGCCTTCATAATTAACTGTAAATTTTTTATTTCCATTTTCATAAAACTCTTTATGCTCGCCATCTAGATTTCCATAATGATAATTACTTATAATATTAACGTTTCCATTTTCATAAAACCATCGTACTTCTCCAATAAAATCATCTTCATTATCCTTATCTGCCCAACCTATCATTTGAGGTTGACCTGATATATAATAATCTTTAATGAGAACTTTATCATCTTTTATTTCCAGAGGTATGTTTCGATAATACGTCGCTTTATCCTTTGTGGTTTTATTCCATTCCTCATCAAAATAAATAACACTTTTTTCTTGGGCATAGCTTTGTGAAAAACTTAGCGCAAACATGAAAAAAAAACTTAAATATCTAAAATCCATCACTTTCTTTTGTTCATCAATTGTCAATTCATTTTTTTATTCTCAAACTCTTTCAGCGAAGGTACTCTTGAATGTAGTTCTTGTGCATAAGAAGTATTGTTAATTGAAATAAATAATCACATAATGCCAAAGTTGTTTATGAAATTGTTGTTTCTTATATTTTTACTAATGCATCAATCAAATGAGTCATAAAAATTACGCAGTTACCAGAATCCCAATTATAATTTTAACCCTAATATACCTGATTTGGAAAAATCAGATTATTTGTAATGTATATTTGCATTTCTTTAATATATATTTGCCAAACACCCTATAATTTTTTAAAATCAACAAAAGAAGTCATTTGAGCTGATAATTTAAAAAAAACTGCCTTTTACTTGCAAATCTAGGTTTACTTTTGTGACCAACAATACTATTATCTAATTCTATAGACCCTCTCACCTTTTTATATTATCTCCTGTACATTTTTTCTTTTATTTTGATTTTCTATATAACTGATAACAAATCTTTTGGTAAATTAGTAAGACAAAAACAGAAGGAAAATAATAGCAGTCGTTATTATACATGGCCCCGGCAATTACATTAGGATACAATAAAGATTAACGATATCATAAAATTATTCTTTAACCACTAATTTATAACCATGGGCTTAAAAATCATCTTACTTATTGTTGGCATATTGCTAATCGCCGGAGCAATCTTTTATTTCTTAAAACGTCGTAAAAAATACGGTTCGTTTATTCACAAACTTCCGTTACAAGAATTGGGATATAAAAATATCCCTGCAGTACCTTATCAATTAGGTGAAATTCCCGGCACCCTGGTAAGACTGGGGTTACGGGCTAATGCTACTACCCAGGCCAAATGGGGCATGAATAATACATATCAAATTGATGAATACAATGCTAATGGATACTCATATCAATATGGGCGGGGTAAAGATGTTGAAGCAGAAGCACATGCAGATCGTCTATCGCTAAAAGCTGATCTCGAAAAATCATCGGTTAAAGTAGAGCTTAACCCAGCTAAATTGAAAAACCGAATGAATGCGAGTGAACATCTAAGGGCTAGTAATGATGAAGATCCAATCACTATGCTTTCTCTTACCAAACCTGAGCAATTTACGATGTCATGGACTACTTTTAATAGTGTGTATCATAATGCTCAGAAATTTCTGCCCGACATGATGGGTACGATGACCGATGTGGCCATTGCTAACCGTGTCTTCTGGCCTACTATTGCAAAATATGGATTTGCATATAATTTACTAATTCTTGAAAAAGTAAATGATACCAGAGCTACTGATTATAAAAATGTATTTGGAGATGCCTGGACATCAGAAATTGAAACTTTACTAAGCGATCAATTACTATATGCCATCGATCTTCGTATGTACGCTACGCTTCCTATAAGCCATGTAAAAGGTAACCCCAGATATACTCCTGCTACTCTTACGCTATTAGCGCAAAATCCTGATAAATCCTTGCGACCTATTGTAGTATTGATCATCAATCCTGAAAATAAAGGAAACACGATCTACTCTTTTGGAGTCTGTACAAATGGAACATGGTTGTATGCTCTAATGGCCGCCAAAACTTCGATCACCTTATACGGAATATGGATGGGACATGTATATCATTGGCATATTGTTTCTGCTGCATTATTAATGACTTTACATAATCACGTCGAGGAAACACATCCTTTACGGGTATTTATGGCTCCTCAAAGCGAGTTTATTATTCCTTTTAACGATACTCTGCTCCTGCTATGGAAAAGAATCGCACCGCCAACCTCGGTAAGCAGTGCCTCTGAGTTTCTTAACATGACAGATACTTTTGCTAAGGGAAGATCTTTTCTGCAAGATGACCCTAATACTACCTTGCAAAACAATGGTATTAAAAAGGAAGACTTTTCAAACAAAACCGATTGGGATCAATATCCTATTGCAGGAGAATTGCTATCCGTTTTTAATGCGGTTGAAACCTATGTAACTGCATTTGTAAATCAGACGTGGTCTAATGACCAAGAGGTAGTTGCCGACAAACAAATTCAGGCCTGGATTGCCGCTTCTTCTGACCCTTCTGATGGAAATGTAGCTGGGATTCCAACACCTGATAGTCGTAAAAATCTGATTACAACCTTACAAAGTCTTGTTTTTAGACTTACAGCACATGGAGCTTCTAGATTAAATGCAACCGCTAATCCCGTGCTTTCATTTGTTCCTAACTCCCCGCCTTGTTTACAACGGACCGATATTCCTCTACCAACTAACGACCTTCCTACTGAAGATTTGTTAACCTATCTGCCAAAAACAGGGACTATTGGAGAAATGATTACCTTTTTATTCACATTTGTATTCTCTTCTCCTTACATTCCTTTTCTACCCGTTGCTGGTAATCAAACAGAACTGATCTGGGGTAATGATCCTAAAGAACCTCGTAATGCAGCTCTTATTAATTTTAGGGAATTCCTGGAAGGTTTTATACATTCTTATGAAAAACCCGGAGCCGCACAACTATATCAGTGGCCTAGAAATATTGAAACCTAAAAAAAATCACAACATAATCGTATCAAGTGTAACAAATCTTGTTTTGATCTATCTTTCTGTAAACAACTAACCTAATATTCATGCAAAAAGTACTTCTACTATCATTTACTTTGGTCTTATTATTTTCTTGTGCCAAGGAGAAAGAAAAAGAAAAAACATTTAATATAGGACAACAATCAACTACTATTGTCGACGAATCCAGGGATCGCCCAATAGTTACAGAAATATGGTATCCTACCTATGATTCTTTAATCACAAAAGAAACTAAAAGCACCCGTAAAGAACTTTTTAAAAACATCAAGACAATTCCTAATGCATCACTGCCAGAGGGAAAATTTCCACTATTACTTGTTTCTCACGGTACAGGGGGCAATCGTTTTTCTCTTACCTGGTTTATAGAAGACATGGTCAAAAAAGGATATATCGTAGTCTCTGTAGATCACTACGGTAATTCTACTTTTAATAAACTGCCCAGAGAATTTGTAAAATGGTGGGAACGTGCTATTGATATCAAATATACACTAACTACAATTCTAGAAGATACAGAAATTGGACCTAAAATAGATCAGTCCAAAATTGGTGGAGTTGGTTTTTCTTTGGGAGGATATACTAATATTGCATTAGCAGGTGGTTATGTAGATAGAGAGGTGAAAGATAGTGATGAGCCTGATACGGATCGTGAGATGCCTCCAGAGTTTCCCCAAACCGATGAGATTATAGATTTTGATACTGATAGTTTGATTGTAGCATCCTATAACACCCATAAAGATCATGTAAAAGATGATCGTATAAAAGCCTTTTTTGTAATGGCTCCTGCTATAGGGTTTGGTTTTCATTCTAAAAAACAAACCGAAACCATCACTGCACCGGTATACATTGTTGCAGGAAAAGGAGATACTAATACGCCTGTTAAGCATAATGCAATACATTATCACAATTTAATCCCGACAAGTAAAATTCATCTTTTTGGAGAACATGTCGATCACTATATTTTCTTAAACGAAGCCACAGAATTTGGAAAAAAAGTAGCTCCAGAAATTACTATCGATCATCCTGAGGTAAATCGCAAGGAAATACATCAACAAACCATGCAACTCGCTCTTGATTTTTTTGAAAAGAACCTGTAAATAAAGATATGTTCATATTTTTGAGTTTCCTATATCGTTTCTTATAAGAAACCGTATAACTATACTTTGGTGTATCTTGTAACAAAAAAGAAACACATTCGTCTTGAGCATATGAACAGAACATTATATTGGTATTGTATTCTTTGTATAGTTTCGGCATCGGCTTTTGCGCAGCAAAGCACTACAACTATTTCGGGACAGATTTTGGATAAGGAAACCAATGAACCCATTGTTTATGCCTCTATTTATATTAAAGATCTAGCTATAGGAACAACCTCAAATGAAGAAGGTTATTTTACTTTTTATGTTCCCAAAGGGCAAGAAGATGCTTCAATAATAGTATCTATGATTGGATATGAGTCTATTGAGAAAAAAGTACGTACATTTTCTGATCATCAAAAAATCATATTGAGTTCTAAAGTTAATAGCCTAGACGAAGTAGTGATCACTTCTACCAAAAAGAAAGCGCTTACGGCAAAGGATATTATTAAAAAAGCATATAAGAGTATAAAGAATAATTACCCCAATCAACCTTATATCTTAGAAGGTTTTGTGAGAGATCTTCAAAATGAAGATGATCAGTATGTGGAGTACCTGGAGTGTGCGGCAAAATTGTATTATAAAGGCTACACCAAACAAATTGAACCTTCTGTAGAATTGGTGGAAGTACGAACAAGTCAGATTGCAGAAAAACATCCATGGAATGCGAATGAAGAGCGTAAGAATTCGATTATGGACTTGATCGAAGATGATTTCATTCGCTTTGATTATGGTCCTATTAGAGCAAAAAAAGGTTGGAATTATGAAATTGAAAGTATTCTGCCATATAACAAAAGATATGTCTATAAAATTATCGGGATCGATAAACCATTTCAAAAAGCCATACTGTATATTGATACAGAAACCTTTGCCTTTGTGAGAATGGAATTAACAAGGTCGGCTATCAATAACAGATCCTGGAGAAGAAAATTTACAAACGGAGCACTACAAGTGTATTATAATGTAATTTTTGAATATCAGGAGTATAAAGGTAAAATGTATCTAAAATATCAAAAGGAAGAAGATACCTGGAAAATATTTAAAGGGTTAGAATCACAAAAACTCTTATTTATAAAAAAGCCTAAAAAAGAGCTTTTTATCAATAAGATTATTACTGATAACGTGGCCCAATATCCTTTTACAAGAAATATGAAGATTAGTACTAGCATAGAAAATCAGGCAAAACCCTATAACCAGGAATTTTGGTCAACATATAATGCACCTCAACAAACCGAAAAAGAGAGCAAAATTATTGAAGAGCTAAAAAAGATTAATTAATTGTCTTTATATAATAATTAATAATTGTTATCCGTATACTCGCAATTTAAAATCATACAATATTTGACTTATTATAAATTTTGATGTTTTATTTATACCTTCAAAATACACAATAGATTCCCATACATTATTCCTAGTAAAATCTTAAAAATCTATCTCTTATCTATGTTTAATAAAATTTAAAAAATTACGACCTTTATCCATGTAATGAAATCACACAAAAACCGACTTAGTAAACATGATCAAGGAGTTTAAAGAATTTTCGACCGAAGCTATACTAAAAGTTGGTAACGAAGAATTATTACAATCGTATACCAAATCAGAAATTATAGTTTTATATACTTTTATTTGGGCTAGAGAAGGTGATGCAATTATGGAGATTGACGGAATTTTGACTACGGTCGAAAAAGATACTATTGTTGTATTAACACCAGATCAATATTTTAAATTTATTAGCGGATCTGATCTAATCACATATCAGTTTAATAGAGAGTTTTACTGTATTAAAGATCATGATAAAGAAGTAAGCTGTATGGGTGTACTTTTTTATGGCAATAGTGCAGTTACTCCAATAGTTAAGCTCAATGTTACAGAACGCAATAAACTAGACCAGTTACACAATGTATTTTTGGATGAGTTAGATACGGTAGATACTATACAGGCAGAAATGTTGCGCATGTTAATGGCTAGATTTATCATTACAACAACACGACTTATTAAACAACAGCATAATTTTGATGCATTAGATGATCAAGTTGATCTTATCAGAAGTTTTAATATTCTTGTAGATACACATTTTAGAAAGGAACATTCTGTAGCGTTTTATGCTGAGAAATTATTTAAGTCACCCAAGACATTATCTAATAATTTTGTTAAACTTAAGAAAAGTCCTTTGCAGATTATTCACGATCGCGTAATTTTAGAAGCCAAACGCCTACTTATCTATACAGACAAAACTGCTAAAGAGATCGCCTACGAAATAGGATTCGAAGACGCTTCTCATCTTAGCAGAATGTTTAAAAAGCATACGTCCTTTTCTCCTTCAGAGTTCAAAAAACAATTAAAACCAGAACCTGCAGGGAAATATTGACCAGCTTTAAGGAAAAAGTGCCATTATATCATATTTGTTTTTGCCCCAACTTTGTACTATAAAAACAACGTAAAATCTCCGAAATATATTCGGGTAAAATATATAGATATGAAAACTTCGATTCACACTATCAAAATAGCACTGTTTAGTATCTTATTTCTGTCAGCTTCTGTAAGCAACGCACAGATCATTTATGAAGACGAGCTAGAAACTGTATACCTTAGTAAAAATGCTGAAGAAGTGGTATACACAAATAATTTTAGCAACTTTAATGGTCGACTAATTGCTACAAACCAGATCAATTTCAGAATAGAAATACAAAGAGCAAAACAAGATAAAGATTATTTGCTGTTTCTTTCTGAAAGAAGTAATCTTGAAATATTGGCATCTGCTTATCTAAAAACGATACGTAAAGGAGCGAATAGAAGTTCTGATGCAGAAGCATTTGCAAAATTCCTTAACGATAGATTACCCGAATTAATGCACCAATTTAAAAAAGACAATAACCTTGAAGAATTGTATATGTACTCAAGAAAGAATACATTTAATGGGAAAATAGACGCTTTGCCGAGTGTTTTGTAGTATAAGATTATACTAAACAAGCTAATTAAACAACAACCACAAACAAAAATGAAAAAAAAATTACCCCTATTACTACGAATCCTCGTAGCAATAATTTTGATTCAAACCCTCAGATTTAAATTTACAGCTCACCCAGACAGTGTTTATATTTTTACAAAAGTTGGACTAGAGCCTTATGGTAGAATAGGAACCGGAATAACTGAACTTATTGCCGGAATTTTACTTTTAATACCAAAAACAGCATGGGTAGGTGCCATGTTAACACTTGGTATTATAGGAGGGGCCATTATGATGCACATTACAAAACTTGGGCTTGAAGTTAATAATGATGGTGGGGTTCTTTTTATCACTGCTGTGATAACTTTTCTCTTAAGTGCAGTTATCTTATGGACAAAAAGAAAAGAAGTTAAATTCTTTTAATTATATATTGTAGGGTTATATAGTACTACAATCCTAACCTCAAAAAATTAAGCATACCTCCACAATCGTGGGGGTATTTCTTTTTTAGGAAAAATTGACAAGTCCTCGGGAAAAACATTCATTTCTTTCCTCTCTTTTGTAATGCATCTTTGTACCAGAAATTAAACATTAAATAATAGGTCCCAAGCTAATTTGGAATCGAAATTTTAAAATAAAGTATATGAACATTCAGAATAAATCAATTTTCAATTTAATCGAAATTTTTCGTCAGGGAAAAAGAAAAGTAATCAATTCTATTCACGCCAAAACACATTGCGAACAAAAAGGTATTCATGATTTCTATTGTGATGCAGAACGGCCTTTTATTCAAAAATAGATGATAAAAAAGTAACTCGGGAAGATTTGACAAGTGATCGGGAAAAACATTCATTTTATACCCTTTATTTCTGCCAGATCTTTGCAGTGTTAAATTAAAATAACAAAATAAATAATAATAAACCCCGAAAAAATTTCGGGATCAAAAAACACAAAAATTATGAGCACATTTAATGTACCAACAAGAGATGAAGTAAGCGCCAATAACCAGGCAATATTTGACAACCTTAATAAGGGATTAGGTTTTGTACCTAACTTATATGCAACCTATGCACATAGTGATACAGCATTAGAAAACTATTTAACTTTTTCAAATGCAAAAACATCACTTTCTGCTAAAGAAAAAGAAGTAGTAAATCTTGCAGTTAGTCAAGTTAATGATTGTATCTACTGTTTATCTGCACACACAGCAATCGGAAAAATGAATGGATTTACAGATGAACAAATATTAGAACTTAGAGCAGGAGGAGCTTCTTTTGATACAAAGCTTGATGCACTGGCTAAATTTGCAAAAAACATTACAGAAAACAGAGGAAAAGCAGATCAAGATGTAGTAGATAATTTATTAGCAGCAGGATATACCAAAGGAAATTTAATAGATACTATCGTATTAGTAGGAGACAAAACTGTTTCTAACTACTTACACAGTACAACTAAGGTTCCTGTAGATTTTCCAGTTGCTCAACCACTAGAAACCGCTTCGGTATAAGTGTAACCACATAAGATAGATACTCCACAAAAAGGAGGGCATATATACTACCCTCCTTTTTTAAGAATAATTTTAAAATCAGTAAATAATTTAAATAAATAAGTAAAATCATGAAAAAGTTAATCACAGCATTCACATTTATTTTAGCCATCACTTTTAGTGCACAAGCACAACAAGTAAAAACAGTTGCTTTAGAGCAAACTAAGGGAGAATTCACTCAGAAAGAAGTAAAATTATCTGAAGGAAGTTATGTATTTAACATTACTAATAACCAAGCAGGTACAGATGTTGGTTTTGTTTTAGTTCCTGAAGGAAAAGATGTTTCTGATGCTAAAAATCATATTGCTGCAGCATATGTAACTAAAGTAGTTGCTGAAGGTAAAACAGAAAGTTCTAAAACGGTAAAATTAGAAAAAGGAACGTACACATACTTTTGTCCTTTAAATAAAACTCCACAATATAAATTAGTTGTAGAGTAAATATTCTAATTTTTTATAAATACTTAAAACCTTGTTAATCTAGATTAGCAAGGTTTTTCTTTTTATATTTTTGCCAAAAATCAATCAAAATGAAAAATATACTTGTATTGGGATTGTTAATTTTATTTTTATCCTCTTGTAAAACAGAAGTCAAAAAAGAAAAATCTTATGATGATAACGTAGAAGTAAGAGATCCAGAATTGGCAAAAGAAAGTGATAGAGAAAAAATTCGTACAACAGCAGAGGCTATTGCTGATGCTAATGGTCTACAAAAATGGAACAAAGTAAAAGAACTAAAATTTACTTTTAACATCGATCGTGACAGTAGCCATTATGCACGTTCATGGAGTTGGAAACCAAAAAATGATATGGTGACTTTAACTTCTGCTCAAGATACCATTACATATAACAGAACTCAGTTAGATAGCACTTCAATAAAGGCAGATCAAGGATTTATAAATGATAAATATTGGTTGTTAGCCCCTTATAATTTGGTATGGGATGCTGCTAGCTTTACCTCAAAACACGAAGTAAAAGCAATTGCTCCTATCAGCAACACCGAAATGCAAAAGTTAACCATTGTATATAAAGATAAAGGAGGATATACACCTGGTGATGCCTATGACTTTTATTTTAAAGGAGATTTTATTATTAAAGAATGGGTCTTCAGACAAGGAAATACAGCAGAACCTTCTTTGATTACTTCATGGGAAGATTATCAAAATTTTAATGGAATTAAAATTGCTAAAACTCATAATCGTAAAGATGGAAATTGGAAACTTTACTTTACAGATGTAGCAGTTATTATGGAATAAAGCAACAACATAAAATTTATTAAAACCTCTCAAGTTATGACGTACTTGAGAGGTTTCTTTTATATGAACAATTACTATCTACTTTTTCAAAAACTTAATATTTTGAACTGTTGATACTCCATAAAACTTTAAGAAATACAAACCTGTTTCATATGAACTCATATCTAGGTTTATACTTAAATCTTTTATAGAAATTGGCTGATCAACAATGGTTTTTCCTTGCATATCAAAAATTCTCATTTGATAATAATCATGTGTGTGTGATAACTTTATTTGCATCGTATTTAATACTGGATTTGGAAATACTAATATTTCACTTTCTAAATTATCACCCCCAAAATTTGTTAATCGAGACGTATTGCAATTACCTACAGTAAAGTTATGCTTGGCAGTTGCGGTATTATTCTCTCCTCCTGTCGGCAAGCTATACGTGTAGTAGAAATAAATCTGTTCTCCTTGATTAGCATTGATTTGAAAAGGAACATTAGGAGTAACTATGTACCCAGGGTATGGCCCAGTTTCTGAAGTACTATAATATAAAATACATACGGTAGATCCCATTCCTGTTATTTCGGGAACAAAAGTAAGCGTTGGGTTTACAGTTTCAACTGAAACTTCATAAGCATAATCGCCATTATCTGCACTACCTGAACAACCAGTTCCTCCTCCTGTTGTGTCTGAAGAAGCTTTAAATTCAGTATAGTTTATATTTAACCCTGCAGCATCAAATACAATTCGCAGTTCGTGTATTCCTGCACTAATTAAAATGTTATTTATCGTTATTGTTTCATAATTCTGCCATCCGTTTGTATTAGGTACAGATATAACTTCCGTAATGGAAACCCCATCTAATTCTAGATGAAATTTACCATTGCCATTGGGGGAGGCAATACGGAAGTTAACATCATAAATATCTGAAGAAGCTGAAGCATCAATAGTATATGCTAACCACTCTCCTGATTCGACCCATCCAACATTATACATTCCTGTTGTATCTCCAGTATTCTCTATATCTACATCTTCCTGTCTATAGGCTCCGCCAGTATTTCCTGTACTCGTATCATAATATCCCACACCTGCTCCGCCTTCTTTATAATCTTCTGCTTCTATAACACCGGGTATTGTTACATAAGATCCTGTGTTTTCATTTACACTAATAGATGTAGAACCAGAAACAGAACCACTAGTAGCAATAATGGTATGTATTCCCGTAGTTGATCCTGTATATATACCATTACTATCTATTGATCCTCCTGTAGTAGTCCAAGTAAAACTGGTCTCATAAGTATCTCCATTTTGATCAAATCCCTGAGCATCGAATTGTTCCATTTGTCCCTGGTTTATTATTACGTTCTGGGGATTAACAACTATAGAAGTCAAAATTGGTGTTTGAGAAGCTATTTCTTTTGTCAATGATCTTAAATTATCTATATAAAAAACGTCTCCACGACTAGTATTAGGTCCAAACAAAAACACAACAGTATCTATCTGTGCATCTGTAACGATTAGATCTGGAGTGCTGGTTAATACGAACTCTAAACTATGCCAGCTATTTTGTTCTTTTACAGCAGCCTGATATACACTATGTCTACCAGCTGGATAGTTTGAAGGATTTGACAAATAGCTGGCTTCTAATTGCCAACTAATAATAGTTCCAACAGGGGCACTTGTATATACATCCATGGCAAACCTCTTTTCTTCAGAAACATATGCGCTTGCATCATTAATAAAATTCGTATCAAAAAATAATACATCATACAATTCAGAAGAATCTCTCTCATAACGACCTGCTTGAGAAGATCCATTAATTGTATTAGCTTCTGGATTCCCTATATTAGCAGTATAAGCACCTGTAGTGGTTGAATTAAGGGCTAGGTTGTCACTACCATTATAATCCTGAATCATCTCAGAGAATTTATAGGAAGGTGGTAATTTGGTTATACCATATCTAAAGTTATCGAAGTAATATGTCTCACTTGTATTCGAACCTGGATCAAAAAGTATCGAGATTTCGTTAATAGAAAAATTAGACGTTCCTGCATCTGGGGCTGAAGAATAACTAAATGCTATTGTATGCCATGTATTTTGTTCTTTAACAACTCCACTAAATTGACTATTTCTCCCTGCAGGAAAATCATTTTCAGAATTTGCCTGGTTTTCTAAGCTTAGAGAAATTTCAGTTCCGGCAGGAGCAGCTGTATACACATCCATAAAGAAAATATGTTCTCCTCTTATAAAAGGACCACTATTCTCAATCGCTGCTGTATTAAAACTTACCACGTCATAGGTTTCTGTCGAACCTCTAACATATTTTGCTGCATTTGTACTATTATTAATGCTATTGCTTCCTGGGTTTGTTACATTTTCTGTATACACTCCATTTTGAAAAAAAATCGTCAATTGATTTATTCCATCATAATTTGCTATAATAACTTCTTCTAACAACACCGCATCAGGTGCATCCATTTTTCTTATGTTATCAATATAAACGGTATGTCCTGTATAGCTATCGGGATCTATTAATAGCACAAGTTGATCTACTTCTAATGCTCCAACACTAGTATCTGGTCTATCAACCAATTCAAATTCCAGCGTTTCCCATTGATTTTTAGTAGTTGTCTTTGCTCTATATCTACTATGTCTCCCAGAGGGCCAATCTCCAGCAGAAAGCGTCCCGTTTTCTATTTGTAACATAAACTCTGTTCCGATTGGGGCATCACTATACACATCCATCCAAATAGTTTTTTCTTTGGAAGTATATTCTAAAGCATTCCCTATATCTGAAGTAGTCATATATACCCCATCATACTGAGCTCCTGTAGCTCTCACATATTTACCCACTGTTGAAGAATTATTTACTGAATTTGGTTCTGGGTTGGCTACTGATTGGGTTAGTATTCCATCTGTTTTTGAGGTATATGTTAATTTTCGATTTCCCTCGAAATCATCATACACAAATTCTAAAATTTGTTCTGGATTTACAGAGACACTCATTTTATATTCGTTCTCTCCACAATTCGGAACATTTACATTGACTTTGACATCTCCTCCTGTAGTTCCCCAGTTCACCAAAATAGAGTTAGTACCCTGTCCTGAAATAATTGAAGCTCCGTTAGGCACTAACCAATTATATGATGCTCCGTTTATTGCTGTTATACTATATGTTTTGTTTATTTCACCTTCATAAACTCTATTATCTCCTGTAAGTTGAGTATTAAAAGCTCCAGAATATACACGTACATAATCGACTTCCATCTGTGTAGGGTAATCTGCTGGAATGGGTGGAATATTACCTGTAAAAGGTGTTCCTACTCCTCCTACTGCTACATTTAGAATAATATACCAATCTCCATCTGCAAAAGGCCATGGATCTACTGTATTCGCAGGAGTAACCGTATGATATAACTGATCATCTACATACCATCTTATTTCATTAGGTTCCCACTCTACTGCGTATTCATGAAATCCTGCAGAAAGATCTAAGCCTGCATTATATTCTCTACCATTGTATTGCCATCCTCCATTAGAGTAGTGTACTGTTCCTCCTATGGTCGTAGGATTTTTATGTTCGGCTTCCATAATATCAATCTCGCCAGTAAATGGCCAATTACTTTGCTCGGGAAGCATCCAAAATGCTGGCCATATTCCACCTGCAGAAGGCAACTTAATGCTTGCTTCATACCTTCCATATTTAGAATTAAACTTACCTGAAGTAATTAGTTTTGAAGAAGTATATTGTTTTCCTCCAAAGGCTTCATTTTTTGTAGTAATTACCAAATTACCATTCTGAACAGTTGTATTTTCGGGTCTATACCATTGTTCTTCTGCATTTCCCCAACCACAAAGAGTAGGACATCCATCTCCATTATCAAAACTCCATTTACTAAGATCTACAGAATTACCAGAGAATTCATCACTAAATATAAGCTCTGAGCATTGCGTATATGTTTTACTCGTGAAAAAGATCAGAGTAATTAAGGTTATCATTGTTTTAAAAAAAGTGTTTCTTTTCATAATTGGATTTGTTTGTGTGTATTATTAAGTTTAATTCGTTCAAATTTTGACATGAAAACCTCTTTCTCATATAGAAAAGATATGTTCATGTTTAAGCCTATGATATCATCAATCATAGATATCATAAATGAATTGCATCCCTAATTTTCCCAATTAATTGTATTGAAACCTTTTTTGTTTATCCCCTCAAAAAAGTTGCCCCGTATTTACACTTGTAAAAAGCATATGTCCTTGATGTAACTTAAGCCATATATGACGTTTCATATATTTTTATTAAATCACGATGTAGAGTTATTTTATATTTATTCTCACTTTAGTGTTATTTCCAGATTTTGATATAATCAATCTCAAATTGTTTTGGAAATATTGTATCGTCTACTTCTGGTCCTCCAAAATTTCCACCAATCGCAAGGTTTACTAGTAAATAAAAAGGTTTATTAAAAGGCCATGTTTTGTCATTTTTTATTTCTGGCGAAAATGTATAAACCAGTTTACTATCGATATAAAATTGAATTTCATCTTCTGTCCAAATCGATTTATAAACATGAAAACCTTCTTCTATAGTCTTATGTATTGTTTTTTTAGAATTAATAGTATTACCAAAACTTTCTTTTGTGTGTAATGAGGTATAAATTGTATGAGGTTCTTTACCCACATATTCCATAATATCTATTTCACCACAATTGGGCCATCCTTTTTCATCTATATCAGATCCTAACATCCATATTGCTGGCCATAGACCATGCCCCGTTGGTAATTTGGCCCTTACCTCAATAGTTCCGTATTGAAATTCTATCTTATCTTTGGTAGTTATCCTTCCCGATTGGTATATTTCTTTATCTTTTGTTGCTGTAATAATTAGATTACCATCATTAAGTTTTATATTTTCTTGTGTATAAATTTGTCTTTCATTATTTCCCCAACCACAAAGGTTTGGACATCCATCTCCTAATTCATAATTCCAATAGGATTCATCCAATTGTTCCCCATCAAAATTTTCCTCCCAAATAATCGTATCAGAATTTCCACAGGAAATAAAAATTAAGAACAATATATACATGAGTTTTTTCATAAATTCTATCGTATTTCAAAATTAGTTTTAATGGTCTTATCAGAACTTCCCCCAACAAACACTTCGAATTCACCAGGTTCTACAACCCACTGATTGCTATTGTCATAAAATCCTAAATTTGTATTATCCAAAACAAAATTTACTGTTTTGGTTTCTCCGGGCTGTAGAGAAGTTATTTTAAAATCTTTTAATTCTTTTACAGGTCTGGTTATACTGGCAAAAAGATCTCTTATGTACAATTGTATTACTTCTTTACCCTCAATATCTCCTGAATTTGTTATGTCTACAGAAACTTCGATTTTTGGGGCTCCATGTGACGGGTTTACTTCATTTATTTTTAGATTTTCATATTTGAAAGTAGTATAACTTAGTCCATGACCAAAAGCATATAATGGTGTATTCTTCTGATCTGAGTAGTGTGACCAAAATACAATATCCGGATCTGGTTCAGTTGGTCTTCCTGTATTCTTATGATTATAATATATTGGGATTTGTCCAACATTTCTAGGAAAAGACATTGGTAATTTTCCACTTGGATTATAATCCCCATATAAAACTTGGGCGATTGCATTACCGCTTTGTGTTCCTAAATGCCAAGCTTCTACAATAGCAGGGATATGTTTATCTGCCCAAGTAATTGTTAATGGACGACCATTATTTAATACTAAAACGATATTCTTATTTACTTTAAAAACTTCTTCTAAAAGTTCTTGTTGAACACCTGGTAAACCTAACTCTGACCTACTTCTTCCTTCTCCGCTCTGAAATCCAATTTCACCTAAAACCATGACTACAACATCTGCTTGCTGTGCTACTTTTAGCGCTTCCCCAAACTCGCTTTTATCTGTAGTATTTATTTTTGTCTCGGTCACAAATGTTGTTTTTCCTATAGAAACATCAGCTCCTTTGGCATATACCACTGTATTCCCTTTATACTGATGCATTCCTTCTATTACAGATACTGCTGTATTATCATCTGCCGCAATTCTCCAACTTCCTAAAGGGCTATTTTTATCGCTGGCTAATGCTCCAATCAAAGCTATTTTTTGTCCTTCCTTTTTTAGAGGAAGTAATTGTTTATCATTCTTTAGAAGAACAATAGATTTCTTAGCCACATCCAAAACTGCTTCTTGGTTAGATATACTACCAATAACCTTTTTTTCTCTATCTTCATTACAGTATCTGTAAGGATCTTCAAATAACCCTAATTCATATTTTACTCTTAGAATTCTTCTAGCTGCATCACTTATCAACTCCTCTTTAACTTTACCTTCTTTTACCAGATTTGCTAAATGTTCTACATACAGATAAGATTCCATATCCATATCCGATCCTGCATTAACTGCCATTTCTGCGGCATTTTTTCCATCTTTTGCATATCCATGTGCTATCATCTCTGTAATCGATCCCCAATCAGAAACTATAAATCCATTAAATTTCCAATCGTTTTTTAAGATATCCTGTTGTAGCATTTTATTTCCTGTTGCAGGAACTCCGTTAAGCTCATTAAAGGAATTCATAAATGTTCGTACCCCGGCCTCTTTTGCTGCTCTAAATGGTGGAAAAATAATATTATTCAATGTAGATGTTCCCACATCTACAGTATTATAATCTCTTCCTGATTCTGAGAATCCATATCCTGCAAAGTGTTTTGCGCAAGCAATGATTGTATGTTCTGCAGAAAGGTCTTCTCCTTGAAAACCTCTTATTCTTGCCTCTGCAATTTTAGAACCCAAAAAAGGATCTTCTCCTGCCCCTTCCATTACACGCCCCCATCTTGCATCTCTATAGATATCAACCATTGGTGCGAATGTCCAATTTATTCCTGCTGCAGAAGCTTCTTTTGCAGCTATTTCTGCTGATTTCCTAATCGCATCCATATCCCAACTTGCTGATTCTGCAAGTGGAATAGGACTCATTGTTTTATATCCATGAATTACGTCAAAACCAATAATCAAAGGAATTCCTAACCTTGATTCTTCCACGGCAATTTTCTGAACGGCTTTAACATCTTTAACTCCTCTTACATTAAGCATAGAACCGACCCAGCCTTTACGAAGATGTTCATATTTTTTTGCAGCAACTCCTTCTTCTGGTCTTGGTCCAGTGAGATCCCAAAAACCATTATATTGATTCATCTGCCCTATTTTTTCTTCTAAAGTCATGATAGAAAGTAGAGAATCTACTTTACTTTCAATAGTACTATCGATGACATCGGAATGAACATTAGAAACTAAGATATCTGAACCTACTGTCGTTTGCTTGCAGCTGGTTAGAAACATAAAGGATACAATTCCAATAAAAAAAATAATATGGTCATTTTTCATTTCTGAAGCTAAAATTTTGATCTGATAACAAATTTTATGGGAAGGCTATCTGTGGTAAATAGCCTCCCAATCTTAAAACAATTAAAAAACAAAGTGTACATCAATACATTATTGATATACTCTTACATAATCTATTTCCATAGTTGATGAAGTAAATGCAGGATCAATAGTCCCTCCAAAATTTCCTCCCATAGCAACATTTAGAATTAAAAAGAAGTCCTTATTAAAAGGTAATCCGCTATTATTTGTAAACGTGTGAAAAAGTTGATCATCGACGTAAAACTTAATTTCTGTCGAAGACCATTCTACGCTATACTTGTGAAAAACACTGGAAGCATCACTAATTATCGTATTTTGAGTTATTGCATTTCCTCCAGAATTACCGGGAAAATGCAGTGATGAAAACACTGTGTTTTGCTGATTCCCAACATGCTCCATAATATCGATCTCACCAGCTGCGGGCCATATATTAGTTTCGAAATCTGCACCTAACATCCATATTGCAGGCCATGTTCCTCCCCCAGAAGGCAATTTTGCACTTACTTCTACTTTACCATAGGTAAACTCAAATAAATCCTGAGATTTAATCCTCGCAGAAGTAAATGCTCCACCTCCTTCTGCTTTGGCAGTAATTTTAAGTAATCCTCCTTCTACAATGACATTACCGGGGTCATTAGTATATGATTGTGATTCATTATTTCCCCAACCATTATCTCCTGTGCCCAAATCATAAGACCAATTTGTAGCACTCGGGGCTCCATCTGTATTGAATTCATCTGACCAAACCAGAGTATCAAAAGGTGGTTCTGTAACATCTCCAGATGTTTCTGGAACAAAAGTATGGTACCATGCTAATTGACCTCCACCAAAATCTGCTGGTACATCCTGGATTCCACGAACTGTTAATTTATCTGAAGAAAGTTCTATGATCTCGTATTCCTCTACTCCTGACCAATAGGACAATGTACTATTTTCTACAGTCATTACTCTTTTACCCTCATCATTTTCAAAAATCACAAAACTTGAGTTAGTGGCAATCTGATCAGTAATATCCCTGCACTCATCAACAAACTCTGCAGGAGTAGCACTAGGAAAAAACCCAGTGACTTCTGTCCAGTTAATAAACGTTTCATTATTATTCCCTGTGATTAATTCGAACCCATACATATCATTTGCATCATAACTAAATACCAATACGTCATCATACAAACAAGGGTTTAATGCGTTTGGTGATGCACTAAAAAATTCGGGGAAATCATTTGTTGTTGGTCCCACTCCAAAATGTCCGCCGACACCACTATCCCAAATCCATCGTTTGCTGCCATCACCGCCAATCATCTCTAGTGTTTCCTGATCTATAAACAGCCTTACATCCAAATCCAATTCTATCGTTTGTGAGGAAGAAGTTCCACCTGTACCAAAAGCAACCACTGTAATTAAAACAGTATATTGCCCAGATTGTGTAAATCTAAATGTTTGAGATTCGCCCGGCGTTGCTACTATTGGGTCACTATTTTGAGTAAAGAAAATATGGAAATTTAGTGCATTATCAGCTTGAGGAGTAATTGTAACATTACCGGTTTGCCCATCTTCTATTACGGCTTCAATTTGCAAATTAGAAGGAGAAACAATTGCTGTTAATACTGCATCATCATCCTGACAACCCATACATATCAAAAGGGCAATAACTGAGAATATATTTTTAAACTTATTCATACAATACAATTGTTAATTAATCTATCTGTTTTAAATCATCTATATAAAAGACTCCTGAAGTCGTACCTGGCCCATCTACAAAAATTACCATTGTAGCATATTGACCAGTTGGCACAAAAGGTTCTCCTACTCCTTGGCTTCCATCAATAAAACTTTTTGTAGCATCTGTGGCAAAATCAAAACTTAATTCTTCCCAGCCTGTTCCTCCGTGATTAGCAATTACTTCATTTTGGCGTTCTCCACTAACTCCTCCCTCAAATTTTAGTAGGATCGGAACTGCAACATTTGCCCAAAATTTTATAGTAATCGTCTTATTGGTTCCACCAAAATCCACCGGAGTCTCTAAATTAAAGGCTCCTCCTTCAAAATTTACTCCAGCATTGGTGATTGCCCCTACTTTTGAAGCTTGGCTATTAACTCCAGAGAGGTCAGGGTTATCCAATACTTCATAACTGGCTCCATTAAAAGTTCCAAAATCATAAGTTACCAAACTACTATCAAATGTAATTGGAAGTTCTAGCAATGTTTGTTCACCTCCCGGTTGTTCTATATCATCTATATAAAAAGTCCCTGAAGTCGTACCTGGCCCATCTACAAAAATTACCATTGTAGCATATTGACCAGTTGGCACAAAAGGCTCTCCTACTCCTTGGCTTCCGTCAATAAAACTTTTTGTAGCATCTGTGGCAAAATCAAAACTTAATTCTTCCCAGCCTGTTCCTCCATGGTTAGCTACAACTTCATTTTGACGCTCTCCACTAACTCCTCCTTCAAATTTTAATAAAATCGGAACAGTAACATTTGACCAAAACTTCATAGTAATTGTCTTATTGGTCCCGCTAAAATCTACTGGAGTTCCTAAATTAAAAGATCCTCCCTCAAAATTCACTCCTGCATTAGTAATTGCTCCTACTTTTGATGCTTGGCTATTAACTCCTGAGAGTTCTGGATTATCCAATACTTCGAAACTAGCTCCATTAAAGGTTACAAATTGATAATTAACAGTAGGGCTATCAAATGTAATTGGAAGTACAATAGGATCGTTAGCTATTGGCACTGTAACTACTTGTGTTGACTCAATCGTAGCTATTCCTCCTCCTCTAGCAATTACTCTCACAGTGTAATCTCCAGGAGATTGATAAGTATGTTCTACAGTCTCTCCTGGCATTATTATAGTTGGGGTTTCATCGACCACATCACCAAAATACACATCAAATAAAGTAGCAAAATCTGCGCTAGCTCCAACAGTTATTATAGCTGGGTTTATAACACTTTGATCTATAGTTACAAGAAGATTTTCTGGTGCTCTAAAAGAAACTATTACTTCCTGTAAAAACTCACTAATAAGACCTGTTGTTCCTACTCCAACAATTTTTACAGTATATGTTCCTTCAGAATATATATGCTCAGCAGTACCTCCTGGAAGTATTATAGTTGGTTCTTCATTTTCGACATCTCCAAAATAAATCTGGAATGACGATACCGACACCCCACTTGGAGTGATGGTCACAAGACCTGTATCATCTTGCGTTACATTAAAATTCGCAGTTACTTCAGTTGGTGGTGCTATTTCCTGAAAAACGATAGGGTCTTCATCCTCATTACATCCACTAAATATAAATGTTGCTACAATTACAAACACTAATGATTTTATAATTTTCATTGTCTTATTTTTTTGTTTAATACCCTGGATTTTGATTCCATCTATTTCCTGCCAATTGAATTTCTATCAATGGTATCGGAAAAACTTCATGTTTTCCTGTAGTAAACCCTTCTATTTCCTGTGCTGCACGACCTGTTCTTACTAAGTCAAAGAAATGATGTCCTTCTCCTACTAATTCTACTCTTCTCTCATTGTAAATTGCATCAGTTAATGCAGCACCTGTAGCAGTAATATCTGCTAACTGAGCTCTTGTTCTTACTCTATTAAGATATATCTGTGCCTGTATATCATCAGGTGTTGATTTTCGATTATGAGCTTCTGCTGCCATTAATAATACATCGGCAAATCGAATTGCTCTGTAGTTATTAGGATTGGTAAGATTAGCATCACCAGTATTTAGATCTCCTTGGCGCGCAATATATTTTCTATTATAATACCCTGTGTGTTCAAAACCTGTAGAAAAAGTGGCTCCTGTAGTTGCTGCCCAGGCATCGATATCTAAAATAGCAACATCTCTACGAATATCTCCAGCTTCAAAAGCATTAAAAACTTCTTCAGTTGGCACATTAAAACTAAAACCAGAGTCAAATACCGTTCCTGAATAATTTCGTATACCATTAAAACCTACAGCTACATTCCCTTCGCTACATTGCAGACAATCAAATCCTGCCCCTTCTTCGTCTGTATATTGCACTTCGAAAACAGATTCTATATTGTTTTCTCCTTCTTGTTCGAAAATAGAATTATAATCTACTACTAAATCATATGGTCCTGCTATTACTTGATCTAAAATTACTGCTGCTTCTGTAAATTTATCTTGAAACAAATATACTTTCCCTAATAATGCACGAGCAGCTCCCTGAGTTATACGACCAGCTTCTGCCTGAGTAACAGGTAAGTTATCTGCAGCAAATAAAAGATCTTCCTCTATCAATGCGTATACTTCTGCTTTTGGTGTTCTATCTATATCAAATTGTTCTCCGAATTGAATTCTCTTATCTATTGCTAAAGGAACGTCTCCAAACCATTTTACCAGTTCAAAATAATAATATGCTCTTAGAAAACGAGTCTGGGCAATTACTCCTTCTTTTCCAGAAAAATCAGTTTTATCCTGAAATTCCATAATATAATTTGTTCGGTTAACACCTGCATACATCCAACTCCAGATATCTCTTAACTGTTGATTGACTGGTGTGTGTATCATATCATCAATTTCTTGTATTCCTGGAGAATCTGTTGCACTTTCACCGCCCGCTAATGTGTTATCTGATGCAATCTCTCCTAGCATTACATTTAGATAAGTAGATTGTAATAAATCATATGCTGCTATTAAAGCATCTTGATATTCTTCTTCTGTATTGAAAAAATCTTCTGAGTTTGGATCTTCAGAATCTACATCAACAAAATCATCACTGCATGAAATCATCAGTCCTAGTACTACAAAAAAGAGTATTGATTTTATATTTTTTTTCATGTTTTAAAATTTAAGATTTACACCTAACAAATATGTTCTTGGTACGGGATAGAACCCTTGATCTATTCCTCCTCCAATAGGTTCTCCTGATGAAGCTGAAGGGTCAAAACCTTTATATTCTGTAAAAGTATACAGGTTATTTATTGATGTATAGATCCTTAATTTATCCACTCCTATTGCATCCATAACTTCATCAGTAAATGTGTATCCGAATTGTATATTTTGGATTCTGAGATATGAACCATCTTCTACATAAAAACTTGAAAATAAAGTATTAGAGTTAGCACCTGTATTCACTCTAGGAAAAGTATTGGTAGTTCCTTCTCCTGTCCATCGATCCAGAAAACCATTCCTTCTATTTGTTAATGGTTGATCACGTTCATAATTTCGAACAATATCATTACCCAAAGAAGCAAATGCATAAGAAGAGAAATCAAAATTCTTATAGTTAAATCCTATATTTATTCCCATTGTTACGTCTGGTATAGGGTCTCCTATATCTGTTCTATCATCAGAATTAATTTGTCCATCTTCATTAACATCTACATACCTTAAATCTCCTGGAGCAGCATTTGGTTGTGTTGCATGAGCATCTACCTCAGCTTGATTTTGAAAAATACCATTGGTCTGTAATCCATAGAAATATCCAATAGGTTTTCCAACCTCCATTCTTGCCGGGAAATCCTGGCCCACCCCAAAAGATCCTCCTGGAATAAATCCATTTTGACTATCAACAAAAATTACTTCGTTTTGTAGTGTGGTAAAATTATAGCTGATATCAAATCTAAAATTATCAGATAGTTTATCATTATAGCTAATTCTAAATTCAAAACCCTGATTTTCTACTATACCTGCATTGATTACCGGAGGTTCTGATCCCGGAGCAGACGCTCCCAGAATACCTGATACCGGAGATACTACCAATAAATCTTCTGTACGTTTTTTAAAATAGTCGAAAGTAATGTCTATTTTATTTTTCCAAAACCGCGTATCGAGGCCAACATCTAATGTCTTTTGTTTTTCCCATTTAATTTCTGGGTTAGAAAGTGCTCCTATAGCTTCTCCAAAAACTAATTCATCATTAATCACATATGTTCCTTCCCCATCAAGAGTAGAAATAAATCTAAAGTCTGCTATCCTATCATTACCGATTATACCATAACTAGCTCTTAATTTCAGGAAATCTAACCAAGTATTATTCTCTAAAAAAGATTCATCAGAGATTACCCATCCCAATGAAGCCGACGGGAAATATCCAAATTTATTCTCTGGACCAAATTTAGTAGAACCATCTCGTCTGATTACAGCTGACAATAGATATTTGCCTTTAAAGTCATATTGTAGTCTAGAAAAATATGATAATAATCTAGCATCAAATGTATCCCCTCCATTTACAAAATTATCTACAACATCAGATGCTTGTGAAATATTGGCATTAAAAAAAGAATTATCCGGTATGTCAAAACCTGTCAAACTTGTAAAATTTCCTGTGGTCTTAAACACAGACATTCCTAAAAGTATTTTCATATTATGATCTTCTAAAAATGTCTTGTCGTATGTTATAAAATTATCCCAGGTAAAATCTCTAAAAATATCTTCATCTTCTGTAACACTGCTTCGATCAACGTTAAATACTTTACCCGAGCCATAGAAGACTTCTGGAGAAAATCTTTTTTCTGATACTTCAGAATAGTTAAATTGAAATCTTGACTCTGCTTTAAAATTTTTCAAAAAATTATAGCTTAACCCTATCACACCACTAATTTTGTTTACTCGGGTTGTATTAAAGTTATTTGCTATTTGAGCTACAGGATTAATAACTTCATTCCCTAACCCTTCTGCTAATGTAAAATCTCCATTTCCATCTCTAACCGTTAAATTAGGTGCCATATTTAATGCATTAAATAATACAGAACCTAATGCATTTTCTGACAATGCTTTTCTATTGGTTTTTGTATAGATTGCGGAAGTAGATAATTTAAAATTTTTAAGAAATTCTAAATTATAATTTATCCTTCCTGTAAAACGATTAAAATTGGCCTCGTTTCTGCCAACAATTCCATCTTGTGTTAAATAAGATGTTCCTGCAGAATATGTAGAATTTTCTCCACCTCCTGAGGCATTAAAATTAACATTAGAAATTACTGCTGTTCTAAAAATCTCATCCTGCCAATCTGTTCCTTCACCTAAGTTTGATAAATTCGAAAATGGCGGTGTATTTCCTCCTGCAGCAAATGCTTCATTAACAATAGCTCCATATTCTGTTGCATTAAGTACTGGTATTTTTCTTGTAGTTTCCTGAAAACCAGTATAAGAATCAAATTCAAATTTTAATTCTTGATTTTTTCTTCCGGTTTTTGTTGTAATTAGAATTACTCCATTTGCTGCCCTAACACCATAAATACCAGCTGTAGCATCTTTTAAGACATTAATACTTTCTATATCATTAGGATTGATAACACTCAAATCTTCGATTACATTTCCATCCACTAAGATTAGTGGTCTACTATCTCCATTGGTACTTATTCCACGAATAGCAATTGTAGAATTACTTCCTGGTGCACCAGATTCTGATGTTATATTTACTCCCGCTACTTGACCTTGTAGTGCTTGCTCTACTCTAACTATATTAAGTTCTTCAATTGTTTCTGATCCTATAATAGAAACTGCTCCTGTAATTTCTTTTTTAGTTTGTGTTCCATAACCGATAACGACAACCTGTTCTAATGATTGGCTATCTTCTTCCATTACAATATTAATGACAACCTCTTGTTTGACAGTTATCTCCTGTACCGAGAATCCTACATAAGAAAATACAATAACACTACCTACTGCAACATTGCTTAAAGAGTAATCTCCATTAAAATCTGTTACTGCTCCATTTGTTGTATTTTTTACAATGACATTAACCCCTGGTAATTCCAATCCATTAGGATCTTTTACTTTTCCCCTAATTTGAATTTCTTGTGCGTGAGTAACCGAAGTTAAAAACACAGCAATTAAGAAATATGCAATTTTCATAAATGTTTTTGTTTGATTTACTCAAATCTAAAGACAAACATTAAGAAAACGTTAATTCGCAACCACAACAAAAAACATACAGAAATCAATAAAGTTTAAAGAATTATGACAAATTTTAAAGAAAACCCTTGTAATAACAGGATATATTAACGATTTAATCCCTAGTAAATCGTTTAAAAAAAACTTAATTTTAATGTAACGCAAACGTTAGAGTATAGGTAATGTTGTGGTGATTTTAAGGAATGTTGTAGTGTTAAATCTCAAGGATGTAATTGACCAAACTCTCTTCATGTTGTAAATGAAGCTTTTTTCTAAGTCTATATCTCTTTATCTCTACACTTCTTACAGAAATATTTAATAATGGTGCTATTTCTTTAGAGGATAAATTAAGTCTTAAATAGGTACAAAATCTTAAATCGTGCGGAGTTAAATCCTTATGTTTAGCTTTGAGTTTCTTTAAAAAATCTTTATCCACATTATTGAAAGCCTCTTCAAAATGCTTCCAATCATCTTTATTATTTAAATTCCGATCTATAATCCTTTCTACATTTTTAAGCCCTCCATTTCCTGTTTCTGATTTCTGGAGTTCTTTTTTAATCGTATTTAAGATTTCATTCTTTTTGATAATACTCATAGTAGATGAAGCAAGTTCGCGGTTCTTACTTTCTATATCCTGAATAAGTTTTTCGTTATTCAACTTCATTATTTCTCCTTCACTCTCTAATTCTTTAAGCTCAAGTTGCTTTTTATTTTCTTCGACTAATTTCTGTTTCTGTTTGGTATAATAATGTTTGTATGCCCTATGCATTAATAACAACATAATTATTAAAAGCAAAGAGTAAATTACAATCGCCGATGTTGAAAAATACCAGGGTCTATCGATAATGAACTTATACTCCGCTACATTTACAGTTAATTCATTACCTGTTTTAGCTCTAACCATGAAAGTATAACTGCCAAATGGTAAATTCTCAAAAATAACACTCGAATTAGTGGTCCAATTATTCCAATCTTCGTAAAATCCGTCTAACTTATATTGGAATTTGGAAATTAAATATTTGTCATACTCTGGAATAGCATAAGCAAAAGAAATTGTATTTAGATTAGATTTAAAAACAGGTTGTTGTTCTAATAAGGATACATCACTAAATTCTTCTCCTTTGTATTTTACAGACACTTTATCTAATAAAATACGATGTTCTTTAAAATTGATTTTAGACAAATCTAAAATCATATACCCATTGGTTGTTCCTAACAAATATTTATCATTGTTGATATGTGTTATATTTTCAAATCCATACATTTCTTTTCGTAAAGATCTTGGAATTGGTATTTCGGTAATTCTTAAATCATCTGAAAACTGACTCTGAGAAATGTAACCAATATTATCTTGAGAAAAACTCCATAAACCCTGTGCATTATCTTTTATAAGTTTACCCGTATTGTCATTTTCACTACCTGAAATCTGGCTTACAATATTTTCTTTCTCAAATGTTTTTATATGTTTATCAAATGTAAAAACGCCTTGCTCATGTGCATATAGAATATCTCCTTTATATTTAATCACATTGGAATTTTTTCCTCTTTCTATTAAAGTATCTTTATTAATATTTAATATTTTGGAGAATTGCTCATCCATTTTTACTCTAAAAAGGCCTTTATATTCATGATTTATCCAAACCTCTTTATCATGTATTTCTACAAATCTGGCTGAATAGTCAAAGCCCTTTATCTTATGCTTAAAACTCCAACTATTATTTTTCTTCTCTAATAAACTGAGACCATTATACATACCTTGTAATAACCAATCCTGATGCCCAGAGATTGTTTTAAAATTCCAGGCTCCTGCCATCGAGGAAATTAATGTAGACGTATTATTATTTATAAGATAAGTTCCTGAGTCATGACCACAAAAAAGAGCATTGTCATATACAAAAAGACACCAAACTTGTCCATTTGTACCTTCAACAAATTTAAATTGTTCATCTGCACCTAATTTTTTATAGAACAATCCCTGATTGGTTCCCAAATAGAGAAAATCTTCAAAAACTACAGAGGTGTATACAGTACCAATCTCTCCTTTATCATCATTAAACCGACGTATTGGAGATTTTATATTTACGCAATTAATGCCATTATCAAGTCCTAACCATATGTTTTCATCACTATCTTCAAACAATGATAAAACAGTGTTATTACTTAACCCTTTAGTTTGATTTATCTGATGTATTACTTCTCCTGTTGAAGAGAGATAAATAATACCTTTAGATATTGTTCCTAAAACAAAACTTTTATCTTTTAAACGTGTACCGCTATATACTTTTGAATTTTTTAATACCTCATCTGCTGGGATATTCCATTTAGATATACTACCATAAGAATATTTATAAAAACCATTAGTACTCGTAAGCATTAGAATTCCGTCTGGAGTATCTGAAATATTAACTACTTTATCATTTCCAGAGATAGAAAAATCTGTTATAAGCTTCGGTTTTCCTTTCTCTATTTTAAAAATCCCTTGAGTCGTATCTTGATAATAAATTACTCCATTAACATTAAATAGATTAAGGATACCGACTTCTGATTCTATAATACTGATCTCCTCATTATCAGAATTATATAAATAAATCCTATTGAGTGATTGAAACAATACCCAATTTTCTTGATTTACTATATTCCAAAATTGTTCATCTTCGATCAAACGTTCTTTAATAGCATCGCTTAAGGAGGTATATTCTAATCCGCCAAAGTTATTTTTTTTCCAATACCCAAAATTCATATAAAAACCTGTATATATGCGATCATTGATCACATTTACAGACCTCATAACAGTTTCATTAGGGGTTGGGTACAAAGTCCAACTCGAACCATTAAACTCTAACAAACCATTGTTATTACCTACATAAATGTATTTATTATCAGACTGAGAGACAGACCAATTCTGAGTTCCTCCACCATAAGTTTCTGGTAAATATTTTTCTATTGGCGGTAATTCTTGTGCAGATATTAGCGCTGAAAATAAAACTAAAAAGAATAAAAATATATTTTTCTGGTATTCCAAGTTACCTAAAATAGATATAAGTAGATATTACGATTAAGCATACAATCACACCTACTATCTTAGTATATCTCCAGGGAGTAATATCTACCTCCTTAGTATACTCTTGTTTATATGCCTCTTCTCTCGGATACAATTTACCAATTATTAACATTATAATCACATTTAGAATAAAAAGAATAGCCATTACATGAAGGAAGTGTGGAAAATCATCTTTCATTATTGTACTATTCAATATGATAAAAGTTATATAGAGTAGTGCTCCTAATACTATAGCAACGTTAGCTGCTATTGCGGGAACTTTTTTAGTTAAATACCCTACAACAATTATGGAAAGAATAGGAATACTATAACAACCATTTACTTGTTGTAAGTATTCGAAGATACTTCCTGCTTGAGCTAAAAAAGGTGCTACGAACATTGCTAAAACAGCTAGTAGAATTCCGAAGCTTTTTCCTGCTTTTACTATTTGTTTTTCATTAGCTTCTTTATTAAAATATTCTTTATAGATATCTATACCAAATAATGTTACAGAACTATTTAATGCACTATTAAACGAACTTAATATAGCTCCAAACAATACTGCAGCAAAGAAACCTACAAGTGAAAGAGGAAGTACTTTGCTTACTAATTTTGGATAAGCTTCATCTGCTGTAGCTAATTCTCCTTCAAAAAGATGAAAAGCAATAATCCCAGGTAACACAACAATAATTGGTCCTAATATCTTAATGAAAGAGCCCAATAATAAACCTTTTTGTCCCTCTTTAAGATTTTTAGCTCCTAATGCTCTCTGAATAATTGCTTGATTAGTTCCCCAATAAAATAATTGCACAAGCATCATTCCTGTAAATATAGTAGCAAAAGGAACAGAAGCATCTTTATTACCTATAACTTTAAATTTATCTGGATTTGTTGTTATCAAAGTACTAATCCCATCAAATACACTCCCTTCTCCTATCTCGATTAACCCAAAAACAGGAATCATAATACCCCCAACAAGTAGTCCAACCGCATTAATTGTATCAGAGACTGCAACTGCCTTTAATCCTCCAAAGATTGCATAAATCGCACCTATAATACCTATTCCAAATACACAAATCCAAATAGAAGCAGTTTTTGAAACTCCTAATATCGTTGGTACATCAAATATAGTTGTTATCGCAAGTGATCCCGTATATAGCACTACTGGCAAAAATACCACAACATATCCTGTTAAAAATAACCCTGATGTTAGCGCCTTTGTTGTTGTGTTATATCGTTGCTCAAGAAATTGCGGAACAGTGGTAATTCCTCCTTTTAGATATTTTGGCAATAGGAATACCGCTGTTATTACCATTGCGATAGCCGCCAGGGTTTCCCACGCCATTACAAGAATACCTTCTGTAAATGCTTGCCCGTTAAGTCCTACTATTTGTTCTGTCGATAGATTGGTGAGTAGTAATGATCCAGCAATTACTGTTGCAGTAAGGCTACGCCCTCCCAGGAAATACCCATCTGATGATGTTTCATCAGTTTTTCTGGTAGCTATGTATGATACAATTGCAACTAACAGTGTAAATCCTACAAACGAAATAATACCCATATCAAAATTTTAGCGATTAGTTAATCGATAAAACTATTGGATATTACTTAAAAACTATTATGAATTAAATCAAAAAACTAGTTTGTATAGTTTTTGTATAGGTATTTCGTTTTATTGATCATCTCTATACGATCCTATTCCACATAAATCTAGAAATAATCTAATCATAAAACACACTATCATTGGATTTTGTTTAAGCAACTATAATCTTTTGAATTAGAAAAACTAAACAAATTCTAATAGCAAACCTCTCTCCTTATTCTCTTTTATTTCTGTTTAGAAAAAATGTGATAATCATTGCAATGACGGCTGCCATTAACAATACTATAAAACTAAGCCGTAAGCTTTCTATTTTTGATAAGAATCCCAAAATAGGAGGACTAAGCAAAAAACCTAAATAACCAAAACCTGCTACAAATGAAATCCCTTGTGCAGCTGATATTCCTTTTGCTTTTCCGGCAAGTCTGAATAACTCAGGAATAACTACAGAAAAGCCTAATCCTACAAAACCAAATCCACTAATCGTGACTACTAATTGAGAACTTAAAATAGCGAAAAAGCCAAAGATGCTAATCAAACAACCTCCTATAATTATAGTGAATGATCCAAAACGTTTACTTATTGCATCACCAAAGAATCTTCCCAATGTCATCATTGCTGAAAATGTTACAAAACCAAATCCAGAAATTTTCTCTGAGGTAACGGCCACTACATCTTGAAGATATAATTTGCTCCAATGTTCTATTGCTCCTTCACTACCCATGATCAAAAAAGCAATAATAGTTAATCCAAAAAGTGGTTTTATTAGTTTAAATGAATATGACCGTTTTACCTCTTTATTTTTCTGTTTTCCTGTAATATCAAAAAATGCTCTGGCGGTTAAAAGGTTAGTTATAATAACAAAAATTACAGCATATGACATATGTATAATTGGTACTTGAATATACGTGATTATAATACTACCTATTCCCGCACCAATAACACCTCCTAAACTAAAAAAACCATGTGATGCAGACATAAAATGCACCTCATCTTCTTGTTCTATACACGAAACCAAAGCATTCATTCCGACATCGGTAAGGCAAGCTGATAATCCTACAAAGAAAAGAGAAATACAAAGTAAAATATAATTAGGTACAATAACCGGAACTAAAAATAATATAGAAAAAGTTATAATTGCGAATAGTGTTACTCTACCAACACCTATTTTTTTTATCAATATTGATGATAAAGGGATCATTGTCAAAGTCCCTGAAGCAAAACAAAACAAGGCAATACCTAATTGAGCATCATCAATATTAAGCTTATCTTTTATGCCAGGTATATAAAGCACCCAAGTACCTACGATAATGTTTAATGAGGCAAATACCCATGAGGGTCCAAAATATCTCAGTTTTGTAAGAATCAATTGTAGAGAATTCATTTGTTTGAATTAAATATTGACAAACTCAAAAGTAAACAACATGCTCATTTTATTTTTAAAACAAAATATTCAAATTATAAAACAAAATATTCCTTACACTAAAATCAAAGAAAATATTATGTTAATTTTGTTACATGAAAGTTTCTTATGAACAAATCTATCTTACCTCATCAAGCTCGGTTAAAATTGAAAGCTATACCCATAAATCGCAATGTGATAGTGTAAGCTGGCATTTACACCCAGAATATGAACTCGTGTTCATAAAAAGTGGAAAAGGAAGTATACAAATAGATTCTCATTTTGAAGAATATTCTGATGGACTACTAGTTTTTTTAGGCCCAAACATCCCTCATATGCCCTTTGGGAATAAACAATTTAAAAGTAATGTGGAAGTAGTTATTCAATTTCCAAAAAGTTTTATTGATGAAAAACTAGCACATTTTCCAGAATTTGATATGGTATTAAAATTGATAGAAAAATCTAACAACGGAATTTTATTTTCTCCAGAAACTCATAAAAAATTATCTCCTCTTTTTTTAAAATTCAATAAGCAAAACGCTACAGAACGACTACTTAATTTCATTACTATTCTACATCTACTTTCTATTTCTTCTGATCAACGAACAGTATTAAAAGAGAAATTATCCCTTGACATCAATCAGCATACTTTTGAAAGAATTTCAAAAGTATATCAACATATAAATGATCATTATGCTGATGAAATACGCTCTGATGCTTTAGCAAAAGAATTAGGGCTCACTCCCAATTCTTTCTGTAGAATGTTTAAAACTATTACGCAAAGAAGTTTTATTGACTTCTTAAATGAGTTTAGAGTAAAAAAAGCTCAGGAATATTTTGAACATCATGATACATCCATATCTTCAGTAATGTACCAATGTGGTTTTAATGACCCATCATATTTTGCAAAACAATTCAAAAAATATTCGGGGATGACACCATCGCAGTATTATAATCAAATATAGAAACACTTAAATTATGAATTCTTTTTATCCAGGATTCCTTGTTTTAATATTTGTCCGAATTCAAACATATCTTCATAAGAGCAATAGAAGGGTGCCGGTGCCAAACGAATTACATTAGGTTCTCGCCAATCTGTGATTACACCATTCTTCATTAAATATTCAAATAATGCTCTCCCTTCACCATGAAGAAAAACAGAAAGTTGTGTTGCACGCTCTTTTTGGGCTGAAGGTGTTATAATTTCGAAAGTACTGTCAACTTCTTTATCTATTTCTTTTAAAATAAACTCCAGGTAGGATACAATACGATTACGTTTTTCAATTAATGCATCCATACCTACCTCATCAAATAATTCTAAAGAAGCTAAATATGGAGCTAAAGACAATACCGGAGCATTACTTAATTGCCATGCATCTGCATTTGGCATGGGTTCGAACTCTGGTTTCATAAGAAAACGAGTTTCTTTACTTGTCCCCCACCAACCTTCAAATCGAGGAATATCTTTCTTATTATGAAAACGTTCATGAACAAAGCATCCAGAAGCATTTCCCGGACCACTATTCATATACTTATAACTACACCAAGCTGCAAAATCCACATTCCAGTCATGTAATTCTAACTTTATATTTCCTGCTGCATGAGCAAGATCCCATCCAACAAAAGCTCCGATATCATGACCTGCTTTAGTAATGGTTTTCATATCAAACACCTGGCCTGTATAATAATTCACACCGCCAATCAAAATCAAAGCACATTCCTCTCCTACCGCTTCTATAGTTTTCAGAATATCTTCTGTTCTAAAGTTATGTTCTCCTGCTCTTTTTTTAATCTCTATAATAGCATCATCTGGATCATACCCATGAAATCTCACCTGGCTATTCAGCATATATTGATCACTCGGAAAAGCTTTTTCTTCGCAAATGATTTTATACCGTTTCCCTTTAGGTTGATAAAAAGAAACCATTAATAAATGAAGATTAACAGTTAAGGTATTCATCACTGTAATTTCTGCCTCGTTTGCTCCTACAATTTTACTTAGCGGTTTTGCTAGACGTTCGTGATAATCCCACCATGGTTTTTCAGCATAAAAATGTCCTTCTACTGCCAAATCTGCCCAATCTTTCATAATATCATCCACATACTTTTGGGTATTCTTAGGTTGGAGTCCAAGTGAATTACCAGTAAAGTATATCACTTGCTTGCCGTTAATTTTGGGAAAGAGAAACTGATCTCTATGTTCTCTTAACTTATCTTGTTGATCAAGTTGTAGAGCAAATTCTCGGGTATTTTCGAAATGCATAGTAGCCATTTTGAGTCAAAAATACATATTAGAATTAAGATTGCAGAACAGTACAGTAACATAATATCAAATCTTGGATCGTAGCTCCTATATCAACAGACTTTTCTTTATTTATAAACTATTCAAACCAAAATGAGTCTCATAAGCTTCTCACATCATTTTCTACTGATTATCAAATGTCTAAAAAAATTGTATTTAGTAGGGTATAAACCTTGAATGTATAAATAGGTATAGAAAATATACTTAAAACCTTTTTACATGAAAAAAGAACTTTTAGAAACTAGAAGGAGTAAAACAATTAATGAAAGGAACATAAAACCATCTATTGACGTAGAATCCCTAAACCGGCATCAAGTTATGGCGATAGAGATGATATCGAGTGTTGTGGTGATGGCCTGGGTCAATGTGGTTCTGATTCTTAATATGTCGACGGGATATCAAGCAGAGACCAATACGTGTGTTTCTAGACTTGTATAGTTTTAACGAAGTAGAGGTATTTATGATAACACAAATCCTGCTTTTTCATAAAATATTTCAAAATTATAATACCTTACCACTGCAAAATTCAAGAATACTATAACTTTGCAGTAAAATTCGAATTATGCATTTTATTCCGGAGGATCTTGACACCTATGTTGTAAATCATACACAGAAAGAACCTGAATTGCTACAACAGCTTACTCGAGAAACGTATCAAAAAATACTTCAACCCAGGATGTTAAGTGGGCCTTATCAAGGTAGGGTTTTAAGTATGTTATCAAAACTTATTTATCCTAAAAACATATTAGAAATTGGGACATACACTGGATATTCTGCATTATGTTTAATGGAAGGAATTCAACAGAATGGAGAATTACATACCATTGATATTAATGAAGAATTAGAAGATTTTCAAAGAAAATATTTTGACCTTTCTCCTTACGGAAAACAAATCTATCAATATATTGGTGATGCCACCAAAATTATTCCTGATCTGGATATGAAATTTGATTTGGTCTTTATAGATGCTGATAAACCAAATTATCCTGCTTATTTTGAATTAATCATTGGTAAAATGAATTCTGGAGGTGTTATTCTATCAGATAACGTCCTTTGGAGCGGCAAGGTTGTTGAAAAAGTGAATGAAGATGACCTTTCTACAAAAGCTCTTCTAAAGTATAATGCACTTTTGGTTGAAGATCATAGAATAGAGACCGTATTACTTCCCATACGAGATGGGTTAACAATTAGCAGGGTTTTATAGGTTAAAATATTATATTATTAAAAAAGAAAAGGTTAGAAAGAACATATCTCTCTAACCTTTTCTTTTTATTTTTGATTTCTATTTTTTACTGTACTGCTTTAAGTGCATCAATATTACCATAACCAAATTTACCATTACGGTTAGGATAAAATTCTCCTGCTCTTTTAAGCTTATCTAATACTTGCTCTCTGCTCATATTTGGATTGCGTGCCCATACCAAAGCAGCAATACCTGCAGTCATAGCAGTGGCAACAGAAGAACCTCCAACATATGCTTGTGATCCAGTATTAAAACCAAGTACAGGAACATTTCTATTAGAATCTCCAGCTCTTTGCATCACAATAGTAAAATCAATTTTACTTCCATCATGACAAATATTACAACGGTTATATCCATTATCTTTAATTCCAGTAACCGCTATGGTTTCAGACATACTAGCTGGAAATATAACTCCGTACCAATTAGTGAACGTGGTAGAAGTACCTCCTGCAGCAACAATCATTTTTCCTCTAGAATATGCATAGCGTACAGCATCTTTTACATTTCCAATAGACCAAGGATACCCTACCGACATAGAAATAATTTTAACATCCCCCCTATTTCCTAAATCTTTTAAAGCGTTACTAACTCCTTTACGCTCATGATAATCATTTAAAACGACATCTTCTGTTCCTCTATAAGCTACAAGGTTACAGTTATATGCCACTCCAACCGGCATAAAATCATTATTACGAGGTGATGCAATAGCAGATGCCATTTGAGTACCATGACCACATCTATCATTTGGGCCATCAATATTATTAGACCACCACCAAGGAGAATCGATAAAAGTTCCAAAACGTTGTACACTCCTTCCATTTGAAGCTCCATCGTTAAATCCATTACCTAATAAATTTTGGTTTGCAGAAATTCCAGTATCAATTAGACCTACAGTAATACCAGATCCTGTACTTAAGTTCCATGCTTGTGGAACCTTATGAATATCAAAATTCCAAGGTAATCTTGCATTGGGAGAAATTACTCTATAATCTCCGCTATTAATCGTTTGACCGCTTTGACCGCACCCAGCAGATTTTTGCTGATTAGAAGTTTCTTTTTCTAAATAAAAACCATAACCAATTGGATCTATATACCTAACATCATCCATGGCTTGTAATGCCTCTATAGTTTTTAAACTGGTAATTTTTACTTCAGTCACATTAAGTATATCATCAGCAGACACCACTACATTAGATTGTTTTGCACCTTCTAGAGCTCCAACAACATCATATATCTTGGTTCTTGCACTATTTAATCGTGCGGATTTTTTATTTGAAAAACTTTCTCCCTTATTTCCATATCCTACACTTGCAATATCGCCTCCTAATGCGATTGCACTTAAAAGAACATTTGCAGGTGCATTTTTCCAAACTATATCTCCATTTTGTTTTAATTCACTTTCCATATATGCATTGATTTCTTCTATGGATAGTAATTTTTGAAATTCTTGAGAAGTTGTATTAGAATCTACAATTTCGCTAGGGTCTTCTTTAGAGCAAGAGTATATAAAAATCAGCCCCAATACTAATAATGTAATTTTTTTCATTTTAGAATAAGATTATGAGTTTGTGTGTTAAAAATATACAAATGAAAAATCTGCAAAAATCACAGATAATTATCATTTACGTAATATCATTGCTAATATATTAAATAATCTCTAATTATTTGATAATTAAATTATCATATAGTTAACAAAAAACTCAATATTATGCTTGCATAAGACTAAAAAAAATTAACAAACCTATAAGAAAATTCAATGTTTATGGGGGGTTTAAAGTATAGTGCTGAACAATAAGATTTATTCAAAAAAAAATTTATTTTTTTGAATAAATATCAGAATATACAAGGAGAATTAGATAAAAAACAGGTTCTTAAGGAATTTTGATCTAAGGTTGACGTTTTATCGGACCTGTAATATCATCGATATCATCTTTTACTTTATCGATTTCTTTTTTAATATCAGTGGTAATAGATGATGTGATGTCTGTATCAAGACCATGCTTTTCTGCACTCTTAGTAATCTCGGTCTTAATATCATTTGTAGCATCTTTAACAACGCGCATTCCCTTACCTAATCCTCTTGCGATTTCGGGGATCTTATCTGCACCAAAGACCATTACTACTATAAATATAATAAAGGCTATTTCGGTTCCGCTAATAAATAAAGGTAATACTGTCATAACAATGCAAATATAGGCAATATTGTGTAAAAAAAGCCATCTCTGAAGACTTCGGAGATGGCTTTTTTTCTTTGGTAAAATAACTTATTGTCCTTTTACTTTATTTTTAAATTGTTCGAACTTCCCTAACTTATTCCTCTGAGGCCAGCTATTATTAGAAGTATCAATATCAGCTGTTTCTTGTTGTGGATCAACCACAATTTTAGAAATTTCTTTCTCAGAAGCTATAGCTCGTTTTACTACACTATCATTCTTTCTCCATATCTCTGCTGGGTAGGTAACTGTTTCCTTTGTTCCATCTTCGTATGTATACTCCACTATTAATGGCATAACAAGTCCTCCTGGTTTTTCAAAGGTAACTTCATAGAAAAACTTTGGGTTTTTCATATTCTTGCGCTCTTCAGGAGAGAAATTATCCATTACATATTGTTTTAATGCAACCGGATCTTCAATGATGCCTCCATTCTCTTTGATTCTTTTATAATCACTACTTCCTTCTTCAACCATAACAACAAGATTTGAAGGGTTTGCAAATCTTAAACTTCTGCTGGTTGCGGCAAATTTTTGTGATTCTAATGTAGGCACTTTAGAAACCACAAATTTCTTTACATCTCTTACTCCTATATCGGTATAATCTGTTGTATAAAACCATCCTCTCCAAAACCAATCTAAATCTACTGCCGAAGCATCTTCCATTGTTCTAAAGAAGTCTTCTGGTGTTGGATGTTTAAACATCCATCGTTGAGAATATGTTCTAAATGAATAATCAAAAAGGTCTCTTCCCATTACTGTTTCTCTCAATATATTTAATCCTGTAGCTGGTTTTGCATAAGCATTTGGACCAAACTGATGAATATTATTAGACTGAGACATTATAGGAGAAAGTCGGTTTTGATTTCCACTCATATAAGGTATAATTTTTTGCGCTGGTCCTCTACGAGACGGATATTTTTTGTCTGAACCTAATGCTGCAGGGTACCATTCTCCAAAATCCTGTTCTGCAACATATTGCACAAAAGTATTAAGACCTTCATCCATCCATGTCCATTGACGTTCATCACTATTCACGATCATAGGAAAAAAGTTATGTCCAACCTCATGTATAATAACACTCATCATTCCATATTTTGTGCGGTCACTATAGTTCCCATTTTTATCTGGTCTTCCATAGTTCCAACAAATCATTGGATACTCCATTCCTTGATTCTTTGCATGTACAGAGATAGCTTTATGATATGGGTAATCAAAAGTCATACGACTATATGATTTTAATGTACTGGCAACTACTTTTGTTGACCATTCTTCCCATAAAGGGTTTCCTTCTTTTGGGTACATCGAAACTGCCATAATATCTTTTCCACCAATTTTGACAGCCATCATATCCCATATGAATCGTCTGGAGGTAGCGAACCCAAAATCACGAACGTTTTCTGCTTTTAACTTCCAAGTATTCTTCTTTTCAGAGAATGTTTTTTCTTTTGCTATTGCTTCTTTTTGAGTTACAATAACTACAGGTTTATTATATGACTTCTTTGCTTTTTCATAGCGATTCATCATATCTTTTGTAAAGACCTCTTTTCTATTTACTAACACTCCCGTTCCGTCCAAAATATGATCTGCAGGAACAGTAATATTCACTTCAAAATCACCAAAAGGCAATGCAAATTCTCCTCTTCCCCAAAATTGGTGATTTTGCCATCCCTCAACATCATTATAAACTGCCATTCTAGGATAAAATTGAGCAATTACATAAGCTCTGTTTCCATCTTCAAATTCTTCATACCCTGATCTACCTCTTCCATTAACATGGTCATTTATATTATACCACCAATCAATTGAAAACACAAATTTACTCCCTGGCGCTAAATGTTCTGGCATTTCTACTCGCATCATAGTACGATTAATCGTATACTTAAGTGGATTGCCGTTTACATCTTTTACAGAGGTAATGTTAAATCCTCCATCAAAAGGTTCTGCAAAATATTGGGTTACAAAACCCTTTTGCGAACTTGCGGGATCAACTCCACCACCATTGATTAATGGTGTTTTAGAGTCTTTTGCACGCATATTCTGATCTAACTGTACCCAAAGAAATTCTAAATGATCAGGAGAATTATTGGTGTACGTAATCGTTTCTTTACCAGAAAGTTTTTTGTTTTTATCATCAAGCTCGATGTCCATTTTATAATCGGCTTGCTGCTGATAATATGCAGAACCAGGAGCTCCTGAAGCAGTTCTGTACATATTTGGAGTAGCAAACTCATCGTACATCTGTTTGAATTTGTTCTCATTAGTATGCCCTAATTCTCGAACATTTTTAGTCTCTTCTTGATTTTGAGCGTATGATACACCCGATATCCAAAAAGTCACTGAAAGGACTAAAAGTATCTTTTTCATTGTAATGATTTTGAGTTAAATGTTAAGATTTGCAAAGTAATTGTTTTTTAAAAGCTTAGTAATTTATTTACTAAACTTTAACATCCCAATCTCCCGTTCTTTCTCAAGAATAAGACTTTTTCTCTTTTTTCCTTTTCTTACATGAACAATATTTTGTTGTTCTTCAAAAAGGTCCATTAAGACTTGATTTGTGATTTCAATAGTATCTAAAGATGTAATATTTTCTATTTCTAAGTAACAAATGATAAGATCATCTTCATATTCTTTCCCTAAAAAAGTAAACGATACTTCTTTTTGGTTTACTACAAAAGTTAATTTCTTATGAAGATATATATCTAAATATTTATCTACCTGTGGGTCTTCTTTATCTTTATCCAAAATAACCGATGCGTCATATCTTTCTTTAATAAGATCTTCTATATCATCAATAAAAATCCTTGATATCACTTGTAATGAGCTCTGTTCTTGATTGTATTCTATCTGGGTTACACTAACATAAAATTTATGCACATCTGTAAAAGAAGAAGTCAATGGAACCGATATCATTAATAAAAGAAATACTATGATTTTATTCATTTTTTCTATAAACGTTTAAAATAAGGTGGAATTTATATAAAGAATCTATATAAATGTATTTACATAAATCATTACCCCCTATTCTTATGATCTAAATTTGTAAAACGATAAATGTAATTAATTTTAATGTTTTGAATATAAAAATTATGCCAAACTTAAAATCTTCTAAAACAAGGATCTAATAAAGTGCTTTCTAATCTAATGCAACTCTTTATGTTTTTTGTAAGATTTTGCCTTTTTCTGAAAAAATTCTAATAATGTAAGTCGTTTAGAATTTTCAAGGAGATTATTAAAATAATCATCTTTTGCACAGTAGTATACAAAATCAGTAATCAACTCTTCTGGTAATGCCAATTCCTCTACAAAAAATGTTGTACTAAAGGTAGTTGTGCCTTTTTGCACTATCTGTTGTAAATCTTCTAAGGCTTTAATTTTCTTTAGTTTCTTGAGTGTACCATTTAAATAATTTAAAGGTCTATCCAAAATTCCTGATTTCGCCGTATAGATTCTTCTTTCTGTTTTTGTCGGTTGTGGTTTATCACTAAAAGGAAGTCCCAATATCTGGTTATCAACAAAAGGTTGTAATTCGACAGCGCCTACATCTTTATCAAGATGACCAGAAAGTTCAATATTACTTACTTTTACTTGTTCTAGCAACTGCACTACCGGATATAAAACAACAGATATTCTTTGTTCTTTGTCAAGTTGTTCTAAAGTAACAACAATAGATCGAGTTTGGTACTGTACTGATGAAAAAACAATAGAATCTCCTACACTTGCAGGCATCTCAAAAAAACCATTTTCATCATTAGTAGTTCCTATCGCTTTAGTATAATTTACAATATTAATTGCATACCCTTGAATCGAATCGGCTATGATTTTTCCCTTTAAGGTTTCTGACTGACCAAAAATTTGAATTGAAGTAAGTAGTAAAAAAGATAGTATATATTTAACCATATTGTATTATCAAAACAATCTTTTCTTAAGTACATAAGCTAAAGATCAACAATACAAAGACGTTATATTTTCAAGAAAATTACAAAAGATAAAAAATTAGTACGATTATTGTCTCTCACGATATATTTTACTTTGATATACCAAAAATTGTAATAAATCCAGTTCTTTTCCTGACTCAAAATATCTATTGCTTAGCCCATTATCTTCTGCAAAAAAGATAAAATCATTAATTTGATCCATTTCTAGAGCTAAGAAATCTTTAAAAAACTCATCATTGTACATATCTCTGACTTTTACATCAATATCAGAAGGTAATTTTTTCTTTTTGGATTTTTCTTTAGTGTTATAAACCAGTTTAAAAAGATTAACAAAATTTAATCCATTAATCATCCCGTCTTCTAAAAACACTTTATTTTCTAATGTAGATTGCTGATCTTGAGTAAAATCATAGTCAATATCATTAATTCTTGAAGAAGTTTCATCTGCAACCTTCCCTATGCCACTTTTAGTAAATCCAATTTTTTTAACATCAACCGATACATTACCCAATAAGTCATATGGTGTTACTACTACTTCTTCAAGTTGGTTTACAGATTCATTAAGAAACACGTTCAATTTCCTATTATCAACTACTCCTTTATCCACTAATATCACAAAATGTTGATATTGCATAGCTACTACTTCAATTCTATCATTAATACCAACATTAATCTTAAATTCTCCATTTTTAGTACTAATTGTACCTTTATTACTACTACGATTATAAATAACCACACCTTCTACATCATCACCAATAGGTGCACTAATCTTTCCTTCAATCATAACTCGGGAAGTAGTAATTTGTGCTTTCGAAACACTAATAATAAAACAAACAAAAAATATAGACAACTTTATTTTCATAATAGACAAGGTTAATTTATTTATTAAGATACTACATTTTTTTTATCTTCCTCAAAGATTTAAATATAAGAAAACGTTAAACTACCTTTACTAAAAAAAACAATGAGAAACTGTATCATAGCAAGCACTTCCACACTTTACGGAAGCGAACCTTTGGAGTATTTAAAAGAAGCTTTAACTGACTTATACTCAGACACTGAAGAAATACTTTTTATTCCGTATGCCCGTCCAGGCGGAATTTCGCATGATGAATATACTATTGGAGTTAATAACATTTTTAAAAAAATAAATAAAAGAATTGTTAGCATACATATGTTTTCTGATACTAATGAAGCATTAAAAAGTGCTAAAGGAATTTTTACAGGAGGAGGAAATACTTTTTTGTTAGTAGATCAACTCTATAGAAACAACGTAATAAAACCTTTAACAGAAGCTATACAATCAGGGACGCCTTATTTAGGAACTAGTGCTGGAAGCAATATTTGTGGACTTACCATGCAAACCACTAATGATATGCCTATAGTTCATCCCCCCAGTCTTAAAACACTTGGAATCTTTCCTTTTAATATAAATGCTCACTATCTTGATCCTGATCCTAACTCTACACATAAAGGAGAAACCAGAGAAACAAGAATCAAAGAATTTCACAACTTGAACCCCCAGCCAGTCGTCGGATTGCGTGAGGGTAGTTGGTTGAGAGTTAAAAATGACGATATCACTTTAGAAGGAAACCTAAAAGCCAGAGTTTTTGAACAGAATAAAACACCATATGAAATAACTTCTGGAAGCTCATTATCAGAATTAAACTAAAATCAGATTGTGGAATATCAACATATACTTAATACCATAGCATCAGAACTTTCCTCAATACAATCAACTGGAAAAGTAGCCTCATATATCCCCGAATTAGCAAAAATAGAGTATGAAAAATTTGGGATGCACCTGTACTGTATCAATTCAGGACATTATAATCTAGGAGATAGTGAAGAACGATTCTCTATCCAAAGTATTTCAAAAGTATTTGCTCTCACAAGAGCAATGTCTTTATTAGATGATGAATTATTTAAGCGAGTTGATGTAGAACCGTCTGGAGATCCCTTTAATTCTCTAATACAATTAGAGTATGAAAACGGAATTCCAAGAAATCCTTTTATCAATGCAGGAGCGCTAGTTATTTCTGATATTTTAATTTCACAATTAAAAGATCCAAAAAAGGATTTTCTTGATTTTATACATAATATAACAGGAAATTCTAATATTGGAATTAATTCAAAAGTTTTTGAATCTGAAAAGAAATATAGTTATCGTAACGCTTCTTTACTTAATCTCATGAAGTCTTTTGGTAATATAAAAAATGATATTGAGATCGTACTCGATTTTTATATTTATCAATGTGCCATAGAAATGTCTTGTAAAGAGTTATCAATTGCGTTTATGATGTACGCCAATGGAGGTAAGCGAATATCTGACGATGAGCAAATACTATCACCCAGAAAAGTAAAACGTATTAATGCTATTATGCAAACTTGTGGTTTTTATGATGAAGCTGGCGAGTTTAGTTTTAGAGTGGGTTTACCAGGCAAGAGTGGTGTTGGTGGAGGAATAGCAGCTGTGCATCCAGGGCAATATGCTGTCACTGTATGGAGTCCTCCTCTTAACCCTAAAGGAAATTCTGAACTGGGCATGTATGCCTTAGAAAGGCTTACAACTTTAACGGGGTTATCAATTTTTTAAAGGGCTAAATTTGTAGTATTTCCTAAAACAAGTAATTTTATACATAATGAACTTCTAAAAACTTACATTTTTGAATATATCCAAAAAAAAGAAAACGCTTTATTTTAGTATTGTAATGATTGTTATCACTACAATAACGTATCTCAATCATTTTAATAATTCTTTTCACTTTGATGATATTCATACTATTACCGAAAATCCTAACATAAGAGACTTAAAAAATATTCCATCATTTTTTAAAGACGGAACCACCATAAGTTCTCTAGCTCAAAATCAAACCTACAGACCTGTAGTAACTACATCTCTAGCCTTTGATTATTGGCTCGGTAACGGATATAATGTGTTTTATTTTCACTTTACTTCATTTATTCTATTCCTTTTACAAGGTATTCTTATCTTTTTATTTGTCCATAGAATTCTCAACTTATCACTAGACAACACCTATAATTTCTATGTCGCTTCTGGAATAACATTATGGTATATGATACATCCAGTAATGGCAGAAACCATAAACTACATTATTGCGAGGTCTGATTTACAATCCACTTTTTTTGTAGTACTGGCATTTGTCATTTATCAATACTCTTCTATTGCAAAAAAATATTATTTGTATTTGATTCCTGTAGCTATAGGAGCTTTGGCAAAACCTACAGCTATTATGTTTGCACCTTTATTTTTAAGTTATGTACTACTTTTTGAAGAAAAAATAAATTTCTTTACTTTATTTTCTTCAAAATCTTTTAATAAAACCGCTAGAGCGATAGTAAAATCTATCCCATCAATAATTTTCTGTACACTTCTATATATTTTCCATCATGTGATGACACCAGATACTTTTACTACTGGGTCATCAGAAACATTCAATTATCTTATTACGCAACCGTTTGTAATTTTTCATTATTTCATGAGTATTTTTCTTCCTACAAATCTCAGTGCAGATACAGATTGGAAAGCTTTACAAACAATTTGGTCATACCAATATTTTATCGGTCTGTTATTTTTATCCATAGCGGTATATATTATATGGATTACTTCCAGAAAAGAAAAACATCATCCAATTTGTTTTGGATTATTATGGTTTTTCATAGCACTTGCTCCAACTTCTAGTTTTATTCCACTGGCAGAAGTTATGAATGATCATCGTATGTTTTTTCCATATATAGGACTGGCGCTTAGTGTAGGTTGGTCATTTAATTTACTTCTTCAATATCTTAGAAATAAATATCATTTTCGATCTTCATATTTGATTATTCCTATACTAACAATACTACCTATTTATGCCTTTGCAACTTACCTAAGAAATGAAGTATGGGATAATGATCAAAGTCTATGGAAAGATGTCACTATTAAAAGTCCAAAAAACCCAAGAGGGTTAATGAACTATGGGATTATAAAAATGGAAGCAGGAGAGCATGACATTGCCGAAGAATACTTTAAAAAATCCCTACAAATAGAACCTTATTATCCCTTTTTACATATAAATCTAGGAATATTAAATAATATCAAAGGAAACAGTTTAATTGCAGAAGAACATTTTAAAAAAGCTATAGAATATGGAGGCAATTATTATAATTCATGGTTTTATTATGGGAAGTTTTTATGGGAAAAGTCCAGAAATGAAGAGTCCATTGAGAAATTATCTAAGTCACTAGAATTATCTCCTTCGAGTATAGAAACAAGAATGTTACTTATGGAAAACTATCTGAAGTTAGAAGATTGGCAAAATTTAAACATAATGGCTTCTAACACTCTGGAAATAGATAAAAATAATAAAAGAGTTCAGTCCCTTTTATTAGCAAGTGTCGAAAAAAATGGCGCGCTTGATATAGAAGAAAAAGAGATCATAAATAATCCCACACCCGAAAAGTACTTTAATCTTAGTTTTAAATATTACCAAAAAAAGCAATATCTCAAATCCATATCTATCGCTGAAAAAGCTATAGCTTTAAATCCTAATTATGCCGAAGCTTACAATAATATTTGTAGCGCGTATAATATCCTTGGGAATTATGACAAAGCCATTGAAGCTTGTAAGAAAGCAATACAATTAGCTCCAAATTACCAACTAGCAAAAAATAATCTTGATGATATTCTTAATCGAAAAAATAAAATTGAGTATCAAATAGAACTTCTAAAAAAAGATAACAGCGAAGCCAATTATTTAAATTTAAGTGTCTTATATTACAATAACGGATTGTTTGAAAGATGTATAAAAGTAGCTGAAGAAGGAATCATACAACATCCTAATTCTGATAAATTATATAATAACATTTGTAGTGGATATAATGCTTTAAAAAAATGGGACAAGGCTATTGAAGCCGGTAAAAAAGGATTAACTCTTAATCCCGACAATCAACTTTTAAAAAATAACTTCGAGGTAGCTTTAAAAAATATACAACAATAACATAGAGTCTCTTTCTAACAATAGATAAGAATTTAATAAGCATCAAAATCTAAAGCATTAAATTGTATTTTGGAAAAATCAAACTTCCTACCCTTATCAGTAAGGTCTTTAAAAATTAAATTAAGTGGGGACGGTCTCATTTTTAAAGGAATGTCAAAATAGAAAGATTTTTTCCAATGAATTGAATTATCAATACCTATCCATAGTTTAAAAGGCCTTAAATTTAAAGTATTCGTTGAGTTATCAGCAATATTATAGCTTTGATCAAAATCTTTAAGAATTGCCTGTATACCAAAACGATCTGTTGGAGCTAAAATTCTATTATTTTTAATTTTATAATGTAATTCAGGATTAGATATACGCCATTGCACAGTTTCCTCATCCCAAATTCTTTGATAATCTAGATCACAATCCTCTTTTGTACGTATAATTTTACCCCAACCTAGTTTAGCATCAAGCATTCTTATAAGTTGAAAATCCAATTTCTTTAAAAAACCTGGCGTGCTTTGAGCATTAGCAACTCCGATTACAAAACTAAACCCCTTATCAGCTGCATCTTTATAACTCTCACTTGCAAGCCTGGGAAATAGTCTTTTCCCTCTATGTTCAGGATGCGTTGCTGTATTTAATGATAATAATCCTTTCTCTTCTTTACCAAAAATTTTGGCTTTTATTGGCATCAAGGCATAATGAGCAGCTAGTGTGGTTCCTGCATATGCATTATAACCCATCATTTTCCCAACCGGGTTATCAATATATTGCCAAGAAATAAAAGCTTCTGTGTATTTCTTAGCATGAGGAAAAGTAATTCTTAACAGATCTGTAACTTCCTTAATCGATGTCTTGTCCGTTTGAATAGGCAAAAAATTGTAGCTCATCTATTTTCTGTATTATATTTCAAATCCTCTTGATAGTTTTTTAATTGTATTTCTATCACTTTTTGATCCCTATATGCTTCGCTTATATAGAAGTCTATTTTCGTTATTAAAATACTAAAATCTTTAATTTTACTTTGTTAAAAAAATAGAGATCATTCTCTATTTATCTCCTTATTTTTATTGTTGTAAACGTTCTATATAACTTTTGTATGTGATTATTTTTGAATCATATTGATCCATAATTGTATGGAGTCTTGGAAATACTTTCTTTCGGTTAAAATACATTAATCTATTATAAATCCAATTATCATTAATCTCAGGATGCATAAACTTTTCCTGATCTGTATCAATGTCATACGGATGAAAATAACTAGTCACTGCTCTGTTTTGTTTATAATGAAAATCAAAACTTTTTTTAATTAAAAAAAAAGGTAAAAACCTAAAATATATACCTCCAGAAAATGGCACTTTAAAGAATGATCCTTTTCTTAAACTTACTGGTATCTCCCATAAATCATCATTCATTTTTCTTGGATTTTCACCAAATTCTTTCCAACCGTATAAAGGGTTTTTTGCAGGGAGTACCGAACTAGAATATTTAAATCCCAAATCTGTTAAGACATCATAGACCCATTGTACATCTTTAGTAATAGAGTACGTTGGTGCTCTGTATCCTATTAATTCTGTTGCTCCAGCTTTATATAGATTTTCCATATTTTGCTGTAGATCCATTCTAAACTCTTCTTTACTTTGAATTGTTACGGGAATATGCTTGTTTGAGTGACATGCAATTTCATGTCCTTCGGCAACAATAGTTTTAATAAGATCTGGGTAATATTTTGGAATATCTCCAACAGTAAAAAATGTAGCTTTTGCCTTATAAAAATTTAAAAAGATAAGATATTGTTCTACTAATTTTTCAACACTTGGCTTATATTTTAATCCATCATTAACACGCAAACGAACATCTTCTAAGTCAATACTAAACAAAAAAATATTTTCTTTTTTATCAAACTTCATTATTCGTCAATTATACTCATATTTTTCAAAAAAACAGTTCGACTATTTTTGGTTATATTCAAAGTTAATTTTTTAAATATTTCTGTTTTGAAATAAATTATTGATTTTTTCTAAGAGCAGATAGTTGTTCCGCTATTAGCCCTAAAAGAAAAATCAATAACCCGGTAAGAATTAAAGTACTTGCTCCGATACTAATACCTTTACCCTGAAAGAAAAAGTTAGCTCCCCAAAAAACACCAAATACAAAAAAAAAGGCTGAAATAGGTAAGAAAATCCTTGCTGGATTAAACAAAATAATGATATTAATAATCTCCATAATGGTTTCGAAGGCTGTCCTTATACCAATAGTACTAGTCCCTCCCATTCGTTTCTTAATTTGTATTGGTTCTTCAATAACCAAATGTCGATTACTCACAAAAGTTAAGGTGATAATATCACTAAAAGACATTGTATCCGGAGTAAGTTTTAGATATTTATTGACCAATTCTGTATCATAAATCTTCATTCCCGAGTTGATATCATAAACTGATAATTTCATTAACATTTTTGCTACAAAGCGAATAATTCCTTTACCCACCTTCCTAAATGCAGAAGCTGACATTTGTCCTTTTCTACTCCCAATAACCAAATCTGCATCTGTTTCTAATATTTTTGCAAACAGATTATCCACATCACTTAAATAATGTTGACCATCAGCATCTATGGTTATAACATAATCTGTAATGCATTTTTCAATACCACTTTTAATAGCACCTCCATACCCCTTATTTACTTTATGAGTAATTACTGTAAGTATTGAAGTAGTTGCAGCATGTGTTTTCAAAATTTCACCAGTCTTATCCTTAGAACCATCATTAACTAAAATAAGTGAATACTCATTATTAATACAATGATCAATAACCTCGGGTAAAAATATTTTTAATGATTCTTCTTCATTATAAACGGGCATTACAATGGTTAATGTCTTACTCATCGAGTATATTTTTAAAACAATATAAACATACTAAATTTATCTTTAGTCTTGGTCATAAGAATAAAAAAGACATTTTTTCCCAAAACTTCTTTACCTTGTGCATAGTAAAATTTAAAAAGAATGAATGATCTTATTAATCAGCTAAATCTTAATTTTGACGAAAACTTTTCTATTCTAAATTATATAATTAATATACTTATTTGTGGAGTATTACTTTTCTTCCTGAAAATTATTTATGTGCGATATGGAACAGCAATATCCAATAGATCTCAATTATCAAAAGTTCTGATTTTAGTTGGCATAACTACTTTTATTATTATTTCAATTGTAAAATCGTCACTAGCTCTTTCTTTAGGCTTGGTAGGCGCGCTCTCTATTATTAGGTTTCGAACGGCCATAAAAGAACCTGAAGAACTAGGCTATTTCTTTATTGCTATCTCCATTGGATTAGGATTAGGAGCTAATCAATTGTTACCTACAGTTATCGGTTTTGGAATACTCGTTTTAATTGTGGTTTTACTTAATAAGAATAAATTAGGCAACTCTTTTTCTCAAAACTTACTCATACGTCTACAATGTAAAAATGACGATAAATCCAAAATTACAGATCAAATTAGTACTATAGTTTCTGAACATTCTAATCAAGTTGATGTAAAGAGAATAAAATATGCTAATGAGGAAATCAACTTTAATTTTTCAATAAATATATCCTCAATTGAGAAGATAAAAGCAATACATGATAGCCTATCCAAAATAGACAATAGTATTGATGTTACATTTCTAAGTAATGAAATATAATATAGAGTGTTGACGGGATAAAACTTGTTTTTTTATGAATATCAAAAAGGTTCAAAATAAAAAATCTGATTTAATCATAATGCCAATTGTATTTTTTGCATTATTTATAGCCAGTTTAATATTTCAAAAAAAGAATGCTTTACCTGATAATCAAAAAATCTTACACAATACAGAAATCCCTACTACTACCCTTAACAAAGAAGAAATAGTAGAAATGATCAATAAGGGTATTAACAAAATACACTCCAACCCAGAGTTTTCAATTTATTATAAAGAAAATCAAGGTGTCCCAAAACTATATTATGTATACAAGGACAGTTTAACAAATAGGCAATTAAATGACGCCTTTTTCATACATATTTTCCCAAAAGATGAACAGGCATTATTGAAATTACAGAAGTATAATTACATAAACATTGATTTCTTCGATTTCAATCCAATTAAAATAAAAACAAACACTGAAACTTATTTTGTTTTCAGAGGTGTTTTTTTTCATAAAACATTATCCGAATTTTTAGAGCCTAATAAAGTAAAATTCTTCAACACAGGTAGGTTTTCAAGTAATCAAGGAAGATCCTATCAAGTAAATGGAATCAATTTTGAAAATCTATCCTCTGCGAATATTTCTAACACATTAGAAAAAATAACGATCTCTTTAACTCAAAAGAATTTTGAGAAAATAAAATCAAGACGAAATGAAGCATTAAAAAGTAAAATTTTAATAAAAAAAGAAGATGATTTCGTTTCATCCAAAGTTTCATACAATACTACTAAAAATATAAAATCTAAAGTTAGATTAAAAGGGGATTGGACAGACCATTTGGATGATGAAAAAAAATGGTCTTTCAGAGTAATTCTTGAGGATGACAACACTACTATAAGAGGAATGAGTAAATTCTCTATCCAGCACCCAAAAGTTAGAAATTATGAATGGGAATGGTTATTCCAAAAAGTGATTAAAAATAATGACTTAATTGGATTACGATATGATTTTGTCAATATAGACATAGAAGTTAAAGATAAAGATAATACTCAAACAATTCCTTTAGGAATTATGGCAATTGAAGAATCTTTTGATAAAAGATTAATAGAGAATAACAGGAGAAGAGAAGGTATTATTTTATCTTTTGAGGAATCTTTGCTCTGGGAAGATCGAAAAAAATCGTACGACCTAAAATTGAACGTCAATTCATGGAGCAAAAACTTACAGGAAACACAAAATTTACCTATTAAAGTTTTTGATGAATCCAGAGTACTTTCTGACCCTGTATTATTAAAACAGTTTAATGTTGCCAAAAACCTATTAGAAGGTCTTAAAAAAGGAAAATTAAAAATCTCAGAAGTATTTGATATTGATAAATTAACAACCTTTGTGGCGTTAATAAATTTATTTGGAGGACAACATGGGTTAATAGATCATAATCTAAGGGTTTATTTTAATCCTGTTACAAATAAACTAGAACCTGTTTGCTTTGACTCTCATCCTGGTTCAAGAATAAATCAGATTACCAACTATCCCTTCTCTGAAGGAGATATGGTTTATACTCAAAAACTGTTAGAAAAGTTTGAAATAATTAGCAATGAAAAATTTATTAAAAATTTTATTAATAAGTTCGATAACGACCTTAATACAATATTTAAAAATTTAAAAACAGAATTAAAAACAACAGTAGATCTTTCAATTCTTGATTATAACAGTAATTTCATTAAAAAACAAATAAACCCTTCTGATGCAATTATTTCTAATTTATTGAATATTGACAAAAAAGAAATACAGGTAGATATTAGCAATCTATCTAATTTTCCTGTTATTATTAATAGTTTAGAACATATTGACGGAAAAAGGTTAAGTTCTTCTTTTTATTCTGACCTAATCATCTATCCAAATGAGAAGAAGCTCATTACTTTTAATATAAAAGATGCCTTTAATAATGCCTTCGTTTCAAAAAAGAACAAAAAAGGGGGATTTCGCTACCCTAAGGATGTAAAAAAAATGAAAGTAAAATATAAGTTCCCAGGTATTTCCTTTTCCAGAAAGAATAATATCATCCCTTTTGGATCAAATCAAGATGAAACACTTGAGATTATTAATACTTATAAAAAATCATTTGTTACCAACTACACTAATTTTGAGTTTATAAAAATAAAAAACAACATACTTACTATACCTAAAGGCGACTATACATTAAGCAAAACCTTAATCATTCCAAAAGATCATAAAGTTTTTATCGAAAAAGGAGTCACTATAAATATGACAAATGGAGCATCCATCATTTCATATTCACCAATCATATGTAGAGGAACAAAGGATTTTCCTATCCAATTTTTTTCATCTAATAATTCTAGTGGAGGAATTTTTATTACAAACACTAAAGAGAAATCAACATTAAACCATTGTCACTTTACAAGCCTTTCTAATCCAACCTCAAAGTTATGGGCGCTATCTGGGGCAATAAATTTTAATGAAACTATTGTCGAAATATCTAACTCAGTTTTCCAAAATAATAGATCAGAAGATGGGTTAAATATTATTAGATCCAAATTTGTAATTGATTCTACAGTTTTTAAAAATACATTATCAGATGCATTTGATGGAGATTTTGTAGAAGGAAAAATTCTAAATAGTTCATTTTTAAACAACGGAAATGATGGTATTGATGTATCAGGCTCAAGTATTTTCTTAAAAGATATAGTAATTAACAATTCTTCCGACAAAGCAATAAGTGCTGGAGAATCAAGTACAATCACAGGAATGAACATCAATGTTTCTGAAGGAGAAATTGGTATTGTAAGTAAAGATTTATCGAGTATTTCATTGCAAAATGTTAACGTATCAAATACAAAATTAGGATTATCATCTTTTCAAAAAAAATCAGAATATGGAACAGGATCAATTGATATTTCAATGTTAACATTAAAGAACAATGAATTAGACTACCTTGTTGAAAACGGTTCTCAGCTTTTAATAGATAAAGCCCCGGTCAAAACGGTATCTAATAAAGTAATAGATCAAATGTATGGTAAAAAATATGGAAAAAGCAGTAAGTGAAAATTTTCATAAACCACTCTTTCACAATCTGAGATATGAAAGAAAATTTATATTTCAAAATATAGACCTAAATGATCTAATACAAACTATTGTTTATACAAACAATTTTTGTTTTGAAGAAATCTACTCAAAAAGAGCTGTCAATAATATATATTTTGATGATAATAATTATACATTCTATAAACAGAACGTTTCTGGAGATGGGATAAGAGAAAAATATAGACTCCGGTGGTACAATAGTACTCCTTCAATAATAAAATCACCAATCATCGAAATAAAAAAGAAAATTGGAGAAGTTGGAGATAAGTTTTCTCTTAAAATGCCTTCTTTTGAAAGTAATATAGAATCATTAAGTATAGATCAGATCAATTCCCAAATCATAGAAGCATTAAAAGAAACAAAAAACGAAGAATTGATTTTTAAGCTTCATAGTCTATTCCCAACACTGTCCAACTCATATGAAAGACGATATTTTCTTTCCTCTTGTGAAAAGTTTAGGATTACTTTGGATTTTAATATGATTTTTTTTAATCCCAATAATTATAATGATTACCATTTGATTGATAATGAGATTATTTTAGAACTCAAATACAATAAGGAATACGATAATGAATCTAGGGCTATAACTCAACAAATTAACTCTCGATTATCTAAAAACTCAAAATACGTAAGAGGTATTGAGATAATTCATTCTTAACTTATGAAAAATAAAAGGTCTTTCGAACCAGTTAAGTCCAAAATATGTCTTTTGACCATCATCTTGTCTTTAGTATGTATTTTTTTTACCATCACATGTGCTGCCCCAAAAAAAGGAATTCTTAATTCCCGATCAAATTACATTTACTTGTCACATACTAGATTACAAACAAATGACAGTATATTTAAGAAAATCTATGATATAAATATGAATCTATACGATATGACATTATTAGGTGGAGACTTGGGAGTTTCAACATTTAAAGATTCAATAATACATCACCTCGATAAAGTCTTTGACTTAAGAAATAAAAATACGTTGTGGAGTATTGGCAATCATGACAATACATCAAATGAAAATTTTAAGAGATTCACAAACAAAAATAAGTTTCATTATTATGTAAAAGATGAAACTACTTTTATAACGATTAATTCTCAAGACAGTTTAAGTTCTATAGTTGGTAAACAAAAAAAAGAGTTTTTTAATATCTTAAATACTTTACGGACCAAAAATGTTGTCATCCTTTCTCATAAATTAATTTTTATGGATCAACACCCTATAATGGACAGTCAAATTAATCAGGTCTGTAATGGCCCTAAAGGAATTTGCGATTACTGTCATAATTCAAATAATTTTCAATCCGAAATATATCCAAAACTATTACAGATCAAAAAATCTGGTAAAAACATCATTTGGATTGGAGGTGATCTGGGAGCAAAAGCTTCAAAATTTGAATATGTAGATAAGAATGGAGTAATTTTCTTAGGGAATGGCTTTTGGTTTATGAATAAGAATAACCACCTCCTACTTCTTTCTAATTATAAAAACGAAATCAATTACAAATTTATAGCAATAGATACTTTAATAAAACATCAAAGCTCAAAATACATTAATTCCCTTTTTTCCAATTAATTACTAGATAAGATATATGATAAAAATAAAAAAGCCTCACTATTAAGTGAGGCTTTCGAGCGGGAGACCGGGTTCGAACCGGCGACATTCAGCTTGGAAGGCTGACGCTCTACCAACTGAGCTACTCCCGCTTTTGCGATGGCAAATGTATTAGATTTCTTTGAAAAAAAAAACTAAATACTTTTTTTAAAATAAATAATTCATTTTTTAACAAAAATCAAAGGTTATAACTTAACAAACGTGTGTTTTATCGGTAAAAATTGTTTTTTATCGAAAAAATTGTATATTTGCTTAGTTAATTGAATTTTAATAGTTTATCAAATTATATTTATATTAGAATCTAATTCGTGGATTCTGTAAATATTAAAAAACTATGGTAAACCCATATATAGAATAAGTTATAAGCCTCAAATAAAACCAAAATATGAAGATAAAATTACCCCTGATAATCTTATTTTTATCTTTAGTAACTGCACAAGCGCAAGTTAAGGTTGGAGACAACCCTAACCAAATCGATGCATTTTCTATTTTAGAATTAGAAAGTGCAGATAAAGCATTTGTACTTACCAGAGTTACTACATCGCAAATGAATGCTATTACTCCTTTCAACGGAGCATTAGTATACAACACCACTGATAATTGTATTTTTCAATATAATAATGATAGTTGGAGCAGTCTTTGTTCAGGCAATGATAATCAACGATTATCTTTCAATTCAACAACAAACATATTAACCCTTGAGGACGGCGGATTCGTCGACCTATCTTCTCTGCTATCAGCTGGACCACAGGGACCAACTGGAGCAACTGGTGCGCAAGGACCTACAGGAAATACAGGTGTGCAAGGACCGACAGGTGCCACTGGAGCAACCGGTGCACAAGGACCAACAGGAAATACAGGTGCACAAGGGCCAACTGGAGCAACCGGAGCACAAGGACCAACAGGTAATACAGGTGCGCAAGGACCGACAGGTGCTACTGGAGCAACTGGTGCTACTGGAGCAACCGGAGCGCAAGGACCAACAGGTAATACAGGTGCGCAAGGGCCGACAGGAAATACAGGTGCACAAGGGCCAACTGGAGCAACCGGAGCACAAGGACCAACAGGTAATACAGGTGCGCAAGGACCAACTGGAGCAACCGGAGCGCAAGGACCAACAGGTAATACAGGTGCGCAAGGACCAACTGGAGCAACCGGAGCGCAAGGACCAACAGGAAATACAGGTGCGCAAGGACCGACAGGTGCCACTGGAGCAACCGGTGCACAGGGACCAACTGGTGCTACTGGAGCACAAGGACCAACAGGAAATACAGGTGCACAAGGACCAACAGGTGCCACTGGAGCAACTGGAGCACAAGGACCAACAGGAAATACAGGTGCGCAAGGACCGACAGGTGCTACTGGAGCAACCGGAGCGCAAGGACCAACAGGAAATACAGGTGCGCAAGGACCGACAGGAAATACAGGTGCGCAAGGGCCGACAGGTGCTACTGGAGCAACCGGAGCACAGGGACCAACTGGTGCTACTGGAGCAACTGGAGCACAAGGACCAACAGGAAATACAGGTGCGCAAGGACCGACAGGTGCTACTGGAGCAACCGGAGCGCAAGGACCAACAGGAAATACAGGTGCGCAAGGACCGACAGGTGCTACTGGAGCAACTGGTGCACAGGGACCAACAGGTGCCACTGGAGCACAAGGACCAACAGGAAATACAGGTGCGCAAGGACCGACAGGTGCTACTGGAGCACAAGGACCAACAGGAAATACAGGTGCGCAAGGACCGACAGGTAATACAGGTGCGCAAGGACCGACAGGAAATACAGGTGCGCAAGGGCCGACAGGTGCTACTGGAGCACAAGGACCAACAGGAAATACAGGTGCGCAAGGACCGACAGGTAATACAGGTGCGCAAGGACCGACAGGTGCTACTGGAGCAACTGGTGCACAAGGACCAACAGGTGCCACTGGAGCAACTGGAGCACAAGGACCAACAGGAAATACAGGTGCGCAAGGACCGACAGGTGCTACTGGAGCAACCGGTGCACAAGGACCAACTGGTGCTACTGGAGCAACCGGAGCGCAAGGACCAACAGGAAATACAGGTGCGCAAGGGCCGACAGGTGCTACTGGAGCAACCGGTGCACAGGGACCAACAGGTGCCACTGGAGCACAAGGACCAACAGGAAATACAGGTGCGCAAGGACCGACAGGTGCTACTGGAGCAACCGGTGCACAGGGACCAACTGGTGCTACTGGAGCAACCGGAGCGCAAGGACCAACAGGAAATACAGGTGCACAAGGACCAACAGGAAACACAGGTGCGCAAGGGCCGACAGGTGCTACTGGAGCAACTGGTGCACAAGGACCAACAGGTGCCACTGGAGCAACTGGAGCACAAGGACCAACAGGAAATACAGGTGCGCAAGGGCCGACAGGTGCTACTGGAGCAACCGGTGCGCAAGGACCAACAGGAAATACAGGTGCGCAAGGACCGACAGGTGCTACTGGAGCAACTGGTGCACAAGGACCAACAGGTGCCACTGGAGCAACCGGTGCACAGGGACCAACTGGTGCTACTGGAGCAACCGGAGCGCAAGGACCAACAGGAAACACAGGTGCGCAAGGGCCGACAGGTGCTACTGGAGCAACCGGTGCACAAGGACCAACTGGTGCTACTGGAGCAACCGGAGCGCAAGGACCAACAGGAAATACAGGTGCGCAAGGACCGACAGGTGCTACTGGAGCAACCGGTGCACAAGGACCAACTGGTGCTACTGGAGCAACCGGAGCGCAAGGACCAACAGGAAATACAGGTGCGCAAGGACCAACAGGTGCTACTGGAGCAACTGGTGCACAAGGACCAACTGGTGCTACTGGAGCAACTGGAGCGCAAGGACCAACAGGAAATACAGGTGCTACTGGAGCACAAGGACCAACAGGTGCCACTGGAGCAACTGGTGCACAAGGACCGACAGGAAATACAGGTGCTACTGGAGCAACCGGAGCACAAGGACCAACAGGTGCGACTGGAGCAACAGGAGCGCAAGGACCTACAGGAAATACAGGAGCGCAAGGACCAACAGGTGCCACTGGAGCAACTGGTGCACAAGGACCGACAGGAAATACAGGTGCTCAAGGACCGACAGGTGCTACTGGAGCAACCGGAGCGCAAGGACCAACAGGAAATACAGGTGCACAAGGACCAACAGGTGCCACTGGAGCAACTGGAGCGCAAGGACCAACAGGAAATACAGGTGCGCAAGGACCGACAGGTGCTACTGGAGCAACTGGTGCACAAGGACCAACAGGAAATACAGGTGCGCAAGGACCGACAGGTGCTACTGGAGCAACCGGAGCGCAAGGACCAACAGGAAATACAGGTGCGCAAGGACCAACAGGTGCCACTGGAGCAACTGGTGCACAAGGACCGACAGGTGCTACTGGAGCAACTGGTGCACAAGGACCAACAGGTGCCACTGGAGCAACTGGTGCACAAGGACCAACAGGAAATACAGGTGCGCAAGGACCGACAGGTGCTACTGGAGCAACCGGTGCACTGGGACCAACTGGTGCTACTGGAGCACAAGGACCAACAGGAAATACAGGTGCGCAAGGACCAACAGGTGCTACTGGAGCAACCGGAGCACAAGGACCAACAGGTGCCACTGGAGCAACTGGTGCACAAGGACCAACTGGTAATACAGGTGCTACTGGAGCACAAGGACCAACTGGTGCTACTGGAGCAACTGGTGCACAAGGACCGACAGGTACCACTGGAGCAACCGGAGCACAAGGACCGACAGGTGCCACTGGAGCAACAGGAGCACAAGGACCAACTGGTGCTACTGGAGCAACTGGTGTGCAAGGACCGACAGGTGCTACTGGAGCAACCGGAGCGCAAGGACCAACAGGTGCCACTGGAGCAACTGGAGCGCAAGGACCAACAGGAAATACAGGTGCGCAAGGACCTACAGGTGCTACTGGAGCAACTGGAGCGCAAGGACCAACTGGTAATACAGGTGCTACTGGAGCACAAGGACCGACAGGTGCCACTGGAGCAACTGGTGCACAAGGACCAACAGGTGCCACTGGAGCAACTGGTGCACAAGGACCAACAGGTGCCACTGGAGCAACCGGAGCACAAGGACCAACTGGTGC